>NZ_JBYUNP010000003.1:0-920503 GCF_058133635.1 Rhodococcus sp. Z6_132
TGGTACTGCACCCGACAGGGTGTGGGAGAGTAGGACGCCGCCGAACATCATTTGCACCACCACGAAAGAGGATCCCCTTGCGGGGATCCTCTTTCGTGCGTTCACGACCATTTCAGCAATACGTTCCCCGGCTGCGGGATGAATGGTCAGACCGAGTAACCGCCGTCCACGTCGAGCTTTTGTCCGGTGATGAAACCGGCTCGCTCGCTGGCCAGGAAGCACACCGCCTCGGCGATGTCGCCTGCTGATCCGAACCGCCCGAGCGGAATGTTCGCGCGGGTGACCTCCAGCGCTCGCTCGTCCAGCTCGCCGGTGCCGATGAGGCGGGCGGCCATGCCGTCGGTGAGCATTCCCGGACCCACGGCGTTGAAGCGCACCCCGAACCGGCCCTCCTCGGCCGCATATCCGCGCACCAGCTGTTCCACGGCTCCCTTGGTGCCGGCGGAGAGCCCGTCACGGACGGGGTAGCGGGCGGTGGCCGCGGTGGTCACCGCCACGACCGAGCCGCGGGTGCGACGCAGCTGGTCCAGGCACGCGCTCACGATGGTGAAGAAGGCCAGCGCCTCCTCGCGCAGGTGCTGCGCGTAGGTCTCCGGTGCCACGCGCGACAGGTGCACCATCGGCACGTGCGGCCCCGCGGCGTGCACCAGGACGGCCACCGGACCGAAGTCCGCCTCCGCCTGCTGGGCGAGCGCGGCGCACTCCTGGACGTCAGTGAGGTCGAGGGGCCAGGCCCGAGCACGACCGCCGCCGGCGGTGAGCTCGGCGACCAGGGCGTCCGCCGCCGTGTGGTTGGACTGGTAGGCCAGGGCGACGGGGTGCCCCTGGGCGGACAGGCGACGCGCCGTCTCGGCGCCGAGGCCGCCGGTACCGCCGGTGACCAGCGCGCACGTGTTCTCCATGGCGGCACCCTAGCAAGTGCTTGGTTGGTATGCTGCCGGGGTGACCGAGACTTCTGGCCGGCGGGCCGAGCTGCTGCAGCTCGCGGCTGAGCTGTTCGCCAAGCAGGGCCTGCGCGCGACCACTGTGCGCGACATCGCCGACAGCGCAGGCATCCTCTCCGGCAGCCTCTACCACCACTTCCGCTCCAAGGAGGCGATGGTCGAGGAGATCCTCCGGGAGTTCCTGGACGAGCTCTTCGACAGCTACCGCTCCATCGTGGCAGCGGGCCTCGATCCCCGCCACACGCTCGAGGCGCTGGTGGCCACCTCGTTCGACGCCATCGACCGCAGGCACTCCGCGGTGGCGATCTACCAGGACGAGGCCAAGCACCTGGTGGCGCTTCCCCAGTTTCGCTTCATCGCTGATCGCAACACCGAGTTCCGGGACCTCTGGATCGGTGTGTTGCAGCGCGGCGTCGCCGACGGGAGCTTTCGGGCGGACCTGGACATCGACGTGGCCTACCGCTTCATCCGCGACACGGTGTGGGTAGCCGTGCGCTGGTACCGGCCGGGCCTGGCGATGAGCAGCGAGGTGGTGGCTCAGGAGTACCTGGGGATCGTCCTGCACGGCATCTCGGCTCCGGCCTGAGCGGTACTGACTCCCTAGCCAAGCGAGTGCTTGTTAGGTTCACTGTCCGGGAGCTGACTCCGGGACACATCGAGAAGGAGAACACGTGAGCACGTTGTTGGACGGACGCGTCGTCATCGTCACCGGAGCAGGCCGGGGCATCGGTCGCGAGCACGCGCTGGCTTTCGCCGCCGCGGGTGCCAAGGTTGTCGTCAACGACATCGGGGCCGGCCTGGACGGTTCGGCGACCGGTGAGTCGCCCGCCGAGCAGGTGGTGGCCGAGATCAAGGCCGCCGGTGGCGAAGCCGTGGTCAACGGCGACGACGTGGCCGACTGGGCCGGCGCGGAGAACCTCGTGCGCACCGCCATCGACACCTTCGGTGGCCTGGACGTGCTGGTGAACAACGCCGGCTTCCTCCGCGACAAGATGCTCGTGGGGATGAGCGAGCAGGACTGGGACTCGGTGATCCGGGTGCACCTCAAGGGCCACTTCGCCACCCTGCGTCACGCGGCCGCCTACTGGCGCGCGGAGTCCAAGGCCGGGCGTCCCCGCCAGGCCCGCGTCATCAACACCTCCTCCGGCGCAGGCCTGCTGGGCTCGATCGGCCAGGGCAACTACGCCGCAGCCAAGGCCGGCATCGCCCTGCTGACCATCCAGGCGGCCTCGGAGATGGCCTCGTACGGCGTGACCGTCAACGCCATCGCCCCCTCTGCCCGCACCCGGATGACCGAGGCGGTCTTCGCCGACACCATGGCCAAGCCGGAGGGCGACGCCTTCGACGCGATGGACCCGGCGAACATCTCCCCGCTGGTGGTCTGGCTGGGCTCCGAGGAGTCGAGCGACGTCACCGGGCGGGTCTTCGAGGTCGAGGGCGGCATGGTCGCGGTCGCCGACGGCTGGCAGCGCAGCGCGCAGCGTGACAAGGGTGCGCGCTGGGACCCGGCCGAGCTGGGCCCGGTGGTGCGGGAGATCCTCGGCGAGGCGCCGAAGCCGTCGCCGGTCTACGGCGCCCGCTAGCCCGAGCCGTCAGGCCGGCTCGCAGATCACCACCGGGATCTCGCGCTCGGTCCAGGACTGGTAGCTGTCGAAGTCGGCGTACATCGCCACCAGCTTGGGCCACAGCTCGGCGCGCTCGTCGGGAGCGGCGACGCGCGCCCGCATCGTGCGCACGTCCGAGCGGATCTGCACGGTGACCTCCGGGGTGGCCAGCATGTTCAGGAACCACATCGGGTTCTTGGGCAGGCCACCCTGGGAGGCCACCAGCACGATGCGGTCACCGTCGGGCAGGAACAGCAGCGGGGAGACGCGGGGCTGGCCGGTCTTGCGGCCGGTGGTGGTGACCAGGCAGACCGGGATGCCCCGTGGGAAGGCGCTGCCCACGCGCCACTTGCTGCCCACCCGGCCCCCGGTCAGCTGGTAGAGCCGGACGTTGACCGCGGACATCGCCTTGATGACCTTGACGGTCCACGGGGAGTCCAGCCCGCGGGGCCTGGTCGGAGTGCTCATCTCGCTCAGAGCCGCTCGATGATGGTGCCCGTGGACAGGGCTCCGCCGGCACACATGGTGATCAGCGCGGTGGAGGCGTCCCGACGCTCCAGCTCGTGCAGCGCGGTGGTGATCAGCCGCGCGCCGGTGGATCCCACCGGGTGACCCAGGGCCAGTGCGCCGCCGTTGACGTTCACCTTGTCCATGTCGGCCTTGTGCACCTGGGCCCAGGACAGCAGGACGGACGCGAAGGCCTCGTTCACCTCGAAGAGGTCGATGTCGCCCATCTTCATGCCGCTGCGCTCGAGCACCCGCTCGGTGGCCTGCACCGGTCCGTCCAGGTGGTAGAACGGCTCGGCGCCCACCAGTGCCTGGGTGACGATGCGAGCACGGGGCCGCAGGCCCAGCGCCTCGGCGCGGTCGGAGTCCATCAGCAGCACGGCGGCGGCGCCGTCGGAGATCTGCGAGGAGGTGCCGGCGGTGTGGATGCCGTCGGGCATCACGGGGTTGAGCTTGGCCAGGCCCTCCCTGGTGGTCTCCCGCAGTCCCTGGTCGCGGCTCACCAACCCGTCCGCGGTCTGCACCGGCACGACCTCGCGGTCGAACCGGCCCTCGTCCCAGGCCTGGCGGGCGCGCTGCTGCGAGGACACCCCGAGCGCCTCGACGTCGTCCCGGGTGAGGCCGCGACGCTCGGCGATCCGCTCGGCGGCCAGGAACTGCCCCGGCATGTCGATGTCCCAGGAGTCCGGGCGCGGGGTCCCGACGTCCACGCTCAGGTGCGAGCCCAGGGGCACGCGGCTCATCGCCTCGATGCCGCAGGAGATGCCGACGTCGATGGCGCCGGTGGCGATGAGTCCCGCCACGAGGTGGGTGGCCTGCTGGGCCGAGCCGCACTGGCAGTCGACGGTGGTGGTGCCGGTCTGCCAGGGCAGGCCCGCGTTGAGCCAGGCGGTGCGAGTGACGTTGTTGGACTGCTCGCCGGCCTGCGTCACGCAACCGCCGATCACCTGCTCCACCACCTCCGGGCTGATCCCGGACCGGTCGATGACCGCCTGCTGCGCCTTGCCGAGCAGCTCCGCGGCGTGCAGGCCGGACAACCAGCCTCCGCGCTTGCCGATCGGGGTCCGCGCTGCCTCGACGATGACTGGACTACCCACTGGGGGGCTCCTCTCCTGGCCTGCCGCCAACCTAGAACAGGTTCACCGGGCGGGCAACAGGCGCCACGCTCTCCCCTAGCCGGGCGGCGCTTCTCGTGCTTGAATGGGCTAGAACGTGTTACGGGCCACACTGGCCGTAATACCGCGCAACGGAGAGCCAAGCCCCCCACGTCAGGAGTGCAGCGTGACCACAAGCCAGGACGAGACTCGGACACGACCCGGCTTCCCGCCGGGTTTCGACTTCACTGACCCGGACTTGTACCTCGACCGCATCCCGATGGAGAAGTTCGCCGAGGCGCGCAAGACCGCTCCAGTCTTCTGGATGGACCAGCAGGAGGGGACCGGTGGCGGGTTCCACGACGGTGGCTACTGGGTGGTGTCCACCCACGCCGACATCAAGGAGGTGTCCCGCCGCAGCGACGTGTTCTCCTCGGAGGAGAACACCGCCATCACCCGCTTCCGCGACGACATCGAGCGTGAGCAGATCGAGCTGCAGCGGGTGATCCTGCTGAACAAGGACGCTCCGGAGCACACCAAGCTGCGTCGCCTGGTCTCCCGTGGCTTCACCCCCCGGGCCATCAACAGCCTGCAGGAGGCCCTGAACGCGCGGGCCAAGCGGATCGTCGAGGAGGCCGCGGCCACCGGCCAGGGCGACTTCGTCACCCAGGTGGCGTGCGAGCTGCCGCTGCAGGCCATCGCGGAGATGCTGGGCGTGCCGCAGGAGGACCGCATGAAGGTCTTCGACTGGTCCAACCAGATGACGGCTTACGACGACCCGGAGATGGAGACGGACGAGATCCAGGCGTCCATGGGTCTGCTCGGCTACGCCTACGAGCTGGCTGAGCAGCGCAAGGGTTGTCCGATGGACGACATCGTCACCAAGCTCGTCGAGGCGGACATCGACGGCGAGGTGCTGTCCTCCGAGGAGTTCGGCTTCTTCGTGATCCTGCTGGCGGTGGCCGGCAACGAGACCACTCGCAACGCCATCACCCACGGGATGATCGCGTTCATGGAGCACCCCGAGCAGTGGGAGCTGTTCAAGAAGGAGCGTCCGGAGACTGCGGCCGACGAGATCATCCGGTGGGCCACGCCGATCATCAACTTCCAGCGCACTGCGCTGGAGGACACCGTCCTCGGCGGCCAGCAGATCAAGAAGGGCGACCGAGTGGTGATGTTCTACAGCTCGGGCAACTTCGACGAGACGGTCTTCGACGACCCGATGAAGTTCGACATCACCCGGGAGAACAACCCCCACCTCGCTTTCGGCGGCACCGGTGCGCACTACTGCCTCGGCGCCAACCTTGCGCGGCTCGAGGTCAACCTGATGTTCAACGCCATTGCCGACCACATGCCCAACATCACCAAGGTGGCCGAGCCGCGCCGGCTGCGCTCGGGCTGGCTGAACGGCATCAAGGAGCTTCAGGTCAAGTACGCCTGATCGACGGGCGAGCCGGGACGACCGGTTCCGCCCTAGGGCTCCACGAGGGCACTGCGCTGGTCACAGCGTGGTGCCCTCCGGGCGTTGCGGGAGCGCTCGGCAGCGCCGCCGTACGGGAATTGCCCACAACGGAGCGCGGTGCAGAATTGGCCAGGGGAATCGTCGGTGTTCTTGTGCCAGTTGTGTTTCACTGAGCCGGCAAGCCATTGAGAGATTGGTGGTGCTCCCGCAGCGGTGACGTTCGCATGGCAGACGGGAAGGCAGTTTGTTCCTCTCAGCAGTGGGCGCACACGGCGTCAGCTGCAGACGGTCGGGGATGGGGAAACATGGGTCGGCTGATGAACGGGCACGAGCGGCAGCCGGCGCTCGTCGGGGGGCAGAGCTATGTGGACGCGGCAACGGGCTGCCGGTTCACCGCCCTCACTCCGGACGGGGCGCCGGACACCTGGCAGGAGTACCTGGCGGGGGCCGTCGACAACTACCGGAAGTTCGGCGTGCAGAGCGCCATCGACCTGGACAGCGTCCGGGACGGCCGGAGCACCTCGATGTTCTTCGCCATCACCTCCCCGGCGGGTGAGCTCGCCGGCGGCGTGCGCGTGCAGGGCCCCTACACCAGCCCCGCGCAGTCCCACGCCCTCACCGAGTGGGCCGGCCAGCCCGGCTACCAGCAGATCCACGAGATGGTGGCCAGCCGACTGCCGGAGGGGGTGATCGAGCTGAAGACCGCCTGGGTGTCCGATCGGGTCGCCTCCCGCAGCGCCCTCACCGCGGCGCTGTCGCGCACGGTCATCCACGCTCTGGGCTTGCTGGACGTGCGCCACGCCCACGCGACCGCGGCCGGCTACGTGCTGGACCGGTGGTCGACCTGCGGGGGCGTGATCGCCGACGACGTGCCGGCGGTGCCCTACCCCGACGACCGCTACGAGACGAAGCTGATGTGGTTCGACCGTCTCACCTACGGCGAGCTGGCCAAGCAGGACCAAGTGGTCCACATCCTGCGGGAGAGTGCCGCGCTGGCCGAGCAGGGGGGCGTCGGCCGCCGCTACGCCGCGGCGCACGGGCGGGGAGCCACCCAGCTGTGACCGAGGACCAGGAGTGGCGTGCGCAGGTTCTGGACGAGCGGACTGCCGAGGATGGAGCCACCCTCGAGCGGCTGCGCTCGACGGGCACCCGGGTGCTCGACCTGCGCGCGGAGCAGCACGCGGACCTGGCCCGGGTGCAGAGCCTGGTCGGTGCGGAGCCGCTGACCGAGCCCGACCGCTGGGTGCACTACCCGTGGCGCAACACCCTCGTCGGGGTGGTCGGCCCCCGGTCGTTCGACCTGCTGCGCCTGGACCGCAACCGCAACAAGATCACCCGGTCGCAGCAGCTGGCGCTGCGCAGCCGCACCGTGGGCGTGGTGGGGCTCAGCGTCGGGCACGCGGTGGCGCACGCACTCGCCCTGGAGGGCTTGTGCGGGCAGCTGCGCCTGGCCGACTTCGACACCCTCGCGCTGTCCAACCTCAACCGCATCCCGGCCACGCTGCTCGACCTGGGCCTGAACAAGGCGGTGCTGGCCGCGCGTCGCATCGCTGAGCTGGACCCCTACCTCCCGGTCACCGTGTGCACCGAGGGGCTCACCGCCGACAACGCCGAGGAGTTCTTCGACGGGCTCGACCTGGTGGTGGAGGAGTGCGACTCCCTGGACGTGAAGGTGCTGGTGCGCGAGCTGGCCCGCGCGCGTGGCGTCCCGGTGGTGATGGAGACCAGCGACCGCGGCCTGCTGGACGTGGAGCGCTTCGACGTGGACCCGTCCCGCCCGCTCTTCCACGGCCGGCTCGGTGGGCTCACCTCCGCGGAGCTGGCCGGACTGAGCGTGCAGGAGAAGATTCCCTACGTGCTCCGCGTGGTCGACGCCACCCAGGTGTCGGCGAAGATGGGCGCCTCCCTGGTGGAGACCGGCAGCACCCTGTCCACCTGGCCGCAGCTGGGGGAGGACGTGCTGCTGGGTGCGGCCACCGTGGCCGCCGTGGTGCGCCGGATCGGCACGGGCGAGCCCATGCCGTCCGGGCGGGTGCGCATCGACATCGACGGTCAGGTCGCCCACCTCAGCGACCCGCTGGAGGCGGACCGGCAGGATCCCGCGCCCGCCGACGGCCAGGACCCGGGCGCCGAGAACCCTGCCGAGCTTGGCACCGACCCGGCGCTGGCGGTGGTGCAGGCGGTGCGCTGGGCACCGTCGGGCGGCAACATCCAGCCGTGGTCGGTCTCCGCCGACGCCACGGGGGCCCGGCTGCACCTGGTGCGCGAGCGCACCACCGCCATGGACGTCGCGCACCGGGCAGGGCACGTGGCGCTGGGTGCTGCGCTGTACAACGCCAGGGTCGCGGCGGCCTCGCTCGGTGTGCTCGGTCCCGTGCAGCTCTTCCCCGAGGGGCCGAGCAGCGACGTGGTGGCGGAGCTGTCGTTCGGCACCGGAACCGACGAGCAGCTGCGCGGGCGCGCTGGGCTGGTGCTGCAGCGGGTGACCAACCGGGCCACCGGGGACGGCGCGCCGCTGGAGCCCGACGTGGCCGAGCTGCTCACGCAGGCCGCCGCCGACCAGGGCGGGCGGCTGCGCCTGGTCACCGACCGGACGGACCTGGCGGAGGCGGCCGAGCTGCTCGCCGCGGCCGACCGCATCCGCTACCTCACCCCGCGCCTGCACGCGGAGATGGTCGGTGAGCTGCGCTGGCCCGGCCGTGACTCGGTGGCGTCCGGGCTGGACGTGCGCACCCTGGGGCTCGCCGCGCCGGACCTGGCCACCCTGGACGTGGTCCGGCGGGCCGACGTCATGGCCGAGCTCGCCGCCTGGAACGCGGGCCGACCGCTGGGCCGCGACACCCGTGCCCGCGTGCTGTCCAGCTCGGCGCTGGCGGTGGTCACCGTGGCGGGCACCGACGCCGCGAGCTACGTGCGGGGTGGGGAGGCCGTGCAGTCGGTGTGGCTGCGCGCCCACGAGCTGGGGCTGGCGGTGCACCCGACCTCACCGGTGTTCCTGTACGCCGTGGACAGTGCCGAGCTCCGTGAGCTCTCCGAGCCGTTCCTCGACGAGCTGGCGCAGCTGCAGAAGGCCTTCCACAGCCTGGTGGAGCTGCCGCCCAACCACGGTGTCGCGCTCGTCCTTCGACTCAGCAGTGCTGCTGCAGTTACTGTTCGCAGTCAACGACTGTCGGTGGCTCAGCTGTGCCACCAGGACGGTGCAGCGGCTCCGGGCAGCCCCGGTGACTGACACGACGGAGCGGAGACCGATGCACCAGCGGCGGACCTTGGAGGAGCTGGTCACGGGAGTCGCCGCCCGCCTCATGGCAGTGGACTCCCGCACCGTCGTCGAGGCCTGTACCGCCGTGCTGCGCGACCTGGTCGAGTACCTCGACGTGGACGTCTGCTTCCTGCGCCGCAACGACGAGGAGCTGGACGCCACCGTCCTCGTCGCGGAGTGGCCACCACGGACCAACGTGCCCACCCCGGACCCGCTCGCCGTGGTGTTCTTCCGCGACGCCGACCCCATCTTCGCCGCGGCCAAGCACGCCACCGAGGTGAAGATCGTGCGGCCGCACGCCGACGACTACCAGCGCCGCGTCAAGGACGGGTCCGGTGTGGACCAGACGTCCATGGCGGCCGTGCCGCTGCTGTCCGGATCGGTCACCACCGGCGTGCTCGGCTTCGTCAAGCACGGGGACCGTGAGTGGCTGGTCTCGGAGATCAACGCGCTCAAGGCCATCGCCGCCTTTCTCGCCCAGCTGCAGGCGCGCATCGCCGCCGAGGACCGGTTGCGCTACCTCGCCGAGCACGACGCCCTCACCGGGCTGGCCAACCGCCGCAGCCTGCTCAGCGAGCTGGAGCACCGGCTGGAGCCGGGACGACCTGGCCCGGTGGCCGTGCTGTTCCTGGACGTCGACCGGCTCAAGGTGGTCAACGACGCGCTGGGCCACGCCGCCGGCGACGCCTACCTGCGGGCGATCGGTGGCCGGCTGGAGGCGGCGTTCGCCGCTGACCTGGTGGTCCGGATGGGCGGCGACGAGTTCATCATCGTGGTGCGGGCGCCGACCACGATGGACGGTGCGCACCAGCTGGCCAAGCAGGCGCAGGTGGTGGCCGCGGAGCCCGTCCAGCTGCAGACCGAGGAGGTCAGCCGCAGCGTCAGCATCGGCATCGCCCTCGGGGTGCCCGGGCGCAGCTCGGTGGCGGAGCTGGTCGGGTTCGCCGACCAGTCGGCGCTGGCGGCCAAGGCGCAGGGCGGCAACGCCGTCGTCGGCTTCACCGACGAGATGCGCACCCGCGCCCAGGAGCGCAACGACATCGAGATGCACCTGCGCTCGGCCATCCACGGCGACGAGCTGGTGCTGTACTACCAGCCTGAGGTGGACCTGGCGTCGGGGCAGATCATCGGGGTGGAGGCGCTGGTGCGCTGGCAGCACCCGATCCGGGGCCTGCTGCTGCCGGACTCCTTCATCGGCATCGCCGAGTCCACCAACCTCGCCGGTGAGCTGGGCCGCTGGGTGCTGTGGGAGGCGTGCCGGCAGATGCACGACTGGCAGGAGTCCCTGCCCGAGCTGTCGCTGAAGCTGCGGGTGAACATCTCGCCCGCCCAGCTCATCTCCACCGACTTCGTGGAGACCGTGGCGCGGGTGCTGGAGGAGTACGAGCTCAGCGGGGTGGACCTGTGCCTGGAGATCACCGAGCACGCCGTGATCCACGACCTCGACCGCGTGCTGGTGACGTTGCGGGGACTCAACGAGCTGGGCGTGCACGTGGCCATCGACGACTTCGGCACGGGGCGCAGCTCGCTCGGTCAGCTCAAGCAGCTGCCGGTGGACACCCTCAAGATCGACCGCGGCTTCGTGCACAACCTCGGCAACAGCAGCGACGACCTGGCCATCGTCAAGTCCATCATCAGCCTCGCCGACTCCTTCGGCCTGGACGTGGTGGCCGAGGGGGTGGAGACCGTGCAGGCAGCCGAGATGCTGCTGGAGCTGGGCTGCGGCAACGCCCAGGGCTACCTGTTCAGCAAGCCGGTGCCGCCGGCGGAGGTGCTGGAGATCCTGCAGCGCGGCGGCAAGGTGGCCGACTACCCGGCCGACCGCTGAACCCCGTACACGCGTACCAGGTCGAGCACGAGGCCGGGCCGGTCAGGACGGGCGGCGCAGCGTGGCCATCGCCCGATCGGTCTCCCAGAACGCCCGCAGGGAGACGATGAGGCCCTCGGCGTTCACCCGGTAGATGAACACGCCCTCGGCGTCGACCTGCACGTTCTCGTCCACCGTGGTGGTGATGACGCCGACGTTGGCCACCTCGTCGCCGCAGGCGAAGGAGTCGGCGATGGTGAAGGCCACCTTCTGCGCGGTGCCCACCGAGGCGTCCCAGAAGTCGGCGATGGCCTGCTTGCCCCGCTGGCCGCTGCCGTCGGGGGAGAAGTGCGAGGGCCCCACGGGGTCCTCGATCACCGCGTCCTCGGCGAACAGGGCCACCCACTCGTCCTTGGCGCGGCGCCCGACGGCGTCCATCGACCGCCGGGACGCCACCCGCGCAGGATGCTCCTCGGGCTGGTGCCCGACGGTGTGGGAGGCAGCGGCGTCCGGAGCGGTCATGGCGTCACACCTTCTCGATGACGGTCTCGGCGAACTTGCGGATGGAGTCCTTCTTGGCCTCGAGCTCGCCGTCGAAGGGGATGCCGTCGAAGGACCACGGCACCACGATGGCGTCGGTGACACCGATGGCCGCCTGCTCCTGGTAGCCCTCCAGGCCGAAGCGGTCGATGCACACCGCCTGGATCTCGAAGGGCTCGTCGGCGCGGTCGTACTCTGCGCGCAGCTCACCGAGGCGGCCGATGACCCGCTCCAGCTCGGCGATCTTCATCATCGCCGAGGTCCAGCCGTCACTGAGCCGGGCAGCCCGGCGCAGCGCGGCGTCGACGTGGCCGCCGACGTAGATGGGCACCGGCTCGGTGGGAGCGGGGCTGATCTGCAGCCGGTCGAAGTCGAAGAACTCCCCGTGGTACTCCACCATGCCGCCGCCCAGGGCGAGCTTGATGACCTCGATGGACTCGTTCGCCCGGGCGCCCTTGCGCTCGAAGGGGACGCCGCACCACTCGAACTCCTCCGGCGACCAGCCCAGGCCGACGCCGAGACCGAACCGGTTCCCGGTCATGTTGGCGACCGAGCCGATCTGGCGGGCCAGCAGCAGCGGGTTGCGCGAGCCCAGCTTGAGCACCGCGGTGTAGAAGCGGAGGGTGCTGGTGACCGCACCCATGGAGGCAGCGGCGACGAACGGGTCGACCCAGGGTGTCTCCTCGGTCCACATCCGGCCACCGTCGGGGGTGTACGGGTACTTGGCCGCCACCTTCTCCGCGTAGAAGAGGGAGTCGGGCAGGGAGACGGAGGTGAACCCGCACTCCTCCGCGGTCCTGGCCAGCTCGGGAAGCTGGTCGAGGGGACTCATGGCAATGGCCAGGGTGAACTTCACCGTGCAGCTCGCTTTCGATCGTCGGGAGTCTTGTCCTGCCCGAGCACCCACATGGCGTAGAACTGGGAGCCGCCACCGTAGGCGTGACCGAGCGCGGTGCGCACCCCGTCCACCTGGTGATCGTCGGCGGTGCCCATCACCTGACGGGCCGCCTCGGCGAACCGCAGCATGCCGGAGGCGCCGATCGGGTTCGACGACAGCACACCACCGCTGGCGTTGACCGGCAAGCGCCCGTCCTGCTCAGTCTCACCGGCCTCGGTGAGCTTCCACCCCGCGCCCTCCTCGGCGAACCCGAGGTTCTCCAGCCACATCGGCTCGAACCAGGAGAACGGCACGTAGATCTCCGCGGCGTCGATCTCGCGCAGCGGGTCGGTGATGCCGGCCTGCTTCCACAGCGCGGCTGCGGCGTCCCGGCCGGCCTTCGGGTTCACCTGGTCGCGACCGGCGAAGGTGGTGGGCTCCGAGCGCATCGCCGTGGCGTGGATCCAGGCCACCTGCTTGCCGGTGGCCGCCGCCGCGGACTCGTCGCCGATCACCATGGCGCAGGCACCGTCGGAGGACGGGCACGTCTCGTCGTAGCGGATGGGGTCCCACAGCATCTTCGACGCCTGCACCGACTCCACCGTGATGTCGGGCTGGTGCAGGTGCGCGTAGGGGTTGGTGGCGCCGTTGCGCCGGTCCTTGGCCGCCACCATGGCGCCGATGTGCAGCGGCGCGCCCGAGCGGCGGATGTAGGAGCGGACGTGCGGGGCGAAGTACCCGCCCGCGCCCGCACCGACCGGCATGGAGAAGGGCACGGCGATGGACAGCGCCCACATGGCGTTGGACTCCGACTGCTTCTCCCACGCCACCGCCAGCACCCGCTTGTGCAGCCCGGCCTGCACCAGGCTGGCCGCGACGTTGGCGGTGGAGCCACCGACGGAGCCGGCGGTGTGCACCCGCAGCAGCGGCTTGCCCCGCGCGCCCAGGGCGTCAGCCAGGTACAGCTCGGGCATCATCACGCCCTCGAACAGGTCGGGCGCCTTGCCGATGACCACGGCGTCGATGTCGTCCCAACCCACGCCGGCGTCGATCATCGCGCGGTCGATGGCCTCGCGGCACAGCCCGGCCATGGACACGTCCAGGCGCTTGGCCGTGTGGTTGGTCTGTCCGACGCCGAGCACGGCGGCTGGCTGCTTGCTCATGAGTCCCGGCCCTCCATCACGCAGATCAGGTTCTGTTGCAGCAGCGGCCCGCTGGTGGCGTGGCCGAGCACCTTCTGGTCCTGCCCGCGCATCACCCGCGACGCGGCCTCGCCGATGCGGCTGAGCCCGGCGGAGAACATCGGGTTGCCCGCCAGCACCCCCCCGGAGGGGTTGACGGTGGTCTGGCCGTTGAGGCCGATGGCCTCGCGCAGCAGGATCTGCTGGTGGCTGAACGGGGCGTGCAGCTCAGCTGCGGTGACGCCGTCCACCCCGCCGGCAGCGCGGGCGGAGGCGGTGGTGGAGGCCGACGCCAGCAGGTCGCGGGTGCCGATGGCCGGGGAGTCCACCCGGTGCTCGATGCCGGTGATCCACGCCGGGTTCTCGCACAGCTCCCTGGCCCGCTCGGCCGAGGCCAGGATGACGGCTGAGGCCCCGTCGGTGATCGGGGCGCAGTCGTGCATGCGCAGCGGGTCAGCCAGGTAGGGCGCCGCCAGCAGCTCGTCCACGTCGACGTGGCCGGACAGCTGCGCGTGCGGGTTGTTCATCGCGTCGCTGCGGCTGCGGGCGGCCACCTCGGCCATCTCCCGCTCGCTCCAGCGACCGCTCTCGATGCCCAGCCGGGCCTGCAGGCCGGCCAGCGCCACGGAGTCCGGCCACAGCGGCGCGGCCACGTACGGGTCTAGCTGCATGGCCAGCACCCGGCGCAGGTCGCCCGCGGAGGACTTGCCGAAGCCGTACACCAGGGCGGTGTCGGCCTCGCCGAGCTTGATCTTCACCCAGGCCTCGTACAAGGCCCAGGCGGCGTCCATCTCCACGTGCGACTCGGTGATGGGCGGAAAGGCCCCGATCGCGTCGATGGCGGAGATGAACGAGAAGGCGCGGCCGGCCAGGTAGTCCGACGACCCCGAGCACCAGAAGCTGATGTCTCGGTTGGTCAGCCCGGTGGCTGCGTAGAGCTCTTGGAAGATGGGCACCAACATCTCGACACCATTGGTGGTGCCATGGGTGCGGCGCACGTTCGGCGCCTGGGCAAAGCCGACAACGGCAACGTCTCCCACTGGTCGGCCTCCTCTCGGGTCTACAGGTGGTGGGAGTAGGTCTCGTACGCAGCGTCGGGCTCGCCGCTCGGCTCGAAGTGACGGATGTTCTCCAGCGTGTAGCCCCACTCCTCGGCGGGCTTCCACACGGCTCGCACCCGCATGCCCATCCGGACCTCCTCGGCGTCGCAGCCGAGGATGAGGTGCAGGAAGGCGATGTCGGCGCCGTCGAGCAGGACGTACGCGGCGACGTAGGGCGGCTTGATCCGCTGCCCGGCGAACGGCACGTTCACGATGCAGAAGGTGGTGACCGTCCCGGTGTCGGGCAGCTGCACCTCCTCCTCGGTGGGCACGCCGTCGGTGGGGCAGGCGCCACGGGGCGGGATGTAGACCTTCTCGCAGACCGGGCAGCGCTGGCCGAGCAGCTTGCCCTCGGCCAGGCCACGCAGGTAGGCGCTCTCCTCCGGGGAGGCGGAGTGGGTGAGGCTGAGCGAGAACGGTGTGGTCAGCATGGTGACCTGCGCACCGTCCGCGCTCGCCGCGGGAGCGCCGGCTGCCGGGGCGTCACCTGCGGGCTCGAAGCAGACGATGTCCTGGATGCGCCCCAGCGGCTGGGCCGCCCACCGGGCCCGCACCCGCATGCCGGTGCTCACCCGCCCGGGGTCGCCGCCCACGTCCACGGCGTGCAGCAGGGCGGTGTCCGCCCCGTCCAGCTGCACCAGCGCCCAGGCGAAGGGCGTGCTCAGCGGCTGACCCTCCAGCGGCTGCGGGGCCCACGACCAGCTCAGCACCGTGCCGGTGTCGGCCACGTCCACGAAGTCGGTGAGCGCAGCGGCAGTGATCGGGTCGTACTCCACGGGGGGTACGTGCACCGTGCCGTCCGAGCCGCGGACCCCGATGACGTGGCGCGACCGCAGCGCCGTCATGAACGGGCCGAGAGTGGCGCCGAGGGATCGGGTGTAGTCGAACGCGATGTCCAGTGGTGCGCTCAGGTTCTCCACAACCGGAGTAGAACACGTTACAACTTTGTTTCACAAGACCTTACGATGCAGCAACTGCGACGGAGGGTGTGGACATGCAGCTGGGACTACAGCTCGGGTACTGGGGCGCACAGCCGCCGGAGAACACCGGCGAGCTGGTGCTCGCGGCCGAGGACGCCGGCTTCACCTCGGTGTTCGCGGCCGAGTCGTGGGGCTCCGACGCGTTCACCCCGCTCGCCTGGTGGGGCTCGCAGACCTCACGGGTGCGGCTGGGCACCTCGGTGGCGCAGCTGTCCGCCCGCAGCCCCGCCGGCTGCGCGATGCACGCCCTCACCATGGACCACCTCACCGGCGGGCGCTTCATCCTGGGCCTCGGCGTCTCCGGCCCCCAGGTGGTGGAGGGCTGGTACGGCCAACCCTTCGCCAAGCCGCTGGCGCGCACCCGCGAGTACGTGTCCATCGTGCGGCAGGTGCTGCAGCGGCAGGCTCCCGTGGTCAACGACGCACCGCACTACCCGCTGCCCTACCGCGGGCCCGGCTCGACGGGGCTGGGCAAGTCGCTCAAGCCCATCACCCACCCGCTGCGCGCGGACCTGCCCATCTGGCTGGGCGCCGAAGGGCCGCGCAACGTGGCGATGACGGCGGAGATCGCCGACGGGTGGCTGGCCGTCTTCTACTCGCTGTCGCTGGCGGGCATGTACGACGAGTGGCTGGACGAGGGCTTCGCCCGGGCCGGCGCGCGACGCAGCCGGGCGGACTTCGAGATCGCGGCCACCTGCACCGTGGTGGTGACCGACGACGCCGCTGCCGAGCTCGCCCGCCTCAAACCGACGATGGCGCTGTACGTGGGCGGCATGGGCGCGCCGGAGATGAACTTCCACGCCGAGCTGTTCCGTCGGATGGGCTACGGGGAGGTGGTCGACGACGTCACCCGGCTGTTCCTCTCCGGGCGCAAGGAGGAGGCGGTGGCGGCGGTTCCGGACGAGCTGGTGGCCGAGACCGCGATCATCGGCGACGCCGAGCACGTCCGCGCCCAGGTGTGGCAGTGGGAGCAGGCGGGAGTCACCAGCCTGGTGGTCGGCTGCCGCGACACCGCCAGCATCCAGGTGCTGGGCGAGACGCTGGTCAACCCGGACCCTGCCGAGGCGGGGCCCGGGCCGGCGCCGGCCTAGCGGCCCTTGAACTGCGGCGTGCGCTTCTCCGTGAACGCCCGGGGGCCTTCCTTGGCGTCCTCGCTCTGGAACACCGACAGGCCCAGCTTGGCGTCGATCTTGAAGGCGTCGTTCTCGTGCAGGCCCTCGGTCTCCCGGATGGTGCGCAGGATGGCCTGCACGGCGAGCGGGCCGTTGGCCGCGATCATGTCGGCCAGCTCGTGGGCCTTGGCCAGCGCCTGCCCGTCCGGCACGACGTGGCCGATCAGGCCGATCTCCTTGGCCTCGGGCGCACGCACGTGGCGTCCGGTCAGCAGCAGGTCGGCGGCGACGGTGTAGGGGATCTGGCGGGGCAGGCGCACCGCGGAGCCGCCCAGCGGGAACAGGCCCCAGCGGGGCTCGGAGACGCCGAAGCGCGCGCTCTCGCCGGCCACGCGGATGTCGGTGGCCTGCAGGATCTCGGTGCCGCCGGCGATGGCGGGCCCCTCCACCGCGGCGATGAGCGGCTTGGTGAGCCGGCGCCCCTTGAGCAGCGGCTCGATGACCGAGAAGTCCGCGCCGCCGTTGTCACCGGGGTGCGCGCTGCTCATGGCCTTGAGGTCGGCGCCGGCGCAGAACGCCCCGCCCGCCCCGGTGAGGATGCAGGCGCGGATCGCGGGGTCCTCGTCCACCCGGTCCCAGGCCTCGCGCATGATCTGCATCATCGGGCCGGACAGCGCGTTCTTGGCCTGCGGCCGGTTCATCGTGACGACGAGGGTGGACCCCTGCAGCTCGACGAGGCAGTGCGGCGCCTCTGCGGTGGTCGCTTCGGTCGAAGTCACGATGGGCCTCCTGGCGGTGGGAACGCGGTCTGCTATTGCGCCGAACAGTAACAGGTTCTAGTTTGAAAATGTGGCCTACAACATAGCGGACCTGTTCGAACACGCGGTCGACCTGTTTCCGGACCGCAAGGCCCTGGCCTGCGAGGACATCGTCGTCAGCTACCGCGAGCTCGAGGAGCGCGCCAACCGCCTGGCGCACCACCTCGCCGCGCACGGCGTCGGCACCGGCTCGCACGTCGGGCTCTACACCCACAACCGGGTGGAGGCCATCATCTGGATGATGGCGGTCTACAAGCTGCGCGGCGTGATCATCAACGTGAACTACCGCTACGGCGAGCAGGAGCTGCGCTACGTGGTGCAGAACTCCGACATGGTCGCGCTGCTCACCGAGCGGGAGTTCGCCGACAAGGTGGCCGCGGTGCGCCCGGAGACCCCGACGCTGCAGCACGTGCTGGTGCTGGACAACGCCGACGGCGCCGCGGCGGGCACCGACTTCGAGGCCGCGATGGCCGGGGAGTCCGCGGAGCGCGACTTCGGCGAGCGCAGCTCCGACGACCTCTACATCCTCTACACCGGCGGCACCACCGGTCCGCCCAAGGGCGTGATGTGGCGGCACGAGGACGTCTGGCGGGTGCTCGGCGGCGGCGTCAGCTTCGTCACCGGCGAGGCGATGGCCGACGAGTGGGCCCAGGCGCGCGAGGGAGAGGCCTCCGGAGGGATGACCCGGCTGTGCCTGGCTCCGCTGATTCACGGCAACGCCCAGTGGGCGGCGATGCAGGCGCTCTTCGCCGGCGACACCGTGGTGCTGGTGCCCAAGTTCGACCCGGTCGCCATCTGGCACTCCATCGCCCAGCACAAGGTGAACGTGGTGGTGCTCATCGGTGACGCCATGGCCCGCCCGATGATCGAGGAGTACCTGCGCGGTGACTACGACGCCTCGTCGGTGTTCGCCATCTCCAGCAGCGCGGCGCTGTTCTCGCCCACCGTCAAGGACCAGTACCTGGACGCGCTGCCCAACGTGGTCATCACCGACGCCGTCGGCTCCTCCGAGACCGGCTTCAGCGGGATCGGCATGCTGACCAAGGACTCGGAGAAGTGGACCGAGGGCCCCCGCGTCAAGCTCATCCCCAACGCCATCGTCGTCAACGACGAGGGCAAGCAGGTGGAGCCCGGCTCCGGCGAGATCGGCCGGCTCGCCCGGGGCGGCTACATCCCGATGGGCTACTACAAGGACCCGGAGAAGACCGCCACGCTCTTCACCGAGGTGGACGGCAAGCGCTACGCCGTCCCCGGGGACCTGGCGCGCATCGAGGCCGACGGCACCATGACCCTGCTCGGCCGCGGCAACACCTGCGTGAACACCGGTGGTGAGAAGGTGTTCCCCGAGGAGGTGGAGGGTGCGCTCAAGGGTCACCCCGACGTGTTCGACGCACTGGTGATCGGCGTGCCCGACGAGACGTGGGGCCAGCGGGTGGCCGCCCTCGTCCAGCCCCGCCCCGGCACCTCTCCGGCGTTCGACGACCTGGACCGCCACGTCCGTGGTCAGCTCGCCGGCTACAAGGCCCCGCGCAGCCTCTGGCTGGTCGAGGAGATTGAGCGCCTGTCCACCGGCAAGGCGGACTACAAGTGGGCTCGGCAGCACGCCGAGCAACGACCTGAGGAGGACCTGTGCGCACCGCGCTCAGCGAACAGTTCGGCATAGAGCACCCGATCTTCGGCTTCACCCCGTCCGAGCACGTCGCCGCGGCCATCAGCCGCGCCGGCGGTCTGGGGGTGCTCGGCTGCGTGCGGTTCAACGACGCCGAGGAGCTCGACGCGGTGCTGACCTGGATGGACGAGAACACCGACGGCAAGCCCTACGGGGTGGACATCGTGATGCCGGCGAAGATTCCGCAGGAAGCCGCGTCCATGGACCTGCAGAAGCTCATCCCCGACGAGCACCGGGCCTTCGTGAACCGCACGCTGGACGAGCTCGGCGTCCCGCCGCTGGACGAGGACGAGGAGCGCAACGAAGGGGTGCTGGGCTGGCTGCACTCCATCGCCCGCTCGCACGTCGACGTGGCGCTGCGCCACCCGATCAAGCTGATCGCCAACGCGCTGGGGTCCCCGCCCAAGGACGTCATCGACCTGGCGCACGAGAAGGGCGTGCCGGTGGCGGCGCTGGCCGGCAAGGCCGAGCACGCGGTGCGGCACGTGGACAACGGCGTGGACATCGTCATCGCCCAGGGCTACGAGGCCGGCGGGCACACCGGGGAGATCGCCTCCATGGTGCTGCTCCCGGAGATCGTGGACGCCATCGGCGACCGCGCCTCGGTGCTGGCGGCCGGCGGCATCGGCTCCGGCCGGCAGGTCGCCGCCGCGCTGGCGCTGGGTGCCTCCGGGGTCTGGATGGGCTCCTACTGGCTGACCACCGCGGAGTACAAGCTCGGTGAGATGCCCGCCGACGACGGTGGGCCCTCCACGATGCAGCGGGCGCTGCTGGCGGCCACCTCCAGCGACACCGTGCGGATGCGCAGCTACTCGGGCAAGCCCGCCCGGCTGCTCAAGACCCGCTGGACCGAGGCGTGGAGCGCCGAGGGTGCCCCCTCCCCGCTGCCCATGCCGCTGCAGAACGTCCTGGTGGGGGAGGCGCACCAGCGCATCGCTCGCTCCACCGACCCCGAGGTGGTCTCCATGCCGATCGGGCAGATCGTGGGCCGGATGAACGAGATCAGGCCGGTGGCCGAGGTGATGGCCGACCTGGTGGGCGAGTTCGACGCGACGGTGTCGCGGCTGGACACGCTGCGCTGACGACCCTTGGCTGAGCGCTTCCCACCGGGTGGGGCTTCTAGGGTGACGGGATGATCGCCCCCGTCGTCAGCCCCGCCTGGTGGGACGCCCACCGCACCGACGTCGTGCTCGCCGACGTGCGGTGGTACCTCGACGGCCGCTCCGGCCGCGCCGCCCACGAGGCGGGCCACCTGCCGGGAGCGGTGTTCGTCGACCTCGACCGGTGCCTGGCCGCCCCGCCGAGCCCGGAGCAGGGCCGCCACCCGCTGCCCGACCCCGAGGTGTTCGCCGCCGAGCTGGGCCGGCTGGGCATCGGCGACGACGACACGGTCGTGGCCTACGACGACGCCGGGGGGCGCAGCGCTGCCCGCCTGGTGTGGCTGCTGCGGGCCACCGGCCACCAGGCTGCGCTGCTCGACGGCGGGCTGGCGGCCTACCGGGGTCCGCTGGAGACGGCGCCCGTCGGCCGCGCGCCCACCACCTTCACCGCCCGGCCCTGGCCGCGGGAGCGGCTGGCGGACCTGGACGAGGTGGTGGCGCAGGCGGGCGGTGGCGCCGGCGTGGTGCTCGACGCCCGGGCCCCCGAGCGCTACCGCGG
This sequence comes from Rhodococcus sp. Z6_132, assembly GCF_058133635.1. Lineage (NCBI taxonomy): Bacteria > Bacillati > Actinomycetota > Actinomycetes > Mycobacteriales > Nocardiaceae > Rhodococcus > Rhodococcus sp. Z6_132. The sequence goes on from NZ_JBYUNP010000003.1 coordinate 20,614, forward strand.
CGAGCACGAGCCGGTGGACGCCCGGGCCGGCCACGTCCCCGGGGCGAAGAACCTGCCCACCCAGGCCACGCTGGCCGAGGACGGCACCTTCCTCCCGGCGGCCGAGCTGCGCCGTCGCTTCACCGCGGCGGGCGTGCGGGCGGGTGCGCCGGTGACCGCCTACTGCGGCTCGGGAGTGACCGCCTGCCACAGCCTGCTGGCTCTGGAGCTCAGCGGGTTGGGTGCCGGTCGCCTCTACCCGGGGTCGTGGTCGCAGTACAGCAGCGATCCCCGCCGCCCCGTCGCCACCGGGGCATCACCAGGTGGTGTCGTGGACCAGGAAAACTGCCTGTGACCTGGGACTTGTCGCCTCTCAGGGCGTGACGCAGGCCGCTTTCCGGGGCCGATTTCGGGGGTCCAGCCTGTGATCCGAGTCACCGATCCCGGGCTGCTGACAAAAGCGTCCCGTTTTGCGGACATGCCGGCTGACCTGCGGAAACGGTGACGTCGCGGGTCGCCGGGGAGGCGTTACCTACCCGAGACCTTGGCGCTGCGGGGCCTCGACGCACCCGTGCTCGGTCCGTACGTTCGTTTGTGGCCGGGAACAACCGGCCGACACCGGGCCCGCCGCGCTCAATCCTGTCCCGCGGGCATCCGGAACCTCCGATCTAACCAGGGACAGGGACGGAGGACCCACATCCAGGGGCACACCCGGGATGCCGGCCGGAACCGCTGATCAGCGGCTCTGACCTTGGGGTGAAGCCAGCAGGCCCAGCTCGTGGACCTGGTGGCCGGGCAACCTCTCAGCCCGAACCCGACAGCTGACTCCGCAGGCGCAGGGAGAGGATCTACCCATATGACTCGCAAGACCACCACCGCCTCCAAGCACTCCACCGGCGCCCGCAACGCCGCCAAGGTCGTCATCGCCGGCCTCGTCGTCGGTGCCCCGATGGCGATCTTCGCCTCGCCGGCCTCCGCCGCCGGCAACGACTGGGACGCGGTCGCGCAGTGCGAGAGCACCGGCAACTGGTCCATCAACTCGGGCAACGGCTTCTCCGGTGGCCTGCAGTTCACCCCGAGCACCTGGAAGGCCTTCGGCGGCTCGGGCTCGGCCCACAACGCCTCCAAGTCCGAGCAGATCGCGGTCGCCGAGCGCGTGCTCGCCGGCCAGGGCAAGGGTGCGTGGCCGGTGTGCGGCAAGAACCTCGGTTCGGGCAACGCCTCCGCCAGCAGCTCCACCGCGAAGGCCACCACCAAGTCGGCCCCCAAGGCGCAGGCCCCCAAGGCTGCGACCACGCAGAAGGCGCAGGCGCCCAAGGCCAGCACCGCCAAGGCGCAGGCCCCCAAGGCCAGCACCGCCAAGGCACAGGCGCCCAAGGCTTCGGCTGCCAAGGCGCAGGCCCCCAAGGCCAGCTCCGCCAAGGCCACCACCAAGGCGAAGGCAGCCAAGTCCAGCGGCAAGACCTACACGGTGAAGTCGGGCGACACCCTGTCGTCCATCGCCTCCACCCAGGGTGTGAGCGGCGGCTACCAGGCGCTGTTCAGCATCAACAAGGGCAAGATCAGCAACCCGAACATGATCTTCGCGGGCCAGACCCTGACCCTCGCCTGATCCTGCTCACCGGCTCGGCCTCGGCTGAGCCAGCTGAACCAGCACAGGACCCCGCCACCGGCAACGGTGTGCGGGGTCCTGTGCTGTCTGCGTGGACGGCCGGAGGGCGGTGGCTAGGCGGGCTCCGCGGCCAGGGTGGCGCCCAGGCGCAGCAGCTGCGCCGTCGCCGCCCCCAGCTCGAACTCGTTGCGCTTGGCCGCGGTGAAGTACCGGTGCAGGGCGTGGTCGGTGTCGATCCCCACGCCGCCGTGCACGTGCACCGCGGTGTGGCTCACCCGGTGCCCGGCGTCGGCAGCCCAGAACTTGGCGGTGGCCACCTCCGCGGTGCTGGGCAGGTCCTCCGCCAGCCGCCACGCCGCCTGCCAGAGCGTGAGCCGGATGGCTTCCACGTCGATGTAGGCGTCCGCCAGGCGCTGGGCCACTGCCTGGAAGCTGCCGATGGGACGGCCGAACTGCACCCGCTCCCTGGCGTACTCCGCGGTAAGCTCCAGCGCCCGCTCGGTGACGCCCAGCTGCAGCGCACAGATCCCGACGGTGCCGCGGTCCACCAGCCAGGTCAGTGCCGCCTCGCCGTCGGTGCCGAGGACCCGGTCGGCGTCCAGGCGCACGTCGGTCAGCTCCACCAGGCCGGCGCTGCCCCCGTCCACCAGCTGCTGGTCCTGCACCTGCACGCCGGGATCGTCGCTGCGCACCAGCAGCACCACCGGGCCGGCGTCGGTGGCGGCCGCGACCAGCACGGCATCGGCCACCGGCGCCCAGGACACCGCGGACTTGGCGCCGTTGAGCACCCAGCCGTCGCCGCTGCGCTGTGCCCGGGTGCCACCGGTGCCGGGCTCGTCCACCAGCGCCACGGTGAGCACCAGCTCACCCGCCGCGGCCGGTGCCGCCCACCGCTCGCGCTGGCTGTCCGTGCCCAGCTCGGCGATGGCCGCGGCGGCCATCACCACCGACTGCAGGTACGGCACGGGCGCCACCGCCCGGCCCAGCTCCACCAGCACGCTGCACTGCTCGAGCAGGCCGAAGCCACCGCCACCCACCTGCTCGGGGAGGGCGGCGGAGAGCACGCCCGCGGTGGCCAGGTCGGCCCACAGCTGCTGGTCCCAGCGCGGCCCGGTCTCCACGGCGCGCAGCCGCTCCTGGGTCACCTTGTCGGTGAGGATCTGGCGAGCCAGGCCGCCGAGGTCCTGCTGGGCATCGGTCAGGGAGAAGTCCACGTCGAGCTCCTAGCGCTTGGCGGCGGGCAGGCCGAGGGCGAGCATGGACACGATGTCGCGCTGGACCTCGTTGGTGCCGCCACCGAAGGTGAGGATCAGCGAGGAGCGGTGCATCCGTTCGACGCGGCCCTGCAGCAGGGCGCCGGCCGAGCCGTGCCGGACCACGGCGCTGTTGCCCAGCACCTCCATCAGCAGCCGGTACGCCTCGGTGGCGAGCTCGGTGCCGAAGACCTTGGTGGCCGAGGCGTCGGCGGGGGTGGGGGCCTGGCCCACGCTCCAGGCGATCTTCCAGTTGATCAGCTTGAGGAAGTCGGCCTTGGCGTGCACCCGGGCCAGGTGCAGCTGCACCCACTCCTGGTCGATCACCCGGGTGCCGTCGGGCAGCTTGGTCTGCTGGGCCCACTCCCGCACCTCGCGCAGGGCGGTGCGCACCGGGGCGGAGGAGGTCAGGGCGACCCGCTCGTGGTTCAGCTGGTTGGTGACCAGCGGCCAGCCCGCGTTCTCCGCCCCGACCCGGGAGGTCACGGGGACACGGACGTCCTCGTAGTAGGTGGCACTGGTGCCGGGTCCGGCCATGGTGTGCACCGGCGTCCAGGAGAACCCGGGCGCGTCGGTCGGCACGATGAGCATGCTGATGCCCTTGTGCTTGGGTGCCTCGGCATCGGTGCGGCAGGCCAGCCACACGTAGTCGGCGTACTGGATGAGGCTGGTCCACATCTTCTGCCCGTTGACCACGTAGTCGTCGCCGTCGCGCACCGCCCGGGTGCGCAGCGAGGCCAGGTCGGTGCCGGCCTCGGGCTCGGAGTAGCCGATGGCGAAGTGCAGCTCACCGGCGGCGATGCGGGGCAGGAAGAAGGCCTTCTGCTCCTCGGTGCCGTACCGCATGATCGTCGGGGCCACGCTGTTCACCGTCAGGAACGGCACCGGCGCCCCGGCCACCGCCGCCTCGTCGGTGAAGATCAGCTGGTCCATCATCGGGCGGGCCTGCCCGCCGTGCTCGGTCGGCCAACCCAGGGCCAACCACCCGTCGGCGCCCATCTGGCGGACGATCTCCTTGTAGGTGTCGCCGGTGCCGTACTCGCCCTGCGTGGAGCTCATCGCCTCGCGGCGCTCCGGGGTCATCAGGCGCGCGAAGTAGCTGCGCAGCTCACGCCGCAGCTCCTCCTGCTCGGGGGTGTAGCTGATCCGCATGGGCCCTCCTGGCTGGAACAGGTTCTTGCGACACTAGCGCGGACCATTGCTTCTCGGTAGAACCGGTTCTAGTGTCGGTCAGGGCCTGCTCGCGAGGCGGCCGGGCCGAGTCGGTCACCGATCGTTCGCAGTGGAGGCATTCCGATGAAGGTCACTGTCGACTTCGACCTGTGCGAGGCCAACGGAGTCTGTGCCGGCCTGGCGCCCAAGGTCTTCGACCTCGACGACGACGAGCAGCTGACGATCTTGCAGCCGGAGCCGCCGGAGGAGCTGCAGGCGCGGGTGCGCAAGGCCGTGGAGCGCTGCCCCAAGAGCGCCCTCGCCCTCGAGGAGTGAGGCCCGTCCGTCTTGGTGCTGTCGAGCCGGACGAGAACACGTTCTAGCGTCGAAAGTCCCGCCGCCCAGCCGACTCGAGGAGCACCGATGAGCTTTGCCCGCAGATCAGGTCCGACCGGTCGGGTGTGCCGCCGGTGAGCGAGAAGCCACTGGCCGGCAAGGTCGCCGTGGTCACCGGAGCCGGCGCCGGGCTGGGCCGGGCGGAAGCGCTCGCGCTCGCCGCCCAGGGTGCCGACGTGGTGGTCAACGACATGGCCGACACCGACGTGGTGGACGAGATCAAGGCGCTCGGCGTGCGGGCGGCCCTGGTGCAGGGCGACGTGGGTGAGCGCACCACCGCCGACGAGCTGGTCCGCACCGCGGTGGAGGACCTCGGCGGGTTGCACGTGGTGGTCAACAACGCCGGCGTCACCCGCGACCAGATGCTGTTCAACATGAGCGACGCCGACTTCGACCTGGTGGTGCGGGTGCACCTGCGGGGGCACTTCCTGCTCACCCGCAACGCCGGCGCGTACTGGCGCGAGCAGTCCAAGCAGGCCGGCGCCCCGGTGTACGCCTCGCTGGTGAACACCTCGTCCGAGGCAGCCTTCTTCGGCCCCGCCGGGCAGGCCAACTACGGCGCGGCCAAGGCCGGCATCACCACCCTGACCATGACCGCCGCCAAGGCGCTGAGCCGCTACGGGGTGCGGGCCAACGCCATCTGCCCGCGGGCCCGCACCGCGATGACCGAGGCGGTCTTCGACGCCCCACCGTCCGACGGGCCCGACCCGCTCTCGGTGGACAACGTGGCCCCGCTGGTGGCCTACCTGGCCTCGCCCGCCGCCGCGGCCGTCAACGGCCAGGTGTTCGTGGTCTACGGCGGGAAGGTGGCGCTGATGGCGCCGCCGACCATCGAGCAGAAGTTCTCCTCGGCGGGTGCGATGTGGACCCCCGAGGACATCGAGCGCTCCATCGGCGGGTACTTCGCCGACCGCGATCCTGCGCGGATGTTCGTCAACACCGACCTCGCACACCTCGCCTGAGGAGGCCGCACCACCATGACACTCACCATGCAGCCCCGGATCGACGCGCTCGGGCTCAAGACCGGCCAGCTCCTGGTCAACGGCCAGTGGCGCGACTCCGCCGACGGAGCCACCTGGACCCACCACCACCCGGCCACCGGCGAGGCGGTCGGCGAGTTCGCCGTCGCCACCACCGCCGACGTGGAGGAGGCCGTGCAGGCGGCGCGCACCGCGTTCGACGACGGGGCCTGGCCCCGGATGCGGGCGGGCGAGCGGATCAAGCTGATCCACCGCTACGCCGACCTGCTGCGCGCCAACGGCGAGGAGCTCGCCGGGCTGCTGGCGCTGGACAACAGCGTGCCGCTGTCCTTCGGTGGCATCTACGCCGCCTCCATCGACGTGGCGGCCGACGTGTTCGACCACCACGCGGGGTGGATCGACAAGATCGGCGGCCAGACCCTGCCCGCGTACCAGGGTGGCGACCACGTGGCGATGACCTTCCGCGAGCCGATCGGCGTGGTCGCGGCGATCCTGCCGTGGAACGCGCCGTTCCTGCTCTACGCGCAGAAGGTGGCCCCGGCGCTCGCCGCCGGCTGCACGGTGGTGCTCAAGCCCTCGGAGTACGCCTCCTTCGCCGTGCTGCGCATGGTGGAGCTGCTGGTGGAGGCGGGCCTGCCCGACGGCGTGCTGAACGTGGTCACCGGCCCGGGCGAGACCGTCGGCGAGGCGATGATCACCCACGACGCGGTGGACAAGATCAGCTTCACCGGCAGCCGGACCATCGGCCAGCACATCCTGCGGGCGTCGGCGGGCACCCTCAAGCGGGTCTCGCTGGAGCTGGGCGGCAAGAGCCCCGCCATCGTCTTCCCGGACGCGCCCAACATCACCATGGCCGGCATGACCACCATGGGCACCGTGTCGATGGGGCTGTCCGGGCAGGCCTGCGTGGCGCACAGCCGGGCGCTGGTGCACCGCGACGCGATGGAGGAGTTCCTCGCCGGCGCGGAGATGATGGCCGGTGCCATCACCTACGGCGACCCGTTCGACCCGGCGGTGCTGGCCGCGCCGCTGATCAACGACAAGCAGCTGCAGCGGGTGCTGGGCTACCTCGACCGCGGCGCCGGCGAGGGCAGCCGCCTGGTCACCGGGGGGTCGCGGGTGGACGGGGACCTCAGCGCCGGCAACTTCGTGCAGCCCACGATCTTCGCCGACGTGGACAACCGCTCCAGCCTGGCCCAGGAGGAGATCTTCGGGCCGGTGCTGGCCGTCGTGCCCTTCGACACCGAGGAGGAGGCGATCCGGCTGGCCAACGACACCCAGTACGGCCTCGGCGCCGGGGTCTACACCAGCGACGTCAGCCGGGCCATGCGCATGGCCCGCTCGGTGCGGGCCGGCACCGTGGGCATCAACGGCTTCACCATCGAGCCGCACCTGCCCTTCGGTGGCTTCAAGGAGTCGGGCATGGGACGTGAGGGCGGGCAGAGCGCCATCGAGGCCTACACCGAGCTCAAGACGGTGCTGCTGCCGCTGACCGACGAGGTGATGTGATGGCCGACCTGGCCGGCAAGGTCGCCATCATCACCGGTGCCGCGGGCGGGCAGGGCGCCGCAGCGGCGCGGCGGTTCGTCGAGGAGGGCGCCCAGGTGATGATCGCCGACATCGACGACGTCAAGGGTGCCGCCCTCGCCGACGAGCTGGGGGAGCACGCCCACTACCGGCACCTGGACGTGGGCAACGAGGAGCAGTGGGCCGACCTGGTCGAGGAGACCGTGGCGCTGCTCGGCAAGGTGGACGTGCTGGTGAACAACGCCGGCATCCTGATGTTCTCCGCGCTGGCCGACACCACGCTGGAGCAGTACGAGCGGGTCATCCGGATCAACCAGGTGGGCACGTTCCTGGGCATGCGGTCGGTGGTCAAGCCGATGACCGCCGCCGGCGGCGGGTCGATCATCAACACCTCCTCCATCGAGGGCCTGGCCGCGGTGCCGCTGCTGGTCGCCTACTCCTCCAGCAAGTTCGCCATCCGGGGGATGAGCAAGGTGGCGGCGATGGAGCTGGGCGAGGTCGGCATCCGGGTGAACTCGGTGCACCCCGGGATGATCGACACCAACATGGTGTCCACCGCGGCCGGGGGTGGCGAGGTGGACCTCTCGCCGGCCGGGCGGAAGGTGGCGCTGCGCCGGGTGGGCCGCCCGGAGGAGATCGCCGAGGTGCTGGTGTTCCTGGCCAGCGACAAGAGCTCGTACTGCACGGGGGCCGAGTTCGTGGCCGACGGTGGCGCCACCGCCACCCACGCGTTCAACTTCGCCGGCTAGCGACCCGCACCCGGGCCGGGGAGCCTGCCGTGGCGGCGGCTCCCCGGCTCAGGCGGTGGTCTCCTCCGCGAGGTCGGGCCGGCCGAGCGCGCTGAGGAAGGACCGGGCCCAGCGGTCGACGTCGAAGGTCATCACCTGGCGGCGCATCGCTCGCATCCGTCGGCGGCCCTCGTCCTCGGTCTGGTCCAGCGCCTCGACCAGGGCCGCCTTCACCCCGTCGAGGTCGTGCGGGTTGACCAGGTACGCCGAGCGCAGCTCGGAGGCTGCCCCGGTGAACTCGCTGAGCACCAGCGCGCCGCCGAGGTCGCTGCGGCAGGCCACGTACTCCTTGGCCACCAGGTTCATGCCGTCGCGCATGGGGGTCACCAGCATGACGTCGGCGGCCACGTAGAAGGCGATGAGCTCCTCGCGGGGGACCGGCCGGTGCAGGTAGTGCACGGCGGGGTGGCCCACCTTGGAGTACTCGCCGTTGATGCCGCCGACCTCGCGCTCGATGTCGCCGCGCATCTTGATGTAGCTGTCCACCCGCTCCCGGCTGGGGGTGGCCAGCTGGATCATCACGGTGTCGTCGGCGTCCACCCGGCCCTCGGCCAGCAGCTCGCGCAGCGCGAAGAGGCGCACGTCGATGCCCTTGGTGTAGTCCAGCCGGTCCACACCCAGCATGATGCGGCGCGGGTGGCCGAGGTCGCGGCGGATCTCCTTGGCCCGAGCCTGCACGCGGGGGCTGCTGGCCAGCTTGGAGATCTCCGCGGAGTCGATGGAGATGGGGAAGGCACCCACGTGGGCGGTGCGGTCGTCGATCTGCACCGTGCCCATCCGCGAGCGCACACCCACCGAGGCCCGGGACGCGTTCTGGCCAGCCAGCCGGCGGGACAGGTAGAGGAAGTTCTGCGCGCCGCCGGGCAGGTGGAAGCCGATCAGGTCGGCGCCCAGCAGGCCCTGCACGATCTCCCGCCGCCACGGCAGCTGCATGAACAGCTCCACGGGTGGGAACGGGATGTGCAGGAAGAAGCCGATGAGCAGGTCCGGCCGCAGCTCTCGCAGGTACTGCGGCACCAGCTGGAGCTGGTAGTCCTGCACCCACACGGTGGCACCGTGCGCGGCGGTGCGCGCGGTCTCCTCGGCGAAGCGCCGGTTGACCCGGACGTAGGTGTCCCACCAGGTGCGGTTGAAGTCCGGGTGCACGATCACGTCGTGGTACAGCGGCCACAGGGTGGCGTTGGAGAACCCCTCGTAGTACTCGGCGACCTCGTCGGCGCTCAGGCGCACCGGGTGCAGCCGCAGGCCGCCCTCCTCGAAGGGTTCGACGTCCACGTCGGCCACGCCGGTCCAGCCGACCCACGCGCCGTCCTGGCTGCGCAGCACCGGCTCCAGCGCGGTGACCAGCCCGCCGGGGCTGCGCTTCCACCGGTCGGGACCACCCTCGACACGCTCGAGGTCCACCGGAAGCCGGTTGGCGACCACGACGAATTCGGACTGGCCGTGTTCCTGGGTCTCGGGCGTGCTCGTCTCGGTCACGCGATCAGCCTAGTTGGCCGGGGACTCGAGGTGCTGGTCGAGACAAGGACATTCCGTCTCGGTCGACGCCGAGACGGCTTGTGCCCCAGGTGCGCCCGCGGCCGGCACGGGGCCGAGCGCGGGCGGCCATGGGACGGGTCTAGCTGTTGGAGTGCGGGCCCACGCCGAGCATGTCGAGCAGCATGATGCACTCGGCAGTGTCGTTCGAGTGCGCCGCGATCACGCGCTGGGCCTTGCGTGCGGTTTCCTGAGTGACGGTCTCCACGACCTCACCATCTTCCAAGTTGGTAGCGACGTCACTGGTCTCGCCAGCAGACTTGGTTCCGTTCACCTGTGCCATGTTGCGGCACCCTCCTTCATCTCTTTCTCAGTCCTCGACCAGCACCTCCCGGTTCGCGCGACGGCGCTGGCCGAGAATTGCCCGACGCTCGCCCTCACCGAGCCCACCCCATACTCCGTAAGGCTCGCCGACGAGCAACGCGTGCTCGCGGCACTGTACGACCACCGGGCACCGTCTGCACACTTGCTTGGCCTCCGCCTCTCGGCGGGCACGCTCGGATCCGCGCTCGTTCTCGGGGTGGAAGAAGCGGGACTCCTCGAGGCCGCCGCACGCGCCGTGCTGCTGCCACTGCCAGTCTTCCACCAGGGGCAGGGCGAGCCGCGCCACAGTCGTCATGTCTCGGCCACGCCTCCTCAGCTGAGTCCCCCCACGACGGCCGCCGGCCGGCCGGCGACGGGGTGTCGGAGGCGCTGCGCGGTGAAGTGTGGGCTAAGCGTAGAAGCACTGTGGCCCAACGATCAAGGGTTCATGCGGCTGACCTCGTGCGCAGCCTCGGCGCGAGGGTGGTGCGGAACCGCTTGGCGAGCCACTCGCCGAACACCACGCCGGCCGCGAGCGCGGCTCCGGTGGCCAGTGCCGCGCTCATCTCCGACAGGCCCATGACCGCGTCGTCGTTGGTCATCGCATACAGCCCGCGGTACACCGCCAGGCCCGGCAGGAGCGGGGTGATGCCTGAGACGGCAATCACCAGCGGCGGGACCCGGTAGCGCCGGGAGAGCACCCCGCCGGCGAAGCCGACGAAGGCGGCCGCCGCGCCGGAGGCCATCAGGGTGCCGCCGGCCAGGTTGGACAACAGGCCGAAGGCCAGGAAGCCGACCGCCCCCGCCGCCGCTGCGAAGGCCAGGGCCCGGCGCTCGGCGTAGCAGGCCAGCGCGAAGAAGCCCGCTGCCGCCGCAGCCCCGAGCACCTGCACCGGCAGCCGGGACAGGCTGGTGGTGCTGGCGAGCAGCGGAGGCAGGTCGACGCCCACGCCCGAGGCGAACTTCAGCGCCAGGCCGACGCCGACGATGATGCCGGCGGTGAGCATCAGCACCTCGGTGAAGCGCGCCGCGGCGGTGACCATCGCGCCGGTGATGGCGTCCTGCATGGAACCCACCAGCGACAGCCCGGACAGCAGCACGATCACTCCGGCCGCCGCCACCTGGGAGGGGCGCACGGTGAGGTGCAGGGGATCCTGCACCGCGTAGAGCAGAGCCGCGGGCAGGGTGGCGATGAAACCGCCCACCACCTGCTGGAAGAAGCCGGGCAGACCGGTGCGGTTGAGCACCCGTCGGGTGCGGTCGATGACCACGGCCGACAGCAGCGCCACCAGCGCCACCAGCCACTCACCACCGACCAGCACCGCGATGCTGGCGGCCATGCCGGCCCACGCCAGGGTGGAGACCCACCGCGGGTAGGGGTGCGGCGCAGTGGTGATCTTGTCCAGGGCCTGGTGCGCCTCGCGGGCGCTGAGCGCGCCGGCCTCGGCGTCGCAGATCACCCGGTCGACGTCGGCCAGGCGGGTGTAGTCCAGCGAGCGGTAGTTGACCACCCGCATGGTGTTCACCGGCGGGCTGGACAGCCCGCGGTGCGCGCTGATGGTGATGGCCGTGTAGGTGATGTCCACCTCGCACCGGGGCAGTCCGTAGGCCGAGGTGAGGGTGAGGATGTCGGCGGTGACGTCAGCGGTGGCCGCTCCGCTGGAGAGCAGCACCTCGCCGACCCGCAGCGCCAGGTCGAGCACCTCGGCGATGGCCGCCTCGCCGGTGAAGGCGGGCGCGGGGCCGGTGGGGTACTGGGCCGGCGCGGCGAACTGCACCGTGCTCGGGTCCTTCTGCCGCACCACGGGCGCGCGCGGGGGGCGCCGAGGTGGGGGGACGGAGGACGGGTGCAACCCGCTCCCGGCGCCGCTGCCCCGGATGGGCTCGTTGCCCCTGACCCACTGCACTACCAACACCTCGTGTTCTCGCCGACGACGGCCACCGCTGCGGGGCCTTCCACCCATGGTCCCGCCTGCGTCCCGCGGACCAAGCCTCTCAGCCATGAGTTGCCTCACAACCAGCTCGGTGCACCGGTCGCGAGCGTGTGCGGCCCCTTGCTCAGCCGTCGGTGACCTCGTCGCTGGGCAGCAGGCCGGTGTCGGCCAGCGCCTCGGCCAGGCTGTCGTGCCGGAAGACCGAGGTGACCTGGTCGTGCACCACTCGGAAGGCGGTGGCCACGGCCTGGCGCTGCTCCTGCTCGGCGCCGGCGAGCTCCTCCTCCACCACGACCACCCCGTGGTGGACGAACATCCGTCCGGGGGACACGGTGCCGCGGAAGCGCTCGGCCCACTCGCGCAGCGCCGCGATCCCTTGGCTGGCGCCGGTGGGGGTGGCGAGCTCGACGTCGTCGCTGGACAGGTTCAGCAGGGTGTCCAGGTCGTGCCCCGTGAGGGCGTCGTGCCAGGCCAGGACGGTGGCGATCTCCGAGGTGCTCACCCTTCTGACCGTAGCGCCGCCGTCGGATAGCATCACGCCGCACACTCGCGCCGGGTTAGCTCAGCTGGTAGAGCACCGCTCTTGTAAAGCGGTTGTCGTCGGTTCGAACCCGACACTCGGCTCCACCCCTGGCTCCTGCCCCGGCGGGCGCGCCCCCAGCTCCTCGGCCAGCCCGGTGAGCGCCTCGCTGCACCCGAGATCCACCGTCACCGCGGCCAGCGGGTCGCCCCGGGTGGCACCACGGTTGACCACCACCACCGGGCGCCCGGTCCTCGCCGCGTGCCGGACGAAGCGCAGGCCGGACATCACGGTGAGGGACGAGCCGGCCACCAGCAGGGCCTCGCTCTCCTCCACCAGCGCGAAGGCCCGCGCCACCCGCTCCTTGGCCACGCTCTCGCCGAAGAACACGATGTAGGGCTTGAGCAGCCCGCCGCAGGCCAGGCAGTCGGCCACCCGGAAGCCGGCGGTGGCCGAGACCACCGCGTCGGCGTCCGGAGCCACCTCCACGTCACCGAGCTCGAGCACCCCCTCGGTGAAGCCGGGGTTGAGCGCGGTGAGGCGCCCGGCCAGCTGGGCACGGCTGGTCAGCTCGCCACACCCGAGGCACACCACCCGCGCGTAGGTGCCGTGCAGGTCGATCACCCGGCGGCTGCCGGCGGCGCTGTGCAGCAGGTCCACGTTCTGGGTGATCACCCCGGTCAGCACCCCGCAGCGCTCCAGCTGGGTCAGCGCGCGGTGCCCGGCGTTGGGCCGCTTGGCCCGCAGCTGCAGCCACCCGACGTGGTTGCGCGCCCAGTAGTGCCGGCGGAACACCGGATCGCCGATGAACTGCTGGTAGGTGATGGGGTTGCGCGGCGGCGAGCCGGGCCCGCGGTAGTCCGGGATGCCGGAGTCGGTGGACAACCCGGCCCCGGTCAGGGCCGTGACGCGGAGCCCGGCGAGGACGTCGACCGCGCGGCGCAACGCGTCCCTGGCGGACAGCTCCCGCGCCGAGGTGGCTGCGGTGGAGGGCACCTGGCGAGGGTACGTCCCGGGTGCGGGGACGGTGCCTGGCGAGCGTCGCTCCGCCAGTGTTGGATGGAGCCATGCCCCTTGAAGGAGAGTACGAGCCCAGCACCCAGGAATGGGTCCGCAAGCAGGTCGAGGAGATCGAGGAGTCCGGCGGTACCCGCGGCAACTTGCTGAACGGCATGCCGGTGGTGGTGCTCACCACTAAGGGCGCCAAGTCGGGCAAGCTGCGCAAGATCCCGCTGATGCGGGTGGAGCACGACGGTGTCTACGCGGTGGTGGCCTCGCTGGGCGGAGCCCCCAAGCACCCCGTCTGGTACTACAACATCAAGGCCAACCCGGTGGTGGAGCTCCGGGACGGCACCACGGTGCGGGACATGACCGCCCGTGAGGTGACCGGCGAGGAGAAGCAGGTGTGGTGGGAGCGGGCCGTGGCGGCGTACCCCGACTACGCCGACTACCAGCGCAAGACCGACCGGGACATCCCGGTGTTCGTGCTGGAGGCGATCACTCCGCAGTGATCCACTCGCCTGGGCGCCCAGCCCGCGGTACGTGGCCGGGCGCGAGGACTTGTCGTGCGCGGTGACGGTGATGGCTGGGCCGTGGGGCCGGACGGCGCCAAGCGGTGGGGCCGCCACGGCGCGGCCGGGCTGCTGCTGCGCGCGCCCCGGGCCGGGGTGGCCGCCGTGCTGCTGCAGCACCGGGCCGTCTGGAGCCACCACGGCGGCACCTGGGGGCTGCCGGGGGGTGCTCGAGACAGCCACGAGTCGGCGGCCCAGGCGGCCCTGCGGGAGGCCGCGGAGGAGACCGGGGTGCGCAGCGAGGACGTCACGGTGCGCGCGGAGCGGGTGACCTCGTCGGTGCCCGAGGGGTGGAGCTACACCACCGTGGTGGCCGATGCCGCGCACGAGCTGGCCACCGAGCGCAACGGCGAGAGTGCCGAGCTGCGCTGGGTGGCCGAGGACGCGGTGCCCGAGCTGGAGCTGCACCCTGGGCTGGCGGGCAGCTGGTCGCTGTTGCGCGCCCGGCCGCTGCTGCTGGTGCTCGACTCCCGCCTCCCGGGCCTGCCCGACGGGTTGGCCGCGCAGCGGACGGTCGAGCTGCCGGACCGCACGTTCGGCTGGGTCAGCGAGATCCAGGTGTGCCCGGACCCGGCCACGGCCGCGCACGGGCGGTCGGGCCTGGTGGTGGTGGTCACCGCCGACCGCGGGCTGCACGGGCAGCTGCCCCCGGAGGTCCTGACGGTGGAGCCGGCGGCCCTGACGGCATGGTTCGGATGAGCTCGTCCTCCTCCCGCACCGCAGTGCCGGAGGAGGAGCCGGACTACCGGTTCACCCTGGCCAACGAGCGCACCTTCCTGGCCTGGATGCGCACCGCCCTCGCCCTCCTCGCCGCGGGCGTCGCCGTGGTCCAGCTGGTCCCGGAGTTCTCGGTGGCCGCAGTGCGGATCGGCGTCGGCGTCACCCTCGGCGTGCTGAGCGTGGTGATGTCGGTGGGCGGCACCTGGCGCTGGTACGCCACGCAGCGGGCCATGCGGCGCGGTCACCCGCTGCCGCGCACCTGGCTCACCTGGATCCTCGGGGGCGGGCTGATGCTGGTGGCGGCGCTGGCCGTGGTCCTCCTGCTCGGCGAGCACTGACGGTGCCGGTCCGGCGGGCTGCGACCGCCGTGCGCGCGCCAGGCGGCGGGCAGGGCGTCGCTGAGCGCACCCAGCTGGCCTGGAGCCGCACCTCGCTGGCGGTGCTGGTGAACGGCGCACTGTTGCTGCTGCGCTATCCGCAGGAGGGCGAGGTGGGCCGAGCGGACATAGCCTTAGCGGCACTCTCTGTAGTTATAGCGGCACTCACGGTATGTTTTGGCCGAGTGCGATCACGACAGATCGCCGCACACCGAGATGATCCTCCTGGTCCACGCACAGTGGTCATATTGGCACTGTCTGGAGCAATCGCCCTTTATGCAGCGGCGATCGTGGCTAACCTTCTGCTGCGCTGACCCGAATTGATCAAGAACTTGGTGTCCTGGCGCACGCTGCGATAACGTCATTCCACGACGCGGATACTCCAGACAGCGGGTTGATGCCATCTCGAAGGATTATCGAGGGTGGTGCCCAGTGGCGGATTACAGTCGACTTCCAGGTCCGGTGGAAGATCATTGGCAGTGGCAGGCGCAAGGCGCCTGCCGAGGCCTGCAGACCACGATGTTCTTTCATCCCGAGTACGAGCGCGGCCCGACGCGGCTGCGCCGGGAGCAAGAGGCCAAGGCCGTCTGCCGGCGTTGCCCGGTCATCGACCGGTGCCGGGAGCACGCCCTCCAGGTGCACGAGCCCTACGGCATCTGGGGCGGCTTGTCGGCCGAGGAGCGCAAGGACCAGCTCCGCGCCCGCCGCCGGGCTGAGACGATGCCCGGCGCGGCCCGCAGCAGCGGTGACGGTGCGGCGACGGTCAATCCTCGCAAAGGTGTAGAGGCTAGCTAAAGCTCTGGTTCACGCAAGGCACGATGGCCCGGTTCCGCTTCGGCGAACCGGGCTGTCGGCCGCTCCACAGTGCACACCCGCAGGACGCTGCCCACGTCCAGGTACTGTTGGCAAAGGTCGTCGGGGCCTGGTTGTGAGTGTTGCAGTGGTGAGATTTGAGGTGTCACATGCGCAGTAGCGTCCCCTCGCGGAAGCGCACTTTTCACGCGGTGCGAGCGACGCTCGTCGGGCTGGCCCTCGTCGCCAGTGGCCTGGTTGCCATCACCACGGCCGGAGCATCCGAGCTGACGGTCGAGCCGGTCCCCAGCGGGGTGGCCGCGCCGGTGGCCAGCGTGACCGTTCCTGCGGCCGAGGGTCCGGTGGTCGTCGCCCCTGCCGGCCTCCCCGTGGTGGCTGGCGAGCAGTACGTCGTGGAGAACGACGAGGTGTGCAGCACCGGCTTCGCCGTCACCGCCCGCAGCGGAGCCGAGGGGTTCATCACCGCCGGGCACTGTGGCCGGTCCGGCAACGCGGTGCAGACCGCCGGCGGGGCCGAGCTGGGCAGCATCGCGGCCACCAGCTTCCCGGAGACCGACTTCGGCTGGGTGGCCACGCTGCCCGGCTTCACCGGCACCGGCACGGTCAGCCAGCACGACGGCACCACCGTCCCGGTGCGAGGCGCCGCGCCCGCCGCGGTCGGCGACCCGGTGTGCATGTCCGGGCAGGCCTCAGGCTGGCACTGCGGCGAGATCGTGGCGCTGGACCAGACCGTGCAGTACGACCAGGGACTGGTCAGCGGGTTGACGGCCACCTCGATCTGCTCCGACGCCGGCGACTCCGGCGGCGCCTTCATCAGTGGCAACCAGGCCCAGGGGGTCGTCTCCGGCGGAGTCGGCGACTGCGCGACCAACGGCACCACGTACTTCCAGCCGCTCGGCCCGGTGCTGGACGCCTACGGGCTGAGCCTGCGAGTCGGCAGCTAGCTCCGACAGACAGCCAGCACCGCCCGACCGGGCCGGCGCGAGCTCTGGGTCAGTCGCGCAGGGCCGCGGCCAGCTCGGCGGCGGCGGCACGGGGGTCGGCGGCCGTCGTGATCGCTCGCACCACCGCCACCCGGGTGGCGCCGGCAGCCTGCACCTCCGGCAGCCGGGCGGCGTCGATGCCGCCGATGGCAAACCACGGCCGCTGCGTGCCATGGGCGGCGGTGGCCCGCACCAGGTCCAGGCCCGGCACCTCACGGCCGGGCTTGGTGGGCGTGGGCCAGCACGGTCCGGTGGCGAAGTAGTCCACGCCCGGTGCCAGGTCCGCGTCCTGGGCCTGCTCCAGGGTGTGGGTGGAGCGGCCGATGATCATGTCCTCGCCCACGATCTCCCGCGCCATGGCCACCGGCAGGTCGTCCTGGCCCAGGTGCAGCACGTCGGCCCGGGCCGCGGCGGCGAGGTCGGCGCGGTCGTTGACCGCCAGCAGCGCGCCGTGCCGACGGCAGGCTGCGGAGAGCACCGCCAGGGCCGCCAGCTCCTCGCGAGCCTCGAGCGGACCGAGCTGCTGCTCACCGGCGGAGTCCTTGTCGCGCAGCTGGATGATGTCCACCCCACCGGCGAGGGCGGCGTCGGCGAAGGCGGCGAGGTCACCCTTCTCCCGACGCGCGTCAGTGCACAGGTAGAGCCGGGCAGTGGCGAGTCGCTGGCGGATGTGCATGTTGCCGAGGCTAGCGACTACGGTGGCTCTCGGTACGCACGGGAGTCCCGCACAGGGGGCTGAGAGGGAGCTGGGAGCTCCGACCGTCGAACCTGATCCGGATCATGCCGGCGCAGGGAGCGAGGAGAACAGATGCGTGTGCACGACCGTGGACGCCTGAGCGTCGTCGGGGCTGGTGGCGTGGGTCTGTCCGTGGCCTGGCGGGCCGCCTGCGCGGGTTGGCGCGTACGGCTGCACGACCCCCTTCCCGCCCGCGGTGCCTCCTGGGTGGCGGGCGGGATGCTCGCCCCGCTCACCGAGGGCTGGCCGGGCGAGGAGGACGCCCTCGTCCTCAACACCGACTCGCTGCACCGCTGGCCCGACTTCGCCGCCGAGCTGAGCGCCGGCGCTGGGACGGACGCGGGCCTGGGTACCGCGGGAACCCTGGTGGTGGGCCTGGACAGCGCCGACGTCGGTGAGCTGGCGGTGCTCGCGGAGTGGCTGGCCGCGCGCGGGCGCACCGTCACCGAGCTCGGCCGCCGCGAGCTGCGCGAGCGCGTACCCGCACTGGCCCAAGGCATTCGGCGCGGCCTGGACGTTCCCGGTGACCTCTTCGTGGACAACCGGGCGCTGCTCGCGGCGCTGCAGGCGGCCTGCCTGGCCGCCGGGGTGGAGCTGGTGCACGAGGCCGTCACCGACCTGGCCGCACTGCCCGCCGACCAGGTGGTGCTCGCCGCCGGTGCCGGCTCACCCGCCCTGGTGCCCAGCCTGCCGGTGCGCGCGGTGAAGGGCGAGATCCTGCGCCTGCGCCACCGCCGCAGCGTGCTGCCCGCGCCCGGCTGCACGGTGCGCGGCGTGGTCCACGGCCGGCACGTCTACCTGGTGCCCCGCTCGGACGGCATCGTCGTGGGGGCCACCCAGCACGAGGTGGGCGAGGACCGCGACGTCACCGTGGGTGGGGTGCGCGACCTCATCGCCGACGCCGAGGCGGTGCTGCCGAGCATCGCCGAGTACGAGCTCACCGAGGCCATCGCCGGGCTGCGGCCGATGACTCCGGACAACCTGCCGCTGATCGGCCGTCTCGACGAGCGCACCGTGGCCGCCACCGGCCACGGCCGCAACGGCCTGCTGCTGCTCCCGCTCACCGCTGACGCCGTGCTGGCCGAGCTCGACGGCAGCCCGCTGCCGGAGGCGGCGCCCGCCCACCCCAGGAGGTTCTCATGACCGTGACCGTGAACGGCTCAGCCCGCGAGCTGGCCGCCGGCTGCACCGTGGCCGAGCTGCTGCTCGCCGAGGGCGCACCGGAGAAGGGGATCGCGGTGGCCCTCAACGGCACCGTCGTCCCCCGAGGCCGGTGGACCGCAGAGGTGCCGGCCGGCGCCGTGGTGGAGATCGTGACGGCGGTGCAAGGTGGCTAGCCGGGACCAGCACCAGCCGGCCGACACCGGGCTGCGCATCGCCGACCGCACCTACCGGTCCCGGCTGATCATGGGCACCGGCGGTGCGGCCAACCAGTCGGTGCTGGAGCGGGCGCTGCTCGCCTCCGGCACCGAGCTGACCACGGTGGCCATGCGCCGCGTCGACGCCGCCGGCGGCAGCGGAGTGCTGGAGCTGCTGCGACGCAACAACATCGACGTGCTGCCCAACACTGCTGGCTGCCGTGGCTCGGCGGAGGCGGTGCTCACCGCCCAGCTCGGCCGCGAGGCGCTGGAGACCAGCTGGGTGAAGTTGGAGGTGGTGGCCGACGAGCGCACCCTGCTGCCCGACGCGGTGGAGCTGCTCGACGCCGCCGAGCGGCTGGTGGACGACGGCTTCACCGTGCTGCCCTACACCACCGACGACCCGGTGCTGGCCCGCCGGCTGCAGGACGTGGGGTGTGCCGCCGTCATGCCGCTGGGCTCGCCCATCGGCACCGGCCTGGGCATCGCCAACCCCCACAACATCGAGATGATCGTGGACGCCGCCGAGGTTCCGGTGATCCTGGACGCGGGCATCGGCACCGCCAGCGACGCTGCGCTCGCCATGGAGCTGGGCTGCGACGCGGTGCTGCTGGCCACCGCGGTCACCCGGGCCCAGCACCCGGAGCTGATGGCGCAGGCCATGGCCGCGGCCGTCATCGCCGGCCACGCCGCCCGCCGGGCGGGTCGCATCCCGCGCCGCTTCTGGGCGCAGGCGTCCTCACCCACCCTGCCGGGGAAGGACGCATGAGCCAGGCCGTGCCGCCGCCCAACGTGCTCAGCATCGCCGGCACCGACCCCAGCGGCGGCGCGGGCATCCAGGCCGATCTCAAGGCGTTCTCCGCGCTCGGGGCCTACGGCACCACGGTGATCACCTCGCTGGTCGCGCAGAACACCCACGGCGTGCACTCGGTGCACCAGCCGCCCGGGGCCTTCATCACCGACCAGCTAGACAACCTCCTCGCCGACGTGCGGATCGCCGCGACCAAGACCGGCATGCTCGGCACCGCCGAGGTGGTGGAGGTGGTGGTCGACGGCCTGCGTCGGCACGCGCACGGCTACCTGGTGGTCGACCCGGTGATGGTGTCCACCAGCGGCCACCGGCTGCTGGCCGCCGACGCGGTGCACGCGGTGCGCACCCAGCTGCTGCCGCTGGCCGACCTGATCACCCCCAACCTGCCCGAGGCTGCCGACCTGCTCGGCGAGGACGAGGCCACCGACGAGGCGACCATGCTCGAGCAGCTGCACCGGCTCGGCGAGCTGGGCCCCGCAGTGCTGCTCAAGGGCGGCCACCTCGACGGCGCCGACAGCGTGGACCTGCTGCTGCTCGACGGCGAGGTCACCCGGCTGTCGGCGCCCCGGGTGCACACCCGCAACACCCACGGCAGCGGCTGCACCCTGTCCGCGGCCATCACCGCCCTGCGCCCGCAGCGCCCGGACTGGTGCAGCACGGTCGCCGAGGCCAAGGAGTACCTCTCCGCGGCCTTCCGCGCTGCCGACCGGCTGGACGTGGGCACCGGCCACGGCCCCCAGCACCACTTCCACGCCTGGTGGCCGACCCCGTGACCGGCCCGTGACCGGCACCGAGACCAACGCCGAGCCCGCCGCCACGCTCACCGCCACGCCGGTGCGCACCCTCGGGCTGCGCTCGCAGCTGGGCCTGTGGGGCAACCTGGGCATCTCCCTGCTGCTGCCCGTCGCCGCCACCTACATCGTCCTCAGCGGACAGTCCCTGCTCGCCACCCTGCTGGCGGTGGTGGTGGGAGCGGTCATCGGCAGCACCCTGCTCGGCCTGGCCGCCGCCGCGGGTGCACGCACCGGCGCCCCGGCGATGGTGCTCATGCGCGGCCTGCTGGGCACCCGGCTGTCCAGCCTGCCCACCGCGGCCAACCTGGTGCAGTGCGTGGGCTGGGCGACCTTCGAGATCTTCGTGATCGCCGAGGTGGCCACCCAGCTCACCGACGGCCCGCGCTGGGTGTTCGTGCTCGTCGGCGGAGTGCTGGCCACGGTGATGGCGCTCCACCCGCTGGGCGTGGTGCACCTGCTGGCCCGCTACGCGGTGTGGGCGGCGGTCGCCTCCACCGCGTACCTGCTGGTGCAGGTGCTGCGCGAGCCACTGCCCGGACTCACCGACGGCGACTTCGGCGGCTTCTGGCTCAGCGTCGACCTGGTGATCGCGCTGCCGGTGTCCTGGGTGCCGCTGGCGGCGGACTACGCCCGGCACTCCCGCTCGGCCACGGCGTCGTTCCTCGGGGCCAGCGTAGGCTACGGCACCGCCACCATCCTGTTCTTCGCCCTCGGCGTGCTGGCCGTCAAGGTCTACGGCGTCACCGGCTTCGACGTGGTGGCCCAGCTGCTGCTGCTGCCGGTGGCCGTGGTCGCGGTGCTCATCCTGGTGCTCGACGAGCTGGACGAGGCGTTCGCCAACCTGTACTCCACGGCCGTCAGCGCGCAGAACCTGCGACCGGGTTGGGACCGCCGCCACCTGGTGCTGGGGGTGGGGGCGCTGGCCACCGTGCTGGCGCTCACGGTGGACGCCACCGGCTACGAGCCCTTCCTTTTCCTGCTCGGCGCCGTCTTCGTCCCGCTGACCGCCACCTTCCTGGTCGCCTACTACCTGCTGGCCCGCCGCTCCCGCGCCGCGTGGGACGTCTCCGCCGGTGCCCCCGCGCGGTGGGAGATGCTGCTGCCCTGGGCTGCCGGATTCGTGGCCTACCAGCTGGTGGCGCCCACCGCGCTCACCGGCTGGGCGCAGGGCTGGACCAGCTGGTGGACCGCGCGACAGGCCGACGTCGGGCTCTCCGGCAGCGGCTGGTCGGCCTCGCTGGTGTCACTGGCCGTGGCCGGTGGGCTCACCGTGGCGGTGGGGCTGGTGTCGCAGCGCGTGCGCCGGACGGTGCGCGCATGAGCACGCTGTCGCAGCGCCTGCACCGGCTGGGGGAGCCGCTGCTGCAGCAGCAGCTGGCGCACCCCACGGTGGTCGGCATCGGCCGTGGTGACCTGGACCGCGACGAGTTCGGCCGCTGGCTGGAGCAGGACTACCTCTACCTGCTCGACTACGTGCGGGTGTTCAGCCGGCTGGCCTGGCAGGCGCCGGAGGAGCACCTGGGGGAGCTGGTGGACCTGGCGCACAGCACCTGGCACGAGGAGCTGGACCTGCACCGCGCGCTGGCCGCACCCTTCGGCGCGCAGCTGGACACCGCCACCAAGAGCCCGCAGTGCGCGGCGTACACGGGCTTCCTGCTCAGCTCGGCCGCCGACTACGGCACCGGCCTGGCCGCGCTGCTGCCCTGCATGTGGGGCTACTCCCAGCTCGGACAGCGCCTGGCCCAGCACCCGCCGGCCGACCCGCAGTACCGGCAGTGGGTGGACACCTACGCCGACCCCGGGTTCGCGGAGCTGGCCCGCCGGTGCGGGCAGATGCTGGACGAGGCCGATCCCGACCCGGTCCGCGCCGAGGCGGCGTTCCTGCAGGCGATGCGCCACGAGCTCGACTTCTGGGACGCCCGGTGAGCGCCGCCCCCGCCGCCAGCACCAGCACCGCCGAGCAGCTGGTGGCCGGTCAGGCTCAGCTGTGGCACAAGTGCCTGACCCACCCGTTCGTGCTGGCCACCGCGGAGGACTCGCTGCCCCCCGGCGCCTTCGACCGCTGGCTGCTGGCCGACCACCACTTCGTGGTGCAGTTCCGCCGCTTCCTGGCCGGGGTGCTCGCCCAGGCTCCGGACGAGCCCGCCCGGGACGTGCTCGCCGGTGGCATCGCCGCCCTCACCCCGGAGCTGGCGCTGTTCCGGGAGCAGCTGGCCGAGCGCGGGCTGGCGCCGCACACCTACCGGCCCACGGGGGCCGTGCTGGCCTACACGTCCTTCCTGCTGGCCAGCCTGGCCGACGGTTACGGCGTGGCCGCCGCGGTGCTCTACGGGGTGGAGAAGGCCTACTTCGACGCCTGGACCGCGGTGCGCGAGCGGGCGGCGCTGACCAGCTCGCCCTACCGCGGGTTCATCGACAACTGGTCGGCCCCGGCCTTCGGTGCCTACGCCGACGACCTCGGCGCCCTGCTGGGCCAGGGCGCCCCGACACCGCAGCAGGAGCAGGCCTTCGCCCAGGTGGTCAGCTTCGAGCTGGCCTTCTGGGGCGAGGTGCACACCGGGTAGACCGGTCTGGTCGACCCAGGCTCAGTCCACCTCGGCGACCGCCTGGGCGAACTGCGCGGCATACAGCTGCGCGTAGGCGCCGTCGGCGGCCAGCAGCTCGGTGTGCGTGCCCTGCTCCACGATGCTGCCGGACTCCATCACCAGGATGACGTCGGCGTCGCGGATGGTGGACAGCCGGTGGGCGATGACGAAGCTGGTGCGGCCCTGGCGCAGCGAGCTCATGGCCCGCTGGATGAGCACCTCGGTGCGGGTGTCCACCGAGCTGGTCGCCTCGTCCAGGATCAGGATGGTCGGTTGCACCAGGAAGGCCCGGGCGATGGTGATCAGCTGCTTCTCGCCCACGCTGACGCTGGAGCCCTCCTCGTCCAGCACCGTCTCGTAGCCCAGCGGCAGCGCCCGCACGAAGCGGTCCACGTGGGTGGCCTCCGCAGCCGCCTCCACCTGCGCCCGGGTGGCACCGGGCACGCCGTAGGCGATGTTGTCGGCGATGGTGCCGCCGAAGAGCCAGGCGTCCTGCAGCACCATGCCGGTGCACGCGCGCAGCTCCTCGCGGGCCATGGCGGCGATGTCCACCCCGTCCAGGGTGATCCGACCACCGGTCACCTCGTAGAAGCGCATCAGCAGGTTCACCAGCGTGGTCTTGCCGGCCCCGGTCGGGCCCACGATGGCCACCGTCTGGCCCGGCTGCACGGTGAGGGAGAGGTGCTCGATCAGCGGGGTCTGCGGGTCGTAGCGGAAGGAGACGTCCTGGAAGGCCACCCGCCCGTGCAGCTCGGCGGGGCGCTGCGGCAGCTTCGGGTCGGGCTCCTGCTCCGCGGCGTCGAGCAGGGCGAAGACCCGCTCGGCCGAGGCGACGCCGGACTGCAGCAGGTTGGCCATGCTGGCCACCTGCGTAATGGGCTGGCTGAACTGACGGGAGTACTGGATGAAGGCCTGCACGTCGCCCAGCGACAGCGCACCCGTGGCCACCCGCAGCCCGCCGACCACGGCCACCAGCACGTAGCTGAGGTTGCCGATGAAGGTCATCGCCGGCTGGATGGTGCCGGAGATGAACTGGGCCTTGAAGCTGGCCTGGTACAGCGCGTCGTCGTGCTCGTCGAAGGTGGCGATGGCCTGGTCCTGACGGCCGAAGACCTTGACCAGGGCGTGGCCGGTGTACATCTCCTCCACGTGCGCGTTGAGCCGGCCGGTGCTGGCCCACTGCTTGACGAACTGCGGCTGCGCCCGCTTGCCGATCATGGTGGCCACCACCACCGACACCGGGACGGTGATCACCGCGATCAGCGCCAGCAGCGGCGAGATCACCAGCATCATCACCAGCACCCCGATGATGCTGAGCAGCGAGCTGACGATCTGGCTCAGCGTCTGCTGCAGCGACTGGGCGATGTTGTCCACGTCGTTGGTCACCCGGCTGAGCAGCTCCCCGCGCGGGTGGCGGTCGAAGTAGCTCAGCGGCAGCCGGGACAGCTTGTGCTCGGCGTCCTCGCGCAACCGGTAGACGCTGCCCTGCACCACGGTGGCGGTGATGCGGCCCTGCAGCAGGCTCAGCAGCGAGGCGCCCAGGTAGACGGCCACGGCGAGCAGCAGCACCCGGCCCATGGCGTGGAAGTCGATGCCCTGGCCGGGCACCACGTCCATCCGCGCCACGATGTCGGCGAGGTTGCCCTCGCCGTCGGAGCGCAGCCGCTGGACCGCCTGGTCGGTGCTGGTGCCCTCCGGGACGGAGCGGCCGAGGATGCCGGCGAAGATCAGGTCGGTGGCCCAGCCCAGGATCAGCGGACCCAGCACGGTGAGGCCCACGCTTCCCGCCGCCAGCAGCAGCGACACCAGCACCAGCGCCCGCTGCGGTCGCAGGGTGGACAGCAGCCGCAGGCCGGAGCCACGGAAGTTCATCGCCTTCTCCACCGGCGCGCCCATGCCCGGGCCCGGTCCGGGGCCGCGGCGTGGTCCAGGGTGGCTCATGCCGCCTCCTCCGCGGTGAGCTGGGACAGCACGATCTCCTGGTAGACGCCGTTGTCGGCCATCAGCTCCTCGTGTGTGCCCGAGCCGACCACCCGGCCGGCGTCGAGCACCACGATGCGGTCGGCGCCGCGAATGGTGCTCACCCGCTGCGCCACGATCACCACCGTGGCGTCGGCCGTCTCCTGCACCAGCGCGGCGCGCAGCGCGGCGTCGGTGGCGTAGTCCAGCGCGGAGAAGGAGTCGTCGAAGAGGTAGATCTCCGGGCGGTGGGCCAGGGCGCGGGCGATGGCCAGCCGCTGGCGCTGCCCGCCGGAGAGGTTGGAGCCGCCCTGGGCGACCCGCGAGTCCAGCCCGTCGGCCAGCTGGGCCACGAAGTCGCTGGCCTGGGCCACCCGCAGGGCGTGCCAGAGCTCGTCGTCGGTGGCGTCGGGGTTGCCGTAGCGCAGGTTGGAGGCGACCGTGCCGCTGAACAGGTACGGCTTCTGCGGCACCAGGCCGATGGCGGTGGACAGCGTGGGGCCGTCCAGCTCGCGCACGTCCACCCCGTCCACCAGGACCGCTCCCGCGGTGGCGTCCATCAGCCGGGCCACCAGGTTGACCAGCGTGGTCTTGCCGCTGCCGGTGGCCCCGATGATCGCGGTGGTCTCCCCGGGTCCGGTGCGCAGGGTGATGCCCTGCAGCACCGGCTGCTCCGCACCCGGCAGCCGGTACTCCACGTCGCGCAGCTCCAGGTGGCCGCGCTGCAGCCCGCGGGTGACCGGGCGGGTGGGCAGCACCACGCTGGAGGCGGTGTCCAGGACCTCGCGCAGCCGCTCGGCGCAGACCTCCGCGCGCGGCACCATCATGAACATGAACGTCGCCATCATCACGGCCATCAGGATCTGCATCAGGTAGGTGAGGAAGGCGGTGAGCGCGCCGATCTCCATGGCGCCGCTGTCGATGCGGTGCCCGCCGAACCAGAGCACGGCCACACTGAAGACGTTCATCACCAGCATCACCAGCGGGAACATGTACGCCATCAGCCGCCCCACCCGGAGCGAGACGTCGTAGAGCTCGCCGTTGACCTCGGCGAAGCGCTCCTGCTCGGCGCGGTCGCGGACGAACGCCCGGATCACCCGCACCCCGGTGATCTGCTCGCGCAGCACCTGGTTGGTGGTGTCGATGCGGTCCTGCACCACCCGGAACAGCGGTCGCAGCCGGGAGACGATGATGGTGACGATGACGCCGAGCAGCGGCACGGCGAGGACGAGCAGGCCGGACAGCGGCACGTCCTGCTCCAGGGCCAGCAGGATCCCGCCCACGCACATGATGGGCGCGGTGACCATCAGCGTGAACGTCATCAGGGCCAGCATCTGCACCTGTTGCACGTCGTTGGTGGTGCGGGTGATCAGCGACGGCGCCCCGAAGCGGCCCATCTCCCGCGCGGAGAAGGTGAGCACCCGGCGGAACACCGCCGAGCGCAGGTCGCGGCCCACCGCCATCGCGGTGCGCGCCCCGAGGTACACCGCGGCCACCGCGCAGGCGATCTGCACCAGGGTGACCGCCAGCATCCAGCCGCCGATGCGGACGATGTAGCCGGTGTCGCCGAGCACCACGCCGTTGTTGATGATGTCGGCGTTGAGGCTGGGCAGGTACAGGGTGGCCAGCGTCTGCAGCAGCTGCAGCGCCACCACCCAGCTGATGTCGCGACGGTAGGGCGCCAGGGTGGAACGCAGGAGCTGGATCAACAAGGTGGGGCCACGCCGCTCTCGTCCGGGCCCGTCGCTCGTGGCGGGTCGACCCCTCGATTGAACCACCCGCCCGTGCGTGGGCTCCCACCCCTTTTCCCTGCGGGCACCCGCGGCGGTCGTGGTGGCTGCACGGGTCAGGTGGATCAGGACGAGCGGGAGGCCGCCCGGCCCAGCATCGTCGTGAGCATCAGCTGCTCGACCCGGTGGTGCGCCTCGGCGGTGGGGGAGAAGCGCAGGAGGCGGCCGACGTCGAGCACCAGGCCGAAGGCGGCGTGCACCAGGAAGCGGGCCTGGGCCGCAGCCAGGTCCGGGCGCACCTCGGCGAGCAGGTGCACCCACTCCTCGACGTTGAGCCGCTGCATCGTGCGCAGCGTCGCGCGCTGGTCGGCGGGCAGGTTGCCGATCTCGGCGAAGTACACCGACATCAGCTCGCTCTGCGCGAAGGAGAGCTCCACGTAGACCTCGACCAGCCGGGCCAGCCCCTCCTCCGGACTCCGCGAGGCCGCCAGCGACGAGGTGATCGCCTGGGTGAGCCTTTCCGAGGCGCGGTGGAAGGCGGTGGCCAGCAGGTCGCTCTTGCTGGCGAAGTGCCGGTACACCCCGGAGGCGTTCATCCCCGCGGCGGCGCCGATCTCCTCGATGCTCACCTCGTGGTAGCCGCGGCGGTGGAACAGCGCCACCGACTCCTGCAGCAGCACCTCGCGCTTGGACGTCACCGCCAGCCCCGCCCGTGCCGGCGGGGCCTCGACGCCCGGCTCGCTGGGCAGCTCGCAGCGCAGCACCGACCAGCAGGCCTGCAGCAGCAGCGCCCGCACCCGGTCCGTGGAGAGGGTGCCGCGGTGCGCGGTGGTGCTGGCGATCACGCTGAGCGCCGCCACGCCGAGAACCTGGGCGTCCCGGGCGGTCAGCTCCGGGCGCAGCTGGCTCAACGGGTCCACCAGCCGACGACTGACGCGAGTGATCTTCTCCCTCAGTCGCGCGCGGTCCGCCGGCCGCAGGTACCGGCCCTCCCAGCGGTAGAGCCCACCGGTGCGGCGGTTGTCCAGGGTGGTGGCGATGATGGCCAGCAGCGCGTGGCGCAGCTGCTCCTCGGCGTCCTCGGCCGGTTGCTCCGCTGCCTCGTCAGTCGCAGCCACGAGGGCGTCGGCCAGGGTCATGGCGGCGTGCCGGAACAGTGCGTACTTGTTGGGGAAGTGCCGGTAGAGGGCCGGCCCGGAGATCCCCAGCCGGGACGCGATGTCGGCCACGCCGACCGCGTGGTAGCCGTTCTCGCTGAACGCCTCGGCCGCCGTCGCGGCGATCTGGGCCTTGCGGTTCTTCGGCCGCCGGCGGACCGGAGCCACGTCCGCTGGCGGCGCGCCGGTCGCTGGCTCACTGGTCATGGGACTCCCCGGTGCGGGTCGGGAGCGCGGGGCGCGGGTGCGCTCGGTGCGGGTGGAGCAGGCGGCACGGTGCGGCGATGTTACCCGAGGCTGCACCTGCTGGTTCCGACGTCGGAGGTCCCCGCAGCTGGGCGGGGGGCGCGAGCGTGCACCACGAGCACCCTGTCCGCCCGGTGTTGACAACGGCGTGCGTTGCGAGGATGTTAACCGCCATTCTGACGTCGTGAGCAAAGGACGATTCATGGGGCGCTCCGAGATCCCGTTCGACTCCGCGGGCGGTTCGGCGTGCTGAGCACCCGGTGCGCGCAGGGGTTCAGGGTGTGCCGCCCCGTGGTGCAGGGCGTGCTGACGTGGGTCGGCCGCGCGTGAGCGGGCTGCTGGTGAGCCGGGAGGGCGGCGTCCTGCGGCTGACCATCGACCGGCCGGAGCGGATGAACGCCCTGGACGGGCCCACCGCCCTGGCGCTCGCCGACGCCCTGACCAAGGACGCCGTCCAGCCCGACGTGCGGGTGGTGGTCATCGCCGGCACCGGCGGCGCGTTCTGCACCGGTGCGGACGTGCTGGCCATCGCCAGCGCCGAGCCCCCGGCCAACCAGGCGGAGGCGGACGCCCGCGCCCAGCAGACGATGGACACCGCCAACCGGCTGGTGCGGGCCATCATCGAGCTGCCGCTGCCGGTCGTCGCGGCGGTGAATGGCCCCGCGGCCGGGCTCGGGGTGTCGCTGGCGCTGGCCTGCGACCTGGTCTACGCGGCCGAGGAGGCCTACTTCCTGCTGGCCTTCGCCAACGTCGGGCTGATGCCCGACGGCGGCGCCAGCCTGCTGGTGCCCGCAGCGCTCGGCCGGGCGCGGGCCAACGCGATGGCGCTGCTGGCCGAGCCGATGACGGCCGAGCACGCCTGCGCGACGGGACTGATCAACGAGGTGCTCCCGGCGGCGGACCTGGCTGAGCGGGTGGACAAGGTGGCCCGCCGCCTGGCGCGCGGGCCACGGCGTGCCCTCGAGCTCACCAAGCGCGCCCTCACCGCGTCCACCCTGGCGCTGCTGGAGGACGCGCTGGAGCGGGAGTCGGTGGGGCAGCGGGAGCTGCTGGGGTCCCCGGACTTCGCCGAGGGCATCGCCGCGGTGCTCGAGCACCGGCGCACTCGGTTCGCCTGAGCGAACAGCGGCAAACTTCAGCACGTCTCGCGGCGAAGGATCGTGCTTCGTGTGAAGAATGATGGTTAACAAGAGCGGACGCCCGGTGTCATGGTTGTGTAATACTCGTCACAATCACGGCCGGGTGCGGGCTCGCTCTCGCGCCGGTCAGCTCTGGTGAGAGGAACCCCTCGATGACTGTCTCCGCCGACCCCACCGCCGACCCCGCTGCCGACCCCGCTGCCGACCCCGCTGCTGATCTCACCGCCGAGCCGCTGCGGTCGCGGCGCAGCAACTGGAACAACCAGGTCCGCCGGCACGCCCTGATGAACCCGGCTGCGGTGGCGCTGCGCTTCGAGGGCGCCGCCACCAGCTGGAGCGAGCTCGACGGCCGGGTCACCGCCTTCGCCGACGCGCTCAGCCGCCGCGGCGTGGGCTTCGGCGACCGAGTGCTCATCGTGATGCTGAACCGCCCCGAGTACCTCGAGGTGGTGCTGGCCACCAACCTGCTCGGGGCCATCGCGGTGCCGGTCAACTTCCGGATGACCCCACCGGAGATCGCCTTCCTGGTGCAGGACAGCGGCGCCCGGGCCGTCGTCGCCGACGCCCTGCTGGCCCCGCTGGTGGCCAAGGTCCGCGAGCAGGTGAGCGAGCTGGAGGTCAGCATCACCGTCGGTGGCCCCGCCGAGGGCGACGTGCTCGGCTACGAGCAGCTGCTCACCGAGACCGGTGCGCAGCACGCCCCGGTGGACGTCCCGGACGACACCCCAGCGCTGATCATGTACACCTCCGGCACCACCGGCCGGCCCAAGGGCGCGGTGCTCACCCACGCCAACCTGCAGGCCCAGGCCTTCACCTGCATCCGGGCCCTGCAGATGCACGGCACCGACGAGGTTGGCTTCTGCGCCGCGCCGATGTTCCACATCGCCGCGCTGGGCAGCCTGGCGCCGTCGCTGCTGCTGGGGGTGCCCACCGTGGTGCACCCGACGGGGGCGTTCGACCCGGGCCAGCTGCTGGACGTGCTGGAGGCCGAGGGCGTGACCACGCTGTTCCTGGTGCCGGTGCAGTGGCAGGCGGTGTGTGCCGAGCAGGCGGCCCGGCCCAGGCAGCTGCAGCTGCGGGTGATCTCCTGGGGCGCGGCCCCGGCCTCGGACACGGTGCTGCGAGCGATGGCGGAAACCTTCCCGGAGGCGCTCAACGTCGCGGTGTTCGGCCAGACCGAGATGTCGCCCATCACCTGCGTGCTCGACGGCGAGGACGCGCTGCGCAAGCTGGGCTCGGTGGGCCGGGTCATCCCCACCATCCAGGCCCGGGTGGTGGACGACGAGATGAACGACGTCCGCCCCGGCGAGGTCGGCGAGATCGTCTACCGCGGCCCCACGCTCATGCAGGGCTACTGGCAGAACCCGCAGGGCACCGCGGATGCGTTCCACGGCGGCTGGTTCCACTCCGGCGACGTGGTGCGCCAGGACGAGGAGGGCTTCGTCTTCGTCGTCGACCGCAAGAAGGACATGATCATCTCCGGCGGGGAGAACGTCTACTGCGCCGAGGTGGAGAACGTGCTCTACGAGCACCCACAGATCGCCGAGGTCGCCGTCATCGGCCGACCCGACGAGCGCTGGGGCGAGGTCCCGGTGGCGGTGGCCGCGGTCACCGGCGGTGAGCTGACCATCACCGAGCTCTCCGCGTGGCTGGACACCCGGCTGGCGCGCTTCAAGCACCCCAAGGACCTGGTGGTGGTGGACGCGCTGCCGCGCAACGCCAGCGGCAAGGTCGTCAAGGGCGAGCTGCGCTCGGCCTACCCGAAGGTGGGAGCCGGCTCGGTCTGACCCGGACGGGGCTGCCCAGGTCAGTCCAACCCAGGTCAGTCCAGCGCAGGTCAGTGCTGCGCAGCCTGGCGGCGGGCCAGGCCCCTGCAGCTGGCAGGGCCACGAGGAGCAGCACCGGCCCGGCCACGGCGACGACGTTCGGGTTGAGCAGCACCAGGCCGAGCCCGGTCAGGCTCATGGCGGTGAAGATGGGGTTGCGCGCCACGGCGAACGTGCCGGTGACCACGAGATCGGTGCGCTCACTCGCGTCGACGCCGATGCGCCGAGTGATCGCCGCCACAAGAGGGTGGTTCGGGCGCCGGCGAAACACTCCGGCCACTCGCCGGTAGCAATCCGGCCATCAGCGTGGCGTTCAGTGCGCTGAGCAACACTGGCAGATACACCGACACACGCAGCGCGGAGGACGAACATGAAGGTAGTGGTGGTCGCGGGCAACCCGAAGCCGGGCTCACGCACGCTCGAGGCGGCAACCCTGGTGGCCAGCGCGCTCACCGGCGAGGAGCCCGCCGAGGTCATCGACGTCATCACCCTGGGGCCGGGTCTGCTCGGCTGGGGTGATGCCGGGGTGCAGGCGGCGGTGGCGACCGTGCAGGCGGCGGATCTGGTGGTGGTGGCCAGCCCGACGTTCAAGGCGACCTACACCGGGGTGCTCAAGCTCTTCCTCGACCAGTTCGCCACCGGCGACGGGCTGCGGGGCGTGGTGGTGGTCCCGCTGATGCTCGGGGCCGGACCCACGCACGCGATGGCGCCGGACCTGTTCCTCAAGCACGTGCTGGTCGAGCTGGGGGCCACTGCGCCGGCACCGGGACTGTTCCTGCTTGACTCGACGTACAGCAGCGATACTCGAGTCGCCGACTACGCGGCCCGGTGGGGAGCTGTGCTCACCGCCGCCGCCAGCTCACGAACGGAGACTTCATGACCACCCCCAGCACCTTCGACCAGGGCGAGCTGCGCAACGCCTTCGGACAGTTCCCCAGCGGCGTGGTGGCGGTGTGCGCCGAGATCGACGGCACCCCCGTGGGCATGGCCGCCAGCAGCTTCGTCGCGGTGTCCCTGGAGCCGCCGCTGGTGGCCTTCTGCGTGCAGAACACCTCGTCCACCTGGCCGCGGCTGCGGGCCTGTCAGCGCATCGGCATCAGCGTGCTGGGGGAGGCCCACGACGGCGCCGCCCGCACCCTGGCCGCCAAGACCGGCGACCGCTTCGCCGGGCTCACCCTGCGCACCAGTGACGACGGTGCGGTGTTCATCGAGGGCGCGACCACGTGGCTGGACACCACCGTCACCGAGGAGGTCCCCGCTGGTGACCACGCCATCGTGCTGATGGCGGTCAACTCCTTCGAGGTGCTGCAGGACGTGGCGCCGATCGTCTTCCACGGCAGCAAGTTCCGCAAGCTCGCCGCCGACGCGGGCTAGCCGCTGGCCCCGGCACCTCAGCGTGTCGGGGCGGTGGCGGTGAACGCATGGCTTCCTCCCTGACTCCTCGGAGCAACACCGAGGAAACCTTGCCCTCCTAGGTTCGTGGGGCCAGGTCGTCGCCACGACGCAGGGGGAGCATGCCGACCAAGACGCACTGCCCGTACTGCTCGCTGCAGTGCGGCATGACCCTCACCGCCCCGGCTCCCGACGCCCCGGCTGACGCCCTGCCGCTCACGGTCGCGCCGCAGGAGGACTTCCCCACCAACCTCGGCGGGCTGTGCGCCAAGGGCTGGACCTCCGCCGAGCTGCTGGCCCACCCCGAGCGGCTCACCCAGCCGCTGGTGCGTGACTCCCGGCACGAACCACTGCGCCCCACCACCTGGGACGACGCGCTCGACCGGGTGGTGGCCGGCATCCGCCGCAGCCAGGACGCCCACGGCCGCGACAGCGTGGGCTGCTTCGGCGGCGGCGGCCTCACCAACGAGAAGGCCTACCAGCTGGGCAAGTTCGCCCGGGTGGCGCTGGGTACGGCGTCCATCGACTACAACGGCCGCTTCTGCATGTCCTCGGCCGCCAACGCCGCCGGGCGGGCCTTCGGCATCGACCGCGGCCTGCCCTTCCCGCTGGCCGACGTCGCCCACGCCGACGCCGTTCTGCTGGTGGGCAGCAACCCGGCCGACACCATGCCCCCGGCCATGCAGTTCTTCGACGCCGGCCGCGAGCGCGGCGCCCGCCACGTCGTCGTCGACCCCCGCCTGACCGGCACCGCCCGTCGCGCCGAGCTGCACCTGCAGCCGGTGCCCGGCACCGACCTGGCCCTGGCCAACGGCATGCTCAACATCGCCATCCGCGAGGGCCTGGTCGACCACGACTACCTCGCCGAGCGCACCACCGGCTTCGAGGCGGTGCGCCGGGCGGTGCGGCTGTACTGGCCCGACCGGGTGGAGCGCATCACCGGCGTCCCCGAGGCCGACCTGGTGGCGGCGGTGCACCTGCTGGCCGAGGCGCCGCGGGCGATGATCCTCACCGCCCGCGGTGCTGAGCAGCACAGCTCCGGCTCGGACACGGTGATGGCCTACATCAACCTGGCGCTGGCCCTGGGCCTGCCCGGACGGCCCTACTCCGGCTACGGCACCATCACCGGCCAGGGCAACGGGCAGGGCGGTCGAGAGCACGGACAGAAGGCCGACCAGCTGCCCGGCTACCGCCGCCTGGACGACCCCGCGGCGCGGGCGCACGTGGCGGGGGTGTGGGGCGTGCACCCCGACGAGCTGCCGCAGCCGGGGGTCTCCGCCTACGAGATGCTCGACACCCTGGGCACCGACGGCGGGGTGCGGGCGCTGCTGGTCACCGCGTCCAACATCGTGGTGTCCGCCCCGCGGGCCGCGCACGTCACCGAGCGGCTGCGGGCGCTGGACCTGCTGGTGGTGTCGGACTTCTTCCTCTCCGAGACCGCGGCCCTGGCCGACGTGGTGCTGCCCACCACCCAGTGGGCCGAGGAGACCGGCACCATGACCAACCTGGAGGGTCGGGTCATCCTGCGGCAGCAGGCCATCGACGCCCCGGACGGTGCGCGCACCGACCTGTGGATCATGCGTGAGCTGGCCGAGCGCCTCGGCCGGCCGTTCTTCTCCGACGACCCGGAGGTGGTGTTCGCCGAGCTCGGCCGCGCCAGCGCCGGTGGCAAGGCCGACTACTCGGGGCTCAGCCACCACCGCCTCGCCCAGGACCAGGGCGTGTTCTGGCCGTGTCCCTCCCCGCGGCACCCCGGCACCCCACGGCTGTTCACGGTGGACTTCCCCACGCCCGACCGGCGTGCCCACCTGCACCCGGTGGAGCACAAGGGCACCGCGGAGGTGCCCGACGAGGAGTACCCCTACTACCTGAGCACCGGCCGCCTGGCCCGGCAGTACCAGTCGGGAACCCAGACCCGGCGAGTGCCGTCCCTGGCCGCCGACGGGGCCGGTGCCGCGGTGCAGCTGCACCGCGACCTGGCCCAGCGCCTGGGCGTGGGCGACGGAGCCCTGGTCCAGCTGCGCACCCGTCGGGGCAAGGCGGTGATGGCAGTGGAGGTGGTGGCGGGCATCCGCCCGGACACCGTCTTCGCACCCTTCCACTGGGGCGGGGAGTCCAACGCCAACCTGCTCACCAACCCGGTCCTGGACCCGTACTCCCGCATGCCCGAGTTCAAGGTCTGCGCCGTCGCGCTGGACCGTGCCGACCTTGCTGACCCAGCCCGCCCCACCGACACCGAGAGCGAGCCGAGCCATGCCTGACAGCAGCACTCCCCGATTCCTGCAGGGCGTCTTCGCCTTCGACGGCAAGGGCCTGGACAGCCCCTTGCCGCTGTCTCCCGAGCTGCGCTACACGGTGCCGCCGGGAGCCACCACCCAACCGGTCTACTTCCGCGGCGGCAACAGCGCGCCGGAGATGATCACCGTGGTTCTGGTGCGCGACGGAGCGCCCATGCGCTACTTCCCGATCGCCGCCTCCGGGGCCTGTCACGTGCCGCTGCGCGTGGTGGAGGACCTGCTGGGCGACACCGTGCTGGAGATCCACGTGGCCGCTCCGGAGGGGTGCAGCGGGACCGTGGTGGTCGACCTGGGGCTGGTGGAGGTCTGATGACGCTGCTCGAGGAAGCCCCAGCCGCCCGCAACGGCCACGAGCCGTCGCGCTCGCGCCTGGTCGTGGTGGGCAACGGGATGGCCGGGGTGCGCGCCGTGGAGGAGATCCTGGCCCGCGACGGTGCCGGGCAGTTCGCCATCACCGTCTTCGGCGACGAGCCCTACGGCAACTACAACCGCATCCTGCTGTCCAACGTGCTGGCCGGCTCGGACGACACCTCGGAGATCTACCTCAACCCCGTCGACTGGTACACCGACAACGACATCGACCTGCGCGCCGGCGTCCGCGTGGTGCGCATCGACCGCTTCGCCAAGGTGGTGCTGGCCGACGACGGCAGCACCCTGCACTACGACCGCCTCGTCATCGCCACCGGCAGCCGCTCCTTCTTCCCGCCGATGGAGGGCATGTGGGCGGACAACACCACGCTCACCGCGGGTGTCTTCGGCTTCCGCAGCCTGGACGACTGCTCCGGGATGATCGACTACGCCGCCGGCAAGGCCCGCGCAGTGGTGATCGGCGGCGGGCTGCTGGGGCTGGAGGCCGCGCGCGGGCTGCAGAACCGCGGCCTGGAGGTGGAGGTGGTGCACGCCGCGCCCACCCTGATGAACGCCCAGCTCGACGACGACGCCGGGGCCATCCTGCGCCGGTCGGTGGAGAACCTGGGCATCACCGTGCACACCGAGAAGCGCACCGAGAAGGTGCTCAGCGCCGACGGCGCCGTCACCGGCATCGAGTTCTCCGACGGCACCCAGGTGCCCTGCGACATGCTCGTGGTCTCCGCCGGAATCCGGCCCAACGTGGGACTGGCCGTGCGGGCCGGGCTCACCGTGGAGCGCGCCATCGTCGTCGACGACCACCTGCGCTCGGTGGACGACGAGAACATCTACGTGGTGGGGGAGTGCGCCCAGCACCGCGGCCAGGTCTACGGGCTGGTCGCACCGCTGTGGGAGCAGGCGACCGTGCTGGCCGAGCACCTCACGGGCACCAACCCCAAGGCCGTCTACCAGGGCTCCCGGATGGCCACCAAGCTCAAGGTCGCCGGCGTGGACGTGGCCGCCATGGGGCTCAAGCACCCGGAGCACCCCGACGACGAGTTCGTCCAGTTCTCCGAGCCGCGC
This sequence comes from Rhodococcus sp. Z6_132, assembly GCF_058133635.1. Taxonomy (NCBI): domain Bacteria; kingdom Bacillati; phylum Actinomycetota; class Actinomycetes; order Mycobacteriales; family Nocardiaceae; genus Rhodococcus; species Rhodococcus sp. Z6_132. Next base: position 56,519 of record NZ_JBYUNP010000003.1, read on the forward strand.
AACGGCATCTACAAGACGATCGTGGTGCGCGACGGCAAGCTGGTGGGCGCCACCCTGGTGGGCGACGTGAGCAAGGTGGCGTTCCTCATGCAGGCGTTCGACCGCGGGCTGCCGCTGCCCGAGGAGCGCATCTCGCTGATGTTCGACCTGGGCACCCCGTCGGTGGAGGTGGGGGCGGCCGAGCTGGCCGACGACGCTCAGGTCTGCAACTGCAACGGGGTGAGCAAGGCGGCCATCGTCAGCTGCGTGCAGGGCGGGCAGAAGACGGTGAGCGGGGTCTCCGCCGCCACCCGGGCCGGCAAGGGCTGCGGCTCGTGCAAGGGACTGCTGGGCCAGGTCGTGGAGTGGGCGGCCGGCGGCGCGGTGGAGGAGGACGCCTCGGCCAGCTGGTACGTGCCCGGCGTGCCCTACGCCAAGCCGGAGCTGATGCGGCTGATCCGTGAGCTCGAGCTGCACTCGGTGTCGTCGGTGTTCGCCGCCCTGGCGCCGGAGGCCGCCGAGGACGCCCAGTCCAAGATGGGCCTGGCCTCGCTGCTGCAGATGATGTGGGCCGAGGAGTATGTGGAGGAGCACGACGCACGGTTCATCAACGACCGGGTGCACGCCAACATCCAGCGCGACGGCACCTTCTCCGTGGTTCCGCAGATGAAGGGCGGGGTGACCAGCTCCGAGCAGCTGCGCAAGATCGCCGACGTCGCCGACAAGTACCAGGTGCCGCTGATCAAGCTCACCGGCGGTCAGCGCATCGACCTGCTCGGCATCCGCAAGGAGGACCTGCCCGCGGTGTGGGCCGACCTGGACATGCCCTCGGGCTTCGCCTACGGCAAGAGCTTCCGCACGGTGAAGACCTGCGTGGGCACCGACTTCTGCCGCTTCGGGGTGGGCGACTCCACCGCCCTGGGCATCGCCATCGAGGAGCGCTTCAAGGGCATCGCCGGCCCAGGGAAGATGAAGCTGGCCGTCACCGGGTGCCCGCGCAACTGTGCCGAGGCGCTGTGCAAGGACCTCGGGGTGGTGGCGGTGGAGGGCGGCCGCTGGGAGATCTACGTGGGCGGGGCCGCGGGTGCACACGTGCGCAAGGGCGACCTGCTCGCCACCGTCACCAGCGCCGCGGAGGTGATGACGCTGACCGGTCGCTTCCTGCAGTACTACCGGGAGAGCGCCAACTGGCTGGAGCGCACCTACAGCTGGGTGCCGCGGATGGGTATCGAGCACCTCCGCGCAGTGGTGGTGGACGACAGCGAGGGCATCGCCGAGCGCCTGGACGCGGAGATGCAGAAGGCGGTGGACGCCTACCGCGACCCGTGGACGGACGGCAGGGAACCGGCCACCCCCGGGCAGTTCCGCCCCTCGCTGCCGCTGACCGTGCTCCCCCAGGTGCCGGTCCGGTGAGCGCCGAGCCGCTGGAGGAGGTGGACGCCCCGGTGGTGGGCCACCTCGAGGACATCCCGGTGGGGGAGGGCCGGGCCTTCGCGGTCGCCGGTGACCAGGTGGCGGTGTACCGGCTGCGGGACGGCTCGCTGCGGGCGCTGGACGCGGTCTGTCCGCACCGGGGCGGCCCGCTGGCCGACGGCCTCACCGACGAGCGGGTGGTGGTCTGCCCGCTGCACGGCTACACCTACGACCTGGCCACCGGGCAGGAGATGTCCAGCGGGGCAACGGGAGTGTGTGCCTACCAGGTGAGCGCCGACGAGAGCGGAGCCATCAGGATCGGTCCACGAATCGCGCGGTGAGGCGCGCCCCCGCCCACCGTGCAGCACGGCTCTGCCTGCGATGATGTGCCGGACGATCAACGCTGCGGAGAGCTGAGGCCGGGATGACAGACACGGGCACCGACAGTCGGATGGTGGTCGCGACGGAGGTGCACCTGACCCTGGCGCGGCTGTCCCGCCAGCTCCGCCGCGCACGTCGCCCCACCGAGCTCGCCGTCGGGGCGATCTCTGCGCTGGACGCACTGGTGCGCCTCGGGCCCACCCGCCTCGGTGACCTCGCCGCTCGCGAGCAGGTGGCCGCGCCGACCATGTCGCGGATCGTGGCGATGCTGGAGACCGAGGGCTACGTCGAGCGCAGCCCCGACCCGCAGGACGGCCGCGCCCGTCTCTTCGGGGCCACCGAGCAGGGGGAGCTGCTGATCACCGGGGTGGTCTCCGAGCGCACGCGGGCCCTGGCCGACCGCCTGGACCGGCTCTCCCCGAGCCAGCGGGACGGGCTGATCGAGGGCCTGCGGGCGCTGGAAAGCACCTTCTCCTGGGACGACCCTGCCGGGGCTAGTCGCTGAGGTAGCGGTAGCGGTGGTGCTCGGTGAAGCCCATCGACCGGTACAGGCCCAGCGCCGCCTCGTTGCCCTCCGCCACCTGCAGGTAGGCGCGCTGAGCGCCGCGCTCGTGGCCCCACCTCAGCAGGGCGGTGCACACCCGGCGGCCGAGCCCGGTGCGACGGTGCTCCGCCGCCACCTCGATGGCGTTGAGACCCAGCCACCTCGTGCCGTCCGGGGCGGTGGTGAGCGCGCCGCGCCCGATCGCGAGCGGGTGCTCGCCCCCGATCCTGGCGAAGCCCAGCTCGCCGTCGAGCACCGCGGAGACCACCTGCGCGGCGACGTCGGGCACCGGTTGTCCGCGGTAGTGGTAGCGCTGCAGCCAGGCCGCGTCAGGTGCGCTGGCGATCTGCACGTCTGGCGCTGCGGCTGCCCCGGGATCAAGGGGTGCGGTGAGCACCACGACAGGGTCGGCCGGCTGCCAGCCCAGCTCGGCGAAGCGCATCCGGTCGGGCACCTGGAAGCGCACCGGCAGGTCCCGCTCGGCGTACCAGGCACGCACCTGCTCCACGGCGTCGTCCACGCCGGGCGGGCCCACCACCAGCACCGTGTTGGCCCGGTTGCTGAAGCCCGCACCGGCGCGCAGCAACCACCGGCCCAGCCACTGCTGCTCCAGCCCGGGCCAGGCTCGCGCCGCGGCCTCCTCCAGGTTGGCGATGGCGCGGGCGCTCACCGGAGCGGGCGGAACGGCCTTCAGCGCCACCACCTGCTCGGGGGCCACGCTGGTCAGCTGGCCGTCGGCGGACTCCACCACCACCAGGGGGCCCAGCGACCGGAGGGTCCCCAGCCGGTCGGTCATCGGGTGGCTGCCGCCAGCAGGCAGCCGGTAGCGCAGCATCACCCGCTGGCCGAGCGAGGGCAGCGGCGGCACTAGTGGCCGAAGGGGTCGGGAACCTCGCCGGGCATCCAGCTCAGCCCCGGCACGCCCCACCCGTTGCGCTTCACCATCTTCTTGGCGGCCCGCTGGTTGCGACCGACGAGCACGTCCAGGTAGAGGAAGCCGTCCAGGTGGCCCACCTCGTGCTGCAGGCAGCGGGCGAAGAAGCCGTGGCCGGCGACGTCCACCGGCTTGCCGTCACCGTCGACCCCGGTGACGCGCGCCCAGTCGGCCCGCCCGGTGGGGTAGCCCTCGCCGGGCACCGAGAGACAGCCCTCGTCGGACTCGTCCGGGTCGGGCATGGTCTCGGGGATCTCCGAGGTCTCCAGCGTGGGGTTGACCACCACGCCGCGGCGCATCACCACGTGCTCGGGGTCGTCGGGGTCGACGTCCGGGCAGCCGTAGACGAAGAGGCGCTTGCCCACGCCCACCTGGTTGGCGGCGAGGCCCACGCCGTTGGCCGCGTCCATGGTGTCGAACATGTCCTGGATCAGGGTGTGCAGCTCGTCGTCGAAGTGCTCGACGGGTGCGGTGGGGGTGTGCAGGACAGGGTCACCGACGATGCGGATGGGCAGGATCGACACAAGCGCGGAGTCTAGTCGGGCGGCCCACCAGCACCTCCGCCGGCGACGACCACCACGGGCCGGCGGCGACCGCGGCCGGGCCCGTCCACCAGGCTGCGCACGACCTCGTCACCACCAGCGCCGATCCGCCGCCCTCTCGCCGCGGCGGGTGGCGTGTGGGACGTATTGCTCTGCGTCACAAGGAAATTGCGTTCTGTCACGAAAGGGCAGTGATCCTGGCTAGGCTGGCGAAATGCACAGCTCCGGAGTCCTGACGCCCCTGGAACGGGTCCTGGCCGACGGGCACCTGGCGCCGGTCTACCAACCCCTCGTCCGGCTGGACAGCTTCGAGCCGGTGGGCTTCGAGGCTCTCGCCCGCGGGCCGGTGGGCACCGAGCTGGCCAACCCCGCGGAGCTGTTCGGCGCCGCCCGGGCCGAGCAGCGCCTGGCCGAGCTGGACTCCGCCTGCATGGCGGCCGCGTGCGCCGGGGCCGCCGAGGCGGGGCTCACCGCCCCGTGGACGTTGTTCGTCAACGTGGAGCCCGAGGTCGCCGACGACGTGGTCCTGCCCACCGCGAGCGCCGCCGGCGACGACGCCCAGCCGGTTCGCATCGTGGTCGAGCTGACCGAGCGTGCCCTGGCCGCCGACCCCGCCGCCGTCCTGCGCCTGGTCGACCGCATCCGCGCCCGCGGGTGGGGCATCGCCCTGGACGACGTCGGCGCCAACACCGAGACCCTGGCCCTGCTGCCCCTGGTGCAGCCCGACGTCATCAAGCTCGACCTCAGCCTGATCCAGGGCAAGCCCACCGCCCGCATCGCCCGCGTCTTCAACGCCGTCGCCGCCGAGGCCGAGCGGTCCGGCGGCATCGTCCTCGCGGAGGGCATCGAGACCGAGACGCACCTGCGTGCCGCCCTGGCCCTGGGCGCCCAGCTGGGCCAGGGCTGGTACTTCGGCCGGCCCGGACCGCTGCCCGCCGAGCTGCCGGCCGCCCCGAGCGTGCCCGTGCACGTCCGCCGCCGGCCGGTGGTCGACCCCACCTCGCTCACCTCCTTCGAGCTGGCCGCCCTCGAGCGGCCGGTGCGCACCTCCACCAAGGACCTGCTGGTGGAGGTCTGCAAGCACCTCGAGCGCCAGGCCGCCGACGTCGGCGAGGCGTGCATCCTGCTGGCCGCCTTCCAGTCCGCCGACCGGTTCACCGAGCACACCAAGAAGCGCTACAGCCAGCTCGTCGACGGCGCGGCCTACATCGGGGTGCTCGGGGTGGACATGCCCGACCACGTCGTCCCCGGGGTCCGCGGGGTCGCCCTCGACCCCGACGACCCCCTCGCCCTGGAGTGGGACGTGGTCGTGGTGGGCCCGCACTTCGCCGGCGTGCTGGTGGCCCGGGACACCCCCGACGGCCGCGACGGGGCCGAGCACGTCCTGGAGTACGTGCTGTCCTACGACCGCGACCTGGCCATCACCATCGCCACCGGCCTGATGGCCCGCATGCAGCCCTAGCGGCGACGACGACGCAGGTCAGGCCCCGCAGCGGGGGCCGGTGGCCACAGCCCACCGCGCCGCCGCCACGGTGCGCCGCTACCGGGGCGGGCCCGGCTCCCGTGGTTGAATGACCGACGAAGAACACGCGTGTGATTCGGCTGGTGTCCGGCCTGGTCACCGCCCAGCATCGTCGTCAGCCGAGGAGTGACATGGACGTCGCAGCTTCGAGCCTGCCCACCGACGGGGACCAGGTCCCCATCGCCAAGGCACCCGACGCCGAGGTCCCTGCGGGACTGACCCGGCGCGAGCACGAGATCCTCAGCTTCGAGCGCCAGTGGTGGAAGTACGCCGGCGCCAAGGAAGACGCCATCAAGGAGCTCTTCGACATGTCCGCCACCCGCTACTACCAGGTGCTCAACGCCCTGGTGGACACGCCCGCCGCCCTCGCTGCCGACCCCATGCTGGTCAAGCGGCTGCGCCGGCTGCGCGCCAGCCGGCAGAAGGCCCGCGCGGCCCGTCGACTCGGGTTCACGGTCACGTGAGCGCCAACCCCAAGCCCCCGCACCCGCCGATGCGGGTCCTCGGGATGTTCCTGGTCATCCTGGCGGTGGCCCTGGTCGGCGTCGGCGTGCTGATCAGCGGTGGCTCGCAGGACAACGCCGCCGCCCCGGCCCCTGCCACGTCGGCGCCGGCGCTGACCACCTCGCCGGAGGCCACCACTCCCGCCCCGCCGAGCACCACCACGCCGGAGCCCGCGACCACCACACCGCCCCCGAGCACCACCCCCTTGGCCACGCCCGCCTCCAGCCAGGTGGGCGTGCAGGTGCTCAACAACACCACCACCCGTGGGCTCGCCGACCGGGCCGCCCAGCAGCTGCGCGGCGCGGGCTGGGACGTGGCCAAGGTGGGCAACTACCCGGGTGGGATCGTCCCCAGCACGGTGGTCTACTTCCGTCCCGGCACCGACGAGCAGGCTGCGGCGACCAGGCTGGCCGGCACCCTGGGTGCCAGCGCCCAGCCTCGGCCCTCCGGCTTCGCCACCTTCGGCGACGGGCTGATCGTGGTGCTCGCCTCCGACTACGACGGTTGAGCGCTACTCACCCCGTGCGTGGTCCTGATCACGGTGGGTGACGGTCACCGCGACCGCACCGACCGGGCATAGTGGTCCGCGTGAGAGTCCAGGCCATCGCCCCGCTCGGCGACATCACCACGTGGCTGCGCAGCAGCGGCCTGCTCATCGTGCTGTACGTGCTCGGTGCCATCCTGCTGGCCCGCTTCGTCAGCTGGGTCGGGCAGCGCATCACCGACCACATCGACGACACCTCCGGCAGCTCGGACGCGCTGGTCCGCTCGGAGCAGTCCAAGCACCGGCACGCCGTGGCCCAGGTGATCACCTGGATCGCCATCGTGCTGCTCTACTGCCTCACCGCCGTGCTCGTCCTGGACGCGCTGGGCATCCCCATCACCGGCCTGGTGGCTCCGGCGACCGTGCTCGGCGTGGCGCTGGGCTTCGGTGCCCAGCGCGTGGTGCAGGACCTGCTCGCCGGCTTCTTCATCATCGCCGAGCGCCAGTACGGCTTCGGTGACGTGGTGCGGATCTCCGCGGTCGGCTCGGTCACCGGGGTCACCGGCACCGTGGAGGACGTCTCCCTGCGCGTCACCCGGCTGCGCAGCGCCGACGGCGAGGTGGTGATCGTGCCCAACGGGCAGGTGGTGCAGGTGACCAACCTGTCCCGCGACTGGGCCCGTGCGGTGGTCGACGTGCCGCTGCCGCCGTCGGTGGACATCACCGTGGCCAACGAGGTCCTGCACCAGGTGGGGGCCGACATGTACCAGGACCCCGACTTCCAGCCCCTGCTGCTGGACGAGCCGAGCGTCATGGGGGTGGAGAGCTTCACCGTGGAGCAGACGACGGTGCGCATGGTGGCCCGCACCCTGCCGGGCCGGCAGTTCGAGGTCGGCCGCCAGCTGCGGGTGCGGGTGGCCGTGGCCCTGCGCCAGCACGGCATCAACGTCTCCGCCGCCGAGCTGGAGGCCCCCGCCGCCGCCGTCCGGGGGGAGACCGCAGATGCCTAGCCAGAGCCCGCGGCGCCTGCCGCCCTACCTGCTGCACGGCAAGGTGCGCACCTCCACGCTGCTGCTGTCGCTGCTGTTCCTGCTGGTGCTGGCGCTGTACCTGGTGGTCCGCCCCGACCCGGCCGCCACCCCCCAGGGTCCCAGTCGTGCGGTGCAGCCAGCCGGCCCCGCCACCACCTCCGAGGTGGTGCCGAGCACCACCACCCGGGCGCCGTCCACCACCACGGCACCGCCCGTCACCACGACGGCACCGGAGGAGACCACCACCGTGCCGCCGGCCACGACCACCACGGAGCGGCCCAGCACCACCACGGCACCGGGGACCGCCCCCACGAGCACGCAGCCGCGCTCCTCGGTGGCTCCCACCACCACGGCCGCGACCACCTCCGCGCCGTCGCCCACCGCGGCGACCGCCGAGGAGCCCTAGCTCAGCTCGGCTCGGCGCGGGTCGTCAGTGCCGGCCGGCGCCGGGTCGCCGGCCGGCGGGCACGCCACGCCGACGCGGCGGACGCAGCCCCAGGCGGCGGGTGGAGCGCGAGCGCCGGATGGCCGGACGGGGCGTGGGCGTGTCCACGATCCAGGCCTGCGGGTTGCAGGCCAGCCAGCGGAAGCGGTACATCGCGTAGGGGATGTGCGCGGCGTAGAGCACCAGCGCCACCACCATGAACAGGTACGGGAACAGCAGCAGACCGGCGAAGGCCAGGCCCACGGCCATCAGCAGGAAGCTGGCGTAGCGCAGCGGCACCCGTGCGGTCTTCAGCGACAGCGTGGGCACCCGGCTGATCACCAGCGCCGAGACCACCACCATCCAGATCAGCGACGCCGTGGTGCCGCACCACCAGCCCTCGCCCCACTGCTGCTGCAGCGCCACCGGCAGCAGCACCAGCAGCCCGCCGGCGGGGGAGGGCACGCCGGTGAAGAACTCCTTCTCGTACACCGGTGCCGTGGTGTCGTCGAGCAGCGTGTTGAACCGCGCAAGGCGCAGCACCACGCTCACCACGAACAGCAGCGAGACCACCCAGCCGCCGTTGGTGCCGTGCAGCACCGTCACGTAGAGGACCAGCGCCGGCGCCACCCCGAAGGAGACTGCGTCGGCCAGCGAGTCCAGCTCGGCGCCGATGCGGCTGGTGGCGTCCAGCAGGCGGGCGAGGCGACCGTCCAGGGCGTCCAGGACAGCGGCGGTGCCGACCAGGGCCAGCGCCGCACCCAGCTCCCCGTCGAGGGCGAACTTCAGCGAGCTCAGTCCCGCGCACAGGGCCAGCACCGTCACCACGCTGGGCAGCAGGCGCACGCCGTTGCGCCCACCGCGCTCGTCGGCGGTGGCCAGGGGCGCACCCGGGCTGTTCAGCGCCGTCCGGCGGGTGCTCACGGCAGCTCGGCCAGCACGGTCTCGGCGCCGATGGTGCGCTGGCCCACGTCCACCAGCACCCGGCTGCCCGGCGGCAGGTACACGTCCACCCGGGAGCCGAACCGGATCATCCCGTAGGTCTGCCCGCGGGTCACCTGCTCGTCGGCCACCACGTCGCAGACGATGCGGCGCGCGATCAGCCCGGCGATCTGCACCACGGCCAGGTCGTGCCCGTCCTCGGTGTGCAGCCACAGCGAGGAGCGCTCGTTGTGCTCGCTGGCGCCGGGCAGCTCGGCGGAGAGGAACCGCCCCGGCCGGTAGGCCACCGTGCGCACGGTGCCGGCCACCGGGATGCGCTGCACGTGCACGTCGAAGACCGACAGGAAGACGCTGACGCGGGGGACCGGCTCCTCGCCCCACACCTCGCTCATCCCCAGCTCGGCGGGGGGCAGCGCGGTGTCCACCAGCGCGATGGTGCCGTCCGCGGCGGCCACAACCAGGCCGGGCCGCTGCGGCGGGACGCGCGTGGGCTCGCGGAAGAACGCCGCGCAGGCCAGGGCGGCGACGGTGCCGGTGCGCCGCAGCAGCCGAGACCGTCGGCCCAGCACCGCCAGGGCGGCCGGGGCCAGCACGAACGGGCGACCCGCGGGGTGCAGCGGAGGGATGCTCTGGCGCGCCAGCTCCAGCAGGCCGTGCACGCTGGTGGTCGGCAGCTGCTCGCCGGGGTCGACGGGCTTCGGTCTGCGGGCCATCTGGGTGAGCATCTCCTCGAGGTCGGGGCGCCCGGTCGTGCCCCTCGAGCAGAGGAGCGAGCACAGCGATGGGCGGGTCACACGCTACGTGACCCGCCCATCGTCGCGGCGTCGCTGCTGCTCAGCGACGCGCAGTCGTGCTCAGCGCCGACCGGTCACCAGCTTGACCAGCCAGAGCAGGATGACCGCGCCGAACAGGGCGATGAAGAAGGTGAACCACCATCCGCCACCGTCGACGTCGACGCCGAAGATCTGCAGGATGAGGCCGCCGATGATGGCGCCGACGACGCCGACCACGACGTTCAGGATGATGCCCTGCTGGGCGTCGGTGCCCATGAACTTGCTGGCGATCCACCCCGCCAGGCCACCGATGATGATGTAGGCGATGACTCCGACGCTGGTCTGGCCGGCGCCGATGCCGGCGGCCAAGAGTTCCTCGGTCATGACGTTGCTCCTTGTTCGTGGTTGGTCGGACCGGTCGCGGTCCTGCGGACAACTGTGGACTTCCGGCGCCCGCTAGTCGATCAGCCAGGCATCGACCTCGGTGCCCTCCGCCAGGTGCACGGCGTCCTCGGGCAGGTCGAGCAGGCAGTTCGACGTCGCCATCCAGCGCAGGAAGTGCGACGCCGGCGGACCCATCGCGTGCACCGTCCCGGTGGCCCGGTCGAGCACGCCCCGGCGGAACTGGCGCCTGCCGGCGGGGGAGTCCAGCGGCTCGCTCAGCCGCGCCCGGACCACGTGCCGGCCGGGCGGCAGCCCCATGGCGGACCGGATGGCCGGCCGCAGGAACACCTCGAAGGACACCAGCGAGCTCACCGGGTTGCCGGGCAGGGTCACCACCGGAACCCCGTCGAGGCGGCCAGCGCCCTGCGGCATGCCCGGCTGCATGGCCACCTTCACGAACTCCACGCCCTGGCCGGTGAGCGCGTCCTTGACCACCTCGTAGGCGCCGGCGCTCACGCCCCCGGAGGTGATCACCAGGTCCACCTCGGCCAGCCGCGGCTGCAGCGCCGCGTGGAAGGCGGTGACGTCGTCGGCGACGAAGTGCAGCTGCTCGGCGTCGGCGCCGGCCGCGCGCACCGCGCTGGCCAGCATGATGCCGTTGGACTCGTGGATCTGGCCGTGCTGCAGCGGCTGCCCGGGCTCCACCAGCTCCGAACCGGTGGACAGCACCAGCACCCGCAGCGGTGGCACCACCGCGACGGTGGGCTCGCCGAGCGCGGCGACCAGGCCCAGCTGGGCCGAGCCGAGCACCACGCCCGCGGGCAGCGCCGTGTCGCCGGCGCGCACGTCCTCCCCGGCGGAGCGGACGTGCTTGCCCGGCGCCCGGCTCTCCCGGATGGTCACGGTGGTGGTGCCACCGTCGGTGGCCTCCACCTGCACCACCGCGTCGGCGCCCGCGGGAATCGGGGCGCCGGTCATGATGCGGTGAGCGGTGCCGGGGGCCAGCGGTGGGCCGTCCACCCGGCCGGCGGGCACGTCCTCGGCCACCGGCAGGACCACCGGGTGGTCGGCCCCTGCCCCGGCGACGTCCTCGGCGCGCACGGCGTAGCCGTCCATCGCGGAGTTGTCGAAGGCGGGCAGCGGCCGGGCCGCCACCAGGTCGGCGGCCAGCGCTCGGCCGGCCGCCTGCTCGAGCGGAACCTGCACCGGGGCGGGGCGGGTCAGCAGCCCGGCGACGACCTTCTGGTGTTCGGAGACGGTGCGCACGCCTGCCATCCTCCCCCTCCGCCCGGGTTGGGGCACTACGGGGCGTAACGGTGGATTGCGCAGTGCGCCACCGCAGGGGCGGGCACCGGGCTAGAGTCGGAGGCGTGCCCGGCCAAGAGACCACCGACCTCGTGGGTCGTCGCCTCGGGCACTACCGCGTGGACGGCGTGATCGGGCGGGGCGGGATGAGCACGATGTACCGCGCCACCGACGTCCGGCTGGGCCGCACCGTCGCGCTGAAGGTGATGGCCGAGGAGCTGGCCGGCGACGCGGAGTTCCGCGAGCGCTTCGTCGACGAGGCCCGCAACACCTCGGCGATCGACCACTCCCACATCGTCCCGCTGTACGACTTCGGCGACCTGGACGGCTCGCTGTTCCTGGCCATGCGCTACGTGGAGGGCCAGGACCTGGCCGCGGTGCTCGCCGGCGGTCCGCTGGCGCCGCGCCGCACGGTGAACCTGCTCAGCCAGGTGGCCGAGGCGCTGGACGTGCTGCACGCCCGCAAGCTGGTGCACCTGGACGTCAAGCCGGCCAACGTGCTGGTGACCAAGCGGGAGAGCGCGGGGCGCGAGCACGTCTACCTCGCCGACTTCGGTCTCACCCGCCGCGGCGCGGCCGGGCACCGCACCAGCAACGGCGACTTCCTCGGCTCACCCACCTACGCCGCGCCCGAGCACCTGCGCGGCGAGCACGTGGACGGCCGCACCGACGTGTACTCGCTGGCCTGCGTGCTGTTCGCCTGCCTCACCGGCAGCGCACCCTTCCGCGGGTCGGTGGACGAGGTGATCGCCGGGCACCTCTCCGGCGCGGTGCCCCCGGTCTCCGCCGAGGCGGTGCTGCCCCGCCAGCTCGACGAGGTGGTCTGGCGCGGGATGGCCGCCGAGCCGTCCGCGCGGCCGGACACCTGTGGCGAGCTGATGGTGCTGGCCCAGCAGGCGCTGGCGCACGTGGTGCAGCCGGAGTCCCCGCCCGCCCGTCGGGTGGTCGGTGCTGGGGCAGCTGCGCCGGCCCACCCGTCGGTCCCGCCGCGCGGCACGTCCGCGCCGCAGGGCGCCGCGCAGCCGCCGGCGCACATCAGCACGCTGCGGCTGCGCGACCCCTCGCCCACCCGCGCCGGCTCGCCGCTGGTGGCCGAGCCGGTCACGGAGAAGCGGTGGGTGATCCCCAGCCTGGTCGCCGTGGCGCTGGCCGGGCTGGTGCTGCTGGTGATCGGGCTCGTGGCTCTCGCCACCTGACCCCAGCCCGCCACCTGACCCCAGCCCGCCCCCTGACCGGCCCGCGCAACACCGCAAGTCGGTGTGGGCCACGTTGCAGTCGAGGGGCGAGAGTGCTAAACATGGGGCTGGCACTCGCGACACGTGAGTGCCAGGTCGGGACGGTGAGGCGTGGGCCCCGGTGAGCCCAGGTCGTCCGTCGCGGGCACCTCCTGGCCAGCAGCGTGTCACCCCCCAATCTGGAGGATCACTTCGCAATGGCCAAGATGATCGCGTTCGACGAAGAGGCCCGTCGCGGCCTCGAGCGGGGCATGAACGTCCTCGCTGACGCAGTAAAGGTGACGCTCGGCCCGAAGGGTCGCAACGTCGTGCTGGAGAAGAAGTGGGGCGCCCCCACCATCACCAACGACGGTGTCTCCATCGCCAAGGAGATCGAGCTCGAGGACCCCTGGGAGAAGATCGGGGCCGAGCTCGTCAAGGAGGTCGCCAAGAAGACTGACGACGTCGCCGGCGACGGCACCACCACCGCCACCGTCCTGGCCCAGGCCCTGGTTCGCGAGGGCCTGCGCAACGTCGCGGCCGGCGCCAACCCGATGGCCCTGAAGAAGGGCATCGAGAAGGCCGTCGAGGCCGTCACGGCCAAGCTCATGGAGACCGCCAAGGAGGTGGAGACCAAGGAGCAGATCGCTGCCACCGCGGGCATCTCCGCCGGCGACCCCGCCATCGGCGAGCTCATCGCCGAGGCGATGGACAAGGTCGGCAAGGAAGGTGTCATCACCGTCGAGGAGAGCAACACCTTCGGGCTCGAGCTCGAGCTCACCGAGGGCATGCGCTTCGACAAGGGCTACATCTCGCCCTACTTCGCCACCGACACCGAGCGGATGGAGTCGTCCCTGGACGACCCGTACATCCTTCTCATGAGCTCCAAGATCTCCACCGTCAAGGACCTGCTGCCGCTGCTGGAGAAGGTCATGCAGTCGGGCAAGTCCCTGGCGATCATCGCCGAGGACGTCGAGGGCGAGGCCCTGGCGACCCTGGTGGTCAACAAGATCCGTGGCACCTTCAAGTCGGTCGCCGTCAAGGCCCCCGGCTTCGGTGACCGTCGCAAGGCGATGCTGGCCGACATGGCCATCCTCACCGGCGGCGAGGTCATCAGCGAGGAGGTCGGCCTCAAGCTCGAGACCGCCGACATCTCCCTGCTGGGCCGCGCCCGCAAGGTCGTCGTCACCAAGGACGAGACCACCATCGTCGAGGGCGCTGGCGACCCGGACGCGATCGCCGGTCGGGTCAACCAGATTCGCGCCGAGATCGAGAACTCCGACTCCGACTACGACCGCGAGAAGCTGCAGGAGCGCCTGGCCAAGCTGGCCGGCGGTGTCGCGGTGATCAAGGCCGGTGCCGCCACCGAGGTTGAGCTCAAGGAGCGCAAGCACCGCATCGAGGACGCCGTGCGCAACGCCAAGGCGGCCGTCGAGGAGGGCATCGTCGCCGGTGGTGGCGTGGCCCTGGCCCAGGCCGGTACCGCGTTTGACTCCCTCAAGCTCGAGGGTGACGAGGCCACCGGTGCCAACATCGTGCGCGTCGCGCTCGAGGCCCCGCTCAAGCAGATCGCCGTCAACGCCGGCCTCGAGGGTGGCGTCGTCGCGGAGAAGGTCCGCAACCTGCAGACCGGTCACGGCCTGAACGCGGCCACCGGCGAGTACGTCGACATGCTGCAGGCCGGCATCAACGACCCGGTGAAGGTCACCCGCTCTGCCCTGCAGAACGCGGCCTCCATCGCGGCCCTGTTCCTCACCACCGAGGCTGTCGTCGCCGACAAGCCCGAGAAGGCCGGCGCTGCGCCGGCCGGTGGCGGAGACATGGGCATGGGCGGCATGGACTTCTGAGTCCTGCAGCTCTGGGTCCTGCCACTTGCTAGACCCCGCACCACAACCGCCAGGGGCGGTCCCGCACCACGCGGGACCGCCCCTGGCGGCGTGTGTGGACCCTGTCCTGGGCCGGCTGCCCTAGAGGACGTTCGGGTCCTCGGCCAGCGGCACGCCCAGCTGGTCGGCGGCGGCCTCGAGCACGTCCATCACGGCCTGGGTGTCGCGCAGCGGCATCACGTCGCTCTCGGTGCGGCCCTCCTGCAGGCAGCGGGTCACCTCGGCCAGCTCGTGGGCGTAGCCGGTGCCGCGCTGCGGCAGGGTGATGGTGGCCGGCTCGGCGTGGTTGCGGTGCAGCACGATCGTCTGCGGGTGGTGGAAGCGCGGCAGCACGTCGATCCAGCCCTTGGTGCCGTACACCCGGGCGTCGCCGGGCAGCGCGCAGCGCAGCGAGCACGCCAGGGCGGCGCTGCGGCCGTCGTCGTAGCCCAGCAGCAGCCCCGCCTCGGCGTCCACGCCGGTGGGAAAGAGCGAGCCCACCGCGCTGACCCGGTCCGGGTCGCCCAGCACCATCTGCGCGAACGACACCGGGTACACGCCCAGGTCCAGCAGCGACCCGCCACCCTGCGCCGGGTCGTAGAGCCGGTCGGTGGGGTCGTAGCGGCGCTGCACGCCCAGGTCGGCCGACACCGAGCGGACCTCACCGATGGCCCCGTCCTCGACCAGGTCGCGCAGCCGCACCACGGCCGGCTGGAAGCGCGTCCACATCGCCTCCATGGCGAACACCCCACGGCGGTGCGCCTCGGCGATCACCTCGGCCGTGCCCTCGGCGGTGGCGGTGAACGACTTCTCCACCAGCACCGCCTTGCCCGCCCGCAGGGCCCCGAGGGCCACCGCGTGGTGCTGCGGGTGCGGGGTGGCGATGTAGACCACGTCCACCTCGTCGTCGGCCAGCAGCTCGGCGTAGGAGCCGTGTGCGCGCTCCAGGTCGTGGCGCTCGGCGAAGGCCTGGGCCCGCTCCAGGGAGCGGGAGCCCACCGCCACCGGCCGCGCGCCGGGGACCAGGGCGAAGTCGTGCATGACGTTCTCCGCGATGCGGCCGGGGCCGACGACTCCCCACCGGATCTCGCGGGCTCTGGGGGGCGTCCGGGTCACAGGTTGCCGATGACGTCGACGACGCCGGCGTGGCCGTCCGCCAGGCGGTAGGTGATGCCGACGATGGCCACCTTGCCCTCCTCGACAGCCTTGTTGAGCACGGTGGAGCGCTCGGGCAGGCGGTGCATGGTCTGCAGCACGTGCTCGCCGACGATGTCGTCCACCTCGGTGAGGTCCTTGCGCTCGGCGGACATCACCGAGGGCACGATGCGCTCCACCAGGTCGCGGATGTAGCCCACCGGCATCTCGCCGGTGTTGTAGGAGTTCGACGCCGCGGTGACCGCGCCGCAGTTGTCGTGGCCGAGCACCACCAGCAGCGGGATGCCCAGCGGGGTGACGCCGTACTCCAGGGTGCCCAGCACCGACTCGTCGATGACGTGGCCGGCGGTGCGCACCACGAACATGTCACCCAGGCCGACGTCGAAGATGATCTCCGCGGCCAGGCGGGAGTCGCTGCAGCCGAAGACCATGGCGAAGGGAGCCTGGTTGTGGGCGAGGGACTCCCGGCGGGTGGCGTCCTGGTGCGGGTGCGAGGGCGCTCCGTCGACGAAGCGCTTGTTGCCGGCGAGCAGCGCCGCCCAGGCCTCTGCGGGGGTGCTCGGGCGGCCAGTGGTGGGCGGCTCCGTGGCCGGGGTGGTGGAGGTGGGGTTGGCGGCGGTGGCGTCCGAGGAAGTCATGGAGCAGAGGTTACGACCTCGGTCAGCAGGGCGGCCGAGCCGAGACCCCGCAACAGCTCGGCCAGGTGGTGCTCGTCCAGTCCCTTGCCTGCGTACGGCGTGGAGTTGAGCAGCCCGAACACCGCCTGCACCCGGGCGCGGGCCACCGGCACGTCCAGCTGGGGCAGCACCAGCACCAGCTGGCCCACCCACACCTCGGTGTAGGCGCGCTGCAGCCGGCGCACCCGGGCGCGGTCGCCGTCGGAGGTCGACGCCAGGTCGCGATCCTGCACCCGGATGAGGTCGGGCTCGGTGAGCGCGAAGTCCACGTGCCCGGCGATGAGCGCGGCGATGGCGGCCGCGGGCGTGGCTGCGGCCTCGACCCGCCGGCGGCCGTTGTCCAGCAGGCGCTCGCTGACGCTGACCAGCATCGCGCCGAGCACCGCCTGCTTGCTGGCGAAGTGCCGGTAGACGGCCGGACCGCTGACCCCTGCGGCAGCGCCGAGGTCGTTGATGCTCACCCCGTGGAAGCCGCGCTCGGCCATCAGCCCGGCGGCCACCTGCAGCAGCTGGTCGCGGCGGGGGGTGCTCATGAGCGGCATCGTAGTCCACCGGTGTTAGCGGACGTTAACATCGGGCTGTTAACGTCTGCTAACGTGTGGTCTGTGACACACCCGGCCCCGGTCCTGTCCACCCGCGCTGACCCCACCAGCCCCCAGGGGCAGGCCAACGCGGCGGCCATGGCGGCGCAGGTGGCCGACCTGCGGGCCCGGGTCGCCGCCGCGGCGCTGGGCGGCTCGGAGCGCTCCCGGCAGCGCCACGTGGCGCGCGGCAAGCTGCTCCCGCGCCAGCGGGTGGACACCCTGCTCGACCGGGGCAGCCCGTTCCTGGAGCTCTCCGCCCTGGCCGCGCACGGCATGTACGACGACGCGGCGCCCGGCGCCGGGATCATCACCGGCGTCGGCCGGGTGAGCGGGCGCGAGTGCGTGGTGGTGGCCAACGACGCCACCGTCAAGGGCGGCACCTACTACCCGATGACGGTGAAGAAGCACCTGCGCGCCCAGGAGGTGGCGCTGCACAACAACCTGCCGTGCCTGTACCTGGTGGACTCCGGCGGCGCCTTCCTGCCCCACCAGGACGAGGTGTTCCCCGACCGCGAGCACTTCGGGCGGATCTTCTTCAACCAGGCCACCATGAGCGCCCGCGGCATCGCCCAGGTGGCCGCGGTGCTCGGCTCGTGCACCGCCGGCGGCGCCTACGTGCCGGCGATGAGCGACGAGGCGGTGATCGTCCGCGACCAGGGCACCATCTTCCTGGCCGGACCACCTCTGGTGAAGGCGGCCACCGGCGAGGTGGTCACCGCGGAGGACCTCGGCGGCGGGGCGCTGCACGCCCGGGTCTCCGGCGTGGTGGACCACCTGGCCGACGACGACACCCACGCCCTGCAGGTGGTCCGCTCCATCGTGGCCACCCTCGGCCCGCGCGAGCCGGTGCCGTGGGACGTGCGCGAGCCCGAGCCTCCGCGGCACGACCCCGCGGAGATCCCCGCGGTGGTCCCCGCCGACGCCCGCACCCCCTACGACGTGCGCGAGGTGATCGCCCGCGTGGTGGACGGCAGCCGGTTCCACGAGTTCAAGGCGGACTACGGGACCACCCTGGTCACCGGCTTCGCGCACGTGCACGGCCACCCGGTGGGCGTGGTGGCCAACAACGGCGTGCTCTTCAGCGAGTCTGCCCTCAAGGGCGCGCACTTCGTCGAGCTCTGCGACCAGCGCAAGATCCCGCTGGTGTTCCTGCAGAACATCACCGGCTTCATGGTGGGGCGGGAGTACGAGGCGGGCGGCATCGCCAAGCACGGCGCCAAGATGGTCACCGCGGTGGCGTGTGCCCGGGTCCCCAAGCTCACCGTGGTGATCGGCGGGTCGTTCGGCGCCGGCAACTACTCGATGTGCGGGCGGGCGTACTCGCCGCGCTTCCTGTGGATGTGGCCCAACGCCCGCATCTCGGTGATGGGCGGCGACCAGGCCGCGGCGGTGCTGGCCACGGTGCGCGGCGAGCCCGACGCCGCCGCCGACGCCGCGGTGCGCGCGCAGTACGAGCACCAGGGCCACCCCTACTACTCCACCGCACGGCTGTGGGACGACGGCGTCATCGATCCCGCCGACACCCGCACCGTGCTCGGCCTCGCCCTGGGAGCCGCGGCCAACGCCCCGCTGGAGCCCGTCCGCAACGGCGTCTTCCGGATGTGAGCGCCATGTTCAGCACCGTCCTGGTGGCCAACCGCGGGGAGATCGCCGTCCGTATCATCCGCACCCTGCGCGAGCTCGGCATCGTCTCGGTGGCGGTGTACTCCGACGCCGACGCGGGAGCCCGGCACGTGCTCGAGGCGGACGTCGCCGTCCGGCTCGGGCCCGCCCCCGCGCACCAGAGCTACCTCGACGGCGACCGCGTGCTGGCGGCCGCGCGCGCCACCGGGGCGCAGGCCATCCACCCCGGCTACGGCTTCCTGGCCGAGAACGCCGCCTTCGCCCAGGCGTGCGCGGACGCCGGCGTCGTGTTCATCGGCCCACCCCCGTCGGCCATCGAGGTGATGGGCGACAAGATCCGCGCCAAGCGCGCCGTCAGCGCCGCCGGGGTGCCCGTGGTGCCCGGCCGCAACCAGCCGGGCATGAGCGACGCCGACCTGCTCGCCGCCGCCGAGGAGGTGGGCTACCCGGTCCTGGTGAAGCCCTCCGCCGGCGGGGGCGGCAAGGGCATGCGCCTGGTGCACGCCGCCGCCGCCCTGCCTGAGGCGCTGGTCAGCGCCCGCCGAGAGGCCGCCGCCAGCTTCGGGGACGACACGCTGTTCCTGGAGCGCTTCGTGACGGCGCCGCGGCACGTGGAGGTGCAGGTGCTGGCCGACATCCACGGCGGGGTCATCCACCTGGGCGAGCGGGAGTGCAGCCTGCAGCGGCGGCACCAGAAGATCGTCGAGGAGGCGCCGTCGCCGCTGCTGGACGCCGCCACCCGGGCCCGCATCGGGGAGGCGGCCTGCGAGACGGCGCGGGCCTGCGGCTACACCGGGGCGGGCACGGTGGAGTTCATCGTCAGCGCCGAGGCGCCCGAGACGTTCTTCTTCCTGGAGATGAACACCCGACTGCAGGTGGAGCACCCCGTCACCGAGCTGGTCACCGGCATCGACCTGGTGGCTCAGCAGCTGGCCGTGGCCGCGGGGGAGAAGCTGGCCCTGAGCCAGGACGACGTGGTGCTCACCGGGCACGCCGTGGAGGCCCGCGTCTACGCCGAGGACCCCGCCCGGGACTTCCTCCCCACCGGCGGCACCGTGCTGCTGCTGCGCGAGCCGACCGGCGCTGGTGTCCGGGTGGACTCCGGGCTGCGCGTGGGGACGGTGGTGGGCAGCACCTACGACCCCATGCTGGCCAAGGTGGTGGCCCACGGCCCGGACCGGGCCACCGCGCTGGCCCGGCTGGGCGCTGCGCTGGGGCGCACCACGGTGCTGGGGGTGCCCACCAACCTCGGCTTCCTCCGGGAGCTGCTGGCCCACCCGGACGTGCGGGCCGGACGGCTGGACACCGGGCTGGTGGAGCGGGAGCTGGCCACCCTGGTGCACGAGGAGGTCCCCGCGGCGGTGCCCATCGGGTTCGCCCTGCACGCGCTGGCCCAGCCGCCACCGCCCGACCCGTGGGCGGCGCGCACGGGGTGGCGGATCGGGGCGCCCGCACCGCTGGTGTGGCAGACCACGGCGGGGGAGGTGTCGCTGCTCGGCGACCAGGCGCGGGTGGACGGCGGCGAGGCGGTGACCGCTGCGGCGGTGCTCGACGGCGACGAGCTGGTGCTCACCCTGGACGGGCGCACCGAGCGCTGGCTGTGCGCCCGCGACGGTGCCACGCTGTGGCTGGGCCGCGGCGGGTCGGCGTGGCCGGTGGCCGAGCTGGCCGTCGACCGGGTCCGCGCCGCCGCAGCCGGGGACGCCGAGCTGCGCAGCCCCATGCCCGGCGCGGTGATCGCGGTGCACGTGGCGCAGGGGGAGCAGGTGGCGGCCGGGGCGGCGCTGCTGGTGGTGGAGGCGATGAAGATGGAGCACACGATCCGCGCCCCGCACGGAGGCACGGTCACCACCCTGGCGGTGCGGGCCGGCCAGCAGGTGGCCGTGGAGGAGCACCTGGCCACGGTGGAGGGGGACCCGGATGCCTGAGCAGGCAACGGCCCCGCTGGCCGGGCTGCCGGGGCGGGTGAGCATCTACGAGGTGGGTGCCCGCGACGGGCTGCAGAACGAGAGCGCCCTGGTGCCGGTGGCGGTGAAGGCCGACTTCGTGCGCCGGCTGCTCGCCGCCGGGCTGACCGCGGTGGAGACCACCAGCCTGGTGCGCCCGGAGTGGGTGCCGCAGCTGGCCGACGCCGAGGAGCTGCTGGCCGAGCTCGGTCCCACCCCGGCGGGGCTGCGGATGCCGGTGCTGGTGCCCAACCGCCGCGGGCTGGACCGGGCGCTGGCTGCCGGGGTGCGCGAGATCGCCGTGTTCGCCTCGGCCACCGAGACCTTCGCGCGCAAGAACCTCAACCGGGGGCTGGCGGAGTCCCTGGACGTGTTCGAGCCGGTGGTCACCGCGGCGCGCGCGGCCGGCCTGGCCGTGCGCGGCTACGTGTCCATGTGCTTCGGCGACCCCTGGGAGGGCGCCGTCGACCCGGTGCAGGTGGCCCGGGTGGTGCACGCGCTGTGGGACATGGGGGCGCAGGAGATCTCCCTGGGCGACACCATCGGCGTGGCCACCCCGGGGCAGGTGGTGGCGGTGCTGGAGGAGCTGCCGGTGCCCCGCGAGGCCGTCGCCGTGCACTTCCACGACACCTACGGCCAGGCGCTGGCCAACACCCTGGTGGCGCTGCAGCACGGGGTGACCACTGTGGACTCCAGCGCGGGCGGTCTGGGTGGCTGCCCGTACGCCAAGTCCGCCACCGGCAACCTCGCCACCGAGGACCTGGTGTGGCAGCTGCACGGGCTGGGCATCGAGACCGGCGTCGACCTGGCGGCGCTGGTGGCCACCAGCACCTGGATGGCCGCCCAGCTGGGCCGCCCCAGCCCGTCCCGGGTGGTCACCGCGCTCGCCGGCTCCGCCACCGCCGAGGAGGCCTAGATGCTCGACACCCAGCTCACCGACGAGCAGCAGCAGCTGCGCAAGACCGTGGCGGCCTTCGCCCGCGAGGTGGTGGCCCCGGTGTCAGCCCGGCACGACGCCGAGCACAGCTTCCCCTACGAGGTGGTGGCCCAGATGGGGGAGATGGGCCTGTTCGGGCTGCCCTTCCCCGAGTCCTGCGGCGGCGTGGGCGGGGACTACTTCACGCTCTGCCTGGCGCTGGAGGAGCTGGGCCGGGTGGACCAGAGCGTGGCCATCACCCTGGAGGCGGGCTGCTCGCTGGGTGCCATGCCGATCTTCCGCTTCGGCACCGAGGAGCAGAAGCAGCAGTGGCTGCCGCAGCTGTGCGCCGGGCAGGCCCTCGGCGCCTTCGGGCTCACCGAGCCGGGTGCGGGCAGCGACGCCGGCGGCACCCGCACCACCGCCCGGCTGGACAGCGGCCAGTGGGTGATCAACGGCAGCAAGGCCTTCATCACCAACTCCGGCACCGCCATCACCCGAGTGGTCACCGTCACCGCGGTGACCGGCGAGCGTGCGGGTGGGGGCAAGGAGATCAGCACGATCCTGGTGCCGGTGCCCACCGCCGGCTTCACCGCGGAGAAGGCCTACGACAAGGTGGGCTGGAACGCCTCCGACACCCACCCGTTGACGCTGGACGACGTGCGGGTGCCCGAGGAGAACCTGCTGGGCGAGCGCGGCCGTGGCTACGCCAACTTCCTGCGGATCCTGGACGAGGGGCGCATCGCCATCGCCGCGCTGGCGGTGGGCGCCGCGCAGGGCTGCGTGGACGAGAGCGGGCGCCACGCCCGGGAGCGGGAGGCCTTCGGCCGGCCGATCGCGGCCAACCAGGCCATCGCCTTCAAGATCGCCCGGATGGAGGCCCGCGCGCACGCCGCCCGCACCGCCTACTACGACGCCGCCGCCCGGATGCTGGCCGGGCGGCCGTTCAAGAAGGAGGCGGCCGTCGCCAAGCTGGTGGCCGGCGAGGCGGCGATGGACAACGCCCGCGACGCCACCCAGGTGCACGGCGGGTACGGCTTCATGAACGACTACCTCGTCGCCCGGCACTACCGCGACTCCAAGATCCTGGAGATCGGCGAGGGCACCACCGAGGTGCAGCTGATGCTCATCGCCCGCGAGCTCGGGCTCTAGAGTCAGACGCGGTCGTCCACGGTGAACTTGGTCAGCGAGGGGGCCCCGGCCAGCAGCGGTCCCAGCTCGGTGATCGCGCCCGGCCCGGCCCGGAACTCGCGGTAGGCGGCGTCCGCCTCGGCCGACGCCCACTGCTCGCTCACCAGCCAGTGCGCCTCGTTGGACTCGTCCACCAGCACCTCCACGCCCAGGCAGCCCTCGAACGCCCGGGTGTCGGTGAGCACCTGGTGGAACAGCTCGCGGGCCTGCTCCACCGACTCGGGCTTGAACAGCAGGTCCAGGTGCGCGGTGATGGCCATGGTGGCTCCTCGGGTTGCGGGGTGGCTGGGTTGTGGTCTGGATCTCAAGTTGTATCAGGCACCATGGGCGCGTGACCGTCGTGGGAGTGCTGCTGGCCGCCGGAGCCGGCACCCGGTACGGCAGCCCCAAGGCGCTGGCGCACGACGGGTCCTGGCTGCGCGGGGCGGTGACGGCGCTGCGTGCCGGCGGTTGCGACCAGGTGGTGGTGGTGCTGGGCGCGGCGGCAGAGCAGGCCCGTGCCCTGGCGCCCGAGGGTGTCGAGGTGGTGATGGCCGCGGACTGGCAGAGCGGGATGGCGGCGTCGCTGCGGGCGGGGCTGCGGGCGGCGCGCGAGCGCGACGCCGGTGCGGCGCTGGTGCAGCTGGTGGACACCCCGGACGTGGGCGCGGACGTGGTGGCGCGGGTGCTGGGGGTGGCCGCCGGTTCGCTGGACACTGCGCTGGTGCGGGCGAGCTTCCACGGTGCGCCGCGGCACCCGGTGCTGTTCGGGCGCCACCACCTCGGTGCGGTGATCGACACCGCCACCGGCGACGCGGGTGCGCGGGACTTCCTGCGCGGGCGCCCCGACGTGGTGCTGGTGGAGTGCGGTGACCTGGCCACCGGGGCTGACCACGACACTCCGGAGCCAGCCTGACTGGTCCGCCGGCGCGCGGCAGCTGGCTGGCCAACAGCAGGTTCCCCCGTCGCACGGAAGGGGGAACCTGCTGCGTCAGTCGGAGTGCTACTGCGGCCAGACCTCGGAGATCGAGATGCCGTTGCCCGCGACGTGGTCACCGTCGTGGTCCGGCTCCATCGTGCAGATGAAGCCCCAGCCGTCGGGGTCGGTGGCCTCGCAGCACGGGGTGGCGTCGGTGCGGTTCGGACGGGGGTCAGGGTCGTGGACCCGGTGGTGAGCAGACATGCAGGCTCCTCGGAGAAGACGCCCGGCGAGAGCTGTTACCCGCCGACGAGAGCGTCTTGGTCTCCGTCAGCCCGGCGCACCCGCCACCAGCTGAGCTCCTCATGAGTCACCGCGTCATTGTGGCATCGAGGCGAGACGGAAACACCCCTCGTCCTCCAGGCAGTGCGCCGCGACGTCAGCTGAGAAACTGCTGCAGCAGCGTGGTGCACTCCTGGGGTCGCTGCTCCACCAGGAAGTGCCCGGCGTCCACCGCCTGGCCACGCACGTCAGAGCCGTACCCGCGCCACACGGCGAGCGGGTCGTAGAGCTCGGCCACCGCGCCGCGTGCGCCCCACAGCGCGAGCAGCGGCTGGGTGAGCAGCCGGTCGGCGTCGGCGCGGTCGTGGGCGGCGTCGATGGACAGCGCCGCCCGGTAGTCCTCGCACCAGCCGCGCACGGTGCCCGGGTCCCGGGCGCAGCGCTCGTACTCCGCCAGCGCCTCGGCGTCGTAGTCGTCCAGGCTCCCGCCCAGCGCCCCGAGGTTGGCGTGCAGGAAGAACACCGGGTCGCCGCCGATCAGGGTCTCCGGCAGCGGCTCGGGCCGGCTCAGGAAGAACCAGTGGTAGTAGCGCTGGGCGAGGGTGAGGTCGGCGGTGGCCAGCACGTGCGCGGTGGGCACGATGTCCAGCACCGCCAGCCGCTCCACCCGCTCGGGGTGGTCCAGCGCCATCCGGTGGGTCACCCGAGCGCCGCGGTCGTGGCCCACCACGGCGAAGCGGTCGTGGCCCAGCGCCCGCATCACCGCCACCTGGTCGGCGGCCATCGCCCGGAAGCTGTGCGCGGCGTGGTCGTCGCTCGCGGCGGGCTTGCTGGAGCTGCCGTAGCCGCGCAGGTCGGGCACCACCACGGTGTGCTCGCGGGCGAGCGCCGGCGCCACCCGGTGCCACATCGCCGAGGTCTGCGGGAAGCCGTGCAGCAGCAGCACCGGCGGGCCCGACCCGGCGTGGCGGACGGCGATGGTGGCGTCGCCGGTGTCGAGGTGGTCGGTGGCGAAGTCAGGAAACAGCACCGGCTGATCCTGCCCGCTGGCTCCGCTCGTGGCCGAACGGAACCCGTCTAGGGTGCGAGGGTGGACATCACCTCTCCCGTTGACCTCGCCGCCGCCCTGCGCGACGTCGGATACCTGCCGGACGAGGGCATCGCCACCGCGGCGTTCCTGGCGCTGAAGATGCAGCGCCCGCTGTTCTGCGAGGGCGAGCCGGGCACCGGCAAGACGGCGCTGGCCATGGCACTGGCCCGGGCGCTGGACGTGCCGCTGGTGCGGCTGCAGTGCCACGAGGGCATCGACGCCAGCCAGGCCCTCTACGACTGGGACTTCCCCCGCCAGCTGCTGCACCTGCGGGCGCTGGAGAGCGGTGGCGGACCGGTGGACGACACCGAGCTGTACTCCGAGCGCTTCCTCATCGCCCGCCCGCTGCTGCAGGCGCTGCGGCAGGCGCCGTGCGTGCTGCTGGTGGACGAGATCGACCGCGCCGACGACGAGTTCGAGGCGTTCCTGCTGGAGGTGCTGGCCGAGAACAAGGTGAGCATCCCCGAGCTGGGCGAGATCCGCGCGGAGGTGCCGCCGCTGGTGGTGCTCACCTCCAACCGCACCCGCGAGGTGCACGACGCGCTCAAGCGGCGCTGCCTCTACCACTGGCTGGAGCACCCCGACCTCGAGCGGGAGGTGGCCATCGTGCACGAGCACCTCCCGGAGGCGCCGGAGACGCTGGTCAGCCAGGTCGCCCAGGCCAGCCGCACCCTGCGCACCCTGGACCTGCTCAAGCCGCCCGGGGTGGCCGAGACCCTGGACTGGACCGCCGCGCTCACCGCGCTCGGCCGCACCTCCCTGGACGTGCAGAGCGCTGCCGCCACGCTGGGCGCGGTGCTGAAGTACCGGGAGGACAACGACAAGGTGATCAAGTCCGGCCTCGACGCCCTGCTGTTCGGGTGAGCGGTGCCGCCATGACCGCTCCCCAGGCAGCGCCGGCCCCGCGCCAAACGTCCGAGCAGCCGGCCCAGCCGGTGCTGGGGCTGCTGGGCTTCGTGCGGGTGCTGCGTGCGGCGGGGGTGGCCGCCGACGCCGGTCGCGGACTGGCGTTCGTCGCCGCCGTCTCCGAGCTCAGCGCCGCCAGCCCCGACCAGGTCTACTGGGCCGGGCGCATCACCCTGTGCTCGCAGCCCGACGACCTGCCCCGCTACGACGCCGCGTTCCTGGCCTGGTTCGGCGCCACCACCACCCGCTCGGCGACCAGCGAGGAGCTGGTCTCGCTGCCCAGCGTCAGCGCCTCCCTCACCGGCCCCCACCCGCAGACGGGTGCGGACACCGAGGAGGCCGAGCAGCTGAGCACCGCGGCCAGTGCCGAGGAGCGGCTGCGGCACAAGGACTTCAGCGAGCTGAGCGCCGCCGAGCGCGAGCACCTGCGCAGCCTGCTCACGGCCCTGCGCTACCGCCCGGCCACCCGGCGGGCGGTGCGCCGGCGTCCGGCCCGCCGCGGGAGTGTCGATCCCCGCGCCACCGTGCGCTCCATGCTGCAGGCCGGGGGCGAGGTGGCGCGGCCGTCGATGCACCGCCGCAGCCGTCGACCGCGCCGGCTGGTGCTGCTGGTGGACGTCTCCGGCTCCATGACGCCCTACGCCGACGCCCTGCTCCGCTTCGCACACGTGCTCACCACGGCCGCGCCGGCCACGGTGGAGACCTTCACCCTGGGCACCCGCCTCACCCGGCTCACCCGCGCGCTGCGCCACCGCGACGCGGAGATGGCCCTGCGCCTGTCCGCGGCCGCGGTGCCCGACTACGCAGGCGGCACCCGGCTGGGGGAGACCCTCAAGGTCTTCACCGACCGCTGGGGGCAGCGGGGGATGGCTCGTGGCGCGGTGGTGGTGGTGTTCAGCGACGGCTGGGAGCGCGGCGGCGCTGAGCTGCTGGGCGAGCAGGTGGGCCGCCTCGCCCGGCTGTCGCGCGCGGTGGTGTGGGTCAACCCGCACGTGGGTCGAGCAGGGTACGAGCCCGTGCAGTCGGGCATCGTGGCGGCGCTGCCGCACCTGCACGAGCTGGTGTCCGGACACTCGCTGGAAGCCCTGGACGAGCTGTTGGAGGTGGTGGCAGGTGCGTGACGTGCTGGACGAGGCCGAGCACTGGTGGCGGCGGGGCGAGCCCATCGCGCTGGCCACCGTGGTGGGCACCTGGAAGTCCTCGCCGCGGCAGGCCGGGGCGTCGATGATGCTCGGCGGCGACGGCGCCGTGGTGGGCAGCGTCTCCGGCGGCTGCGTGGAGGGTGCGGTGTACGAGCTGGCCCAGCAGGTGGTGGCCGACGGGGTGCCGCAGCTGCAGCGCTACGGCGTCTCCGACGACGACGCGTTCACCGTGGGCCTCACCTGCGGCGGCATCCTGGACGTCTTCGTGGAGCGCATCGACCCCACCAGCTTCCCCGAGCTGGGTGAGGTGGCCGAGGCGATCCGCGCCGGGGTCCCGGTGGCGGTGGCCACCACCACCCGGCACCCCGACCCCGCGCGGGTGGGGCAGCGGCTGGTGCTGTTCGCCGACTCCACCAGCGGCACCCTGGGCTCGGCGCGCAGCGACGCCGCCGTCACCGACGACGGCCGCGGGCTGCTGGCGGCCGGGCGCAACGCCATCCTGGAGTACGGCCCGGACGGGGAGCGGCTGGGCGACGGCATGGAGGTGTTCGTCTCCTCCTACGCCCCGCGCGCCCGGATGCTGGTCTTCGGTGCCATCGACTTCGCCGCTGCCGCCGCGAAGATCGGGGCCTTCCTCGGCTACCGGGTGACCGTGTGCGACGCCCGTGCGGTGTTCGCCACCCCCCAGCGGTTCCCGGACGCCGACGAGGTGGTGGTGGAGTGGCCGCACCGCTACCTGCGGGCCGAGCGCGACGCCGGACGCCTGGACGGGCGCACGGTGCTGGCGGTGCTCACCCACGACCCCAAGTTCGACGTGCCGCTGCTGGAGCTGGCGCTGGGCGACGAGGACTGGAAGGTGCGCCCGGCCTACGTGGGGGCGATGGGGTCACGGCGCACCCACGACGACCGCGAGGCGCGGCTGCGCGAGCGGGGGGTGACCGACGCCCAGCTGGCCCGGCTGCACAGCCCGATCGGGCTGAACCTGGGTGCCCGCACGCCCGAGGAGACCGCGGTGTCCATCGCCGCGGAGATCATCGCCGCGCGCTGGGGCGGCGACGGGGTGCCGCTGACGCGGACCGACGGTGCCATCCACCGGCCCGGCTGAGGCGCCTCGGGAAGCAATCGGGCGTCGTCACGGTTGGTAACTGTGCACCCGGGGAGTCACCCGGGAGAGCTCTGCTCGAGGAAAGGCTGATCGCTGTGACCGTCCCACTCTCCATCCTGGACCTTGCCCACATCGGTGAGGGCGAGACCGTGCGCGAGAGCTTTGACCGCAGCGTGGCGCTGGCGCAGCGCGCGGAGCAGCTGGGCTACCGCCGCGTCTGGTACGCCGAGCACCACAACATGGGCACCATCGCCTCCTCCGCCACCGCCGTGCTCATCGCGCACGTGGCCGCCAACACCGAGCGCATCCGGCTGGGCGCGGGCGGCGTGATGCTGCCCAACCACGCACCGCTGACCATCGCCGAGCAGTTCGGCACCCTGGAGACGCTGCACCCCGGGCGCATCGACCTCGGGCTGGGTCGCGCGCCGGGCAGCGACCAGCAGACCATGCGCGCCATGCGGCGCGACCCCGCGTCGGCGGAGAGCTTCCCGCAGGACGTGCAGGAGCTGCAGGGCTACCTGGGGGAGGAGTCGCTGATCCCCGGCGTCAACGCCACCCCCGGCCGCGGCACCCACGTCCCGCTCTACATCCTGGGGTCCTCGCTGTTCGGCGCCCGGCTGGCCGCGGCGCTGGGCCTGCCCTACGCCTTCGCCTCGCACTTCGCCCCTGGCGCCCTGCAGGACGCGGTGACCATCTACCGGCGTGAGTTCCGCCCGTCGGCGCAGCTGTCCGAGCCCTACGTCATCGCCGGGGTGAACATCGTGGTGGCCGACACCACCGAGGAGGCCGAGCTGCAGCTGCTTGCTGCCCGGCGGGCCCGGGTGTCGCTGCTGCTGGGCCGTGGGCGCACCTTCACCGACGAGGAGGCCGACATGATCCTGGAGGCCCCCGCCGGCCAGCAGATCCGGCAGATGACGCACTACTCCGCGGTCGGCACCCCCACCGAGGCGCGGGAGTACCTGGACAAGTTCGCCGTCCACGCCCAGGCCGACGAGCTGATCGTGGCCTCGGCCAACGACCGCAACAGCTGGCTGCGCTCCTACGAGCTGCTCGCCGAGGTCAGCGACATGGGCGTTCCCGCGTGAGCCTGCGGAGCTGCGCGGCGTGAGCCCTGGCAGACTGCGGCCGTGACACAGGCGGCCTCGGCGCAGGAGGAGGACGAGCCCGCCCAGCCCGCGGAACCGGCAGCGCTGCCCTACTGGGCGCCGTCGTGGCTGCGTGGCCGGGTGCGTCCCACCCGGATGCGCCCCGACCACGTGGTGCGCCAGTTCATCCGCTTCGCGCTGGTGGGCGGGTCCAGCAACATCGTCTACGCCGGCACCTTCACCGTGCTGGCGGCCTGGGGCTACCTGGTGGCCAACGTGGTCGGCGTGGTGCTCAGCACCGCCCTGGCCAACGAGCTGCACCGCCGGCTCACCTTCAACGCTGCCGAGCGGGTGAGCTGGTGGTCGGCGCAGTGGGAGGGTGGCGCGCTCGGGCTCATCGGGCTGGTGATGAGCTCGCTCACCCTGGGGGTGCTGCACGTGTGGTTCCCCGGGGCGGCACCGCTCACCCAGGTGCTGCTGGTGATCGCGGTCAGCGCGGTGGTCGGGGTGCTGCGCTTCGTGGCGCTGCGCGGCTGGGTGTTCACCCCCCGCCGCCAGGGCGTCGACGCCTGACGCTGCCCGGCGCGCGGTTCACGAACTGGAAACAGCATGGACGCGAGGACGGAACGCTGCCCGTGTTGCATGACTCCTGACTCGCCCGCAGGGGCGAGGCGCACCTAGGGTTCCGCCGGCTCGCCGGGACTGGACCGAGGGGTGCAGCGGCGGCCGAGCGGCCGGCGTCCACGGCGGGACAAAAGCCCGGGAGACCTTCAGACGGCGTGCTCTGCCTGCGCCCACCCTGAGCCTCCGCAGGAGCAGTCATGTCCTTGGCCCCCTCTTTTCGCTGCGCCCGCAACACCGGTGGTGCCTCGTGAGCACCCCGGCCTTCACCGAGATTCCTGAGGTCGACGTCTCGGGGTTGTTCAGCGACGACCCGGCCGACCAGGCTGCGGTTGCCGCCCAGCTGGGCGCGGCCGCGCGCGACGTCGGCTTCCTCTACGTCACCGGCACCGGTCTCGACCCCGCGCTCTACGACGACCTGGTCGCCGCGGCCCAGCGGTTCTTCGACCAGCCCGACGAGCGCAAGATGAGTGTCTACATCGGACGGTCGAGCAACCACCGCGGTTACGTGCCGGTCGGTGAGGAGGTGCTGGGCGGGCAG
The DNA here is from genome assembly GCF_058133635.1 of Rhodococcus sp. Z6_132. Taxonomy (NCBI): domain Bacteria; kingdom Bacillati; phylum Actinomycetota; class Actinomycetes; order Mycobacteriales; family Nocardiaceae; genus Rhodococcus; species Rhodococcus sp. Z6_132. Next base: position 86,522 of record NZ_JBYUNP010000003.1, read on the forward strand.
AGTCGCGACCTGAAGGAGGCTTACGACCTCTCCCTGGACCTGCCCGCCGATCACCCCGCGGTGGCCGTCGGACCCGGGCTGCTCGGACCCAACCAGTGGCCGGACCTGCCGGGCTTTCGGGAGCAGGTCGGGGCGTACTACGACGCGGCCATGGCGCTGGGCCGAGTGCTGCTGCGCGGCTTTGCCATGGCGCTGGGCGAGGACCCGGCGCTGTTCGACAGCCACGTCACGACCCCGCCCAGCCAGCTGAGGCTGATCCACTACCCCTACGAACCCGACGCCCACGACGTGCAAGGCATTGGTGCCCACACCGACTACGAGTGCTTCACCCTGCTGCGCTCCACCGCCCCCGGGCTGGAGGTGCTCAACGGCGACGGGGTGTGGATCGACGCCCCGCCCCGTCCGGACGCCTACGTGGTGAACGTCGGGGACCTGCTGGAGGTGTGGACCAACGGCCAGCTGGTGGCCACCACCCACCGGGTGCGCAAGGTGGCCGAGGAGCGCTGGTCGTTCCCGCTGTTCTTCAACGTCGACTACGACACCGTGGTGGCCCCGCTGCCGCAGTTCCTCGCCGAGGGCCAGGAACCGGGCCCGGGCATCGTCGCCGGCGACCACCTGCTGGCGCAGACCGCACAGACCTTCACCTACCTGCAGCAGCGGATGGCCCGCGGCGAGCTGGTGCTGCCCGACGGCGCCCTGGGCCGGGGCACCTTCGGCCAGGGCGCGCGGCAGGAACAGGCCTCGTGAGCGCGCTGCAGTGGGCCGAGCAGGCGTGGCCGGAGCTGCAGGGCCTGGGCGCGCGCCCCGACGGCGGTCACGACGTGGGCCTGGTTCCCGTCGGCGCCGTCGAGCAGCACGGTCCGCACCTGCCCACCGGCACCGACACCCTCGTCGCCGCCGCGGTGTGCGAGGCGGCGGCGGCACGGTGCGGGGCGATCGTGCTGCCGCCCATCCCGGTGGGCTGCAGCTACGGCCACGGCACGGTGCTGCCGGGAACGCTGTCGGTGAGCCCGGAGCTGCTGGCCCAGGTGGTGCGCTCCTACGCCGAGTGGGCCGCAGCATCGGGGTTGCGCCGGTTGCTGTTCGTCAACGCGCACATGGGCAACGCCGCCGCGCTGGGTATCGCCACCGACCACCTGAGGCTGTTCCGCCCCGACCTGCGGGTGGGTTTCCTGGACTGGTGGGACGCCGATCCCACCGTCCGGGCCGAGCTGACCAGCGACGGGGAGGACATCCATGCCAACCGAGGCGAGACCGCCATGGTGATGGCCGTCGCGCCGCACCTGGTGCACCTCGACCGCTGTGCCGACGGCGACGACCCGGACCGCACCGCTGACCTGGTCTTCCGCTACACCGCACCGGCGCTGTCCACCAACGGCGTCACCGGACGGCCCTCCGAAGCCACCGCCGAGCTCGGCCACTCCCTGCTCGACCGAGTCGCCGACGCCATCGCCGACCGCGTCACCCGGGGCCGCACCGAGGAGCCACCGCTCGGTCCCGCCCCCACCCCGACCTTCACTGCCTGCTGACCAAGGAGACCCTGATGGACACCACGCACGGGATCAACCCTGCCCACACCCAGCTCGCTGCCGAGCTGGCCGCCGACGGCGTCAAGTACGCCGTGGGTGGCTGGATCGACGTGCACGGGCGCAGCAAGTCCAAGGTCGTGCCGATCGACCACCTGCCCAACCTGCTGGCCGGCTCCGAGCGCTACACCCCACGCGGCATCAGCGGTCTCGGCACGATGACCCCCAACGAGGACGAGTCGGTGGCCATGCCCGACCCGGCGACGCTGCGGGTGCTGCCCTGGGACCGCAGCATCGCGTGGATGGCCGCCGACCTGCTCTTCGACGGAGACCAGCCCTTCGTGCACTGCCCTCGTTCCATCCTCAAGCGCCAGGTCGCTGCCGCGGCAGACGCGGGTTTCGCCATGAACCTCGGAGTGGAGACGGAGTTCTTCGCCTTCGACCCGGCCTCGCTGGAGCGCGCCGACGGCTACCTGGTGCCGACGGCGCGCAGCGGCTCCATGCGGCCCACCCCGGCCTACGACCTGGAGCCGACGCTGGACGCGATGCCGTTCCTGGACGCCATGGTCTCGGCCATGCAGGAGTCCGACTTCGGTGTCTACAGCTTCGACCACGAGGGCGGCGACGCTCAGTTCGAGTTCGACTTCGACTACGCCCCGGCGCTGGTGATGGCCGACCGCATCTCCTTCTTCCGGCTGATGGCCCGCCAGGTCGCCAAGCAGCACGGCCTGCTGGCCACCTTCATGCCCAAGCCCTACACCGAGTCCTGGGGCAGCGGCCACCACTTCAACATGAGCCTGGAGGACGTGGGCACGGGGGAGAACCTGATGCGCGACGCCGGTGACGTGCGCGGCAAGGGCTGGAGCAAGATCGCCTACTGCTTCACCGCGGGGATCATGAAGCACGCCGGCGCGCTGTCGGCCATCACCACGCCCACGGTGAACTCCTACAAGCGGCTCAACCCGCGGCTGGCCGACGGCAGCGCCTCGTGGGCGCCGGTGTACTCCGCCTACGGCGAGCAGAACCGCTCCTGCATGCTGCGGCTGCCCAAGAACCGGCCCGCGGTGGAGAACCGGGTGGTGGACTCCGCGGCCAACACCTACCTGGCGGCGGCGTTCCTGCTCGCCGCCGGCCTGGACGGCATCGCCAAGGGCATGGACCCGGGCGAGCCGGTGGACAGCGCCCTCACCGACGGCCGCCAGCAGCTGGGCACCAACAGCACCCGGCTGCCGCGCACCCTGCTGGAGGCGACGGAGGCGTTCGAGCGCGACGAGCTGGTGCACGAGGTGTTCCCCGGCGGGTTCGTCGAGGACTACGTGAACATGAAGCACGCCGAGTGGGACGAGTACCACGCCCAGGTCACTCCCTGGGAGCGCGACCGCTACCTGCTGGGGCTGTGAGGTGGCTCCCGTAGCGGTGGTCACCGGTGCCAGCCGCGGCCTGGGCCGGGGCATCGCGGAGTCCCTCGCCGACGCCGGCCACCACCTGGTGCTCGGCTACTGCTCGGACGCCGCCGGAGCGGAGGCCACCGCGCAGGCGGTGCGGTTGTGCGGGGTGCGGGCGGTGACCGTGGCCGGCGACGTCCGCGAGGCCGCCACCGCCGCCGCCCTGGTGGCCGCCGCTGCCGAGCTCGGCGACCTGGCGGTGTGGGTGAACAACGCGGGGGTGTCGCTGCTGGCACCGGTGCAGGACACCCCCGCCGCTGAGCTGGAGCGGATGCTCGCGGTGAACGTGCTGGGCACGCTGCACGGCATCCAGGCGGCCACCCCGGTGCTGGTGGCACGCGGGTCCGGCCGGATCGTCAACCTGGCCAGCGACCTCGGCGTGCAGGGTGGAGCCCTGCTGGGCGCCTACGCCGCCAGCAAGTTCGCCGTCGTCGGGCTCACCCAGTCCACCGCGCTGGAGCTGGCCGCCACCGGGGTCACGGTCAACGCGGTGTGCCCCGGCACCTGCGAGACCGACATGGTCGACGCCGAGTGGCACAGCCAGGCCGTGCACACCGGCGCCAGCCCCGACACCGTCCGCGCCGGGTACCTGGCCGCCATCCCGGCCGGTCGCTTCTGCACCCCCGCCGACGTGGGTGCCGCCGTCAGCTACCTCGCCAGCCCCGCGGCCGGCTACGTCACCGGCCAGTCCCTCTGCGTCAACGGCGGATCCGTCCTGCACTAGCCCCGTCCTGCACCAGCCCAGTCCTGCCCCAGCCCCGTCCTGCACCAGCGCCTCGTCCCACCTCCTCGCCCCGCTGCACCCGAGAAAGGTCTCCCATGAAGCGAACCCGAAAGTCCCGGATGGCGGTGCTGGCCGGTCTGGCCACCACGGCCGCGCTCGTCCTCTCGGCCTGTGGCGGCGGGGCCTCCGGCGGAGGTGCCGGCGGCGACACCTTGCGGCTGGCCTTCAACGCCGACATGCAGGTGCCCGACCCGGACATCTTCTACGAGATCGAGGGCAACGCCCTCACCACCTCGGTCTACGAGGGCCTGGTCCGCTACAAGCCGGACTCCACCGAGGTCGAGCCGGCCCTCGCCTCGTCCTACACGGTGTCCCCGGACGGCAAGACCTACACCTTCGCCATCCGTCCGGGCGTGACCTTCCACGATGGCACCTCGCTGGACTCCGCCGCGGCCAAGACCAGCTTCCAGCGCCGGCTGGACGTCAACAGCGCCCCGGCGTACATGCTCAGCGAGGTGGTGGACATGACCACCCCGGACCCGATGACCTTCGTGGTCACCCTGGGCAAGCCGGTGAGCGCGTTCCTGGACTACCTCGCCGCCCCCTACGGACCCAAGATGGTCAGTCCCAAGGTGCTCGCCGACCACGCCGGCTCCGACCACGCCCAGAGCTACCTCAAGGACCACGACGCCGGCACCGGCCCGTTCACGCTCACCGAGTTCATCAACGGCCAGCGCTACGTGCTCAGCCGCTACGACGGGTACTGGGGGACCAAGGCCGCCTACGGCAAGGTGGTCTTCTCGATCATCCCGGACACCTCCACCCAGCGGCTGCAGCTGGAGGGCGGGCAGCTGGACATGAGCCTGCACGGCTTCACCACCGACGACATCAGCTCGTTCCGCAGCAACCCCGGCTTCACCGTCACCGACTTCCCGGCGGTGTTCAAGAGCTTCCTGTTCCTGGACGAGAACAAGGGGGTCTTCACCGACCAGAAGGTGCGTCTGGCGGTGCGTCAGGCCCTGGACCGCGAGGAGCTGGTGCGGACGGTCTACGGCGACCGGGCCACCCCGAGCACCCAGGTGTACCCGGCGGCGCAGCAGGCGACCGGGGGCTCCACCACCGCACCCGTCGACCCGTCGGTGCTGAAGAACCTGGTGAGCGGGCTGGGCAACAAGAAGGTCGACCTGGCCTACGTCAACGATGACTCCACCAACCAGCGGATGGCCGAGCTCATCCAGACCAAGCTCTCCGCCGCCGGCCTGCAGGTGACCACCCGGCCGATCCCCATGGCCCAGGCCTTCGACCTGCCCAACCAGCCGGAGAGCGCCCGGCCGGACATGGTGCTGTCCACCCTCAACCCCGACGCGGTGCACCCGGACACCTACGCCCGCATCTTCATGAGCACCGCGGGCTCGCTGAACTGGCTGCAGTCCTCGGTGCCCGCCGCCGACGCGGCCATGGACCGCGGGCTCAACGCCGCCGATCCCGCCGAGGTCAGCAAGGCCTACGCCGCGGCCGGTGACGCCATCGCCGCCTCCGGGCTGTGGCTGGACATCGCCGACGTCAAGGAGACGGTGATCGCCCGCAAGGGCATCGGCAACCTCGTCCACCAGCTGCCGACCCTCAACACCGTGCGTCTCGGCGACCTCGTGAAGGAGTGACATGACCCTCTCTGCGGCCCCGGGCCACACCCCCGTCTCCACTGCCGCCGAGGCCCTGGTCTCGGTGCAGGACCTGCACGTCACGTTTCAGCGCAACGGCAGCGAGGTGCCCTCGCTCCGGGGCGTGTCGCTGGAGATCGGCCGCGGAGAGATCATCGGGCTGGTCGGCGAGTCAGGATCGGGCAAGAGCGTCCTCGGGCTCTCCCTGCTCGGCCTGCTGCCGACCAGCCCGGCCCCCCGGACGTCGGGGCAGGTGGTGGTGGCCGGCACCGACGTGCTGACCGCCACCGCGGAGCGGCGCCGGCTGCTTCGCCGCGACCACCTCGGTGCGGTGTTCCAGGACCCGATGACCTCGCTGAACCCCACGATGCGGGTGGGCAGGCAGGTCGAGGAGAAGGCGGGTTCCGCCCAGGAGGCGCTGCGGCTGCTCGACGCCGTCGGGGTGCCGCAGGCCAAGTCGCGCCTGCGGGCCTACCCGCACGAGCTCTCTGGTGGACTGCGCCAACGGGTGATGATCGCGATGGCCGTGGCCGGCAGCCCCTCGCTGGTGGTGGCCGACGAACCCACCACCGCCCTGGACGTCAGCGTGCAGGCACAGATCCTGGAGCTGGTGGTGAGCCTGCGCACGGAGCTGGGTTGCTCCTTCGTGTTCATCACCCACGACCTCGGGGTCGCCTCGGAGATCGCCGACCGCATCGCGGTGCTCTACGGCGGGAAGCTGCTCGAGGTGGGCCCCACCGCCGCGGTGCTGGAGGCGCCCCGCCAGCCCTACACGCTGGGGCTGCTGCAGACCCGGCTCACTCCGACGTCGGACCGCGCGCACCCGCTGCCCACCCTGGGCGGAGAGCCGCCGAGCCCCAAGGACCACCCGCCCGGGTGCCCGTTCGGCCCCCGCTGCGCGCTGCACGTGGCGGCCTGCGACGAACCGGTGCCGCTGGAGGCGGCGGCCCCCGGGCACCTGGTGGCCTGCACCCAGCCCGAGCGGCTGGACGAGCTGGCCCGCGCACTGGCCTCCACCGCGCAGTGGCCCGCCGGGCCGGTGTTCCGCCAGGTGCAGAAGGAGTACCCCGGCGTGGTGCTCACCGAGGTGCGCAAGGCGTTCCCGCTCGCCGGTGGTGGCACCCTGCAGGCGCTGGACGGGGTGGACCTGTCAGTTCAGCCCGGGGAGTGCCTGGCCCTGGTGGGGGAGAGCGGCTGCGGCAAGTCCACCCTGCTGCGGGTGGTGGCCGGGCTGGTCCCGCCCGACTCCGGCGACGTCGAGCTGGGCCGTGGGGGGCGTCCACAGATGGTGTTCCAGGACGCGGGCTCGTCCATGACGCCGTGGTCGACCATCGGTGACCTGCTCACCGACCGGCTGCGGGCCGAGGGAGTGCCCCGGCGGGAGCGGGCCGCGGCGGTGCGCAGCGCGCTCGCCCTGGTGGGTCTGCCCGCCGAGGTGGCGTCCGCACGGGCTCGTCAGCTCTCCGGGGGGCAGCGCCAGCGGGCGTCGCTGGCGCGAGCGGTGATCGTGCCGCCCCGGGTGCTGCTGTGCGACGAGCCGACCTCCGCGCTGGACGTCTCGCTGGTGGCCACCGTGCTCAACCTGCTGGGTCGGCTGCGCCGCGAGCTGGACATGGCGGTGCTGTTCGTGACCCACGACCTGGCTGCCGCCCGGGTGGCCGCCGACCGGATCGCGGTGATGACCAAGGGCCGCATCGTGGAGGAGGGCGACGCCGAACAGGTCGTGGACGCACCCTCGCACCCGTACACCCGCGCGCTGCTGGACGCCGCCCCGCGACCCGGCCGCCGCCGCACGGGCACCCTGCTCACCACCGAGACAGGAGCCGCGTGATGGTGACGACAGCGGATCGCACGAGACCAGCACTGCAGCGGTGGGGCAGGGGCCGGACGGCCGGGGCCCACCACGTGCTGCGCCGGCTGGGCATCAGCGACACCGCGGCCCTGGCTGCGCTGGCGGTGGTGTTCGCGGTGGCCCTGCTCGCCCCGCTGCTGGCCCCGCACTCCACGTCGGTGCCGGCCGGCGAGGCCTTCCTCGCCCCGGGCGGCGGGCACCTGCTGGGCACCGACGAGGTGGGCCGCGACATCTTCTCGCGGGTCCTGGAGGGCATCCGCTCCTCGTGGCTGTCGGCGCTGCTGGTGATCGCCTCGGGAGTGGTGGTGGGCGGGCTGGTCGGTGTGGTGGCCGGCGCCGTGGGTGGCTGGGTGGACTCGCTGCTGATGCGCCTGACGGACGCGTTCCTGGCGCTGCCCGGGCCGCTCCTGGCGATCTGCGTGGTGGCCGCCCTCGGTCCCTCGCTGACCCACACCCTGCTCGCCGTGATGATCGTGTGGTGGCCGTTCTACGCCCGCATCGTGCGTGGCGAGGTCCGGGCCCAGGCCGCCCGCCCGCACGTGGAGGCCGCCCGGCTCTCCGGGGTGGGTCCGGTGCGCATCGCGCTGAAGCACCTGCTGCCCGGGGCGCTGGTCTCCACGCTGGTGGCGGCCAGCCTGGACATGGGCAACCTGATCATCACCCTGGCGGCGCTGTCCTTCCTCGGCCTCGGTGCCCCCGCCCCCGCGCCCGAGCTGGGCGGGATGGCGGCACGAGGCATGTCCAACCTGCTCGAGCACTGGTGGGTGCCGGTGATGCCCGGCGTCGCGGTGCTGCTGCTCGCCCTGGTCGCCAACCTCGCCGGTGACGCGCTCCGCAACCTGCTCGCCGACCGATAGGAGACCGACGTGCTGCGCTTCGTGCTCACGAGAGTGGCTGGCGCCGTCGCGGTGCTGCTGTTCCTCACCGCGGTGGTCTTCCTGCTGCAGAAGAACACCCCCATCGACAGCGTCCGGGCCAAGCTGGGGGCCAACGCGTCCCAGCAGCTGGTGGATGCCGAGACCGCTCGGCTCGGGCTGGACCGTCCGCTGGTGGTGCAGTACGTCGACTACGTCGGCGGCCTGCTGCACGGCGACTTCCAGGACTCGCTGCGCACCCGCCAGCCGGTCTCCGCCGACCTGGCCACCTACCTGCCCGCCACCGTGGAGCTGATTGTGGCGGCGCTGGTCCTGGCGGTGGTGCTGGGCACCGGGCTGGGCATCGCCGCCGCCTCGCGCTGGCGCGGCGCCGGGGTGCTCAGGGTCGGGCTGGTCGCCGGGGCCTCGGCACCGGTGTTCCTGCTGGCGGTGCTGGGGATCCTGCTCTTCTACCGCACCCTCGGTTGGCTGCCCGCCACCGGCAGGTCGTCCTTCTACGACGCCCCCGACGGGCCCACCGGGCTGCTCGTCGTCGACTCGCTGGTGCAGGGGCGGATGGACGTCCTCAGCGACGCGATCCGCCACCTGGTGATGCCGGCCGTCTGCCTGGCGCTGGGCCCGGCAGTGGCGATCGCCCGCACGCTGCGCAGCTCGCTGCTGACCAACCTGCAGGGCGACCACGCGCGCACCGCCCGCGCCAAGGGCCTGCGCGAGGTGCAGGTGCTGCTGCGCCACGGGCTGCGCAACTCGGCGGGCCCGGCGCTGTCCATGGCCGGCGTGCAGGTGGGGCTGATGTTCGCCGGCGTGGTGGTGCTGGAGTCGGTGTTCGCCTGGCCGGGCATCGGGCTGTACGTGGTGCAGGCCATCCCCCGCGCGGACTTCCCGGCCATCGCCGGGGTGACGCTGGTCCTCGGAGCCATCTACGTGGTGGTCAACTCCGTCGTCGACTTGCTGCAGGCGGCCGCCGACCCCAGGATCACCCGATGAGCGTGCGCAAGGTGGTCCCGCTGACGCTGGGCTACGAGGACCTGCCGCTGGCCTACTCGCTGCTCGGCGCACCGGCGGGTGAGCGCATCCGCGAGCCCGTGCCCGCCGTCCTGCTGGACACCACCGACGGCTGGGTGCTGCTGGACACCGGCTTCAACACCGAGCTGCTGACCAACCCGGTGCTGCGCGAGCGGTACCACCCGCGGGAGTCCTCCATCCAGCCGTCGCTGCCGCCGGGCGAGGACGCCCCGCTGGAGCAGGGCCTGGCCCGGCACGGCCTCACCGTGGCCGACATCGCGGTGGTGGCGGTGTCGCACCTGCACAACGATCACTGCGGCGGGCTGCACCACTTCGCCGGGAGCGACGTCCCGGTGCACGTGCAGGACGCGGAGCTGGCCTACGGCCTCAGCGCCGACGACGCCGTGGATCACGGCATCTTCCGGGCGGACTTCGACAACCCGGGGCTGCAGTGGGTGCGCGCGCAGGGCGACGCCGAGATCGTGCCCGGGGTGTCGGCGGTGCTCACCGCCGGGCACACCCCCGGACACCAGAGCTTCGTGGTGGACCTCGAGGACGGCAGCGGCTACGTGTTCGCCTTCGACGCCGCCGACCTGCAGGTCAACCTGGACGAGGAGCGACCCGTCGGCGGCACGGTGCACGTGCCGGCCGAGGACACCCTGGGCCCGATCCTGCGGCTGAAGGAGATCGCCCGGAGCACCGGCTACCGCCTGGTGCCCGGCCACGACCCGGAGGTCTGGCCGGCGCTCACCGCCGAGCTGGCGTGATCCCGGCCGATCGCATCACTCACCGTTGACCAGCGCGCCGACGGCGTGCGACGGTTCGCCCATGTCCGCCCCCGCGCGCTCCACCCGAGGTCAGCACCGCACGGCTGCGCTGGTCCACGCCGCCGCCGGGCTGCTGCTGGAGCGCGGGATCACCGCGATCAGCCACCGCTCCGCCGCCCGACGAGCCGACCTGCCGGTGTCCGCGGCCACTCACTACTTCCCGGACCTCGAGGACCTCAAGCACGAGGCGCTCGCCGCAGTGATCCAGCGCTGGACCATTGCCACCCACGAGCTGGTCGGTCGGTTGCCCGAGCGCCTGGAGACGCCCGACGCGCTGGCCGCCGCCGTGCTGGAGATCGCCACCGCCCGCCCGGCGGAGGCGTCCTCGGCCACTCCGACGGGGGTGATGGCCATGTACGAGCGCTACCTGGAGGCCGGTCGGCACCCGCGCATGCGTCCGCTGGTGCACGACTACAACGCCGAGCTGCTGCGGCTGGTGAGCGTGGTGCTGGCCAAGGGTGGGCTGCCCGCCGACCCAGCGACAGCCCGGCTCACCCTCGCCGTGGTGGACGGGGTGGCGTTCTTCGACATCGCCGAGGGAGTGGCGCCGGCGTCGGCAGCCACGCAGGCGCTGGCTCGGATGCTGCGGCTGATGTACGCCGAGAAGAGCTAGCACCACCCGCGACCCTGGCTTGGTGCAGCGCCACCCCCCAGCGCTGCGCATCCCTCGCGGCCAGGGCGACGAATGGCTGGGAGAAGACGCTACGCGGCCGGTCAGGACACCGCGACCGGCTCCTCGGGGTCGCTGTGCTGGCGGGTGTCCCTGGCGTCGAGCTGTTTGAGGATCTGCTCGCCCTCCACGTCCACGTTGGGCAGGATGCGGTCCAGCCACCTCGGCAGCCACCACGCGGCCGAGCCGAGCAGAGTCATCACCGCCGGGATGATCACCATCCGCACCACGAAGGCGTCGAACAGCACGGCAGCGGCGAGGGCGAACCCGATCGACTTGATGAAGGCGTTGTCGCCCAGCATGAACGAGCCGAACACCGACATCATGATGATCGCGGCGGCGGTGACCACCCGAGCACCGTGGTGGAAGCCGGAGGTCACGGCGTCCTTGGGCGTCGCGCCGTGCACGTACTCCTCCCGCATCCGGGTCACCAGGAACACCTGGTAGTCCATGGCCAGGCCGAACACCACGCCGATCAGGAAGATCGGCATCATGCTGACGATCGGCTGCGGGTTGGCGATCAGCCCGAGGGCGCCCTCCTGGAAGATCGCCACGGTGGCCCCGAACGTGGCCAGCACGCTGAGCAGGAAGCCGAGCGTCGCCGTCAGCGGCACCAGGATCGAGCGGAACACCAGCATCAGCAGCAGGAACGCCAGCCCGATCACCACGGCCAGGTAGGGCACCAGCGAGCTGGACAGCCGCTCGGAGACGTCGCCCTCGATGGCGGTCTGGCCGGTGACCCCGATGCTCACTCCCGTGGTGCGGTTGAGCTCGCCCTCGGCGTCGCGGATGTGGCTGACCAGGTCGTGGGTGGCGGTGCTGCTGGGCGAGCTGGAGGGGATCACCGTCAGCTGCGCGGTGTCTCCGGCCGGGTTGACCGCCAGCACCTGGGCGTTGGCCACGTCGCCCTGGGCCTTGATGGTGGCGACCACCTGGGCGAAGGCCTCGGCCTTGGGCACGGTGGCCTGGGAGGCGTCCACCACCACGATCAACGGGCCGTTCACGCCGGCGCCGAACGCGCCGGTGACCAGGTCGCTGGCCTTGCGCTCGGTGGTGTCGGGGTCGGCGGTGGAGTCGTTGGGCAGGGCCAGCTCGAGGTTGGCGGCGGGGATGGCCAGCACGCCCAGCAGCACCACGCCGGCCACCAGGGTGAGCACCGGGACGCGGCGGACCAGCCGCGCCCAGCGCAGGCCGTTGGTGACCAGGTCCTTGTTCTCCTCGGCGTCGTGGTCGGTGATGCCCTTGATCCGGCCGGCGAAGGCCTTCTCGCCGAGCAGGCCGAGGATGGCCGGCAGCAGGGTGAGGGCGAGCACCACGGCGATGGCCACGGTGAACGCGGCGGCGTAGCCCATGGTGGCCATGAACGGGATGTTCACCACCCGCAGCGCCACCAGGGCGATGATCACGGTGAGTCCGGCGAACACCACCGCAGACCCTGCGGTGCCCACCGCGCGCCCGGCCGCCTCCTCGCGGTTGCCGACCTTGCCCACCTCGTTGCGGTAGCGCGAGAGGATGAACAGCGAGTAGTCGACCGCCACCGCCAGGCCGATCATGATGGCCAGCGTCGGGGTGGCGGAGTTGAGGTCGAAGAAGCCGCTGGCGGTGGTGATGGCCAGGCTGCCCACCGCGATGCCGATGATGGCCATCAGCAGCGGCAGCCCGGCCGCCACCAGCGAGCCGAAGGTGATGGTGAGGACCACGGCGGCCACGGCCAGGCCGATCAGCTCGGCGGCCTGGCCGCCGGCCTGCTCCGCGGCGGCGGTGCCGGTCATCTCCACCGTCAGCCCCTCGCTGCGGCCGAGCTCGGCGGCGGCCTTCAGCTGGTCGCGGGTCTCCGGGGTGATGTCGGTGATCGCGCCGGTGAAGCTCATGGAGAGGTAGCCGACCGTGCCGTCTGGGCTCAGCGGCGACAGCGCCGCGGCGTCCTCCGGCGACTTGCCCGCCCCCTCGGCGGCCTGCACCAGCGCAGCGGCGGCCACCACCGGGTTGACCAGGGTGTCCGGACTCTTGGCCTGGGCGATCGTCTTGAGGTCGGCGACGACCTTGTCCATCGCCGCCTGGTTCTGCGGGGAGCTCAGCGTCTGGCCCGCCGGCGCGGCAAAGATGAACCGCTCGGTGGGGGTGTTGATCAGGTCGTCGGCGCCGGCCGAGGGAAAGCGCTCCTTGAGCAGCTCCTGGGCCTCCGTGGCCGGGGTGCCGGGGATGGAGAAGGTGTCCACCGTCGGTCCGGACAGCGTGGAGGCGGTGACACCGAGCAGCACCAGCAGGAACACCCACGCCCCGATGACGCGGCCCTTGCGCCGGTAGGCCAGCTTTCCCAGCCGGTAGAGGTAGTTCGCCATCAGGACTCCAGGGGTGAGGCGGGGCAGTGCTGGGCACGACGGCGCCCTCTCCCGGCGCGTCCGATGGTCAGGACCCGCTCAGCCAGCGTGAGCGCGGCAGCAGTCGACCAAGCGTGTATTCACCTGTCCGCCAGGGCAATGTTGCGGCGGATGCAAAAAAGTGATTCTGGGCACACTGCGCCGGGGCGCCACCAGCGCCGGTGGCGGCTCAGCCCTTGGCGACGCGCAGCGCGGCAGTGATCATGGGGACCTGCAGGGGCAGGCGAGCCAGGGCCACGGCCTGCAGCGGCTTGGACCGGGACACCACCTTCACCGAGTACACGTTGGCGGGGAAGACGCCGACCAGCACCGCGGCGCTCACCCAGCCGCCCAGGCGTCGAGTGGCAGGGACGAGCAGCAGCGCCGCGCACGCCGCCTCGGCAACGCCGCTGACGTACACCCAGCGCCGGGCGTCGCCGATGCCCGGCGGGATGATCGGCTCGAACACCTGCGGGCGCACCGCGTGCACCACCGACGACCCGCCGAGCCCACCGGCGAGCAGCGCCACCCGACGGTGCTCGGGGTTGCGCAGCAACCGGGTCGCGCGCACCAGGGCGGCCCCGGGCAGGGCGTTGGTCAGCACTCGGGCGGCTCTCGTGCGGGGGGCTCTCATGCGGCGATCCTGTCAGGACGGAGGCGTCAACGTGCGCAGGCCGGCGGCGAGCACCGACGCGCCCTCCCGCAGCAGGTCGACCAGCTCCAGCGTCTCGTCGTCCAGCCACTGCTCGTAGGCGGCGATGGCCACACCCAGGAACATCCACGCCACCGAGCGGGCCAGGTGGTCGTCGTCGGCCACGCCCAGCCGGCGGGCGACGTGCTCGGCCACCACCTGTCGCCAGCCGGCGTACATCAGGGCGGAGTGCGCCTGCAGCGCCGGGACGCCGAACACCAGCCGCATGCGCTGCCGGTGCCAGGGGGCCTCCGCGGCGGGGAAGGTGTTGAAGTCCACCAGCGCCCCGCCCAGCTCCTCGGCCAGCGGGGTGCCCGGGGGCAGCGCGACCAGGAAGGCCCGCATGCGGGCCAGCTCGGCGTCGAAGTCGCCCCAGGGGATGTCGTTCTTGGAGGCGAAGTAGCGGAACAGCGTGCGCCGGGAGATGTGCGCCGCCTCGGCGATCTCGTCCACGCTGGTCTCGTCAAACCCGTTGCGCGCGAACAGGGGTAGTGCGATCCGGCTGATGGACGCCCGGGTGGTGGAGGGGCGGCGTCCGGCGCGGGCGGCCAGGTCGTCGACGCGCACGGGACCTTCCACAGCGGTGTCCACCTGCCTTCCGTGCTGGTCCAGGTACCTCCTGGCTTTCCTTCGGCACTGAGTGCCATTATGGTGCCTGTCACACCGCAACGGTGATCCCGCCAACACTCTGGAGAGTCCCATGGCCGAGCAGACCGCCCCCCAGTCCACCGACGAGCCGATGGTCGAGGAGACCCTCGTCGAGGAGGTCTCCATCGACGGCATGTGCGGCGTGTACTGAGCATGCCTGTGCTCGAGGCCGAGCAGCAGACCGCCGTGCTGGACGGTGCCTGGCAGGTGCACCCCAAGGTGGCCGTCCGCCCGGAGCCCTTCGGCGCGCTGCTGTACCACTTCGGCACGCGGCGGCTGTCCTTCCTGAAGAACCACACCGTGGTCGGCATCGTGCAGTCGCTGGCCAACCACCCCGACGCGCGGTCGGCCTGCCTGGCCGCCGGGGTCGGCGAGGCGGCGCTGCCGTCCTACGCCGCCGCCCTGGCCACGCTCGTCGAGTCCACGATGATCATCAGGAGAGATGCCGCATGACCGCAGTGCTGGATCCAGCTGCAGTGCTCGAGCCCCCCACCACCACGGCACCGCCCAAGGTGGGACGGCTGATCGACCAGTTCGAGCTCGGCCTCGACGCACCCATCTGCCTCACCTGGGAGCTCACCTACGCCTGCAACCTGGCGTGCGTGCACTGCCTGTCCTCCTCGGGCAAGCGCGACCCGCGCGAGCTCAGCACCGAGCAGTGCAAGGCCGTCATCGACGAGCTGCAGCGCATGCAGGTGTTCTACGTGAACATCGGCGGTGGCGAGCCCACCGTGCGCTCGGACTTCTGGGAGCTGGTGGACTACGCCACCGCGCACCAGGTGGGCGTGAAGTTCTCCACCAACGGCGTGCGCATCGACCGCGCCGTCGCCGAGCGCCTGGCCGCCAGCGACTACGTGGACGTGCAGATCTCCCTGGACGGGGCCACCGCCGAGGTCAACGACGCCGTGCGTGGCACGGGCTCGTTCGACATGGCCTGCCGCGCGCTGCAGCACCTGGCCGACGCCGGCTTCGCCGACGCCAAGATCTCCGTCGTGGTCACCCGGCAGAACGTCGGCCAGCTGGACGAGTTCAAGGCGCTGGCCGACCGCTACGGCGCCACCCTGCGCATCACCCGCCTGCGACCGGCCGGCCGCGGCGCGGACGTGTGGAACGAGCTGCACCCCACCATGGCCCAGCAGCGCGAGCTCTACGACTGGCTGGTGCGCAACGGCGAGGGCGTGCTCACCGGCGACTCCTTCTTCCACCTGGCCGCCTTCGGTGACGCCCTGCCCGGGCTCAACCTGTGCGGCGCCGGGCGCGTGGTCTGCCTGATCGACCCGATCGGCGATGTCTACGCCTGCCCGTTCGCCATCCACGACGCCTTCCTGGCTGGCAACCTGCTCAACCCCGGTGGCTTCCAGGAGGTGTGGCAGAACTCGGAGCTGTTCACCGACCTGCGCTCCCCGCAGACCGGCGGCGCGTGCAGCAAGTGCCAGCACTTCGACGCCTGCCGCGGCGGCTGCATGGCGGCCAAGTTCTTCACCGGCCTGCCGCTGGACGGGCCGGACCCGGAGTGCGTGCAGGGCTACGGCGAGGTGGCGCTGGCCGACGTGGCCGGCGACGTCCCCAAGCCCACCGGCGACCACTCGCACTCCGGACCCGTCCGAGGCCAGGCGCCCAAGCCTGTCCCGCTCACGCTGATGGTCAAGCCACCGGTGAGCTTCTGCAACGAGAACCCACTGGCAGGGATGAGCTGAATGAGCAAGAACGCATGGTTCGAGACCGTCGCCGAGGCGCAGCGCCGCGCCAAGAAGCGGCTGCCCAGGTCGGTCTACGGCGCGCTGGTCGCCGGCTCCGAGAAGGGCATCACCGTCGAGGACAACACCGCGGCGTTCGCCGAGCTGGGCTTCGCCCCCCGGGTGGCCGGGCTGTCGGGCTCCCGCGAGCTGGCCACCACGGTCATGGGCCAGCCCATCTCCATGCCGGTGCTCATCTCGCCGACCGGGGTGCAGGCGGTGCACCCCGAGGGTGAGGTGGCCGTGGCCCGGGCCGCCGCCAACCGCGGCGTCGCGGTCGGCCTGTCGTCCTTCGCCAGCAAGTCCGTCGAGGAGGTCGCCGCGGTCAACCCGCAGACGTTCTTCCAGATGTACTGGGTGGGCAGCCGCGAGGTGCTGGTGCAGCGGATGGAGCGGGCCCGCGCGGCCGGCGCCGTCGGGCTCATCATGACCCTGGACTGGTCGTTCTCCAACGGACGCGACTGGGGCAGCCCCACCATCCCGGAGAAGATGGACCTCAAGGCGATGGCCCGCTTCGCCCCGGAGGGCATCACCCGCCCGAAGTGGCTCTACGAGTTCGCCAAGACCGGCCGGGTCCCCGACCTGACCACCCCCAACCTCACGCCACCCGGCGGCGAGGCGCCCACCTTCTTCGGCGCCTACGGCGAGTGGATGAACACCCCGCTGCCCACCTGGGAGGACGTGGCCTGGCTGCGCGAGCAGTGGGGTGGGCCGTTCATGCTCAAGGGCGTGATGCGGGTGGACGACGCCAAGCGGGCCGTGCAGGCCGGCGTCACCGCCATCTCCGTGTCCAACCACGGGGGCAACAACCTGGACGGCACCCCGGCGCCCATCCGGGCGCTGGCGCCCATCGTGGACGCCGTCGGCGAGGACATCGAGGTGGTGCTCGACGGTGGCATCCGCCGCGGCAGCGACGTGGTCAAGGCCGTGGCCCTGGGGGCGCGCGCGGTGATGATCGGCCGCGCCTACCTGTGGGGCCTGGCGGCCAACGGGCAGGCCGGGGTGGAGAACGTGCTGGACATCCTGCGCGGCGGCATCGACTCCGCCGTGCTGGGCGTGGGCCGCTCCTCCATCCACGACCTCACCCGTGACGACGTCTACGTGCCGCCGGGCTTCGTCCGGGACCTCGGCGCGCACGAGCCCGCCGCCACCCGGAGCTGATGGCCGGACTGCTGCTCCGGCCCGTCACGCTGGCGGGCCGGACGGCGTCCTCGCGGGTGCTCTTCGGCCCGCACGAGACCAACCTGGGCGTGGGCCGAGCGCTCTCGCCCGCGCACGTCGCCCACTACGCCCGGCGCGCCGCGGGCGGCGCCGGCGTGGTGGTCACCGAGACCGCGTCGGTGCACCCGGGGGACTGGCCCTACGAGCGGGCCCCGCTGGCCGCCGAGTGCGGACCGGGCTGGGCCGACGTGGTCGCCGCCTGCCGACCGCACGGAACCCTGGTGCTGGCCGGGCTGGGCCACGCCGGGGCGCAGGGTTGCAGCGCCCACAGCCAGACCGTGCTCTGGGCGCCGTCCCGGGTGGCCGACGTGGTCTCCCGCGAGCTGCCCATGGCGATGGAGCAGGCCGAGCTGGATGCGGTGGTGGCGGGCTTCCGGGCCGCCGCCGCGCTGGCCGTGCAGTCCGACGTGGACGGGGTGGAGGTCGACGCCGGGGCGATCAGCCTGCTGCGGCAGGCCCACTCCGGGCTGACCAACCTGCGCGACGACGGCTACGGCGACGACCGGTTGCTGCTCACCCGGCAGGTGCTGGCGGCCGTGCGCGACGAGCTGGGGCCGGGCCGGGTGCTGAGCCTGCGGCTGAGCTGCGACGAGCTGGCCCCGTGGGGCGGGATCACCCCGGAGGATGCGCTCGCCCAGGTGGCGGAGCTGTCGCCGCTGGTGGACCTGCTGGTGGTGGTGCGCGGCGGCCCGTACTCCGTGGACGCCTACCGGCCCGACCGGCACACCGCGCCCGGGTTCAACCGGGAGCTGTGCGCGGCGGTGCGGACGGTGAGCGTGGCGCCGGTGGTGCTGCAGGGCAGCGTGGTGGACCCGGCGACGGCCGAAGCCGCGCTGGCCGGCGGGGTGTGCGACGCGGTGGAGATGACCCGGGCGCTGATCGCCGACGCCGAGCTGGTGGCCACGCTGCGGGCGGGCGGGGCGCCGCGGCCGTGCGTGCTGTGCAACCAGGAGTGCCGGGTGCGGGACCCGCGCAACCCGGTGGTGAGCTGCGTGGGCGACCCGGTGGCTGCCCCCCTCTCCGGCGTTCAGGTCCCTCGTCGCCCTTTCTCGGACCCGACAAGGGCGACCAGGGCCCGCAACGCCGTGGTGGTGGGCGGTGGCCCGGCCGGGCTGGAGGCCGCACGGGTGCTCGCCGACGGCGGCGTGCAGGTGCGGCTGCTGGAGCGCGCGCCGCAGCTCGGGGGCCTCGCCCGGGTGGTGGCCGTGGGCTTTGCCCCGCTGGTGGGCTGGCTGGAGCAGGAGTGCCGCCGGCTCGGGGTGGAGCTGGTGACCGGCTGCGAGGTGGGGCCGGGGGAGCTGGTCGGGGCGGCGGTGGTGCTGGCCACCGGGAGCGTGCCCGCCCCGCGGGGGGTGGTCGGCGACGCACCGTGGTTCACCGCCGCCGAGGTGCTCGCGGGGGCGCCCGTGTCCGGGCCGGTGCTGGTGCACGACCCGGTGGGCGGGCCGGTGGGCGTGGCGGTGGCCGAGCACCTCGCCGCCGCCGGCCGTCCGGTGGCGGTGGTGACCGCGGACCCGGTGGTGGGTGCCCAGCTGGGCCGCACCGGAGACCTCGCCGCTGCCAACACCCGGCTGCAGCAGGCCGGGGTGCGCCGTGAGCTGAGCACCCTGCTGCGCTCGGCCGGTGGCGGGGTGGCGGTGCTGGAGAACCGCTACACCGGGCAGCGCCGTGAGGTGGCGTGCGCTGCGGTGGTGGACTGCGGGCACCGGCTGCCCGACCACACCCTGGACGTGCCCGGCGCGGTGCGGGTGGGCGACTGCGTGGCGCCGCGCACCGTGGCCGAGGCCGTGCGGGAGGGCCGCCGGGCCGCGCAGGCGGTGGTCGCGGCATGAGGCTGTTCACCCCGCTGCAGGTCGGGCGACTGGCGCTGGCCAACCGGGTGGTGTTCACCGCGCACCTCACCAACGCCGCCGTGGACGGGCTGCCCACCGCCCAGCACGCCGCGTACTACGCCGCCCGTGCTGCCGGTGGCGCCGGGCTGGTGATCACCGAGGAGCAGTCGGTGCACCCCTCCGACGGGGCCTACGAGAAGCTGATCCGCGGCCACGACCCGGCGGTGCTGCCCGGGTACCGGCTGATCACCGACGCGGTGCACGCGCACGGGGTGCCGGTGCTGGCCCAGCTCAACCACAACGGCGGCCAGGCGTCGTCGCTGTACACCCGCACCCCGGTGCTCGCCCCCAGCCCGGTGCCCGACCCGCTGTTCCGCGAGGTGCCCACCGCGCTGACCCACCGGCAGATCGCCGAGCTCGTGGCCGGCTACGCCGACGTCGCCGCCCGCTGCGTGGCCGGCGGCTTCGACGGGGTGGAGCTGCAGGCCAGCCAGTCCTCGCTGCTGCGCTGCTTCCTGGCCCCGGCCACCAACACCCGCACCGACGGCTACGGCGGCGACCTGCCCGCGCGGGCCCGGTTGTTGCTGGAGGTGGTCGACGCGGTGCGCGAGGTGCTCGGCCCGGACAAGGCGCTGGGGGTGCGGCTGAGCGGGCACGACGGCATCGAGCACGGCGTGACGCTGACCGACGCCGTTGCGGTGGCGCGGCTGGTGGAGGCGACCGGGTCGGTGGACTACCTGAACACCACCCTGGGCGTGGCCACCTCCACCCAGCACCTGATCACCTCGAGCATGCGCACCCCCGCCGACCACGCCCACCCGGTGGCGCGGGCCATCAAGGCCGCCGTGGCCCTGCCGGTGATCGGGGTCGGCCGGTTCACCCGCCCCGAGCAGGTCGAGCAGGCGCTGGCCGACGGGGTCTGCGACCTGGTGGGCGTGGTCCGGGCGCAGGTGGCCGACCCGGACTTCGCCACCAAGGCCCGCACCGGGCGGGCCGCGGAGATCCGCAGCTGCCTGTCCTGCAACCAGGAGTGCGTGGGCCGGGTGGGGCTCAACCGGTGGCTGGGCTGCGTGGTCAACCCGCACGCGGGCCGGGAGTCGGTCCCGCTGCCCGCGCCGGTGCGCCGAGCCCGCCGCGTGGTGGTGGTCGGCGGTGGGCCGGGTGGTCTGCGGGCCGCGGCCACCGCAGCCGAGCGCGGTCACCGGGTGACGCTGCACGAGCGCGCCGACCGCCTCGGCGGCCAGGTGCTGCTGGCGGCGAGCGCCCCGGGCCGGGCCCAGCTGGGTGCGGTGACCGCCGACCTCGTCGCGGAGTGCGCGCGGCGAGGGGTGCAGGTGCACACCGGTTCGCCGGTGAGCGCCGCGCAGCTGATCGCGGAGGCGCCTGACGTGGTGGTGCTGGCCACCGGGGCCCGCCCGGTGCGCCCGGCGTGGGCGGGGGACTGCCCCCGGGTGGTGCACGTGCGCGACGTGCTCGCGGGGCGGGTGCGGCCCACCGGCACCGTGCTGGTGCACGACGAGCTGGGCTTTCACCAGGCCACCTCGGCGGCCGAGGTGCTGGCGGCCCGCGGCTGCGCGGTGACGGTGAGCACCAGCGCCATGGTGGTGGCGCAGGACCTCGGGCTCACCCTGGACACCGAGGGCTGGCAGCGCCGCGCGCACGCCGCCGGCATCGACCAGCGCACCGACCTGGTGCCGCGGGGGGTCGCCGAGCGGGACGGCCGGCTCGCGGTCACCCTGCTGCACCACCCCACCGGTGCGGAGTCGGTGTGCGTCGTCGACTGGGTGGTGTGCGCGGTGCACCAGGAGCCGGAGGACGAGCTGTGGCGCGCGCTGGCGGGCTCCGGGCTGCCGGTGCACCGGGTGGGTGACTGCCTCACCCCGCGCCGGTTGCACGCCGCGGTGCTCGAGGGCGAGCGGGTGGCCCTGGCGTTGTGACGGTGCGCGTTGTGACGGCGCGTGAGCGCAGCTCTACCCGCCGAACATGCCGGTAACAGTTGTGCGGTTTGCCCCGACAATCCCCGGTCATCTGTGGCCGAGCGGCTCGGTCGCGCGATGACGGGGGGAGCGGGGGGACGCACCGGCCAGCAGTGGCGTGCGCGCCTCGCGCCAGCGCACACTCGGGAAACGGGTGGCGGGCTCGTCAGGACAACCAGCACCAAGGGGGTCTGGTGTGACTGTAGTGATCTGCGTGCTCGGGCTGGTCGTCGTCTGCGTCGGCGCGGCGGCGCTCATTCCCGGCCGCTTCACCTGGTTGCGGGCCAACCCTGGCACGCCAGGCGTGCTGGTGGCAGTGGGTGTGCTGCTCTTCGGCTCCGGCATCGCGCTCTCGCCCAACCTCGAGACCGCCGGTACCACCAGTCCGACACCCGGCGCCCCGGCCCCCGGCGCACAACCCACGGAGACCACCACCTCGCCGCCGGTGAACCCCGTCCTCGCCCCCGAGCAGCCCACCGCCGGGCCGCCCGCGCCCCCCGTGGGCTCGACCGGGGCGCCCTCGTCCTCCGGGTCCCGGCCGGGCACGCCGGCGCCCGTGCCGCAGCTTCCCGGTGTGCAGCCGCCGTCCGCCGCTCCCCAGCCACCGTCGGTCGTCCCCCCGGCACCGTCGCGTCCGCCGACGTCCAGCCAGACCGGACCTGGTCGGCCGACCGTGCCTGCGCAGCCCACCCAGCCGCCGCCGGCCCCGACCGTCCCGCCGCGCACGACGACGCCGCCGCGCACGACGACGCCGCCGGTGCAGACCACGCCGCCGCCGGTGCAGACGACGCCGCCGCCGGTGCAGACGACACCACCGGTGCAGACCACCCCGCCGGTGCAGACGACACCACCGCCGCCCGCCCCCACCACGCCCGTCGAGACCGTCACCCCGCCGCCCACCGAGGGGGAGCCCGGTACCGGCGGCGTGGCCCCGCTGACCTCGACCGGGACGGGCAGCTCCGTGCCCGGTGGCACCGGGCAGAGCGGCGCTCCCTGACCGGCCGGCCGCTGGTTCAGCGCCGGCCCGTGGCGTCCGGCTGCTCGGTGCGCCACCACGCCACCGTCTCGCGCACCGCCTGCGTCAGCGGGGTGGGTGCCAGCCCGAGCAGCTCCTCGCTGCGGCGGGAGTCGAGCACGAACGGCTGCTCGAACTGGTAGAGCATCTCGGCCAGCTCGCGCAGGCTCCCCGGCACCAGGGCGCCCGCTCGCAGCACCCACGACGGCAACGTCCTCACCGTGGCGGGCACGCCGGCGGCCTCAGCCAGGGCATGCACCAGCTGGCGCTGGGTGAGCGCGGGACCGGTCGGGGCGTGCAGCACCGAGCCCCACACCTGCGGCCGGGCCGCCGCGGCCACCATGGCGCCGGCGTAGTCGGGCACGTAGGTGAAGGAGTGCGGCTGGTCGGCGCTGCCCATCACCCGGACCGTGCGACCGGCCAGCACCGCCCCGACCATCCGGTCGCCCGCGTGCGCGGTGTGCACGTGCGGGCCGAAGAAGTCCGAGGCCACCACGCTCACCGTCGGCGTGGTGGAGGCCTGCCGGGCGCGCAGGAGCTCGGTGCGCATGCCGCGCTTGCCGCCGGTGGCCGCCCGCGGGCTGTCCTCGGTCATCGGCCGGGAGGGCTCGGAGTAGGAGTACAGGCTCTCCGGGAACACCACCACGCTGTCGGCCGCCGCGTGCAGCACCGCCTGCTCCATCGCAGGCAGCGCGGTGGCCCACGCTGCGGCGGAGTAGGCGGCGTGCGCGCAGTGGTACACGGCGCTGGCTCCGTCGACGGCCGCGCGCAGCGCCGCCTCGTCGTGGACGTCCACCGCGCGCCGCTCGATGTTCTCGTGCCGCGGACCGGAGCCGGAGCGGGTGAGCAGGCGGACGTGGTGGCCGGCGTGGGCCAGCTGGGTGGCGACGGTGCGGCCGACCGGGCCGGCGCCGGTGATCACGTGCAGTGCGCTCATGAGGCGCTCCTTCCAGGGGTGAGAGAGCAGTGCTCTCTGAACTCCCTCGAGTGTGGTCTGTGTCGGCCTCATGGTCAAGAGCAGTGCTCTCGAAAGTTGACGGTGCTCTCGGGTCTGGCAGACTGGCCGCCGTGCCCACCCCGCGAGAACAGGCCCGCACCCGGACCATCGCCGACATCACCCGGCTGGGCCGCGAGCACCTGGCCGAGCACGGTGCCGCCGGGCTGAGCCTGCGTGCGATCGCCCGCGACCTGGGCGTGGTGTCCTCAGCCGTCTACCGCTACGTGCCCAGCCGCGACGACCTGCTCACCCTGCTGGTGGTGGACGCCTACGCCGAGCTGGGCGAGGCCGTCACCCGCGCCGAGTCGGACGCACCGCGCACCGATCTGCAGGCCCGCTGGCGGGCGCTCGCCGGGGCCGTCCGCGGCTGGGCGCTGGCCGAGCCGAGCCGGTACGGACTTGTGTTCGGCACCCCGGTGCCCGGCTACCACGCACCGGCCGAGCAGACCACCGTGCCGGGCACCCGAGTGGTCGCGCTGCTGCTGCAGCTGGCCGCGGACGCGGAGGCCGCCGGCTGCCGTCCCGCCAGCTCGGCGGGACCGGTCGAGCCGTCGCTGCACGCCGACGCCGAGCGCGTCCGGTCCGAGCTGGAGGTGGACGTGTCCGACGCGATGCTCACCGCCACCGTGCTGGTCTGGGTCGCTCTGTTCGGCGCGGTCAGCTTCGAGGTGTTCGGCCAGTACGGCAAGGACACCTTCGCCCAGCCCGAGGTCCTCTTCGCCGCGCTGGTGGACCTGCTGGCCGGCGTGCTCGGCATCGGGCCGACGTGAGCCGCGGCGCCCGCGGTCGCGCCACCGCGCCGCTGCCGGTGCGCGCCGGGCTCAACCCCACCCGGCTGCGCCTGCCCGACGACGGGGCCTGGGCCACCGTGCTCGACTACCTGCTGCACCGCTTCCCCGACGACGCTGTGCGACTGCGGGAGAAGGTGGCCGGGGCAGAGGTGCTCGACGCCGCCGGCAACCCGGTGACCGCGACGTCGCCGCTGCAGCCCGGTGGGTTCGTCTACCTCTACCGGGACCCGCCCACCACCGAGGTGCGGGTGCCCTTCGAGATCGAGGTGCTGCACCGGGACGAGAACCTGCTGGTGGTGGACAAGCCGCACTTCCTGGCCAGCACCCCGCGTGGGGTGCACGTGGTGGAGTCGGCGCTGGTGCGGCTGCGGCGCGAGCTGGACCTGCCCGAGCTGAGCCCGGTGCACCGCCTGGACCGGCTCACCGCCGGGGTGCTGGTGCTGACCACTCGGCGCGAGGTGCGCGGGGCCTACCAAGGGTTGTTCGACCGCCGCGAGGTGAGCAAGACCTACGAGGCCGTGGCCGCGCACGACCCCGCGCTGGCGCTGCCCCGCACCGTGCACAGCCGCATCGTCAAGCGCCGCGGCGTGCTCACCGCCCAGCAGGTGCCCGGCCCGGCCAACGCCGAGACCCGGGTGGAGCTGGTGGCGGTGCACGGTGGCCGGGCCCGGTACCGGCTGCGCCCCACCACCGGGCGCACCCACCAGCTGCGGGTGCACCTGTGCTCGCTGGGCATCCCGATCGTCGGCGACAGCTTCTACCCGGTGGTGCACGACGTGCCGGTGGACGACTACTCCTCCCCGCTGCAGCTGCTGGCCCGCGAGCTCTCCTTCACCGACCCGGCCACCGGGGTGCGCCGGACGTTCACCAGCCGGCGGCGGCTGGCGCTGGATCCGGCACCGGCCTGAGTGATCCCGCTCACCGGGACCCGTGGCCACCGTCGCCCGTGCTGGCGAGAGAGTCGGGCCATGTCTGACAACAGCTCTGTGCGCCCTCGGCTCGCCCGCGACGTGACCACCTGGGCCCACGAGGCCGACGTGGTGGTCGCCGGGTACGGCGTGGCCGGGGCCAGTGCCGCGGTGGGGGCCGCGCAGGCCGGGGCCGACGTCCTGGTACTGGAGCGCACCAGCGGCTGGGGCGGGGCCGCGTCGCTGTCCGGTGGCTTCATCTACCTCGGCGGCGGCACCTCGGTGCAGCAGGCGTGCGGGTTCGAGGACAGCCCGGAGAACATGAAGGCCTTCCTGGCCGCCGCCATGGGCGAGGGGGTGGACGAGGCCAAGCTGGACGCCTACTGCTCCGGCAGCGTCGCCCACTTCGACTGGCTGGTGGAGTGCGGGGTGCCGTTCAAGCCGACCTTCTGGGACCAGCCGGGGTGGGAGCCGCCGGGCGACGACGGCCTGCAGTACACCGGCGGGGAGAACGCCGCGCCGCTCAACGCCATCGCCACCCCCGCCCCCCGCGGGCACGTGCCGCAGATGAGCGACAAGCGCACCGGCGAGAAGGGCGGTGGCTACATGCTGATGAAGCCGCTCACCGACCTCGCCACCGAGCTGGGCGTGCGCAGCGCCTACGACATGCGCGTGCAGAGCTTGGTGGTCGACGACGACGGCCGGGTGGTTGGGCTGATCGCCAAGCAGTACGGCGAGGAGGTGGCCGTGCGCGCCCGCAAGGGCGTGGTGCTGGCCATGGGCAGCTTCGCCTACAACGAGCAGATGGTGCAGGCCCACGCCCCGCGCCTGGTGGGCCGGCCGGCCGCCTCCATCGAGGAGCACGACGGGCGGGCGATCCAGATGGCCCAGGCGCTGGGCGCGGACCTGGCGCACATGGACGCCACCGAGGTCGCCTTCTTCTGCGACCCGCAGCTGTTCATCCGCGGCATCCTGGTCAACGCCCGCGGCCAGCGCTACGTCACCGAGGACACCTACCCCGGCCGCGTCGGGCAGGCCACCCTGCAGGACAACGGCAACCAGGCGTTCCTGGTGATCGACGAGGCCGCCTACGAGGAGGCGCTGACCACGCCCAGCTCCACCGAGCTGCTGCGCCACCGGCCCAAGTGGGTGTGCGAGACGGTGGCCGAGCTGGAGGGCGAGATGGGGCTGCCCGAGGGCTCGCTGCAGGCGACGGTGCAGGTCTACAACACCCACGCGGCCACCGGCACCGACCCGGTGCTGGGCAAGAAGGCGGAGTGGCTCAAGCCGATCGGCTCCCCGGTGGCCGCCATCGACCTGCGCAACATGACCGGCGGGTTCACCCTGGGCGGGCTGCGCACCACCGTCGACTCGGCGGTGGTGCACGTCTCCGGCGAGCCCATCCCCGGCCTGTTCGCCGCGGGGCGCTGCACCTCCGGGCTCTCCGCCGGCGGCTACGCCAGCGGCATCTCCCTGGGCGACGGCAGCTTCTTCGGCCGCCGCGCGGGCCAGGCCGCCGCGAGCCAGTAGCCGTTGCTCGGCGGCCTCGGTGACGGCCTGGGCGCGCAGCGAGTCCAGCACCACCGGCGAGGCCAGCGGAAGTCCGTGCCGGGCACCCCGCCAGCTAGCGTGAGCACCGTGACCGGGCCAACGTGTTTCAGCACCGCGGGTGACCTGGCCGGGCTCACCTGGCCGGAGGTGCCCGCCGACGCGCTGCTGGTGGTGCCGGTGGGCTCGGTGGAGCAGCACGGCCCGCACCTGCCGCTGGACACCGACGCTCGGGTGGCAAGTGCGGTGGCCCGGGAGCTGGTGCGCACCACCGCCGGCGCGGTGCTCGCGCCCGCGGTGCCCTACGGGGCGAGCGGGGAGCACGAGAGCTTCCCCGGCACCATCTCCATCGGCACCGAGGCGCTGCGCACCCTGCTCGTCGAGCTGGGTCGCTCGGCCTGCCGGTGGGCGCCCAGGCTGGTGCTGGTCAACGGCCACGGGGGCAACGCCCAGGCGCTGGTGCAGGCCGTGCGGCTGCTGCGCCAGGAGTCCCGCGACGTCGCCTGGCTGCCCTGCGCGGTGCCCGCCTCCGCCGCCCACGTCCCCGACGCCCACGCCGGGCGCACCGAGACCTCCCTGCTGCTGGCGCTGCACCCCGCCGACGTGCGCACCGCCGTCGCGGCCGCCGGAGCCACCGCCCCGGTGGCCACCCTGATGCCAGCGCTGCGGGCCGGCGGGGTGCGCGCGGTGAGCGCCAACGGGGTGCTGGGTGATCCGGCGGGCGCGCACGCCGCGGAGGGCGAGCAGCTGCTGGCCGCGCTGGCCGAGCAGGCCGCTGGGGCCGTGCGCCGCTGGGCGCCCGACGCCAACGGGATGCTGTCGTGAGCCGGGCGGCGGTGGTGACCGGCACCGGCATCAACGCCAGCGCCGTCTCGCCGAGCTCCACCCGCACGCTGTGAGCACCCCGGCCCTGCCGCTGGGCTTCCGGGTGCAGCTCGACCGCAGGCTGTGGTGGCTCGACCGGGGTGCGGCCGTCCTCGGTGGGTCCCCGCCGCGGCTGCTGCGGCTGCGCCCGGCCGCCCGAGAGCGGCTGGCCGAGCAGCCGATGACGGTGCGCGACAGTGCCAGCGCGGCGCTGGCCCGCACCCTGCTCGACGCCGGGGTGGCCCACCCGCGCCCCGTCGGCGGACCCACGCCAGAGCAGGTGACGGTGGTGGTCCCGGTGCGCGACAACGCCGCCGGGGTGCAGCGGCTGCTGGCCGCGCTGACGCCCGGCACCCCGGTCGTGGTGGTCGACGACGGCTCCGGCAGCGCCCGCCGGCGGCAGCTGGCGACGGTGGTGGCCGAGCACGGCGCCGAGCTGGTGCGCCACCCCACCAGTCGCGGCCCGGCCGCCGCCCGCAACACCGGCCTGGCCCGGGCCCGCACCCCGTTCGTGGCCTTCCTGGACTCCGACGTGGTGCCCACCCCCGGCTGGCTGACCGCGCTGCTGCCGCACCTGGCCGACCCGGCGGTGGCGCTGGTGGCCCCGCGGATCGTGGCGCTGCCGGCCGGGCGCGGCTGGGTGGCCCGCTACGAGACGCTGCGGTCCTCGCTGGACCTGGGCCCGCGCGAGGCGGGCGTGCTGCCGCGCAGCCGGGTGGCCTACGTGCCCAGCGCCGCGCTGCTGGTGCGGGTGGCCGCGGTCAGCGGCGACGAGCGCGGCTGCTTCGCCGCGGAGATGTCGGTGGCCGAGGACGTGGACCTGTGCTGGCGGTTGCACGCCCGCGGCTGGCGGCTGCGCTACGAGCCTGCCGCCCGGGTCGCCCACCAGCACCGCACGCGAGTAGGCACCTGGTTGCGCCGCAAGGCCTTCTACGGCACCGGTGCCGCCCCGCTGGCGGCTCGGCACCCCGGGCAGGTGCCGCCGGTGGTGCTGGCGCCGTGGACGGCGGTGGCGGCGGCGCTGCTGCTGACCGGACGGCGCATGGGCGTCACGGGTGCGGCGGTGGTGACGGCGGTGGCCACGGTGCGCCTGTCCCGCAGCCTCACCGGGCTGCACCACCCGCTGGCCACCGCGGCGGTGCTGGCCCCGCGCGGGCTCTACGGCGCGCTCACCCAGCTGGCGTCGGCGGCGTGGCGGTCGTACTGGCCGGTGACGCTGCTGGTGGCGGCGCTCTCCCCGCGGGCCCGGCGGGTGCTGCTGGCCGCGGGGGTGCTGGACGGGCTGGCGGACTGGGCCACCCACCGGGACACCACCCACCGTGACACCACCCCCCGCCGGGACGGGTCAGCACCCTCCCGGCTCGACCCGCTGCGCTACCTGGTGGCCAAGCGGCTCGACGACCTGGCCTACGGCACGGGGCTGTGGTGGGGTGCGCTGCGGGCGGGGGAGCCGGCGGCGCTGCGCCCGGAGCTCACCCGGTGAGCAGGCCGGTCGCTACCGTGACACCCATGACGGGACAGCGGCCGGGGCGCGACCGCGACGAGGAGGGCCGGGCCCGCAACGCCCGTCCCCGCGACGGCCTTGGCCGGCCCCTGCCCTACGGCGCCGCCGGGGTGGAGCGTGCGCCCGAGGGCCTGCACCGCACGCCGGAGCAGACCCTCGCGGAGGCGCAGGAGCTGCTGGACGCGGGCATGCCCTTTCACGCCCACGAGGTGCTCGAGGACGCCTGGAAGCTGGCGCCGGAGCCGGAGCGGGCGCTGTGGCGAGGCCTGGCCCAGCTGGCGGTGGGCCACACC
Source organism: Rhodococcus sp. Z6_132 (assembly GCF_058133635.1). Taxonomy (NCBI): domain Bacteria; kingdom Bacillati; phylum Actinomycetota; class Actinomycetes; order Mycobacteriales; family Nocardiaceae; genus Rhodococcus; species Rhodococcus sp. Z6_132. The sequence continues at coordinate 115,491 of NZ_JBYUNP010000003.1, forward strand.
CACTGCCTGCGCGGCAACGTCCGCGGAGCCCAGGCCCTGCTCACCCGCGCGGCCGACGTGCTGGCCGAGCAGCCCGCGCCCGGCCCGCACGGGGTGGACGTGGCCGGCCTGGTGGCGTGGGCCCGGGAACTGAGCGCGGCGCTGTCCGGCGGGGTGCCCACCGACCTCTCCGCGCCGGTGCTGCGCCGGCGCTGACCGGGCCATCGCCGGAGATTGCGTTGCCTCCAGGCGAAATTGCGCTGTGTCGCCCGGTCGGTCGCCCGGGCGGTCTCAGCGCAGGAGCCGGGGTCGCCACGCTAAGAGATCGACCCGGCAAGCCGATGAGACAGGTCACTGGCCGTGCATGATGAAGCGCGCGAGTGAGTTTTGCCAGTCGTAGACCGCCCCCACGGCGGCATCGTGCAGCTGGTTGCGGGCTTGAACCGGGGGGTTGGGGTTGTCCACGGACACGAGAGCGGACGCGGGGCCGGACCGTCCCGCGGGCCGAGGCGTCGCGGCGCAGATCGACCTCGCCCGGCTGGCCCGCCTGCTGGCCGTGGTGGTCGAGGAGCACCGGGACTGGCGTGACCTCGTCCGCGACGTGGCCGAGCACCTGGGCGCGCTCTTCGCCAGCGCCGTGGTGGCGATCGACAAGGTGGTGGTGACCGACGGCTCCGCCAGCATCACGCCGCTCGTGCTGGTGCCGGCCGCCGAGGAGAAGGTCGCCAACCACGCCGCGCTCGAGGAGGCGGTGCGCACCGGTCGGGCAGTGCACCTGGCCGGACCCGACGTGCTGCCCCAGGCGCTCGCCGCCGGGCTGCCGCACGTGGGGATCTGCGTGCCGAGCGCGGACACCACGGTGCTCTCCCTGTACCGCCAGTCCGGCACCCCGTTCACCACGGCCGAGGCGGAGCTGGTGACCATCGTGGCCAGCTACCTGTCGCTGGTGATGCGCCGGCTGCAGCGGGTGGCCCAGCTGCGCAACCTGGCCGAGCACAGCGTCCGGATCGGCACGCGCCGCAGCGAGCAGGACGTGCTGGACCTCGCGGTGGAGGGAATCCTGCCGCTGCTGGAGGCCGATGCCGCCTGCGTGGTGCTGCTCGACGACGGGAGGATCGCCCGCTGCGTGGCCCAGCGTGGCCTGAACGCCGAGCTGCTCTCCACCTGGAGCGGACACCTGCGCCCGGACCTGCTGCACCAGCTGACGCAGGAGCGCCGGCCGCTGCGCCTGGCCGACATCCGCAACCAGCTCCCCGAGCGGGCCGGCTGGCGTCCCCGCGCGGGGGTGACCGTGCCGGTGGAGGTGGACGGCACGGTGGTGGCCCTGCTCGGGGCCTTCCGGCGCAGCGGCTGGGAGTTCAGCTCCGACGACGAGTACGTGCTGACGCTGCTCGCCAGCCAGGTCGCCTCCGCCATGACCAACGCCCGGGCGGTGCTCACCGGTGAGCGGCGTCGGCAGGCCGCCGAGTCGCTCGGTGCGCTGTCCTCGGCGCTCAACTCCAGCCTCAGCGCCGCCGAGGTGGCGAGCCGGTTCTGTGCCGCCATGGTGGAGCACTCCGGCGCCGACCGCTCCGCGCTGCTGCTGCTGGACGACGACAGCACCCGGCTGGTCCCGATGTGTGTGTCCCCGCAGCAGGAGGGCGGCTTCCTGGCGCGCTTCCGCGGCCCGCTCGGCTGCATCATGGTGGACGAGCACCCCACCCTGCAGCAGGCCGTGACCGGTCTGCGCGCGGTGACGGCCGCCGTCACCGACGACGCCAGCGGTGCTGCCCGCTGGCTGCACGCCCAACCCCTGGTGGTGCACGGCGCCGCCGTCGGGGTGGTGCTGCTGGAGTGGTTCGCCGCCGACCGGCCGCAGCCGCAGGAGATGCTCGGCCTCATCGCCGACATGGCCGGCACCGCGCTGCAGCACGCCCGGCTGTTCGAGCGCGCCGAGCAGAGCGGCCTGCAGCTGGCGGCGCTGCACGACGTGGCGGTGGCCATGAACAACGACGACGACCTCGGCGCCACCCTGCAGCGGGTGGCCGAGTCCACGCTGCAGATCACCGGGGCCCGCACCGGCTGGATCACCCTGGTCGACCCCGACGGGGTGGGGGCCACCCACGTGGCCGTCGTCGGCGACCCCGACATCATCAAGGACAGCACCGTCCGGGGCGGCACCACCGCCAACATGCACCGCAACATCGGGGGCTGGGCGGTGGCGCACTCCAGGACGGCCTGGGTGCCCAACACCGCCGCCGGCATCAGCGAGCCACCGGAGGCGGCCGAGTGGTTGTTCGACCGCACCCCCGGCTGTGTGGTGGTGGTGCCGCTGCCCGGCCGCGGCGGCACCTCGCTGGGGTTCCTGTCCCTGCGCCACCCCGAGCCGTACTTCCTCAGCCGCTCGTGCCTGCCGATCCTGCAGCGCTTCGCCACCGAGACCGGCCTGGCCGTGGAGAACCACCGTGAGCTCGAGGCCCGGCGCTCGCTGGAGCGCCAGCTGCGCGAGCAGGCCTCGGTGGATCCGCTGACCGGCCTGGCCAACCGCACCCGGCTGGGCGTCCTGCTGGGAGAGGCCCTGCGGCGCACCGATCAGGAGCACTGCCTCGGTGTGGTGTTCCTCGACCTCGACCGGTTCAAGACCATCAACGACAGCCTGGGCCACGCCGCCGGCGACGAGCTGCTCACCGCGGTGGGTCAGCGCCTGGAGGCGGCGGTGCGCCCGGAGGACGTGGTGGGCCGCCTCGGCGGCGATGAGTTCGTGGTGCTGCTCAACCGGCTGGCCCGACCCACCGCCACGGCCGAGGCCGAGCTGGTCGGCGGACGCATCCTGGCGGCGCTGACCGAGCCCTTCCCGGTGGGCCAGCGCTCGGTGTTCGTCTCCGCCAGCATCGGCCTGGCCGTGGCGCACGGCAGTGAGCACGACGCGGAGAGCCTGCTCCGCGAGGCCGACATCGCGATGTACCGCGCCAAGGCCGCGGGCAAGGCGCAGGTCGCCGTGTACGAGCCGTCCATGAGCGTGGCCGGCCTGCTGGACATGGAGAGCGACCTGCGCCAGGCGCTGGACCGCCAGGAGCTGGAGGTGCACTACCAGACCATCGTGGAGGTGGGCACCGGCCGGCCGGTGGGCATCGAGGCGCTGACGCGGTGGAACCACTGCACCCGCGGCGCGGTGCCACCGGACGAGTTCATCTCCCTGGCCGAGGACACCGGCCTGATCCGGCGGCTGGACCAGTGGGTGCTGGAGACCGCGCTGCGCGACGTCGCCCGCGTGCGCCAGGAGTGGCCCGAGATCGGCGTCAACGTCAACCTCTCGGCGCTGCACGTGCACGAGCCGACGCTGCCCGCGCGCATCCGTGGGCTGCTCAAGGAGCACGGGGTGAGCCCGCAGGCGCTCACCCTGGAGATCACCGAGACGGCGTCGCTGTGGGACCCCGCCCGCACCATGGGCAGCCTCCGCGACCTGCGCTCGCTCGGGGTGGGGGTGGTGGTGGACGACTTCGGCACCGGCTACTCCAACTTCAGCTACCTCAAGCAGCTGCCGCTGCGCGGGCTGAAGATCGACCGCAGCTTCGTGCAGAACCTGGACCAGGACGAGGACGCCGCCATCGTCACCGCCCTGCTCACCCTGAGCCAGACGCTGGGCCTGGAGGTGATCGCCGAAGGGGTGGAGACCGCGCAGCAGCAGGAGAAGCTGCTGGAGCTGGGATGCTCGCGCGCGCAGGGCTTCCTGTTCTCCCGGGCGGAGCCGGTGGCGGTGCTGCTGGAGCGGCTGCGGGTGGAGCTGGCCCCGGCCTGAGCGCCGGAGTTGCCGGGAACGTCCACGCGGCGCAGGGTGAGTGTGACTCGCGTCACCGCAGCCGCGGGTCCTGGTCAGCGAGGAGAACCCCAGATGAAGACCAAGGCCGCAGTAGTCGTCGAGACCGGCAAGCCCATCGAGCTGATGGAGCTCAACCTGGACGGGCCCAGAGCGGGGGAGGTGCTCATCCGCTACACCCACGCGGGTCTGTGCCACTCCGACGTCCACATCCAGCACGGCGACCTGGAGGCCCGGCTGCCCATGGTGCTCGGCCACGAGGGCGCAGGCGTCATCGAGGAGGTCGGCCCCGGCGTCACCCGGGTCAAGGCCGGGGACAACGTGGTCTGCTCGTTCATCCCCAACTGCGGGGTGTGCCACTGGTGCGCCACCGGCCGGCAGTCCATCTGCGACATGGGCGCCAACATCCTGGAGGGCTACCTGCCCGGGCCCCGCTTCCCGTACACCGGACCCGACGGCGACTACGGCGCGATGTGCATGCTCGGCACGTTCTCCCAGTGGGGCGTCATCCACCAGAACTCCGTGGTGAAGGTGGACGACGACCTGCCGCTGGACAAGGCGGTGCTGGTCGGCTGCGGCGTGCCCACCGGGTGGGGCTCGGCGGTGAACACCGCGAACGTGCGCCCCGGCGACACGGTGGTGGTCTTCGGCATCGGCGGGATCGGCATCAACGCCGTGCAGGGCGCGGCCTACGCCGGCGCCAAGAACCTCATCGCCGTCGACCCGCTGGAGAACAAGCGGGAGAAGGCGATGGAGCTCGGCGCCACGCACGCGGTGGCCACCGGCGAGGAGGCGCAGCAGCTGGCCGTCGACCTCACCAGGGGCGTGGGGGCGGACAGCGCCATCGTCACCGTCGGCCTGGTGGAGCAGCAGGTGGTGAGCGAGGCGTTCAACGCCATCGGCAAGGGCGGCAGCGTGGTGCTCACCGGGCTGAACCGGCTGGACGTGCAGAACGTGCAGCTGCCCGGTTCGATCATGACGCTGTTCCGCAAGAGCGTGAAGGGCAGCCTCTTCGGCGACTGCAACCCCACCACCGACATCCCAAAAATCTTGGGGCTGTACCAGAGTGGTGACCTCAAGCTGGACGAGCTGATCACCAGGACCTATACCCTCGACCAGGTGAACGAGGGCTACAGCGACCTGCTCGAGGGCAAGAACGTGCGCGGCGTGATCGTGCACGAGCACACGTGAGCACTCTGCTCACTGCGGCGGGGCCTGTTGCGACGGGCCCCGCCGCTGCGGTGGTGGGCCGCCACCGGGAGGTCGAGCTGCTCGTGGCCGCCCTGGACTGCGGCGCCCACGTCCTGCTGGAGGGCCCACCCGGCACCGGCAAGACCACCCTGCTGCGCTCGGTGGCCGCGGCCGGGTCGGTGCCGTTCGTCTTCGTGGAGGGCAACGCCGAGCTCACGCCCGGTCGGCTCATCGGGCACTTCGACCCCGCCCAGGTGCTCAGCGAGGGCTACAGCCCGGACGTCTTCGTCGACGGCCCGCTGGTGCAGGCGATGCGGGCCGGGTCCCTGCTCTACGTGGAGGAGGTCAACCGCGTCCCGGAGGAGACCCTGAACGTGCTCATCACGGTGATGAGCGAGGGCGAGCTGCACGTGCCGCGGCTGGGCCGGGTGCCGGCCGCCGCGGGCTTCCGGCTGGTGGCCGCGATGAACCCGTTCGACGCGGTGGGCACCGCCCGCATCTCCGCCGCCGTCTACGACCGCTGCTGCCGCATCACCATGGGCTACCAGTCGGCGCAGGACGAGGCCGACATCGTGGTGCTGCGCGGCCCGGCCGTGCCCGACCCCTGGCGCGCGCAGGTGGTGGACCTGGTGCGCCGCACCCGCGAGCACCCGGACGTGCGGATCGGCTCCTCGGTGCGCGGCGCCATCGACCTGGTGCGGCTGGCGGTGTCGCTGTCCGGGCTGCGCGGGCAGGAGCCCACCAGCTGGCTGGTGGGCCTGGACGCGGCCCTGGTGGCGCTCTCCGGCCGGGTGCGCCTGCAGGAGTCGTGCGGGCGGGCGCCGGAGGAGATCGTCCGCGAGCTCTACGTGGCGGTGTTCGGCGCCGAGCCCACCGACGACGACCCCGCCGACGAGTCCGAGCCCACGGGGGACGGTGGTGCGTCGGGGGGAGCGTGAGCCCGCCGAGCGCGGGCGAGGAGCCACCACCAGCCCGGCGCGACCGCGGTCCGCGCCAGCGCACCACCCCGCGCTCCGAGCTCTCCCGCGCGCCCGAGTTCGAGCAGGTCTCCCCGGAGGTGGGCCAGCTGGACGAGGAGGCCTTCGACGCCGCGGCCGCCGCCGATCCCGACGCGGCGCTGACCCTGCTGGCGGACATGGCCACCGCCACCGACGAGGGCCTGCGTGCCGCCGCGCGACGGCTGGCCGCCCGGGTGGTGCTCGACCGTGCCCGCACCGGCCTGGCCCGCAGCCGCGGGGTGCGCCGACTGCGCCCGGTGCCGGCCGACCGCGGCGGCGACCTGGACGTGGACGCCTCCCTGGACGCCGTGCTCGACGCCCGCGCGCAGGGCAGGCAGCCGGGGCTGGACGAGCTCACCGCCCGCCAGTGGGGCCGCCCGGAGCTGGCGCTGTGCCTGCTGGTGGACACCTCCGGGTCGATGGGTGGGGCCCGCCTCGCCGCGGCCGCCCTCACCGCGGCCGCGTGCGCGCTGCGGGCGCCGGGGGAGCACGCGATCGTCTCCTTCGCCCGGACGGTGACGGTGTTGCGCGCGATCACCTCGCAGGCGCCGGCCTCGGCGGTGGTGGACTCGGTGCTCACCCTGCGCGGGCACGGCACCACCTCGCTGGCGGCGGGGCTGCGCGCGGCCGGGGAGGAGCTCGCCCGCAGCAGCGCCGAGCGACGGGTGGTGGTGCTGCTCAGCGACTGCCGCACCAGCGAGACCGAGGACCCCGCCCTGGTGGCGGCGCGGCTGCCGGAGCTGGTGGTGCTCGCCCCGGCCGACGACGACGAGGAGGCGGTGGCGCTGGGTCGGCGCAGCGGGGCGCGGGTGGCCGCGCTGCGCGGTGTGGCCGACGCACCGGCCGTGCTCGCTGCGCTGCTGGTCTAGCGCTCGCGGGTCGCCGAACCAACGGCGCGAACCGGTCTCCCCGCCCGCACTTGCCGCGACCGCCGCTCTGCGCAAGGGTGGGCTGTGAGCCCGGTCACGTTGCGCCCCCTGGCGGGGCGGTGCCGGGGAGCCGCTCTGGAGGAGGAGACCTGATGACCCGAGTGAACATGGTCGTCGACGGCGTCAGCTACGCGGACGAGGTGGAGCCGCGGACGCTGCTGGTGCACCACCTGCGGGAGCGCCTCGGCAAGGTGGGCACCCTGGTGGGCTGCGACACCAGCAACTGCGGGGCCTGCACGGTGCACCTGGACGGGGTGAGCGTGAAGTCGTGCTCGGTGCTGGCGGTGCAGGCCGACGGCGCGGAGGTGACCACCATCGAGGGCCTGGCCACCGGCGGCGAGCTGCACCCGGTGCAGCGCGCCTTCCACGAGAACCACGGCCTGCAGTGCGGCTTCTGCACCCCGGGGATGATCATGCAGAGCGTCGACCTGCTCAAGGAGAACCCCGACCCCACCGAGGAACAGGTGCGGGAAGGGCTGGAGGGCAACCTCTGCCGCTGCACCGGCTACCAGAACATCGTCAAGGCCGTGCAGGCCGCCGCGCAGACGCTGAAGCCGGCAGGTGCCTGATGACCACCACCGTCGACTCGCCCACCGGCACCGACCCCGAGCTCGGGCGCGAGCGCCTGCGCAAGGAGGACGCCCGGCTGATCACCGGGCGCACCCGCTTCACCGACAACATCGTGCTGCCCGGGATGCTGCACGTGGCAGTGCTGCGCAGCCCCTTCGCGCACGCCACCATCACCTCCGTCGACACCAGCGACGCGCGCAGCCGGCCGGGCGTGCACGCGGTGTACACCGGTGCCGACTTCGCCGCCGAGCAGGGCAGCCTGCCGTGCGCGTGGGCGATCACGCCGGACATGAAGACCCCCGACCACCCGGCGGTCGCGGTGGACACGGTGAACTTCGCCGGGGAGATCGTCGCGGTGGTGGTGGCCCGCAGCGCCTACGAGGCCGCCGACGCCCTGGACGGCATCGACATCGACTACGACGAGCTGCCCGCGGTGCTGGACATGGAGGCCGCCCTGGCCGACGGCGCCGACCTGGTGCACCCCGCGCTGGGCACCAACAAGTGTGCGGTGTGGACCTTCGACTCCGCCGAGGCCGGCACCGGCAGCAGCGTCACCGACGCCCTCGCCGAGGTCACCGTCACCCGGCGCTTCCGCCAGCAGCGGCTCATCCCCGCGTTCATGGAGCCGCGCTCGGTGGTGTGCGACCCCACCGGCGAGCAGCTCACCCTGTGGACGTCCACCCAGGTGCCGCACCTGGTGCGCACCATGATGGCGATGACGCTGGGCATCCCCGAGCACAAGCTGCGGGTGATCGCCCCCGACGTGGGCGGCGGCTTCGGCGGCAAGCTGCAGATCACGCCGGAGGAGGTGCTCGCGGTGATGCTGGGCCGTCGGCTCGGCCGGCCGGTCAAGTACACCGAGTCGCGCTCGGAGTCGCTGCTGGCCGCCCACCACGGCCGGGACCAGATCCAGGACATCACCATCACCGCCCGGCGGGACGGCACCGTCACCGGCCTCACGGTGGAGCTGATGGCCGACATGGGCGCCTACCTCGGGCTGGTCACCCCGGGCGTGCCCATCCTCGGCGCGTTCATGTTCAACTCCATCTACAAGTTCCCGGCGTACCACTTCAGCTGCACCAACGTCTTCACCACCAAGGCGTGGACGGACGCCTACCGCGGCGCGGGCCGGCCCGAGGCCACCTTCGGCATCGAGCGGATCATGGACGAGCTGGCGGTCGAGCTGGACATGGAACCGATGGAGCTGCGCCGGAAGAACTGGATCACCCACGAGGAGTTCCCCTTCACCACGGTCGCCGGGCTCACCTACGACACCGGCAACTACGAGGCGTCCACAGACAAGGCGATGGAGCTGTTCGACTACGCGGGGCTGCGCGCGGAGCAGCAGCGCCGCCGGGAGTCCGGCGACACCCTGCAGCTGGGCATCGGCATCTCCACGTTCACCGAGATGTGCGGGCTGGCGCCCTCGCGGGTGCTGGGCCAGCTGAACTTCGGCTCGGGCGGGTGGGAGCACGCCGCCATCCGGATGCTGCCCACCGGCAAGGTCGAGGTGGTCACCGGCGTCACCCCGCACGGGCAGGGGCACGAGACGGCGTTCAGCCAGATTGTCGCCGACCGGCTCGGCGTGGCCTTCGAGGACGTCGAGCTGCTGCACGGCGACACCCAGTCCTCGCCCAAGGGTCTGGACACCTACGGGTCCCGCTCGCTGGTGGTCGGGGGCGTCGCCATCGTGCAGGCCGCCGACAAGGTGATCGACAAGGCCCGGCCGATCGCCGCACACCTGCTGGAGTGTGCCCCGGAGGACCTGGAGTTCGCCGGTGGCCGGTTCACCGTGCGCGGCACCGAGGCGGGCCTGGGCATCGCCGACATCTCCCTGGCGGTGTTCACCGCGCACAACCTGCCCGACGGGGTGGAGCCCAGCCTGGACTCCCAGGCCACCTTCGACCCGGAGAACTTCAGCTACCCGCACGGCACCCACCTCTGCGCGGTGGAGGTGGACACCGAGACCGGGTTCGTGCAGATCTACCGCTACGTCTGCGTGGACGACGTGGGGCAGGTGGTCAACCCGATGATCGTGGAGGGCCAGATCCACGGTGGGCTGGCCCAGGGCATCGCCCAGGCGCTGTACGAGGAGGCGATCTACGACGACGGCGGGACCCTGCTCACCGGCACCATGGCCGACTACCTGCTGCCCTCGGCGATGGACCTGCCGCACTTCACCACCGAGCGCACCGAGACCCTCGCGACGTCCAACGTGCTGGGCGTGAAGGGAGTGGGCGAGGCGGGCACCATCGCCTCCACGCCGGCCGTGGTCAACGCCGTGCTCGACGCGGTGCGCCAGCACGGCGTGCGCGACATCGAGATGCCGTGCTCGCCGCAGCGGGTGTGGCGGGCGCTGGAGCAGGCCAGGGGCGGCCTGGACGCCGGCGGGCCCGCGGGGCGCAACACCCCCGAGGCTGGCGGCGGCCTGGGCACCACCGACGCCTCCGGCTCGGTGGACGAGTCCACCAGCACCACCGACGAGGGAGGACTCGCATGATCCCCGGGAGCTTCGACTACGTGGCGCCGACGACGGTCGCCGAGGCGCTGCAGGTGCTGGCCGCCGGCGGCGAGGACGCCAAGGTGCTCGGCGGCGGGCAGAGCCTGATGCCGGTGCTGCGGCTGCGGATGGCCGCCCCCACCCTGGTGGTGGACCTGAACAAGGTGGCCGAGCTGCGGGGCATCGCGGTGGAGGGCGACGAGCTGGTGATCGGCGCGATGACCACCCACCACGACGTGCTGCACAGCCCGCTGGTGGCCGAGCACGCGGCGCTGCTCGCGCTCACCACCGCCACCGTGGCCGACCCGCAGATCCGTCACCGCGGCACGCTCGGCGGGGCTCTGGTGCACGCCGACCCCGCCGGTGACCTCGGCGCGCCGGTGCTGGCCCTGGACGCGTCGCTGGTGCTCGCCTCGCCCACGGGCACCCGCACCGTGGCCGCGGCGGACTTCTTCCAGGACCTCTTCACCACCGCGGTGCAGCCGGGCGAGCTGCTCACCCAGGTCCGCCTCCCTCGGCACACCGGCTGGGGGGCCCGCTACGAGAAGTTCCAGCGGGTGGCGCAGGCGTGGTCGGTGGTGGCGGTCGCGGCAGCCGTGCGGCTGGAGGGCGGCACCATCGCGCAGGCCAAGGTGGCGCTGACCAACATGGCGTCCACGCCCGTGCGGGCGGCCGCGGTGGAGGCCGCGCTGCTCGGCCAGCCGGCCACCGCCGAGTCGGTCCGCGCCGCCGCGGCGCAGGCCGGGGTCGGCACCTCACCGGGCAGCGACGTCGGTGCCGACGCGGCCTACCGCACCCACCTGGCCGGGGTGCTCACCCGTCGGGCGGTGTCGGCGGCCGCCGGCATCTCCTGACCTAGCTCGTCCATCCACAGCAGACAGGAGAGGCACGTGTCCGACTCAGGGACGACCGACTCAGGCGCCACCAGCGCGGCCGACGGCAAGGGAGCCGGGCCCGAGCCCACGGGGGCGGAGATGCCCGGGGCCATCGGGGCGCCCACCCCCACCCCGCGCTCGGCCACCGGCACCGAGACCGCCCAGGGGGCGTCCGGCGAGGGCGACGAGCCGGGCCCCGCGGGACCCGCTGCGAGCGGGTCCGGACCCGGCCGTGGCGCGCCGGTGCAGTCCTCGCCGGCTGGCGGCGAGATGGCCTGGTTCGCGCCCGTGCTGGTCGCGCTGACCGTGGGCACGTTCGTGCTCTGGTGGCTGCGGCGGCGCTGAGCGGGCGGTCGTGCCCGGGTGTGGTTGCCGTCACAGCCACGGCGTAACTTGGCGGAGGAACGCGGTGGCCTGAATGGATAGGGTGATTTGATGGAGATGGAACACGATTTCACGGTCGACGCACCTATTGGCGAGGTCTGGACGGCTTTTCTCGAGCCGCCGCGGGTGGCGCCGTGCTTCCCCGGCGCCACGCTGACCGGCTCCGACGACACGTCCTTCACCGGCACCGTCAAGGTCAAGCTGGGACCGATTGCCATGTTGTACAAGGGAACCGGGACTTACGTCAGCGCCGACGAGAGCACCCACACTGCGGTGATCGACGCCAAGGGCAAGGATTCTCGTGGCAACGGGCAAGCCAGTGCCAAGGTGACGGCCATTCTCTCCGAGAATGGCTCTGGCAGCACCAAGGTGGTGGTCAAGACCGACCTGAACATCACCGGCAAGCCCGCGCAGATGGGGCGCGGCCTCATCGTGGACGTGGGCGGCAAGATCATCGGGCAGTTCGCCCAGTGCCTGAGCGAGCGGCTCGGCTCAGGGGCGAGCGAGGGCGCCGTGGCGAGCGGCGCGGCCACCACCGCTCCATCCACCACCACCGAAGCCACCACCACCGGGACCACCACGGCCGGCACGTCCGCGGCCGCGCCGTCCACGCCGACGTCAGCCACCTCGGCCCCGTCCAGCTCGTCCGGGCCCAGCGCGACGCCGCCAAGCAGCCAGCCGGCACCCGCGGCGGCAGGGACCTCCTCCAGCGACGGGACGGACGGGCACGGGTGGCCGTCGGAGTCCACCTCGGCCGAGGCCATCGACCTGATGGAGATGGCCGGCGGCAGCGCCATGCTCAAGCAGGCGCTCCCGGTGATCGCCGGGGTCGCGCTCGGGCTGGTGGTGGGCGGGATCGTCGGCTGGCTGGCCAAGCCGAAGCCCAAGCCGCGCACCGTGATCCCGTCGTACCTGGAGGCGGTGCTCGCCCCGCAGCGGGCACTCGTCGACCTGTCCGCCCACCGCCGGCACAAGTAGTCCGACGCGCAGAACCACCTCAGCCCCGCCGGAGCTCCGGCGGGGCTGACGTGGTCGTGGGGCTGGTGTCAGCCGACCTCGGGGATCGGCGGCCCCAGCAGGTCGTCGGCATCGGTGATCCGGTAGGCGTAGCCCTGCTCGGCCAGGAACCGCTGCCGGTGGGCGGCGTAGTCGGCGTCCAGGGTGTCGCGGGCGACCACCGAGTAGAAGTGCGCCTGCCCGCCGTCGTGCTTGGGTCGCAGCAGCCGGCCCAGTCGCTGTGCCTCCTCCTGGCGTGAGCCGAACGTCCCCGACACCTGCACCGCCACCGAGGCCTCCGGCAGGTCGATGGAGAAGTTGGCCACCTTGCTCACCACCAGGGTCTGGATCTCCCCGCGGCGGAACTCGTCAAAGAGCTTCTCCCGCTCCTTGTTCCGGGTGGATCCCTGGATCACCGGTGCCCCCAGCGCCTCCCCGAGCTCGTCGAGCTGGTCGAGGTAGGCGCCGATCACCAGGGTGGGCGCCCCGGGGTGGCGCTCCAGGATGGACTTGACCACCGGCATCTTGGTGCGCGCGGTGGAGCACAGCTTGTAGCGCTCCTCCGGCTCGGCGGTGGCGTAGGCCAGCCGCTCGGCGTCGGTGAGCGTCACCCGCACCTCGATGCACTCCGCAGGCGCGATCCAGCCCTGCTCCTCGATGTCCTTCCACGGCGCGTCGTAGCGCTTGGGGCCGATCAGGCTGAACACGTCACCCTCGCGGCCGTCCTCACGCACCAGCGTGGCGGTGAGACCCAGTCGGCGACGCGACTGCAGGTCGGCCGTCATCCGGAACACCGGCGCCGGGAGCAGGTGCACCTCGTCGTAGATCACCAGGCCCCAGTCCCGGGAGTCGAACAGCTCCAGGTGGCGGTACTCGCCCTTGGTCTTGCGGGTGACCACCTGGTAGGTGGCGATGGTGACCGGACGGATCTCCTTGCGCTCACCGGAGTACTCGCCGATCTCGTCCTCGGTGAGGGAGGTGCGGGCCACCAGCTCACGCTTCCACTGCCGTCCGGCCACGGTGTTGGTCACCAGGATGAGCGTGGTGGCCTTGGCCTTGGCCATGGCGGCTGCGCCGACCATGGTCTTGCCGGCGCCGCAGGGCAGCACCACCACGCCGGAGCCGCCGGCCCAGAAGGAGTCGGCCGCCATCTGCTGGTAGTCGCGCAGCTCCCAGTAGCCCTCGTCCCCGGGCTCGCCGCTGTCCAGGGAGATGTCGTGCGCCTCGCCGTCCACGTAGCCGGCGAGGTCTTCCGCCGGCCAGCCGACCTTGAGCAGCATCTGCTTGAGCCGGCCCCGCTCGGACGGGTGGACGACCACCGTGTCGTCGTCCACCCGTGCGCCGAGCATGGGGGCGATCTTCTTGTGCCGCATGATCTCTTCGAGCACTGCTCGGTCGAGGCTGATGAGCACCAGGCCGTGCGCCGGGCTCTTGACCAGCTGCAGCCGGCCGTAGCGGCCCATGGTGTCCACGATGTCCACCAGGAGCGCCTGGGGCACCGCGTAGCGGGAGAAGCGGACCAGGGCGTCGACCACCTGCTCGGCGTCGTGCCCGGCGGCGCGGGCGTTCCAGAGGGCCAGCGGGGTGATCCGGTAGGTGTGCACGTGCTCGGGGGCTCGCTCGAGCTCGGCGAACGGGGCGATGGCCTGCCGGGCCTCACCGGCCAGCTCGTGGTCCATCTCGAGCAACAGCGTCTTGTCGGACTGGACGATCAACGGTCCGTCGGTCACACGTCCTCCTGGGTTTCTGCGGCAACCATTCATCTTCCTCCCTGCGAGGCCCGCGGTGCCACCTGCTGTGCTGAGCCACACCGAAAGTCGTTCGCAGACGGTGCTTGTGTGGCTACGCTGTGCGTGCCGTCACCAGGGAAGGGCCACGCCGATGACCACACCGCCACCCGGACCGCCCCAGGGTCCGCCGTTCGGCCAGGCCCGGGCCCCGGGGCCCGGCTACCCCCACCAGGGCGGCTACCCGCAGGGCCCGCCGCCCCCGCCGGGTCCGTACCCCCAGCCGGGTCCGTACGCCCAGCCAAATCCCTACCCCCAGCAGAACCCGTACCCCCAGCCGGGCCCGTACCCGGGGCCGCCGCCCCGGAGCCGCAAGCGGCTGTTCTGGACCCTGGGCAGCGCGGCGGGAGCCGTGGTGCTCCTGGTGGTCGTGGTGGTCGGGCTGGCGGTGGGCGGGGTGATCGGCAGCAGCGTCAGCACGGCCGACGAGGGTGACTGCCTGGTCATCGCCACGTTCTCCGACACCGACTCCGACGTGGAGCGGGCCGGCTGCGACCAGACCGAGGCGCTCTACCAGGTGGGCAAGAAGCTCGAGGCGCCCAACGTGTGCCCGAACAAGGAGTACGTCCCCCTGACGCTGACCGACGGCGACGGCGACGACCGCACGCTGCTCTGCCTGGTTCCCAACTTCACCGAAGGCAGCTGCTACGGCGTCGCCGACGCCGCCGAGGGCGCCATGAGCAAGGGAGTCAAGAACGCTGACTGCGCCAGCGCGGAGGCGGTGGTCAAGGTGGCCAAGCGCGTGGAGGACTCCGCCGGCAAGAGCCTCTGCGCCGGGATCAGTGACGTCGACGTGCTGAGCTTCCCGCAGCCGGCCCGCACCTTCTGCCTGGTCGACCCCTAGCCCGACCCGGCCAGGGCGCTCACTCGTCGGTGAGGGCCACCGAGGTGATGCGGTGCAGGGCGAAGCGGCGGATGCCGGCGGCGGCGGAGTCGAAGCCCTCGAGCACTCCGGCGCCCACGCTCACCGGTTCCACCACCCGCTGGCTGGCGGTGCCCTGGGCGTCGACGTAGCCGATCCACACGCTGCGCCGCTCCCGGGCGGCCTGCTGCAGCACCGCCATGGTGGCCATGCCGCTGGCTCGGCTGCCGTCGGAGACCACCCGGTTGGCCGGTGTCATGGTGGCCGCCCGGTCGCCGGCGCGCACGCCGCGCACCACCGCGGCACGCTGCTCCGCGCTGGGCGGGGTGGGCACGGGCGAGCGGCGGCGGCTGCGCCGTGCCTCCACCCGCGCACCCCGCGGGCGCAGGTCCAGCACTGCTCCGGTGGGGTCCTCAGCGGCCGGGGCGAAGCCCGCCGAGCGCAGCCCCTCCAGCAGCTCGGCCAGCGACACCGGCGCCACCGCCACCGTGGGGGCGAGACGCCGCAGGCCCAGCTCGTCAGCGATCGGTGAGGCCACCACCTCCGACAGCAGCGCCTCGTCGTCGCAGCGCACGAACGACCCGGCGGTACCCGTGCGCAGCCGGCCGTGCCGGCGGGCCACGTCGTCGATGAGGTAGGTGAGCGCCTGGGGGACCGGGGTGTGCGAGCGCTCGGCGAACAGCGCGTGCAGCTCCGCGGCGCTGCGCCCGGCGTCCAGCGCGCGGCGCACGCTGGACGGGCCCACCCGGTAGACGGTGGCCGCCCCGGCCGACTCCACGTCGGCCACCAGGGCGATGTCCTGCTCCAGCTCGGGCTCCAGCGGTCCCGGCGCCACCACGGTCAGGTCGGCCTGCACCAGCACGTGGTCCACCGGGGCGGGCAGCGCCACCGCCATGGCCGCCTCGACGTCGCCACCGGCGAGCAGGGCACGCCCCGGGGTGCTCAGCGCCCCGCGGCCCAGCACGCCCACCGTGGTGGCCTCGGCCAGCGTCCAGCGGATGAGGTCCTCCCGCAGCCGCCCGCCCCAGCGGGGCCGGCGCCACGACAGCGCGGTCCCTACCTGGGCGGCGTCCAGCGCGGAGCCGGGCGGCAGGTCGGCGAGCACCTGCAGCACGCGGCGGCGGTCGCGCGGGGCGAGCGGGCGGCGCAGCTCCTCGGACAGGGTGGCCAGCGCTTTGTCGCGCTCGTCGCGCTCCCCGACCAGCCCGGGCAGGCGTGGCAGCTCCAGCCAGGCCGTGGCCAGCTCGGCCCAGCGTGCCGCCGGCTCGGCCACCGCCCAGGTGTCGGCGTGCGTCGTCGGCGTCCACGCCGGGTCCGCCGCCTCGTCGGAGGCCACCAGCCCGGCCGCGGCCAGCAGCTCCAGCAGCAGGGGCAGCGCCGCCTCGTCGATGCCGGTCTGCTTGGCCAGCCGACGCAGCTCGCGCACCCCGAGGCCGCCGGAGCGCAGGGTGGGGGCCGGCGCGGCACCGAGGGCCGCGAGCAGGTCGGTGCAGTGCCGCAGCAGCTCCAGCGCGGCGCCGGCGGCGGCGGAGTCCATGTCCTGGCGCGTCACGCTGGTCGGCGTCGCCCGCGGCTCGGTGGGGCTGATCTCGCCCATCGGGCTGCCGCCGCGGAGCACCGCGCTCACCTGGCTGGGCAGCTCCACCGTCTGGTCGTCCACCGGCAGCAGCAGACCCGCCCGCAGCAGCTGTTGCACCGGGCGATCCGCTGGTGTTCCCGGTGCGGCGTCGCGGGTGCGGCCGAAGGGGGCGCCCTTGGCCAAGGTGGTCAGCAGCCCGAGCCGGGCGGCGTCGAGCTCGGCGAGCATGGCGGGGACGTCGGCGTCGACCAGTGCGGCGGACGGGCGACCCACCTGGCCGGCGCGCGGCAGCACCTCCCGCATGGCCGGGGCCACCCGGATGCCGTCGAGCTGCTTGTCCGGTCCCCACACCAGGGCCTGGGCACGCAGCCGCTCCAGCGCGGCGTTGACCTTGGTGGCAGGCACGGAGCTGCCGAGCAGCTCGCGGACGTCGGCCACCGACACCGGCTCGGCGTCGGCCTGGGCCAGCACCAGGGCCTCCAGCACCGCCAGCTCGAACGCGGTGAGCTCGTCTGCGGCGCGAACCACCGAGGCGCGCAGGCCCGCCCGGTTGGCGAGCACCTGGGAGTCGGCAGGCGGCGGCACAGCAAGGTCCGGCCGCAGCTCCAGCAGGGTGCTCAGCTGCTGGTCGGACTGGCGGCTCAACCAGGCGGCGAGGCTCCGTGGGTCAGACATCACTGCCTACGGTAGTGACCTGCCCTGTACGGCAGTGGCAGCGCACTGTCAGAATGTCCGTGTGGCGAAAGCAGATGGCAAGAAGAGCAAGCGCTGGGTCGACCCGTCGTGGCCGAAGGTCCCGGAGGGTGAGCACGCCGTGAGCGAGCTGGCCTCGACTGTCGCGGGTGGGCTCTCGCCCTTCGGCGACACCGAGTTCCCGCTGCCCGCGGACCAGCTTCCCTACGTGCACCCGACGACGGTCATCAACCGCTAGGGAGCCGTCCCACCTGGGAGGCACCACCCACGCGGCCGGCGTCGGTCGGCGCAGGACGACCGGCTCCGCCCGCGTCCGAGCAGACGAGGTCCTCCGATGAGCAAGCCCGAGCTGACCCACGTCGACGCGGCGGGCCAGGCCCGCATGGTCGACGTGACCGGCAAGGACGCCACGGCCCGCACCGCGGTGGCCACCGGCACCTTCCGCACCACGGCTGAGGTGGTCGAGCTGCTGCGCCGGGACGGGCTGCCCAAGGGCGACGCCCTGGCCACGGCGCGCATCGCCGGCATCATGGCCGCCAAGCGCACCCCCGACCTGGTTCCGCTGTGCCATCCCATCGCGCTGTCCGGGGTGGTGGTGGACCTGCGGCTGGGGGAGGCCGACGTCGCCGTCACCGCCACCGTCCGCACCACCGACCGCACCGGGGTGGAGATGGAGGCCCTCACCGCCGTGGCGGTGGCCGGGCTGACCCTGCACGACATGGTCAAGGCGGTGGACCCCGCCGCCACCATGGATGGCGTGCGCGTGGAGACCAAGGACGGCGGCAAGACCGGCCACTGGAGCCGGCCGTGAGCCGCGCCGTGGTGGTGGTGGCCTCCACCCGGGCCGCCGGCGGGGTCTACCCGGACCGCACCGGACCGATCATCGTGGACTGGCTGCGCGAGCACGGCCACCAGGTGGACGAGCCCGTGGTGGTTGCCGACGGCGAGCCGGTGGCCCAGGCCCTGCGGACTGCCCTCGCCGCTGCCCCCGGCCTCGTCCTCACCACCGGTGGCACCGGCATCAGCCCCACCGACGCGACTCCCGAGCTCACCCGCGCGCTGCTCGACTACGAGGTGCCCGGGCTGGCCGACGCCGTCCGGGCCGCGGGCTCGGACGCAGTGCCCACGGCGATCCTCTCCCGCGGCGTGGCCGGGGTGGCCGGCCGCACCCTGGTGGTGAACCTGCCCGGCTCCACCGGCGGCGTCCGGGACGGGCTCGCGGTGCTGGAGCCGGTGCTCGACCACGCGCTGGACCAGCTGGCGGGGGGCGACCACCGGTGACGGCACACGTGGCGCGGGCGCTGGTGACCGAGGACGAGCTGAGCCTGGCCGAGCACGAGGCGCTGGTGGCCGAGCAGGCCGCTGGTGCGGTGGTGAGCTTCGCCGGGGTGGTCCGCGACCACGACGGGGGCCGCACCGTCACCGCGCTGGAGTACTCCGCGCACCCCACGGCGGGTGCGCTGGTGGCCGAGGTGGCCGCTGATGTCGCGGCGCGGGTGCCGGGGGTGCGGGCGGTGGCGGTGAGCCACCGGGTCGGTCCACTGGGCATCGGCGACGTCGCGCTGGCGTGCGCGGTCTCGGCCGACCACCGGGCCGAGGCGTTCCAGGTCTGCGCGCTGCTGGTGGACGAGGTCAAGGCGCGCATCCCGGTGTGGAAGCGCCAGGTGTTCCCGGACGGCACCGACGAGTGGGTCGGCTGCGCCTGAGCGCGACGGCCTGGCCCCACAACCTGGTGGCGCAGCAGAAGACCCCGGCACCGTGGAGGCTGCCGGGGTCTTCTGCTGTGGTGCTGTGGATCAGCCCAGGTGGAGGACCTGGCCGGGGTAGATCACGTTGACGTTGCTGATGGTGCCCTTGTTCAGCTGGAAGATGGCCTGGTAGCCACCGGAGATGCCCTGCGAGCGGGCGATGCCGGACAGCGTGTCACCGGACTTGACCGTGTAGGTGCCGGCCGAGGAGGTCGCCGCCTTGGTCGTGGTCTTGGTGGTGGCCTTGGTCGCGACCTTGGGGGCGGCAGCCTTCGGAGCAGCAGCCTTGGGGGCGACAGCCTTGGGAGCAGCCTTCGGGGCGGCAGCCTTGGGAGCAGCAGCCTTGGGGGCCGACTTGGTGGACGCCTGCGGGGCGCTGGCACCGGCGGTGGCCGACGCGTTGCCCGAGCCGGTCAGCACCTTGCCGCAGACGGGCCAGGCACCCTTGCCCTGGCCGGCGAGGACGCGCTCGGCGATGGCGATCTGCTGGGCCTTGCTGGCCTGGTTGGCCTGCGGGGCGTAGGCGTGGCCGCCGAAGGCCTTCCAGGTGCTGGCGGTGAACTGCAGGCCGCCGTAGAAGCCGTTGCCGTTGGCGATGGACCAGTTGCCGGTGCTCTCGCACTGGGCGACTGCATCCCACTGGCTGGCGGAGGCCGCCGAGGCGGGCGCGGCCAGCACGGTGAGAGGGGCGCCGACGACCATGCCGGTCAGAGCGACCTTGGCGACGGTGCGGCTGGTGGTGGTGGGCTTGCGGTGACGGCCTTGGGTACGGGACATCTGGGTGGATCCTCTCCATACGCGCCTGCGAAGTCAGCTGTCGGGTTCGGGCTGAGAGGTAGCCCGGCTTCCCCACCCGTGGCTCGAGTGGTTTCGCTTCACCCCAAGGACCTAGGCAGCAGATCTGCGCCTCGGCCCGTCGTTCGGCTGCCCGAACGTGGGTCCTCCGTCCCTGCTCCTGATGGTTCTCGAGGTAACCGGTTCCCACGGAGCAGGGTTTGGCGCGGCGGACCGGTTCGGCCGGGGCTGTTCCGGCCAGGGGGAACGGTACGTGCGGTGCAGGCTGCCGTCACCTCGTCCACTGTGGCCGATTTGTTACCTGTAACGCCCCTGCCACGGTTGACGATCCCGGCATAACTCCAGGTCAGGGCACTGACGCGTCTGTTCGTTGCGGACTCGTTATCCCGCCGTGATGTGACCGAGATCACGTTTGGCCAGACGTTTATCTGACTGTTATCCGCCCGCGAAAGGTGGCAGCACGTCGACGGTGCCGCCGGGGGGCAGCGGCCGCTCGCGGTCGCGGACGGCGACCTCGTCGAGCAGGAACGAGCAACGCTTGAGCACCTCGACCAGGGGCGGGTGTCGCTCCGCGAGGACGGCCAGCAGCGTGCTGAGCGTGGTGCCGGCCGGCGCGCTCACGATCTCGGTGGGGGTGCCCGCCGCGGCCCGCGCCGCGGCGAAGTAGCGCACCTCCAGCTCGATGGCGGGTGCGCTGGTCGTCGGGCTGGTGCT
This sequence comes from Rhodococcus sp. Z6_132, assembly GCF_058133635.1. Classification (NCBI taxonomy): domain Bacteria; kingdom Bacillati; phylum Actinomycetota; class Actinomycetes; order Mycobacteriales; family Nocardiaceae; genus Rhodococcus; species Rhodococcus sp. Z6_132. The sequence continues at coordinate 135,887 of NZ_JBYUNP010000003.1, forward strand.
CTCCGGGGAGGCGCTCACGAGTCAGCCCCCGATCGCGCTCATCGGGCGGGTGGGCTGCAGGAAGCCGGGGTCGTTGATCCCGTGACCCGGCAGCTTGGCCCACATGGCGTCCTGCCAGCGCTGCGCGATCGCGTCGTCACCGGCGTCGGAGCGCAGCAGGTCGCGCAGGTCGGTCTCGCCGGTGGAGAACAGGCAGCTGCGGACCTGGCCGTCGGCGGTGAGCCGGGTGCGGTCGCAGTCACCGCAGAAGGGTCGGGTGACCGAGGCGATGACGCCGACCGTCGCGGGTCCGCCGTCGACCAGCCAGCGCTCGGCGGGCGCGGCTCCGCGCGCCTCGCTGTCGGGAGTGAGCGCGTAGGCGGTGCGCAGCGAGGCCAGGATCTCCTCGGCGGTGACCATCTCGCTGCGCTCCCAGCCGTGCTGGGCGTCCAGCGGCATCTGCTCGATGATCCGCAGCTCGTAGCCGTGCTCCAGGCAGAACTGCAGCAGCTCGGGCGCGTGGTCGTCGTTGATGCCCCGCATCAGCACCGCGTTCACCTTCACCGGCGTCAGCCCGGCGTCGGCCGCGGCCCGCATCCCGGCGAGGACGTCGGCCAGCCGGTCGCGGCGGGTGATCTGGTGGAACAGCTCGGGGCGGACGGTGTCCAGCGAGACGTTCACCCGGTCCAGGCCCGCGGCGCGCAGGGCCTTGGCCTTGCGGACCAGGCCGAGCCCGTTGGTGGTCAGCGAGATCTCCGGCCGCGGACGCAGCGCGGCGGCGTCGGCGATGATCCCGGCGAGGTCGCCGCGCAGCAGCGGCTCGCCGCCGGTGAAGCGCAGCTCGCGCACGCCCAGGTCGGTGACGGCGATGCGGATCAGCCGGGCCAGCTCCGCGCGGGTGAGCAGCTCGGAGGTGGGCAGCCAGTCCAGGCCCTCGGCCGGCATGCAGTAGGTGCACCGCAGGTTGCAGCGGTCGGTGAGCGAGATCCGCAGGTCCGTGGCGACCCGGCCGTGGGAGTCCAGCAGGGCCGAGGTCTGCGGGCGCGCCGGGTCGCGTGGCGGGGTGACGCCACCGCGGCCCGGCACGGGCAGGCCAAGTGAGACAACGGTCATGCGGCCAGCCTATCGAGGCCGACGAGGGGCAGCAGAAGGACAAAGGGACCCGCGCAGGGGCTGCCATGGATGGCTGTTCCGCACGCGCGGGTATAGCGTGCGATTCATGCCGCAGCTGAGGATTAGTGAAGCGGCGGCAGTGCTCGCCGTCAGTGACGACACCGTGCGTCGCTGGGTGGACTCCGGGGCGCTCAGCGCGCAGCGCGACACCGCCGGACGCATGGTCGTCGATGGGGCGGAGCTGGCCGCCCACGCCACCGCGCACGCCCCCACCACCACCGATCCGTCCGGGGTGGGGAGGTCGGCGCGCAACCGCTTCGTCGGGCTGGTGACCCGGGTGGTGGCCGACGAGGTGATGGCTCAGGTGGAGATGCAGTGTGGGCCGCACCGCGTGGTCTCGCTGATGAGCAGCGAGGCGGTGCGCGAGCTCGGCCTGGAGCCCGGCCGGGTGGCCGTCGCGGTGGTCAAGGCGACGACGGTGATCGTGGAGACCCCCGAGGGGCAGCAGTGACGGTGCGCCGGCGGCGGCGTCTGCGCCACGCGGTGCCCGCCGGGCTGGCGGTGCTGGCGGTCTCCGCGGCCACCGGGTGCAGCACCGGCGCCGACGGTCCGGGCACGCTCACCGTCTTCGCCGCGGCCTCCCTGCAGCCGGCCTTCACCCAGCTGGCCACCGCCTTCGAGCAGGCCCACCCCGGCACCCGGGTCAGCTACAGCTTCGCCGGCTCCTCCGCGCTGGCCACCCAGGTCGACCAGGGGGCGCCCGCCGACGTGTTCGCCTCGGCCGACGAGGCGACGATGCGGCGAGTGGTCGACGCCGGGCTGGTGACGGGCGCGCCCACCACCTTCGCCACCAACTCGCTGCAGATCGCCGTCGCCCCGGGCAACCCGCGCGGAGTCACCGGGCTGGCCGACCTGGCTCGCCCGGGCACCGCCGTGGTGCTCTGCGCCGTGCAGGTTCCGTGCGGGACCGCCGCCACGAAGGCCGCCGGTGCCGCGGGCGTGCGCCTCGCCCCGGTGAGCGAGGAGTCGTCCGTGACCGACGTGCTGAACAAGGTGGTGGTGGGGGAGGCCGACGCCGGGCTGGTCTACCGCAGCGACGTCACCACCTCGGGGGGCCGCGTCAGCGGGGTCGACTTCACCGAGAGCGGCGCGGCGGTCAACCGCTACCCCGCGGCCGTCCTCACCGGCGCCAAGGACCCCGCGCTGGCCGAGGACTTCCTCACCCTGCTCACCAGCGAGCAGGGCCGGACCGTGCTGGCCCAGGCCGGCCTCGCCGCGCCGTGAACGTCCTCCGTCCGGGGCGGACCTTCTCGGGCGTGCCGCGCTGGGTCTTCGTCCCCGCGGTGATCGGCGCGCTGTTCGTGCTGCTGCCACTGGTGAGCATGGTCGCCACGGTGCGCTGGAGCGAGCTGCCGTCCCTGGTCACCTCGCCGTCGGCGCTGGCCGCACTGGGGCTGAGCCTGCGCACCTCCGCCGCCGCCACCGTGCTTTGCGTGCTGCTGGGCGTGCCGATGGCCCTGGTGCTCGCTCGCGTACAGCTGCCGGGCCTGCGGGTGCTGCGGGCGCTGGTGCTGCTGCCGCTGGTGCTGCCCCCGGTGGTCGGCGGCATCGCGCTGCTGTACACCTTCGGGCGCAGGGGCCTGCTCGGGCAGCACCTGGACGCGCTGGGACTGCAGATCGCCTTCTCCACCACTGCGGTGGTGCTGGCGCAGACCTTCGTGGCGCTGCCGTTCCTGGTGCTGAGCCTGGAGGGCACCCTGCGCACCGCGGGGCAGCGCTACGAGGCGGCCGCGGCCACCCTGGGCGCGCGTCCGGCGACGGTGCTGCGCCGGGTGACGCTGCCGCTGGTGCTGCCCGGCCTGGTCTCCGGTGCGGTGCTCTCCTTCGCCCGTGCGCTCGGCGAGTTCGGCGCCACCCTCACCTTCGCCGGCAGCCTGGAGGGCGTCACCCGCACCCTGCCGCTGGAGATCTACCTGCAGCGCGAGACCGACGCCGACGCCGCAGTCGCGCTGTCGCTGGTGCTGGTGGTGGTCGCCGTCCTGGTGGTGGTGGCCGCGCGCGGCCGGGCCGGCTCGGGCGCGCTGTGACCGGCGGGCCGGTGCGCACCGGTGCGCTGGCGGTGCGTGCGCAGGTCGCCGCGCGCGGCGTGGAGCTCGAGCTGGAGGTGGGCGCCGGTGAGGTGGTGGCGGTGCTCGGGCCCAACGGCGCAGGCAAGTCCACCCTGCTGTCGGTGGTGGCCGGGCTGCTGCACCCCGACGAGGGGAGGGTGAGCCTGGACGGGCGGGTGCTGCTGGACACCGGCACGGGGACCCGGGTGCCACCGCACCGGCGCGGGGTCGCGCTGCTGGCCCAGGACCCGCTGCTGTTCCCGCACCTGAGCGTGGCCGACAACGTCGCGTTCGGCCCCCGCAGCGCCGGGCAGGGACGCCGCGCGGCCGCCACCGTCGCGGCGCGCTGGTTGGCGGAGGTCGGGGCCACCGAGCTGGCGGGGCGTCGGCCGGCGGCGCTGTCGGGTGGGCAGGCGCAGCGGGTGGCGGTGGCCCGGGCGCTGGCGGCTGAGCCCGCGCTGCTGCTGCTGGACGAGCCGATGGCGGCGCTGGACGTGGGCGCGGCGCCGGCCATGCGCTCGGTGCTGCGCCGGGTGCTGCGCGAGGAGGGCGGACGCAGCGCGCTGCTGGTCACCCACGACGTGCTCGACGCCCTGGTGCTCGCCGACCGGGTGGTGGTGGTCGAGGGCGGTCAGGTGGTGGAGGCCGGTCCGGCGGCACAGGTGCTCAGCCGTCCCCGCAGCTCCTTCGCGGCCCGCATCGCCGGGCTGAACCTGCTGCTGGGCACCGTGACCGAGCGCGGGCTGCGCACCACCAGCGGCACCGCCCTGGCCGGTGTGCTGGACGAGGACTGCCGCCCGGGGCAGCCCGCGGTGGCCGTGTTCGACCCGCTGGCCGTGGCCGTGCACGTGCAGCCACCCGGTGGCAGCCCGCGCAACGCCGTCCCGGTGCGCGTGACGGCGGTGGAGCCACGGGGCCAGCTGGTGCGGGTGCGTGCGGTGCAGGACGGCGGCGAGGTGCTGCTGGCCGACGTCACCACGGCATCGGTGGCCGAGCTGGACCTGGTGCCCGGGCACCGCGCGTACTTCGTGGTCAAGGCAGCCGAGGTCCGGGTGCACCTGCGCTGATCTGCCCAGGACTGGTCGTGGTGGGTCAGACTGGGACGGTGAGCACCGACCCGAGCGCCAGCGATCCCGAGGCCAGCAAGGACGCCGCCGCCGCCTGGACCTACCTGATGGACATGGACGGCGTGCTGGTGCACGAGGACACCATCGTCCCCGGCGCCGACGTGTTCCTCTCCGAGCTGCAGGCCGCCGGCAACCCGTTCCTGGTGCTCACCAACAACTCCATCCGCACCCCGCGCGACCTGCGCGCCCGGCTGCTGGTCACCGGCCTGGACGTGCCCGAGGAGTCGATCTGGACCTCGGCCCTGGCCACCGCGACGTTCCTGGACTCCCAGCGTCCCGGGGGCAGCGCCTACGTGGTGGGGGAGTCCGGCCTGACCACCGCGCTGCACGACGTCGGCTACGTCCTCACCGACCGCGACCCCGACTACGTGGTGCTGGGCGAGACCCGTACCTACTCCTTCGAGGCCATCACCACCGCCATCCGGCTGGTGGAGCGTGGCGCCCGGTTCATCGCCACCAACCCCGACGCCACCGGCCCCTCGCGGGAGGGCTCGCTGCCCGCCACCGGGGCGGTGGCGGCGCTGATCACCCGTGCCACCGGCCACGAGCCGTACTACGTCGGCAAGCCCAACCCGCTGATGATGCGCAGCGGGCTGCGCAGGCTGGGCGCGCACTCGGCGAACACCCTGATGATCGGCGACCGGATGGACACCGACATCGTCTCCGGCCTGGAGGCGGGGCTGCAGACCATCCTGGTGATGACCGGAATCTCCACCGTCGCCAGCGTGGAGCGCTTTCCCTACCGGCCCACGCTGGTGCTGGACTCCGTGGCGGACCTGGTCGGCCACACCGCCCGCCCCTTCGGCTGAGCGGGGCTCACCTGCGCCGCCACTGTGTCTATCGGCGTGGCGCCGCCACGATGTCTATCGGCGTGGCGCCGCCACTGTGCTCACCTGCGTGGCGCCGCCACAGCGTCACCTGCGTGGCGCTGCCACGATGTCCTTGCCGAGCGGGGTCAGCGAGATCGGGATCATCTTCAGGTTGGCCACGGCCAGCGGGATGCCGATGATGGTGATCGCCATCGCGATGGCGCTGAGCACGTGCCCGATGGCGAGCCACCAACCGGCGAAGACGAACCAGATGACGTTGCCGACGGCCGAGCCGACGCCCGCGGTCGGCTTGCGCACCACGTCACTGCCGAAGGGCCACAGCGCGTAGCCGGCGATGCGGAACGAGGCGATGCCGAACGGGATGGTCACGATGAGCACGCAGCAGATCGCTCCCGCCAGGACGTAGCCCAGGGCCAGCCAGATCCCACCGAACACGAGCCAGATGATGTTGAGCAGCAGCCTCATGCCACCAGAGTAGGCGGATGTCCGTTCTTCCCTCCTTCTTCCCCTTTGCCGCACCGTGCTGTACGGTTGGTGCAGCAGCCCACCTAGCGGCTGCCCGAGAGCGCGTCACGCGCCCGGTTCTTGCTCCGCGGGACATCCCCAAGCAGTAGGAAAGTCACAGACCGTCTCCACAAGTGTGTCGAGACGGCCAGCTCGAGAGGAACAACAGTGCCTGAATCAGATCTCGGTCCCTGGGACGACTGACCCAGAACCACCAGCAACCACGAGAACGCCCCGGCCACACGGCCGGGGCGTTCTGCGTCTCCCCGGCAGCCGCCTGTTCGGGCACGATGGCACCAGGCGCCGCCAGCCGCGGCGCGGCGGCAGGGGTGCAGCGGGCAGGGGGATGCCGGTGGAACGGCAGCAGGGGTCAGGTCCAGGGGTGGCGCAGCCAGCAGGAACGGGTGCGCCGTCGTTCGCGCGCGGACCCGACACGCCGGCGCTGCTGAGCACGACCATCGGCGCCAACCTCGCCGACACCGTGCGCAGGCACGGCAGCAGGGACGCCCTGGTGGACGTGCCCACCGGCCGACGGTGGAGCTACGACGAGCTGCACGCGGCGGTGCTGGAGCTGGCCGCCGGGATGCTGCGGGCCGGCGTCGCGGTGGGCGACCGAGTCGGCATCTGGTCGCCCAACCGTCCGGAGTGGACGCTCGTCCAGTACGCCGCCGCCGAGGTCGGCGCGATCCTGGTCAACGTCAACCCCGCCTACCGGGTGCACGAGCTGGAGTACGTCCTCGACCAGGCCGGCATCCGCCTGGTGGTGGCCGCACCGCGCTTCCGCGCCGCCGACTACGCCGCCATGCTCGCTGAGGTGGCCCCACGGTGCGTGGCGCTGGAGCAGGTGGTGCTGCTGGACACCCCCGCGTGGGACGCGCTCGCCGCAGGCGGCCGGGACGACGCGGCCGTGGCAGCGGTGGCGGTGGGACTGCACCCGGACGACCCGATCAACATCCAGTACACCTCCGGCACCACCGGCTTCCCCAAGGGCGCCACGCTCAGCCACCGCAACATCCTCAACAACGGCTACCTGGTGGGCGAGCTCTGCCACTACAGCGAGCGGGACCGGGTCTGCATCCCGGTGCCCTTCTACCACTGCTTCGGGATGGTGATGGGCAACCTGGCCTGCACCAGCCACGGGGCGGCGATGGTGATCCCCGCGGAGGGCTTCGACCCCGCCGCGACCCTCGCCGCGGTGGCCGCGGAGCGGTGCACCAGCCTCTACGGGGTGCCGACGATGTTCATCGCCGAGCTGTCCCTGCCCGACTTCGCCGCGCACGACCTGTCCTCGCTGCGCACCGGCATCATGGCCGGCTCGCCCTGCCCGGCCGAGGTGATGCGCCAGGTGATCGATCGGATGCACATGGCCGAGGTGTCCATCTGCTACGGCATGACCGAGACCTCCCCGGTGTCCACCCAGACCCGCTCCGACGACTCCCCGCGGCGGCGGGTGCAGACGGTGGGGCGGGTGGGCCCGCACCTGCAGGTGCAGGTGGTCGACCCCGCCACCGGTGACGTGCTGCCCCGCGGGGAGACCGGCGAGCTGTGCACCCGCGGCTACAGCGTGATGCTCGGCTACTGGGACGACCGGGCTCGCACGGCCGAGGCGGTGGACGAGCAGGGCTGGATGCACACCGGCGACCTGGCGGTGATGGACGACGACGGCTACCTGCAGATCACCGGCCGCATCAAGGACATGGTGATCCGCGGCGGGGAGAACGTGTACCCGCGCGAGGTGGAGGAGTTCCTGCACACCCACCCCGACATCCGCGACGCCCAGGTGATCGGCGTGCCCGACGAGCGCTACGGCGAGGAGCTGATGGTGTGGGTGCAGCTGCGCACCGGCGCACCCGCGCTCACCGCGGAGAGCGTGCGGGAGTTCTGCAGCGGACACCTGGCCCACTACAAGATCCCCCGCTACGTGCACGTGGTGGAGGAGTTCCCGATGACCGTCACCGGCAAGGTGCGCAAGGTGGAGATGCGCGAGCAGTCCGCCGCGCTGCTGGGGCGCGCCGGCTCGTGAGGGCGGGCCTCAGCGGGTGCGGCGGCCCTCGCGGAAGGCGGAGAACACGGAGAGGAACAGGCCCACCGGCACCAGCATGCCGATCAGGTACAGCGCCAGCGGCGGGTCGACGTCGGCGACCGGCCGGCTCAGGAAGATGGCGAGGACGCCCAGCACCCCCAGCGCGAACAGGACGAGGCCGGTGGTGAACAGGCGGGAGCGGCCGTGGGTGGTGCCGGCGGGGGTGGGAGACACGCGCCCACGGTAGCGCGACCGGTTGATGGTGGTGCCGCCGCGGGCCTGGGCCGGTATCCTGGACCGAACGCGCCCTAGTCGGACAAGGGGCGCGTTCGTCGTGCTAGAGGTGCGACCCAGGAGTTGCGACCGAATGATGGACAGGTGAGCAGGGTGCCAACCGGCAAGGTGAAGTGGTACGACGCGGAGAAGGGCTTCGGCTTTCTCTCCCAGGAGCAGGGCGAGGACGTCTACGTCCGCTCGTCCGCGCTGCCCGAGGGCGTCGAGTCGCTGAAGGCAGGCCAGAAGGTGGAGTTCGGCATGGCCTCGGGTCGGCGCGGACCCCAGGCGCTCAGCCTGAAGATCGTCGAGCCCACGCCGTCGATCAAGCAGCAGGCCCCGGCAGCCCCGGCGAAGCGGCACACGCCGGACGAGCTGCACGGGATGGTCGAGGACATGATCACGATGCTCGAGGCCACCGTGCAGCCCAGCCTGCGCAAGGGGCGCTACCCCGACCGCAAGACGGCGCACCGCATCTCCGAGGTGGTCCGGGCGGTGGCGCGCGAGCTGGACAGCTAGCTCGCCGAGACCGGCGTGGGGTCGGTCCGCACCGACCACGTCGCGCGGGCGATCGGGTTGCCGTCCGCGTCAGTGGCCCCGGACGGCAGCTGGACCTCCACGCCGGTCAGCTGGGCCGACGGGTCGGGCGGGGTCACCGTCACGGCCAGGCGCTCGCCGGGCCGGAAGTACTGCTGGGTGATCTCGTCCGCACCGGCCGGCGTGCGGTAGGTGGTCAGCAGCCGCCAGGGCGCGTCACCGATGTCGGTGGGCAGTGACACCTGCAGCGGGGAGCCCACCCGCACCGGGAGCTCGGCGGTGCTGCCGGTGCGGCACTCGGTGAAGTCCAGCGAGCAGTAGGTGGTGGGGCCGGTGGCCACCGTGTCGCCGTCGGCGAAGAAGGTGATCTCGGGCAGGTGCGGGTCTGACGAGCAGCCTGCGGCCACCACCGCCAGCACTCCTAGCCCTGCCGCGACCAGCCGTCCGTTGCGTGTCAGCACCGCTTGAGGATAGGGGAGCGCTCAGGCCACCGATGCAGCAGTCGGGGTGCGGCTGGGACGGTCGCCACCGAGTCCCGGCAGCAGGGTGCGGCCATTGCGGGTGAGGGCTGCCTGCGTGGTGCCCAGCGCCAGCAGCACGGAGATGACGGTGAAGCCCACCCAGTAGTTGGGCGGCAGCAGCACGCCGAGCGCGCCGCCGAGCACCCAGGACAGCTGCAGCACGGTCTCCGAGCGACCGAACGCCGAGGCGCGGGCCTCCTCGGGCAGGTCGCGCTGCATGGTGGCGTCCAGGGACACCTTGGCCAGCGCGCTGCCCGTCGCTCCCACCAGGGTGGCCAGCGCGGCGGTGGGCAGGCCGGGGAGCAGCGCGGCCACCACGCACATGGCCAGCGTCGCCGACGCGCACCAGATGATCACCACGTCCGGCTTGCCCAGCGTCATCCGTGCCCCGATGGCGTTGCCGAGGAAGTTGCCCAGCCCGGCGCCGGCGCCCACCGCGCCCAGGGTGGTCGCGTACATCAGCCCGCCCTCGGCGGTGGCCTTGGCCACGAAGGCGATGTACAGGGTGATGAACCCGGTGAGCACCCTGGTGCTGCCGGTGCCCCACAGGCTGGCCAGCACCAGGCTGCTCAGCGGCTGCTTGGCCGCCTTGCCCTGGCGCTTGGGCGAGCGTTCCGCGCGCTCGTCGGCGTGGGTGTAGACGAGCGAGGTACGCACCTCGCCCTCGGTGACCTCCACCCACTTGGGTATCCGCATGCACAGCCAGGCGCCGACGAGCATGACCGCGGCGCTGAACCACAGGGCTCCGCCCGAGCCGAACACGCTGGCCCAGGCCCCGGCGATGCCGCCCACCACGATGGTGCCGACCAGGCCGAACACGGTGAGCCGCGAGTTGCTCTTGACCAGGCTGATGCCGGGTGGCAGCACCCTGGGCATGACGGAGGACTTGAGCACCCCGAAGGACTTGCTGAACACCAGCACGCCCAGCGCCGCGGGGTAGAGCTGCCAGCTGTTGAAGTTCAGCGCCATGATCACCGCGAGCACGGCGCGGCCGACGAACGAGCCGGCCAGCGCCAGCCGTCGGCCCCGCTGGATGCGGTCCAGCGCCGGGCCGATCAGCGGTGCGATCACCGCGAACGGGGCCACCGTGATGAGCAGGTACAGCGCCACCTTGCCCTTGCTCTCCCCGGTGGCGGCGGCGAAGAACAGGGTGTTGGCCAGCGCGACGGCGATCGCCGCGTCCGAGGCGTAGTTGGCCATGGAGGCGTAGGTCAGCGAGGTGAGCCCGGACTTGTCCGCGCCGTCGGCGCTGGCGGCGCGGTGGAACTGCCGGATGCCGTCGCGGGTGAGCTGCTTACTGCGCATGGCCGCCACCCGGGTGACGGTGAGCTTGCGTGGCGCCTGGCGGGTGGTGGCGCGGCCGACCGGGCTCTCGAGCTCGCGGGTGGCGACGTCCTCCGGCGCCAGCCGCGGGGTCGGCGGGGCCTGCAGGGGGTAGCGCTCCGTGGGCGGCTCGTTGTGCCCGTTGTGCCCGTCGCCTCCGTGCCCGTGGCCGGGGTGGTGCTCGGGCAGCGGTGCCGGCGGGCGGTAGCCGGTCGGGGCGGGCAGCTCCGTCGCCACGCCGTGCGGCGTCACCTCGCTGGGCGCCAGGTTCCCCGGCGCGGGGTGGGCAGGTGCCGGGAAGAGGGGCGCCACGCCGGCGGTGGGTTCCGGCTGCGGGGTGGGTTCCGGCTGTGGCGTGCGGTCGGGGCGGGCCTGTGGGCGGCGGATGCCCATCCGGGCGCGCCGGCGCGGGTTCAGGGGCACGGTGGCGTCGGCCGGCTCGGTGCCGCCGGCAGCGGACTGCTTGCGGCCGGCGCTCCAGCCACGCCGTGCCTGTGCGCCACCACGAGAGGCAGTGTCATCACCATGAGCAGTCACGAGGTTGATTCTGCCGCAACGGCGGACGCCTGGCGCGAGCCCAGGGGGGTGCGCCGCTCAGGGCGCGTCGGCAACTGGGACGAAACGGACTTCGTACGTCGTGGGCCACAGCTTTCCGGTGATCAGGAAGCGATCTCCCACAGCGGCGATGCCGTTCAGCACGTCGGCGCCGGGTGCCTGGGAGCGGTCGAGCAGCCCCGCGGCGTCCACCACGGCGGTCACCGTGCCGGTCGCGGGATCGATCCGCACGATCCGGTCGGTCTGCCAGACGTTGGCCCACACGGCGCCGGCCACGCACTCCAGCTCGTTGAGCTGGGTGAGCGGCGCCCCCTGCAGCCGCACCGACACCGACCCGGTGGGGGCGAAGGTGGTGGGGTCGCGGAAGGTGAGCGTGTCGGTGCCGTCGCTCATCACCAGCACGCCGTCCGGGTGGCCGTCCTGGTGGCACAAGCCCCAGCCTTCCCCGGTGTAGCTGGCCCGGCCCGTCTCGGCAAGCGTCGTGGCGTCCCGGCGCAGGGCCACCCCGTCCTGCCAGGTCAGCTGCCAGACGGTGTCGCCCACCACGGTGAGGCCCTCGCCGAACAGGTCGGCCGGCAGGGCGGCGGAGGCCAGCTCGGTGCCGGTGGCCAGGTCGCTGCGGGTCACCCGGGAGCGGCCGGCGAGCCCGGTCCCCTCGTAGAGCTGGCCGCCCGCCACCTCCAGGCCCTGGGTGAACGCCGACGGGTCGTGCGCCCGGGTGCTGAGCACCTCGACGCGCAGCTGCTCGGGGGCCGGCCCCGCGCCGCCGGCAGCGAGCTGGTCGGGTGCTGGGCCGGCGCACCCGGCCACCGTGAGCAGCAGGCAGCACACGGCCACGACGGTGCGCAGCGAGCTGGACATCGCCTCATCATGCCGGTCCGGGATCGGTCGTGCGGAGGAGGTTGAGACGATGCGGCACAATTGGGGTGTGAGCAGCACCAGCACCATCCCTGACCCGAGCTCCGTCGACCAGCAGCACGCGTCGCCGCAGGCGGCCGACGAGCAGCCGGTGCGTGCCGTGCTCGCCGCGGCCGTCGAGCTGGCCAGGGCCGCAGCCGTGGAGCTCGACGAGGGCGAGGTCGGTGCGCACCTGGGGGTGCACGCCGAGCCGGACAGCGAGGGCTGCGCCGCCACCCACCGCTTCGCCGCCGAGCTGAAGGGCTACCGCGGCTGGGAGTGGGCCGTGGTGGTGGCCGCCGCGCCAGACTCCGACCACGTCACCATCAGCGAGATCGTGCTGCTGCCCGGCCCGGACGCCCTGGTCTCCCCGGAGTGGCTGCCGTGGGAGGAGCGCATCCAGGCCGGTGACCTGGGCAGCGGCGACCTGCTGCCCCCGCCGGAGAACGACCCGCGCCTGGTGCCGGGCTACCTCTACAGCGACGACCCCGCGGTGGAGGCGCTGGCCACCGAGGTGGGGCTCGGCCGCCGCCAGGTGATGAGCCTGGAGGGCCGGCTGGACGCGGCGGAGCGCTGGTACGACGGCCCGCACGGTCCCGGCGCCGCCGTGGTCCCGCTGCACTGCGGCACCTGTGGCTACTACCTTCCCGTCGCCGGCTCGCTGGGGGCAGCGTTCGGGGTGTGCGGCAACGAGATGTCCGCCGACGGCCAGGTGGTGCACGCGGAGTTCGGCTGTGGCGCGCACTCCGACACCGTGGTGGTCGACCTCTCGCCCACCCCGGTCTCGGAGGTGGTCTACGACGACTCCGCCCTGGAGCTGGTGGACGTGCCCACCCGCCCCGCCGGTGACAGCCCAGTACCGGACAGCCCAGTGTCGGACAGCCCAGTGTCGGACGCCGCAGCACCCGAGGCCGGGGTTGCCCAGCCGTCCGAGGAGATCACCCCGACGCCGGAGCCTGACTCGGCGTCGCGGGGCGAGTGAGCCCCCGGAGCACTCCGGAACCAGCAGTGTCGGCCGACGACCCGTTCGGTCTGGCTGAGCTGCGGGCCGCGGTGCTGCAGGCCTGGCGGCGCTCACCCACCCGGCTGCGCGAGGACACGGCAACCGAGGCCGACCTGGTGCGCGGGGGGTACCGCGACCGGGTGCTCACCGAGCTTGCGCAGAACGCCGCCGACGCGGCGGCGCGGGCCGGGGTGCCCGGTGAGCTGACCGTCCGCCTCGTCGATGGCGAGCTGCGGGTGGCCAACACCGGACAGCCGCTGGAGCTCTCCGGCGTGCAGGCGCTGGCGGCCCTGCGGGCCTCGGGCAAGACCAGCGGGGTGGGACGCTACGGCGTCGGCTTCACCGCGGTGCTCGCCGTCAGCGAGGAGCCGCGGCTGCTCTCCACCACCGGCTCGGTGGCGTTCTCCGCTGCCCGCACCCGTGCCGAGCTCGGGCTCACCGAGGTGCCGGTACTCCGCCTGGCCTGGCCGGTGGCCGAGCAGCCGCCCGCCGGCGCCGCCACCGAGGTGGTGCTGCCGCTGCGCGAGGGCGTGGACGGCGCCGCCCTGCTCACCGACTTCCTGCTGCAGGCCCCGCAGCTGCTGCTGGCGCTGCCCGCGCTGCAGCGCATCTCGGTGGACGGTGAGGTGGTGCACCGCACCGAGCGCGAGCTCGGCCCCGGGCTGCGCGAGCTGACCGTCGGCTCGCAGCGCTGGTGGTGCGTCGATGCTGCCGCTCCTGCGGACGGTGCCGTGACCCCCGTGCGGTGGCTGGCCCGGCTGGGCGCGGACGGTGCGGTGGTCGCGCTGGGCGACGACGTGCTGCACGCCCCCACCGCCACCGACGAGGAGCTGTCGCTGCCCGCGATGCTCATCACCGACGTGCCGCTGCAGCCGGACCGGCGGCGGGTGCTGCCCGGCACCTCGCTGGGCCCGGTGGCCGGCACCTACCCGCGGCTGGTGGCCGCGGTGCCGCCGGAGGAGCGCACCCGGCTGGTGCCGCTGCCGGGCTTTCCCCGCAGTGCGGTGGACGCCCAGCTGCGCGAGGAGGTCGTGGCCGCGCTGCGCGACGCCGCGTGGCTGCCTGCCGCGCTGGCCGAGGACGCTGGGCCGGACGGCGCGGCGCAGGAGAGTCCCCGCCGGCTGGTGGCACCCCGGGCCGCCCAGGTGCTCGACGTGGCGGGCCCGGAGCTGACCGCGCTGCTGGCCGACGTGCTGCCCGGGCTGCTCGACGCCGAGCTGTCCGCCGCCGTGCACGCCCCGGCGCTGGTCGCCCTCGGGGTGCCGCGCACCGGGCTGGCGACGCTGGCCGAGGAGCTGTCCACAGTGCACCGCGAGCCAGGGTGGTGGCACCGTCTCTACGCCGCCCTGGAGCCGCTGGTGCTCGATCAGCGCGCCGCCGACGAGCTGGCCGGCCTGCCGGTCCCGCTGGTGGACGGCCGCACCGTGCTGGGCCCGCGCAGCACCATCCTGGCCGAGGTGCCGCTGGCGGTGCCCGGCATCCGGGTGGTGCACCCTGACGCGGCGCACCCGCTGCTGCGCCGCCTCGGCGCCGTGCCCGCCGGACCCGGCGAGCTGCTGGCCGACGAGCTGCTGCAGGAGGTGGTCCGCGAGGCCGACCCGGACGACCCGCTGGCCGCCGCCGAGCTGGCCACCGCGGTGCTGGGTCTGGTGGACGCCGCCGGGGTGAGCCCGGGGGAGCACCGCTGGCTCGGCGAGCTGCTGCTGCCCGACGTCGACGGTGAGCTGCGCCCGGCCGACGAGCTGCTGCTGCCCGACGCGCCGCTGGCAGCGGTGCTGGCCGCCGATGCGCCGTTCACCACGGTCGCCCAGCGGGTGGTCGACGAGCACGGGCCCCGGCTGCTGCAGGCAGTGGGCGTGGGTCACGGCTTCGCCGTCCTCGCCGACGACGACCCTGCCGGGCCCGACCACGACCTGGACGACGAGCAGCGCTGGTGGGACGGCTGCGACCCCGAGCCGGCCACCGTGCTCGCCGTGCGCGACCTCGACCTGGTGGACCCCGCCCGGTGGGAGCAGGCGCTCACCCTGCTGTGCGCCGAGCCGGAGACGCTGGCCGCGCTGCGCCAGCCCGGCGGCTACACCGCCTGGTGGCTGCGCCGGCACGCCGAGCTCGACGGGGTACCGCTGGAGTGCTGGCGCCACCACGACGACGCGACCTTCGCTGGTCTGCTGGACCCCGCGCCGCTGCCGGCGCTGCCCGCGGCGGTGCTGGCCGGCGCCGAGGTCACCTCCACCGAGCTGGCCGCGCTGCTGCTGCGGCGCCTGGCTGACCCCTCGCGGCAGCCCAGCGTGGCGGTGGTGGCCGGTGCCCACTCGGCCCTGGCCACGGCTGTGCGCACGGGGGCGGTGGAGCTGGACGAGCTGGACCCGCCGGAGCGGGTGCGCGCGCTCAGCGGCACGGTGGTCGACGGTGCCGGGGCCGCGGTGCTCGACCAGCCCTGGCTGGTGCAGGTGTGCCCGGCCGACACCGTGGTCCTGGGGCCGACCGGCGAGCTCGCCGCGGACCTGGCCGACGTCCTGGACCTGCCGCTGGCCTCCGAGCGCCACGCCGGCCACGTGCGCTCCGCCGGCCAGCCCCGCCCGTGGGCGAGCCTGGCCCCGGCCGTCCTGGCCTGCGCAGCCCTGGCAGTCCCGGTGCCCGAGGGCGTGGTGGTGCTGCACGAGCAGCTGCGCGTGCAGGTGGGGGAGCAGGCGCACCGGGTGGACTGGTGGGTGGACGACGCGGAGGTGCTGCACGCCCAGGACAGCGGCGTGGTGCACGCGCTGCTGCACTCCCGATGAGCCGCCTGGACGTGCGCGTCGCGGTCCTGCTGGCCCTGCTCGGTGCGGCGGCGGTGGTGGTCCTCAGCGTGCTCACCGGCAGCGGGCTCAGCGACGTCGACAGCCCCGTGCTGCGCTTCGCCCTGGACCACCGCAGCCCCGGCGCCACCACCTTCTTCGACACCGTCACCAAGCTCGGGGGCACCATCGCGGCCACGGTGGTGGTGACCGCGGTGGCGGGGTTCGCGGCGCTGCGGCGCTGGTGGGTGCTGGCCGGGCAGGCCGTGGTCACCGGCTTGGGTGCGGTGGTGCTGGTGGTGGGACTCAAGCGGTTGTTCGACCGGCAGCGCCCGCCGCTGGACACCCGGCTGAACGTGCTGCACTCGCTGTCGTTCCCGTCCGGGCACGCGCTGGGCTCCATGGTGGCGGCCTACCTGGTGGTGGTGCTGGTGGTCACCTGCACCCGCTCCGTGCTGCTGCGCACCGTGGCCGGGATCGGCGCGGCGGTCTACCTGGCGCTCATCGGGGCGTCCCGGCTGTACCTGGCCGTGCACTGGACGACGGACGTGCTGGGCGGGTGGCTCATCGGCGCGGCCTGGGCCACGCTCTGCCTGCTAGTGGCGGGCTGGGTGCGGACGAGCAGGCCCAGTGCAGCGGTGATCGGCGCTGCCGCGAGCGGCACCCGCCCCTAGGACAGCCCTTGCTGGCTGCCGCGGCTGCCGCTGCGCACCGCCCGGCGCTGCCAGTAGAAGACGCCGTAGCCCAGCACGCCCAGCGCGGCGCCCACCGCGCAGGTGGCGATGACCATGCTGTTGGTGTGTCCGGTGGCGGCACGGACGAGCACCACGACCAGGGCCACCACCCAGGCGGCGGTGCCCACGGCGATCACCGGCCGGGGGTCGGCCAGCCGTCGGGGCAGCGGGGGAGCGGCGGGTGGGTGGTGGGGCACCGGTGCATGTAACCACAGCCTCCCCGGTGTGATCACCGCTACTGTGTGCCCATGACCGAGGAGCGCGACAGCCAGCTCGCCAGCGATCTCCGGTTGTCCGTGCTGCGTCTCAACCGGAGGCTCCGCGCCCAGCGCACCGACTCTCGGGTCAGCCTCACCCACATCTCCGCGTTGTCCACCTTGCACGTGTACGGACCCATGACTCCTGGCGCGCTGGCCGCCAAGGAGCGGGTGCAGCCGCCGTCGATGACCCGGATCATCTCGGTGCTGGAAGACCTCAGCTTCATCGGGCGCAAGCCCCACCCCACCGACGGCCGACAGGTGATCGTCAGCGTGCTCGAGCCCGGTGTGGAGTACCTGCAGGCGGAGATCAACGCGCGGGAGGCCTGGCTGGACAGCCGGCTGTCCGAGCTGACCGGGGCGCAGCGCCGCGTCCTGCGCGAGGCCTCCGACATCATCGAGCAGATGGTCGGCAGCGAGGAGTGAGCTGAGCCGGTCACCGACCGGTGCAGCGCGGACAGGAGGTAGTGGTGGCAGCTAACCCCAGCATCGTGGTGGGCGTCGACGGATCGCCGGCATCAGACCGGGCCGTGCGCTGGGCGGCGGAGGCCGCCCAGCTGCACCACGCCCCGCTGGTGCTGGTCTCGGCGTGGACGGTGTCGATGGCCGCCTACGGCGGGATCGGCATGCCCCAGTGGTTCTTCGACGACCAGGTGGCCGAGGCCCGGCGGAAGCTGGAGGCGGCGGAGCAGCTGGTGCGCTCGGTGGCGGGCGAGCCCGTCAGCCTGGACAAGCAGCTGGTGGCCGGTGCGCCCGCCGAGGCGCTGGTGGAGCTCTCCATCGGCGCCCGGATGGTGGTGGTCGGGGCCCGCGGGCTCGGTGAGCTCACCAGCGGCCTGGTCGGGTCGGTGAGCTCGGCGGTCTCCCACCACGCCGAGTGTCCGGTGGTGATCCTGCACGACACGGACGTGGCGCCCGCAGTCTCGGGCGAGGGCGAGGGCGAGGGCGAGGGCGAGGGCGCGGTGGTGGTCGGCGTGGACGGCTCCGCGGCGAGCGAGCCGGCCCTGGCCATCGCGTTCGAGGAGGCGTCCCTGCGGGGGGCGGAGCTGGTCGCGGTGCACGCCTGGAGCGACCAGTCGCTGCGCCCGGCCACCCCCGACCGCGGTCTGCCGTGGGAGTCGATCGAGTCGGCGGAGAAGGCTGCGCTGGCGGAGTCGCTGGCCGGCTTCACCGATCGCTACCCGGACGTGGTGGTGCAGCGGGTGGTGGTGCAGGACCGCCCGGTGCGGCACCTGCTCGCCTGCTCGGAGGGTGCGCAGCTGCTGGTGGTGGGCTCGAGGGGCCGCGGGGGCTTCCGGGGGCTGCTGCTGGGCTCCACCAGCACCGCGCTGCTGCACTCCGCGGAGTGCCCGCTGATGATCGTGCGCAACCGCCGCTGAGCTAGAGCGCCCAGGTGTGCACGGCCTGGTCGGCGTGCATCCCCTCGGTGTAGTCGTGCAGCATCTGGGTGAGGGCGCTGCGCCGGTCGGCGCCCTGGCGCTGCAGCTGCGCCACTCGCTCGCGCTGCCACACCGCGCCGTTGCGGCCGGTCACGCAGCGACCCTCGATCACCCCGAGGTAGCGGTCGATGGCGCGCTGGGACAACCCGTAGGCGGTGAGACCCTCGTGCGCCAGCGGCAGCAGCTTGCGCAGCACCAGCTCGCTCACGCTCATCCAGCCGGCGTCGGGCCAGTACAGCTTGGCGCCCAGCCCGTCCCTGGCGCCGGCGTGCAGGTTCTCGGTGGCGGCGTCGAAGGACATCTGCGTCCACAGCGGACGCTCGTCGTTGGCCAGCGCCCGCAGCGTGCCGTAGTAGAAGGCGGCGTCGGCCATGGTGTCCAGCACGCTGGGCCCCGCCGGCAGCACCCGGTTCTCGATCCGCAGGTGAGGCTCGCCGTTGACGGTGTCGTACACCGGGCGGTTCCACCGGTACACGGTGCCGTTGTGCATCTTCAGCTCGTGCAGCTCCGGCACCCGCCCGGCAGCGAGCTCGGCCTGCGGGTCCTGCTCGGAGCACACCGGCAGCAGCGCGGGGAAGTAGCGGGCGTTCTCCTCGAACAGGTCGAAGATGGAGGTGATCCAGCGCTCGCCGAACCACACCCGCGGGCGCACCCCCTGGATGCGCAGCTCCGGCGATCGGGTGTCGGTGGCCTGCTCGAACACCGGCACCCGGCTCTCGTGCCACAGCGCCGTCTCGGCCAGGAACGGCGAGTTCGCCGCCAGCGCCACCTGCACGCCGGACAGGCACTGGGCGGCGTTCCAGTGCGCGGCGAAGGCGTCCGGCTCCACCTGCAGGTGCAGCTGCACCGACGTGCACGCCGCCTCGGGCAGGATGGTGTCGGTGCTCACCCGCAGCCGCTCCGGCCGCGCCGCCCCGGGCATGGCCACACCCTCGATGTCCAGCTCGATGTCCTCGCCGCGGGCGGCGAAGATCTGCTCGTTCAGCAGGTCGTAGCGGGGGTTCTTGGACAGCCACTGGCTGTGGAAGTGCTCCTGGCGCAGGGTGGGCAGCATCCCCACCATCACCAGCTGGCTGCCCTGCTCGCGCGCCTTGGCGTCGGCGGCGTTCAGCGACGCCCGCAGGTCCTGCTCCAGGCTCAGCGTCTCGTCCCGTGGGAACGGGCGCGGTGCCACGTTGATCTCGATGTTGAACTGGCCCAGCTCGGTCTGGAAGTCCGGGTCGGCGATGGCGGTGAGCACCTCGGCGTTGGCCATCGCCGGCTGCATGTGCTCGTCCACCAGGTTCAGCTCGACCTCCATGCCCAGCTGCGGCTCGCCGGGCTCGAACGCACCGTCGGCGAGCATGGTGGTGAGCGCGTCCAGGCAGTCCTGCGCCTTGGCGCGGAAGCGTGCGCGGTCCCCGCGGGTGAACTTGCGGTGCGTGACGTCCTCGCCCATCTGTCCTCCCGGATCGCGGTGCCGGAGCGCAACGGTGCCATGCCGGGGTCGCCCGTCGTGCGGCAGGGTGGCAACGGAAAGATGCCCGCGGTGGCTGTGATCATCGAGTGTGACGACCCGTCGGCTCCCGTGTTCGACGACTTCCGTGAGCTCAACTCCTCCGACCGGCGTCCGGACCTGCCCTCGGGCAAGGGGCTGGTCATCGGGGAGGGCGTGCTGGTGGCCCAGCGGCTGCTGGGCTCCCGCTTCCGGCCGCGCGCCCTGCTGGGGGTGCAGCGCCGCCTGGACGAGCTGGCCGACGACCTGGCTGGAGTGGACGTGCCCTTCGTCCTCACCACCGCCGAGGTGATGGCCGAGGTGGTCGGCTTCCACCTCAACCGCGGGGTGCTGATCTCCGCCGACCGCCCGCCCGCGCTCGGGCTGGACGAGGTGCTCGCCGAGGCCCGCACCGTGGCGGTGCTCGAGGGAGTCAACGACCACGAGAACCTCGGCTCGATGTTCCGCAACGCCGCCGGCCTCGGGGTGGACGCGGTGCTCTTCGGCGACCGCTGCGCCGACCCGCTCTACCGCCGCTCCGTGCGGGTGTCCATGGGCCACGTGCTGCGGGTGCCCTTCGCCAGGGTGCCGGACTGGCCCCGGGGGCTGGACGCGCTGCGCCAGCAGGGCTTCCAGCTCATCTCGCTCACCCCGGACCCCACGGCGCTGCCGCTGTCGCAGGCCATGACGGGGGAGAAGGTGGCGGTGCTGCTCGGCGCCGAGGGCCCGGGGCTGACCGAGCACGCCATGCGGGCCACCGACGTGCGGGCGCGCATCCCGATGGCGCCGGGCACCGACTCGCTCAACGTGGCCACCGCCGCAGCGATGGCCTTCTACGAGCGGGTGCGGTGACCGTCGTCCTCCGCGTCGGCGGTGGGGTGGAGGACCCCGCCGGCGAGCTGGCACCCGGGCTGCCCGCCGACCTGGCGGAGTGGGCCGTGGTCAGCCGGGCGCTGGAGGACGCGCGCGGGGAGGCCCGCGGCATCGTGCGTCGGCGCGCCGAGCAGCTGGCCGCCCGGCACGCGGTGGGTGGTGGGCTGGAGCTGGCGGTGGTGGACGGCGACGAGGTGCGGCTGTTCCGACCGCCGGAGCCGACCCCGTGGGGCACCGGCCTCACCGTGGCCGCCTTCGTGGCGGTGGTGGCGGCAGTGGCGCTGGGCGCGATGAGCGCGGGCCTGGCCACCGTCCACCCGCTGCTCGTGGTGGCGGCCAATCTGGTGGTGGTCGGCGGCCTGCTGCCGTCGCTGTGGCTGTTCCGGACGGTGCCGGTGTGGCGCTGGGGTGTGCTGGGCGTGCTGGTCGGTGCGGGCGTCGCCTGGGTGGGGCTGGCGCTGAGCACCCTGTCCTGAGCAGTCAGGACACCGGCAGCGGGGCGGCCTCGGCGTGGGTACCGCCGTGCGACCCACCGTGGGCGGGGTCCTGGTCGTCGTGGGTGGCGGCCCAGCGGTTGGCCAGCCACCAAGTCAGCGTCACCGCCACGATCCCCACCGCTCCGCAGACCAGCCCGGTGGTCGTCCACGCCACGTTCGAGGGGTCCAGGACGAAGAAGCGCCGGCCCAGCGGCAGCGCGAAGACCAGCACCACCAGTCCGCACATCGCCCCCACCAGCACCGCCTTCCACCAGGCGAACGGCCGGGCCACCAGCACCAGCACCCACAGGCCCACGGTGATCAGCGTGATCAGCGCGGTGGTGGACTGCTGGGTGACCTGCTCGGGGGTGGCGCCCTGGCCCTGGTAGACCAGCAGGTAGGAGACGAAGGTCGCGACGCCGACGACCACGCCCGAGGGCACGGCCAGGCGCATCACCCGGCGGACGAACCCGCTGCGGGCCCGCTCGTGGTTGGGCGCCAGCGACAGCACGAACGCCGGGATGCCGATGGTGAACCAGGCGGCGATGGTGACGTGGCGGGGAATGAAGGGGTAGGGCACCTGGGCCAGTCCGACCAGCAGCGCCAGCAGCACCGAGTAGACGGTCTTGGTGAGGAACAGGTTGGAGACCCGCTCGATGTTGCCGATCACCCGCCGGCCCTCGGCGACCACGTAGGGCAAGGTGGCGAACTTGTTGTCCAGCAGCACGATCTGGGCGACCGAGCGGGCGGCGGAGCTGCCCGAGCCCATCGCCACCCCGATGTCGGCGTCCTTGAGCGCGAGCACGTCGTTGACGCCGTCGCCGGTCATCGCCACGGTGTGCCCGGAGTCCTGCAGCGCCCGCACCAGCGCCCGCTTCTGCGGCGGGTTGACCCGGCCGAAGGTGGTGGTGCGGTCGGCGAGCTCCTGCAGGGCGTGCGGGTCGTCGGTGAGCTCGCGGGCGTCCACCGGTCCGTGGGGGTCGACCAGGCCCAGCGAGGACGCCACCGCACCGACCGAGACGGCGTTGTCGCCGGAGATCACCTTCACGGTGACGTCCTGGGCGTGGAAGAACTCCAGGGTGGCGCGCGCGTCGTCGCGCACCCGCTGCTGCAGCACCACCAGGGCGCAGGGGGTGACCACGCCGGGGGCGTCGGGGGCGTCCACCCGCCGGTCGCTGCGGGCCAGCAGCAGCACGCGCAGGCCCTGGGCGCCCACCTGCTCGGCCTCGGCCGCGGCGGGGCTGTCCGGGTCGAGCAGCACGTCCGGGGCGCCGAGCAGCCAGTGGCCGTCGCTGCAGCGCTGGTCCGGGCCGAAGCTGTTGCCGCTCCACTTGCGGGCCGAGGAGAACGGGGCGAGCGCCTGCACCGTCCAGCCCGGGTCGGTGGGGAAGGCCTCACCGATGGCGGCCAGGCTCAGGTTGGGCCGCGGGTCGGCGTGGAACAGTGCCCCCAGCGCGGCTTCCACGGTGGCCCGGTCCGCGCCGCCGAGCACGCGCAGCTCGGACAGCCGCATGCCCACCTCGGTGAGCGTGCCGGTCTTGTCCGCGCACACCACGTCCACCCGGGCCAGGCCCTCGATGGCGGGCAGCTCCTGCACCAGGCACTGCCGCTGGCCCAGCCGCACCACGCCGACGGCGAAGGCGATGGAGGTCATCAGCACCAGGCCCTCGGGCACCATCGGCACCAGGGCCGCCACCATGCCCACCAGGGCGTCCGGCAGGTCCTGGTCACCGCTGAGCTGGTTGTAGATGGTCAGCGCGCCGGTGGGGACGAGCAGGTAGGTGATGAACTTGAGGATCTTGTCGATGCCGCTGCGCAGCTCGGACCTGACCAGGGTGAACTTGCTGGCCTCCTCGGCCAGGCGGGCGGCGTAGGCGTCCCGGCCGACCTTGGTGGCCTGGTAGGCGCCGGAGCCGGACACCACGAAGCTGCCGGACATCAGCTCGTCACCGGGGTTCTTGGCCACCGGGTCGGACTCGCCGGTGAGCATCGACTCGTCCACCTCGAGCGCGCCCGCCTCGACGGTGACGCCGTCCACCACGATCTGGTCGCCGGCGGAGACCTCGATGATGTCGTCCAGGACCACCTCGGTGGCGGTCAGCTCGGCGCTGGTGCCGTCGCGGCGCACCCGGGGATGGGCCGCGCCCACGATGGCCAGGCGGTCCAGGGTGCGCTTGGCGCGGATCTCCTGGACGATGCCGACGCTGCTGTTGACGATCAGCAGGAAGCCGAACAGCCCGTCCAGGAAGTGCCCGGTGGACAGGATGATGGCCAGCAGCACCGCGTAGATCGCGTTGATGCGGGTGAAGACGTTGGAGCGGACGATCTGGCCGACGGTGCGGCCACCGGTCAGCGGGACGTCGTTGGTCTGCCCGGCGCTGACCCGCTCGGCCACCTGCTCGATGCTGAGCCCCCGGGGCGGGGTGGCTCCGCGGGCCTGAGGGGGCAGCACAGGCCGCTCGGTAGACATGGTTGCAGCCTAGGTCGCCCTCGAGCGGGCATCACGCACCGGCGGTGCTAGCCGCGCTGGCTGCGGACGCCCAGCAGGACGTCCTCCCAGGACGGCACGGCCGCCTTCTGGCGGTCCTTGCGCGACGTGGCGGCCTTGCTCTGCTTGGGGCGCGGGGCGCGCTCGGCCACCGGCTCGGCCGGCGCCTGCTCCTGGGCGGGCTGCTCAGGAGCCTGCTCCACCTCGACGTCCACCTCCACCGTGACCTCGGCGGTCGGGGCGGGGGCGGGGTCGGCGACGGGCTTGACCGCCGGCTCGGCCACGGCCTCGGCGGCCTCGGAGACCGTCGGGATGGTGCGCAGCGGACGCGTGGGGTTCGGGTCGATCAGGTCCGCGGCCGGGTCGTCCAGGGCGACGATGGTGCCACCGTGCGCACCCGGCTGGAAGCGCCAGTGCGCCCGGTTGTCGGAGCGGCCGGTGGTCCAGCGCAGCTGCACCACCCAGCGGGAGTCCTCGCCGCGCCAGGCGTCCCAGGTGGCGTTGGCCAGGTCCTGACCGCGCTGCTGCATCGCGTCGGCGACGATCTCCACCAGGGTGAGCACGGCGGGGCCGTCCGGGCGCACGGGGTGGCCCTCCTGGGCGACCTCGGCGGCGCGGGAGCGCTCCAGCAGCACGGGGTAGGCGAAGCGCTCGATGCGCGAGACCGGGACGCCGGCGGCGGAGGCGACCTCCTCCAGGGTGGCGCCAGCGCGGATGCGGGTCTGGATGTCGCGGGGGCGCAGCTGGCTCTGGCGGTCGGTGTCCGCCTTGCCCTGCGGGGTCAGCTCACCGCGGGCGGCGGCCCGGAGCTTGTCGTCCACCACCAGGCTGAACTTCTCCTGGCTCTCGGTGTCCTCGCAGACCAGGGACTTTCCGTCGGCCTCTAGACCGATTACTCGAAGTGCGCGCACGTCGGCCTCCTGGAGCCTCTGCAAGGGTTAACGACACGAGTGTAATTCACCCGTGCAGAGGTCCGGGCACCCAACACGCCTCGGGCGGCGAAACCGGTTGTGCTACAGCCGGCTCAGCCGAGCTTGCCGACGACGTGGTCGATGCAGGCGGTCAGCGCCTGCACGTCATCGGGCTCGATGGCCGGGAACATGCCCACGCGCAGCTGGTTGCGGCCCAGCTTGCGGTACGGCTCGGTGTCCACAACACCGTTGGCGCGCAGCACCTTCGCCACGGCGGCTGCGTCGACGTCGTCGCTGAAGTCGATGGTGCCCACCACCAGCGAGCGGTGCGCGGGCTCGGCGACGAACGGGGTGGCGTAGGAGCTGGCCTCGGCCCAGTCGTAGAGCCGCGAGGAGGAGTCGGTGGTGCGCGAGACGCACCAGTCCAGCCCGCCGTTGCCGTTCATCCACTCCACCTGCTCGGCCAGCATCAGCAGCGTGGCCACCGCCGGGGTGTTGTAGGTCTGCTCCTTGACGCTGTTGTCCAGCGCGGTGGTGAGCGACAGCGACTCCGGCGACCAGCGGTCGGTGGCGGCGATCTCGGCCACGCGCTCCAGGGCGGCGGGGCTCATCAGGGCCAGCCACAGCCCGCCGTCGGAGGCGAAGGACTTCTGCGGGGCGAAGTAGTAGACGTCGGTGTCGCGGACGTCCACCGGCAGCCCACCGGCACCGGAGGTGGCGTCGATGGCCACCAGCGCACCCTCGGAGCCCGCGGGGCGCTGCACCGGGGTCATCACGCCGGTGGAGGTCTCGTTGTGCGCCCAGCCGATGACGTCGCAGGAGGGGTCGGCGACGGGCTCGGCGGCGGTGCCCGGCTCCGCGTTGACCACCACCGGGTCGCCCAGGAACGGCGCACCCTTGACCACGCCGGCGAACTTGCCGCTGAACTCGCCGTTGACCAGGTTCAGCGTGCGCTCCCGGACCAGGCCGAAGGCCATCGCGTCCCAGAAGGCCGTGGTGCCACCGTTGCCCAGCACCACCTCGTAGCCCTCGGGCAGGGAGAACAGCTCGCGCAGACCGCCGCGGACCCGCTTCACCACGTCCTTGACCGGCTTCTGACGGTGGCTGGTGCCCATCACCGTCCTGCCGGCGGCGACGAGGGCGTCCAGCTGCTCCGGGCGGACCTTGGAGGGACCGCAGCCGAAGCGGCCGTCGGACGGGAGCAGGTCAGCGGGGATGGTGATGGCCGGTGTCGTCATGTGGTCATTCTCGCAGGCTCCCCGAGGGGTGCCCCGCACCGGGCGGGCAGTGCGGCGCCCGCCCGGTGTCGGGTGCTCACGCGTGCGAGATCTCGTTCCAGCCCTCGACGTCCTCGGGACGGCGCGGCGCGGGACCGGCGTAGTAGGCGGCCGGGCGGACCAGCTTGCCCAGGCGCTTCTGCTCCATGATGTGCGCGGCCCAGCCGGCGGTGCGCCCGGCGGTGAACATCGCCGGCATCATGTGCGCGGGTACCTCGGCGAAGTCCAGGATCACGGCGGCCCAGAACTCCACGTTGGTCTCGATGGGACGGTCCGGACGGCGCTCGCGCAGCTCGGTGAGCGCAGCCTGCTCCAGTGCGGCGGCGGCCTCGTAGCGCGGGGCGTCGAGCTCCTTGGCGGTGCGCCGCAGCACGCGGGCGCGGGGGTCCTCGGCCCGGTAGACCCGGTGGCCGAAGCCCATCAGCTTCTCCTTGCGGTCCAGGATCCCCTTGACCAGACCGACGGGGTCACCGGTGCGCTCGGTCTCGGCGACCATGGGCAGCACGCGGGCGGGGGCGCCGCCGTGCAGCGGGCCGCTCATCGCGCCGATGGCGCCGGACATGGCCGCGGCCACGTCGGCACCGGTGGAGGCGATCACCCGGGCGGTGAAGGTGGAGGCGTTCATGCCGTGCTCGGCAGCCGATACCCAGTAGGCGTCGATGGCCTTGACGTGCTTGGGGTCCGGGTCGCCGCGCCAGCGCGTCATGAAGCGCTCGGTGACGGTGGAGCACTCGTCGATGACCTTCTGCGGCACGGCCGGCTGGTAGATCCCGCGGGCGGACTGGGCGACGTAGGACAGCGCCATGACCGAGGCCCGGGCGAGGTCGTCGCGCGCGGTGGCCTCGTCGATGTCCAGCAGCGGTGCGTAGCCCCAGATGGGGGCGAGCATGGCCAGCGCGGCCTGCACGTCCACCCGGACGTCACCGGTGTGGATGGGCAGCGGGAACGGCTCCGCCGGCGGCAGGCCGGGGCCGAAGCGGCCGTCGACCAGCAGGGCCCACACGTTGCCGAAGGTGACCTTGCCCGCGAGGTCCTCGATGTCCACCCCGCGGTAGCGCAGCGCGCCGCCGTCCTTGTCTGGCTCGGCGATCTGGGTGGTGAAGGCGACGACGCCCTCCAGACCCTCGGAGAAGCCCTCCGGTAGCCCTGAATCTGCCATGTCCGCTGAAGCCTCCTGGTCGTCGCACTGCAATATCTGTCACCACGCGCGTGTCGCGGCGTGGCTCACCCTGCCCTGGTACGAGGTAAGTGTGCAACGTCGGGATCCTGGCACCGTCGGCGCGGTCGGTCCGGCGTACCGTCTGCGCCGTGGAACCGGGTGAGGGGCTCGACGTCGTCCCGGACCTGGCGAGCATGCGGATTGCATACGACACGGAGACGATGCAGGTGCCCGAGCTGGACGAGAAGACCATCGCCGACACCTGGTACGAGCAGCTCGGCCGCTGGTTGGGCGAGGCTGCTGACGCCGGCGTGGTGGAGCCCAACGCGATGGTGCTGGCCACCACCGACTCCGAGGGCCGCCCGTCCAGCCGCACCGTGCTGTGCAAGGGCCTGGACGAGCGCGGCGTGGTCTTCTACACCAACCGCACGTCGGCCAAGGCCCACCAGCTGGGCGAGATGCCCTACGCCAGCGCCACCTTCCCGATGTTCGCGCTGCAGCGGCAGGTGCACGTGCGGGGGATCACCGAGCACGTCTCCGAGGAGGAGACCGCCGCCTACTGGGCCACCCGGCCCCGCGGCTCGCAGCTGGGGGCCTGGGCCTCGGTGCAGTCGGCCGTCGCCGGGTCGCGGCAGGTGCTGGAGGACGCGCTCGCGGAGGTGACGCGGCGCTACGCCGACCACGAGCAGGTCCCGGTGCCCCCGCACTGGGGCGGCATCCGCATCGTCGCCGACCACGTGGAGTTCTGGCAGGGCCAGCGCGACCGGCTGCACGACCGGCTGCAGTTCCGCTTCACCCCCACCACCCGGGAGTGGCTGCTCGAACGTCTGCAGCCTTGAGCGGGCCCCGCCGGGCAGCGGCGGGCGGCCAGCTCCTGCGGGAGGTGCGGTAGTGCTCGGCCTGCGCGGCGCGCTGGCCGACACCACCCCGCTGCGCACGCCTGCCTACCGCCGGCTCTGGGTCAGCGGGGTGGTCACCGTGGTCGGCGCCCAGCTGACCGTGGTGGCGGTGCCGCTGCAGGTCTTCCAGCTCACCGGCTCCTCGGCCTACGTCGGGCTGATCGGCCTCTTCGCGCTGGTGCCGCTGGTGGTGTTCGGGCTGTGGGGCGGGGCGCTGGCCGACGTGCTCGACCGGCGCACCCTGCTGCTGGTCAGCTCCGCCGGCATCGGCCTCACCTCGCTCGGCTTCTGGCTGCAGGCGCTGCTGGGCGTGGACAACGTCTGGCTGGTGCTGGGTCTGCTCGCGGTGCAGCAGGCGTTCTTCGCGATCAACTCGCCCACCCGCAGCGCGCTCATCCCGCGGCTGCTGCCCCCCGAACAGCTGCCTGCGGCGAACGCGCTGAACATGACGGTGTTCCAGCTCGGCTCCATCGCAGGCCCGGTGCTGGCCGGGGTGGCGCTGCCGTTCGTCAGCCTGGCCACGCTGTACCTGGTGGACTCGGTGTTCCTGCTGGCCACGCTGTGGGCGGTGTGGCGCCTGCCGCGCATCCCCCCGACCGGCACCGCGCGCCGGGCCGGGCTGCGGGAGGTGCTCGAGGGCTTCCGCTACCTGGCCGGGCACAAGGTGCTGCTGGCCTCGTTCGTGGTCGACATCATCGCCATGGTCTTCGGCATGCCACGGGCGCTGTTCCCGCAGATGGCCCAGGAGAGCTTCGGCGACCCCACCGACGGCGGCCCCGCGCTGGGCCTGCTGTTCGCCGGCATCTCCCTCGGCGCGGTGCTGGGCGGGGTGTTCTCCGGCTGGCTGCCACGGGTGCAGCGCCAGGGTGTGGCGGTGGTGGTGTCCATCATGGTGTGGGGCCTGGCGATGACCGGCTTCGGCCTCGTCGCCGCCCTCGGTCCGGGCTGGCTGGTGCTGGCGGTGGGCTTCCTGGCGCTGGGCGGCGCGGCCGACATGGTCTCGGCGGTCTACCGCTCCACCATGCTGCAGCAGGCGGCCACCGACGAGGTGCGTGGACGGCTGCAGGGGGTGTTCACCGTGGTGGTGGCCGGCGGGCCGCGGCTGGGCGACGCCGCGCACGGCGCGGCGGCGGTGGCGGTGGGCACGACCGCCGCGGCGGCCGGGGGCGGTCTGCTGGTGGTGGTCTGCACCGTGGTCGCGGTGCTCGCGCTGCCTGCCTTCGTCCGCTACCGCGTGGAGGTCCACCACGTGCGCACCCCCGCCCGCAGCGGGCTGCCCGAGCCGGCACCGGCACCGGCACAGCCTCCCCCGCCGAGTGGGCTCCCGCTGCCATGAGGCGGGTACAGGCGCTAGGTTGAGTCCGTCGCTGAAGAGCCCTGTGCTCATGCCGTTCGTCGCTGCGCCCACGAGGCGCCGGGGTCGGGGTGGGACGACTGAGTCGGAGAGGTAGCCCTCTGTGCCCGAGAACGAGACGGTCTCCATCAACGAGACGACAGCCGAGAGCTCGGCCGAGGAGAAGGTCGACACTGCCACGCTGACCTTCCCCGGTGGCGAGCACGAGATGAAGATCGCCCGGGCGACGGAGGGCAACGACGGCTTCGTCCTCGGCAAGCTGCTCGCCGACACCAGCTACACCACCTACGACTCCGGCTTCGTCAACACCGCCTCGTGCTCCTCGGCGATCACCTACATCGACGGTGCGGCCGGGATCCTGCGCTACCGCGGGTACCCCATCGAGCAGCTGGCGGAGAAGTCCACCTTCGCCGAGGTGAGCCACCTGCTCATCCACGGTGAGCTGCCCAGCGAGACCCAGCTGACCGCCTTCACCCACAAGATCCAGCGGCACACCCTGCTGCACGAGGACCTCAAGCGGTTCTTCGAGGGCTTCCCCCGGGACGCCCACCCCATGCCCGTGCTCTCCAGCGCCGTGTCCGCGCTGAGCACCTTCTACCAGGACTCCCTGGACCCCTTCGACCAGGACCAGGTGGAGCTGTCCACCGTCCGGCTGCTGGCCAAGCTGCCCACCATCGCCGCCTACGCGTACAAGAAGTCGGTGGGCCAGCCCTTCCTGTACCCGGACAACTCGCTGAGCCTCACGGAGAACTTCCTGCGGATGACCTTCGGGTTCCCGGCCGAGCCGTACGACATCGACCCGGACCTGGTCAAGACGCTGGACATGCTGCTGATCCTGCACGCCGACCACGAGCAGAACTGCTCGACGTCGACGGTGCGCATGGTCGGCTCGTCCAACGCCAACCTGTTCGCCTCGGTCTCCGCAGGCATCAACGCCCTGTTCGGGCCGCTGCACGGCGGGGCCAACGCCGCGGTGCTGGACATGCTCGAGGGCATCAAGCGCGAGGGTGGCGACGTCGGCGACTTCGTGCGCCGGGTGAAGGACAAGGAGCCCGGCGTCAAGCTGATGGGCTTCGGCCACCGGGTGTACAAGAACTACGACCCGCGCGCGGCCATCGTCAGCAAGGCGGCCGAGGAGGTGCTGCGCAAGCTCGGCGGCGACGACCAGCTGCTCGACATCGCCAAGGCGCTGGAGGAGAAGGCGCTCACCGACGACTACTTCGTGGAGCGCAAGCTCTACCCCAACGTCGACTTCTACACCGGACTGATCTACCGGGCGATGGGCTTCCCCACCCGCATGTTCACGGTGCTGTTCGCGTTGGGCCGGCTGCCCGGCTGGATTGCGCACTGGCGGGAGATGATCGGCGACCCGGACACCAAGATCGGGCGTCCGCGCCAGATCTACACTGGCTACACCGAGCGCGACTACGTACCGCTCGCCGAGCGCCGGTAGCGCCAACCACTTCGCCCAGACTGAGGAGCACCACGGTGACCAAGCCAGAGATCGAGTTCCCCGGTGGGGAAGCGCCCAGCGAGCTGCAGATCACCGACCTCGTCGTCGGTGACGGCCCGGAGGCGGCGCCGGGCAGCAAGGTCGAGGTCCACTACCTCGGCGTGGAGTTCGACTCCGGCGAGGAGTTCGACTCGTCCTGGAACCGGGGGGAGTCGCTGAGTTTCCCGCTGCAGGGCCTCATCGAGGGCTGGCAGAAGGGCATCCCCGGCATGAAGGTCGGTGGACGCCGCCAGCTGGTCATCCCCCCGCAGCTGGCCTACGGCCCGGCCGGCGGCGGGCACCGCCTCTCCGGCAAGACGCTGATCTTCGTCATCGACCTGCTGGGCGTCGGCTAGACCCCGAGCGTCACGTCGTGCACGAGCGCGGGGCCGGTCACTGACCGGCCCCGCGCTCGCGTGCCTTCTCGTGCGGCCGCGCTAGGCGGTGTGGGCGCGCGCTGAGGCGCCGAGCACGGTGAGGGGGAGCCGCAGCGCGCCCGGTGCGTCCGCGGGCACCACGGGGCGGGCCGGGGGCACCGGGTCGCAGCGCCGGTAGGCCGCGCCCAGCTCGGGGCGGACGTCGGCGGTGCCCTTGTTCGGCCACAGCGCGAAGGCCCGCTCGGCCTGTGCGGTGATGGTCAGCGAGGGGTTGACGCCCAGGTTGGCGCTCACCGTGGAGCCGTCGGACACGTGCAGGCCGGGGTGGCCGAACACCCGGTGGTAGGCGTCGACCACGCCACCCTCGGGGGAGTCGGCGATGGCGCAGCCGCCCAGGAAGTGCGCCGTCATCGGGATGTTGAACACGTCGCCGATGGAGCCGCCGGCGTGGCCGTTGATCTTGTCCGCGGCCCGGCGCACGGCCTCGTGGCCCTGCGGGATCCAGCGCGGCGGCGGCTCGCCGGGGCCGGGGCGGCTGGTGAGCTTGCGCCGGCCGAACAGGCCGCGCTTGGTGGTCAGCTCGATGGAGTTGTCCCCGGTCTGCATCACCAGCGCGATCACCGTGCGCTCCGACCAGTGGTAGACGGACAGGTTGCGCACGAACGCGATGGGGTGGCGCACCGCAACGCCGAGGGTCTTCAGCGGCCGCGGAACCCGGCCGCCGCCGTCGGCCAGCACGGTCTGCAGCAGCCCGATGGCGTTGGAGCCCTTGCCGTAGCGCACCGGCTCGATGTGGGTGCGCTCGTCCGGGTGGAACGACGAGGTGATGGCGATGCCGCGGCTGTAGTCGACGGCGCGGGTGCGGGCGGTGGCGGCGAGCACCGCCTCGGAGTTGGTGCGCACCGTGGAGCCCAGTCGCGGGGAGATGCTGGGCAGGTTGCCCTCGGCCTGCATGGAGCCCAGCAGCCGCTGCGTGCCGTACGTGCCGGCCGCCACCACCACCTGCCCGGCGGTGATGGTGCGCTGGTGCCGGCGACGCACGGTGCCGGTGCGCTGCACAGCCACCTCGTAGCCGCCGTCGGTGCGCGGGCGCAGCGAGGTCACGGTGCTGAGCGGGTGCACCGTGGCGCCGGCCTGCTCGGCCAGGTACAGGTAGTTCTTCACCAGGGTGTTCTTGGAGCCGTAGCGGCAGCCGGTCATGCAGCCACCGCACTCGGTGCAGCTGGTCCGCTCCGGGCCGGCGCCGCCGAAGAACGGGTCGGGGACCGTGGTGCCGCCCGGGGTGTTCTCCTCGGTGCCGAAGAAGACGCCCACCGGCGTGGTGGTGAAGGTGTGGCCCACACCCATCTCCTCGGCCACCTCGCGCATCACCGCGTCGGCGGGGGTGGACAGCGGGTTGGGGCGCACGCCGAGCATCCGCCGGGCCTGCTCGTAGTAGGGGTTGAGCTCGTCCTGCCAGTCGGTGATGTGCGCCCACTGCGGGTCCTGGAAGAACGCCGGGGGCGGCTGGTAGAGGGTGTTGGCGTAGTTCAGCGAGCCGCCGCCCACGCCGGCGCCGGCCATCACCAGCACGTCGGGCAGCAGGTGGATGCGCTGCAGGCCGAAGCAGCGCAGCTGCGGCGCCCACAGGTAGCGGCGCAAGTTCCAGCTGGTCTTCGGCAGCTCGTCGTCGGCGAAGCGACGGCCCGCCTCGAGCACGCCGACCCGGTAGCCCTTCTCGGTGAGCCGGAGCGCGGCCACCGAGCCACCGAAGCCTGATCCGATCACCAGTACGTCGTAGTCGGGCTCGGCGGCGCTGGTCTGTCCCTGAAGTTGCTGTGCGGTACCCACCGCAGCAGCCTAACAACTAGAAACAGACTGGACTGAATGTATCTGCGGTGACCCTGTGCGAACGCCTCTGTGCGGGCAGTTCTCCCGTCGACAACCTGTGGTGACCGTGGCTACCGTCGAGGTTTCCCGGCAGCAGGAGGCCGCGCAGTGGTCGCATACCAGTACCGGTGCGCCGAGCACGGCGTGTGCGAGGTCCAGCGGCCGATGGGCAGCGCCCCCGCCCAGTGGCCGTGCCCGGAGTGCGGGGGCGACACCGCTCGCGTCTTCGCCGCCCCGCACCTGGGCCTGGCCGACCGGGGCCGCCTCGCCGCCATCGACGCCACCCGGCGCTCGGCCGACGAGCCGGCGGTGGTCACGTCCGTGCCCGGCAGCGGCGCCCGCCGGCGCACGCCGACAGCCCCCGACAACCCCGTCCTGCGGAGGCTGCCAAAACCCTGACCTGCGCCGGCCCTGACTGCGCCGACCCTGATCACCCGAGGGAGCACCCCATGCCCGAGCTCGTCTTCCCGCTGGACAGCAGCAAGCCGTTCACCGACCAGCAGATCGTCGGTCACAACCGCTGGCACCCGGACATCCCGGCCGCGGTGCAGGTGAAGCCCGGCGACACGTTCCGGGTGCACTGCCGGGAGTGGTTCGACGGGGCGATCGGCAACAACGACTCCGCCGACGACGTCCGGGACTGCCCGCTGTCCCAGGTGCACCGGCTCAGCGGCCCGTTCGCGGTGGAGGGTGCGGCACCCGGTGACCTGCTGGTGGTGGACATCGTGGACCTCGGGCCGATCCCGCAGGAGGACTCCGGGCCGCTGGCCGGGCAGGGGTGGGGCTACACCGGCATCTTCGCCAGGGACAACGGCGGCGGGTTCCTCACCGATCAGTTCCCGGACGCCTACAAGACGGTGTGGGACTTCCAGGGCCAGCGGACCACCTCGCGGCACGTGCCGGAGGTGTCCTTCACCGGCATCACCCACCCGGGGCTGATGGGCACCGCACCCTCGCACGAGCTGCTCAACCGGTGGAACACCCGCGAGGGAGCCCTCATCGCCACCGACCCGGACCGGGTCCCCGCCCTGGCGCTGCCCCCGCTGGCCACCGACGCCATCCTCGGCTCGCTCTCCGGGGCCGACTTCGACCGGGTGGCCGCGGAGGGGGCGCGCACCGCGCCGCCGCGGGAGAACGGCGGCAACCAGGACATCAAGAACTTCAGCCGGGGAACGCGGGTGTTCTACCCGGTGTTCGTGGACGGGGCGCACCTGTCGGTGGGCGACCTGCACTTCTCCCAGGGCGACGGCGAGATCACTTTCTGCGGGGCCATCGAGATGGGCGGGTTCATCGACCTGCACGTGGACCTGATCAAGGGCGGCATGGACACCTACGGGGTGCACGAGAACGCGATCTTCCTGCCGGGCAACGTGGAGCCGCAGTTCAGCGAGTGGCTGGCGTTCTCCGGCACGTCGGTGACCCTGGAGGGGGAGCAGCGCTACCTCGACTCGCACCTGTCCTACCAGCGGGCGTGCCTGCACGCGATCGACTACCTGACGAAGTTCGGCTACACCCCGGAGCAGGGCTACATGATCCTCGGCGCCGCGCCGATCGAGGGCCGGCTGTCCGGGGTGGTGGACATCCCCAACTCCTGCTCCACGGTGTACCTGCCCACGGCGCTGTTCGACTTCGACGTGCGCCCGTCGGTGGGTGGCCCGCACCAGGTGACCCAGGGGACGCCGGTGCCGCGGTCGAGCTTCTAGGGGCGTCTGCAAGTACGCCCATGCTGGCCCGCGGTGGTACTGCAAGTACCACCAAGCGGGCTCAGCCGACGATCACCACGTCCAGGGTGCGCGGGCCGTGCACGCCCTCCACCCGCTGCAGCTCGATGTCACTGGTGGCGCTGGGCCCGCTGATGAAGGTGAGCGGACGGGTGGGGTCCAGCTGCGCCAGCGCCTCCGGCACGCTCGCCACCACCTGCTCGGCCCGCACCACGCACACGTGGTGGTCGGGCACCAGGGTGAGCGCGCGCCGTCCCTGCGCCGCTCCGGCGTCCAGCACCAGCGTGCCGGTGACGGCGATGGCCACCGCGCACCCGGTGACCACGGCGTCCACCTCGTCGAGCTGCTGCGGGGACAGCCCGGTGTCGCGCACCAC
Organism: Rhodococcus sp. Z6_132; assembly: GCF_058133635.1. Taxonomy (NCBI): domain Bacteria; kingdom Bacillati; phylum Actinomycetota; class Actinomycetes; order Mycobacteriales; family Nocardiaceae; genus Rhodococcus; species Rhodococcus sp. Z6_132. The sequence continues at coordinate 170,633 of NZ_JBYUNP010000003.1, forward strand.
GCCCGGGCACACCTGCGCCCACTCCGCGGGAAGGTCCGGCGGCACCACCACCGCGCGGTGCCCGGCCAGCAGCCTCGCCAGCGTGGCGGGCACCTGCTCGGCCAGGTCCACCCGGTGCACCTGGGCGCGGTAGTCGTCCACCCGCGCAGCCAGCAGCGCCACCGCCTCTGGGCTGCCGGGCGGCTGGTCGCCGCGGTGGTGGTAGTCGCGGGGCACCGGCGGCGGCACCGGCCGGTCGGCCAGGGCGGTGCGAATGCGGGCCAGCACCTCCTCGCGGGGGGTCACCGCTGCGCCCACCACTGCCGGAAGGTCTGCTCGGGCGGCGCGGGCAGGTCGCGGGCGCCGGTCCACAGCGAGCCGGGCCAGGGCAGCGAGCTGATGGTGTGCGAGCGCCCGCCGAGCACCCGGCCCAGGCCCAGCGCCTTCTCCGCGGCGGCAAAGCGCCCCGGCGCCCCCATCGCCCAGCCCGCCGCGCGCATGGCCACGTCCTGGCCGCTGGGCAGCCCGCCCCGCTCGGCGTCCACCTGCTCGGCCCGCAGGTGCACCAGCAGCTCGGGGATGTTGATGCGCACCGGGCAGGCGTCGAAGCAGGCCCCGCACAGCGACGAGGCGTAGGGCAGCGACGCGTTCGGGTCGTCGTGGCCGGTGGTGCCGGTCAGCTGAGGGCTGAGCACCGCGCCGATCGGGCCCGGGTACACCGAGCCGTAGGCGTGCCCACCGGTCCGCTCGTACACCGGGCAGACGTTGAGGCAGGCCGAGCAGCGGATGCAGTGCAGCGCGCTGCGGCCCACCTCGTCCGCCAGCACCCGGGTGCGCCCGTTGTCCAGCAGCACCAGGTGGAACTCCTGCGGTCCGTCGCCGGGGTGCACCCCGGTCCACATCGAGGTGTACGGGTTCATCCGCTCGCCGGTGGAGGAGCGGGGCAGCAGCTGCAGGAACACCTCCAGGTCCTGCCAGGTGGGCACCAGCTTCTCGATGCCCAGCACCGTGATCAGCGTCTGCGGCAGCGTCAGGCACATCCGGCCGTTGCCCTCCGACTCCACCACCGACAGGGTGCCCGTGTCGGCCACGGCGAAGTTGGCCCCGCTGACGGCCACCCGGGCGGAGAGGAACCGGCGGCGCAGGTGCGCCCGGGCCGCCATGGCGAGCTGGTGGGGGTCGTCGGTGATGTCCGGGTCCACGTCCGGCATCGCGCGCAGGAAGATCTCCCGGACCTCCGCCCGGTTGCGGTGGATGGCCGGCACCAGGATGTGGCTGGGCCGGTCGTCGCCCAGCTGCACGATCAGCTCGGCCAGGTCGGTCTCCCACGGGGAGATGCCTGCCTCTTCCAGCGCCTCGTTCAAGGCGATCTCCTGGGTGGCCATGGACTTGACCTTGACCACCTCGTCGCTGCCGGTGGCCCGCACCAGGTCGACCACGATGCGGTTGGCCTCCGCGGCGTCGCGGGCCCAGTGCACCACCCCGCCGGGGGCGCTCACCTGCTGCTCCAGCTCCTCGAGCAGCTCGGGCAGCCGGGCCAGCACGTCGGCCTTCAGCGCGCTGCCGGCCAGGCGCAGCTGCTCCCAGTCGTCCACCTCGGCCACCACGCCCGCGCGCTTGGCCCGGATGGTGGCGGTCGCCGCGCCCAGGTTGCGCCGCAGCTGGGTGTCCTGCAGGGCGTGGCGCGCTGCGTCGGGGAAGCTCTCCGTGCCCCGCAGGTGGCCCGCCCCGGCCGGTGGAGGGGCGGTCGGGGTGCCCAGGAACGTGCTCATCGGCCCGTCTCCGTGGACGCCAGGATCTCGGCCAGGTGGACCGTGCGCACGCCGGCCTGGAGGCGGCTCAACCCGCCGCCGATGTGCATCAGGCAGGAGGAGTCGCCGGCGGTGCAGACCTCGGCGCCGGTGCTGAGCACGGTGGCCATCTTGTCGGCGAGCATCGCGGTGGAGGTGGCGGCGTTCTTCAGCGCGAACGTGCCGCCGAAGCCGCAGCAGACGTCGGCCTGGGGCAGCTCCACCAGGTCGATGCCGCCGACCGCGCGCAGCAGCTGCAGCGGCTTGTCGCCCACCCGCAGCAGCCGCAGCGAGTGGCAGGTGGGGTGGTAGGTGACGCGGTGCGGGTAGTGCGCGCCCACGTCGGTCACCCCGAGGACGTCCACCAGCAGCTCGGAGAGCTCGTAGGTGCGGGCGGCCACGGCGGTGGCGCGCTCGGCGAGGGCGTCGTCGCCGGTGCGGCGCGCGATCATGGCGTGCTGGTGGCGCACCGAGCCGACGCAGGATCCGGACGGGGCGACCACCACGTCGCAGTCGGCGAACACCTGCACGTGGTGGCGCACCAGCGGCAGCGCCTCGGTGAGGTAGCCGGTGTTGGCGTGCATCTGGCCGCAGCAGGTCTGCTCCGGCGGGAAGACCACCTGGTGGCCCAGCCGCTCGAGCAGCAGCACCGTGGCCTTGGCTGCCTCGGGAAAGAGGGCGTCGGCCAGGCAGGTGGCGAACAACGCGATGCGCACGGATCGAGCGTACGACGGTGCTCGCCACCTGGCCTGGCGCGCGACCCGCTGGTGGCGGGTGCGGGTCAGGCGGGGGCGCGGATCAGGCGGTGGGCAGCGGGACGTCCCAGGTCTGCGCCGCGATGGTGCCGCCGCCCGAGGTGGTGGCCGCGGACCGCTTCACCTGCAGGGTGAGGCTGGGGCTGTCCTTCTGCACGACGACGAAGGGCAGCCAACCGGCACCGGCCTTGCCGGTCTTGACGTCCTTCATCAGCGGGTAGCCCGCCGCTGTCATCGCCTCGACCACCGCGGTGGACGAGCCGGCGGCGTTCTCCTGGCCGTTGGCGGTGAGCAGCCGCAGCGAACCGGTCTGCCAGCCCCCGTAGTACTTGTCGCCCGCGGTGGCGGAGACCTTCACCAGGATGATCTCGCGGTCCTTGATGGCCGGCAGCGAGGCGGGCACGGGGAAGCCGCGGACGTACTCCTCGATGACCACCTTGTCGCCCATCTCGGGGTCGTCGATGGTCTTGTTCACCGGGACCGACTTGCCGGCCGCGCCACCGGCCGCGGGAGCGGCCGAGCTGCTGGCGGCCGCGGTGGTGCTGGTGGGCGAGGCCGACGCAGAGCTGGTGGCGGCGCTCGAGCTGGGCGCTGCGCTCGTGGTGGTCGTGGGGGCGGGGGCGGCCTCGGACTCGGAGGAGTCGCCGCCGCACGCGGTGAGCGTGAGGGCCGCGACACAACCAGTGGCGACGAGGGTGGCGAACCGGACGCGGGTGGCTTTGGAGTTCATGGCTGCTCTCTTGTTGACGCACAACGGATTTGTTGGATTGTTGCACGTCAGCGTGGCAGGTGCACCGGTTCTCCGCCCGTGTCGCAGCAGGTCAGGAGCGCAGCGCCTCGCGCAGGCTGACCCGGCTGCCGCTGCGCAGCACCGACCGCTCGTAGATGCGGGCGGCGAGCAGCGACAGCGCCACGGTGACGGCGAGCATCAGCAGGGCGGAGCCGATGACCTGTCCGGGGCTGCTGACCCCCGCGGCGATGCGCATCGGCATCAGCATCGCCGAGAACGGTGGGATCCAGGACATCACCGCGGCCAGGGTGCCGTCCGGCTCGCCCAGGGTGACCTGCGCCAGCACGTACATCGCGATGATGACGGAGGTGATGGGGGTGACGACGGAGTTGACGTCCTCCTGCCGCGACACCAGCGAGCCGGCCGCGGCGTAGAGCACCGCGAAGAGGGTGTAGCCCAGGATGAACCAGACCAGCACCGAGGCGAAGACCGCGACCGCCGTGCCGGTGACGGTGACCAGGTCGGTGGCCACCCCGGCGACCAGGGCGACCGCCCCGATGCCCACCAGCTGGGTGAGCCCGATCGCGCCGATGCCGATGACCTTGCCCCACAGCAGGTGCAGCGGCTTGATGGTGGCCAGCAGCACCTCCACCACCCGGCTGGACTTCTCCTCCACCACGCCCATGGCCACGTACAGGCCGAACATCAGCAGCAGGAAGAACATGGACAGCACCGCCAGGTAGGCGAGGGCGGTGCGTTGGGCGCTGGCCGGGTCGGGCGGGTTCAGGGCCTCCACCGTGGGCCCGGCCTGCTGGACGGCCTGGGCGAGCACCGCCGGGTCCACGTCGTTGGCCCGCAGCACGGTGTCCACCGCCTGCTGGCGCACGGTGGCGCTGATGGCCGCCTGCAGCTCGGGGGAGAGCTCCTTGTCCACCACCGCCACGTAGCCACCGCTGTCGCTGGGCAGCACCGCCGCCTCCAGGTCGCCGTCGCGCACCTGGGCGCGGGCCTGCTCGGCGTCCGGCAGCACCGAGGTCTGCAGATCCTCACCCAGGCTGGTGCCGGCCTGCTGCAGCGGTGCGGCCAGCTGCTCCGCCGTGCCGACCAGGCCCACCTTGGTGGCGTCGGAGCTTCCGCCCACCAGCGAGGCCACCACGATGCCGACGACCAGCAGCACCAGCATGACGGCGTTGCTGATCAGGAACGCCTTGGAGCTGGCCCGGCTGGTGTACTCGCGGCGGGCCACCAGGCCCACGGTGCGCAAGGTGGAGCTCATGCGGCGACCGCCTCTCGGAACAGCTCGGCCAACGGTTGCTGGCGGCGGGAGAACTCGTGCACCGGTCCGGTGCGCAGGGCCGCGGCGAGCACGGCCTGGTCGTCGGCGCCGGCGTCCAGGGTGAGCACGGTCCGGTCGTCGTGCTGGTCGGCCGCGCTCACCCCGGGCAGTGCGTCGGCCCAGCCGCGTGGCGCCTGGGGGGCGTGCACCACCAGCTGCGTGCTGCCACCGGCGCGCAGCTCGTCCACGGTGCCGCAGGCCTGCATCCGGCCACGCGCCACGATGCCCACCCGGTCGCACAGCCGCTCCACCAGCTCCAGCTGGTGGCTGGAGAACACCACCGGCACGCCCTGCTCCGCCTTCTCCGCCAGCACCGTGCTCATCACGTCCACCGCCACCGGGTCCAGGCCGGAGAACGGCTCGTCCAGCACCAGCAGCTCGGGGTCGTGCACCAGCGCCGCCGCCAGCTGCACCCGCTGCTGGTTGCCCAGGCTGAGGGAGTCGACCGTGTCCTGCAGGCGCCCGTCGATGCCCAGCCGGGTCGTCCACCGGGTGACCGCGTCGGCGGCGTCGGCGGCGGACAACCCGTGCAGCTGGGCCAGGTAGGACAGCTGCGCGCCCACCTTCATCTTGGGGTAGAGCCCGCGCTCCTCGGGCATGTACCCGATGCGCCGACGCAGGGCCAGGTCGATGGGCCGCCCGCCCAGGCGCACCTGCCCGGCGTCGGCCGAGAGCACCCCCAGCGCGATGCGCATGGTGGTGGTCTTGCCGGCCCCGTTGCTGCCCACGAAGCCGAACAGCTCCCCGGGCCGGACGTCGAAGGTCATGTCCTGCAGCGCAACCGTGGTGCCGAAGCGCTTGTGCAAGCCCTCGATCTGCAGCTGGCTCATGAGCTCTCCCGGGGGACGGCAGGGTACGAACCGGACAAACTATAGGCGCTCCACCTAGAAGCGGACCAGCATCTTGCCCGTGTTGGCCCCGCGCATCAGGTCGAGGAACGCCTGCGGAGCCGCCTGCACGCCACCGTCGACGACGGTCTCCTCGGAGACCAGCGAGCCGTCCCGGACCCAGGGGGCGACCTCGTCCAGGAACGCCTCGCGCAGGTCGTTGTGGTCGCTGACGATGAAGCCCCGGATGCTGAGCCGCTTGGCCACCAGGTGCCAGGGGGTGCGCACCGCCGGCTCCGGGTTCGGGTCGTTGTACTGCGAGATCAGCCCGCAGACGGCGACCCGGCCGAAGGTGTTGAGCGACTCGATGGCGGCGTCGAGGTGCTCCCCGCCGACGTTGTCGAAGTAGACGTCGATGCCCTCGGGCGCGGCCTGGCGGAGCTGGTCCAGGACGGGTCCGTCCTTGTAGCAGAAGGCGGCGTCGTAGCCGAGGTCCTCGGTGAGGTGGCGAACCTTCTCGGGCGTGCCCGCCGACCCGATCACCCGGGCGGCGCCGCGACGCTTGGCGATCTGGCCCACCAGCGAGCCGACCGCACCGGCCGCGCCGGAGACGAACACCACGTCACCCTCCTGCATCGCGGCGATGCGGGTGAGGCCGACGTAGGCAGTCAGGCCGGGCATGCCCAGGGCGCCGAGGTAGCTGCTGGCGGGGGCGGCGTCGGTGTCCACCGGCTGTACCCGCTTGGCCGGCAGCACCACCTGCTCGCGCCAGCCGAAGCTGTGCAGCACGGTGGTGCCGACCGGGACGGCGTCGGCGGTGCTGGCCACCACCTCACCGATCGCCCCGCCGTCGAGGGGCTCGCCGAGCTGGAAGGGCGGCACGTAGGAGGGACGGTCGTCCATCCGGCCGCGCATGTAGGGGTCCACGCTCATCAGGGTGTTGCGGACCAGGACCTGGTCGGGCGCCAGCTCGGGCAGCTCGACCTCGGCGAGGGTGAAGTTCTCTGCCGTCGGCCACCCGGTGGGGCGGGACGCGAGGCGGATCTCTCGGGACACAACTGGGTTAGCCATGCGAACTATTGTCGGCCGTCGCCGAGAAGCCCGCACGGCGGGGCGCCGCGGGGAGGGTCAGCGGTCGGCGGCGGTGACGTCCAGCTCTCGGCCGTCCAGCTCTCGGCCGTCCAGCTCTCGGCCGTCCAGCTCTGCGTCCACCAGGTCCTCCTCGGCCAGGTCGGCCAGCTGGGAGACGGGCAGGGCCTGCGGGCGAATGATCTCCCGGGCGGGCAACGGGTAGCCGAAGAGCCAGCCCTGTGCCATCTCGCAGCCCAGCGAGCGCAGCTGTGCCTCCTGCATGGTGGTTTCCACGCCCTCGGCGACGGTGTTCATGCCCAGGGCGCGGGACATCTTCTCGATGGCGCCGACGATGCTGGACTCGGGCAGCTGCTCGTTGAGCGCGCGGACGAAGGCCCCGTCGATCTTCACCACCGAGATGGGGAAGCGCTGCAGGTAGCCCAGCGCGGAGTAGCCGGTGCCGAAGTCGTCCACGCAGAGCACGACGCCCAGGTCCTGCAGCGCCTGCAGGGTGCGCAGCGCGGTGTCGGTGTCGTCCACCAGCGCGGTCTCGGTGAGCTCCAGCCACAGCGCGGTGCCGGGCAGCCCGGTGTCCGACAGCGCGGACTCCACCGTGTGCACCAGGTCGTAGTCGCGCAGCTGGCGGGCGGAGACGTTCACGGCCATGTGCAGGGTGGTGTGGCCCTGCTCCCACCAGGTGGCCAGCTGCTCGCACGCGGTGCGCAGCACCCAGGCGCCGATGGACACGATGATGTTGGAGGCCTCGGCGATGGGGATGAAGTGGTCGGGCCGGCGCAGCTCGCCGTCGTGGTACCAGCGCAGCAGTGCCTCGTAGCCCACCACGCTGCGGTCGGTGAGGCTGATGATGGGCTGGTAGAACACCTCGAACTCCTTGCGACCCAGGGCGTCGCGCAGAGCGGTGGAGGTCTCGATCTGCATCCGGGCGCGGGCGCGCAGGCTGTCGTCGAAGAAGGCGTAGCCGCCGCGGCCCCTGGCCTTGGCGTGGTACATCGCGGCGTCGGCCTCGCGGATGAGCCCCTCGATGTCGGCGGAGGCCGCCGTGGGGGAGGCGCGGGCGATGCCGATGCTGGCCGAGACGTAGACCCGGCCCACGCTGAGCACGAACGGCTCGCTGAGCACGGCCAGGATCCGGTCGGCCAGCCCCTCCGCACCGGCCCGCTCCAGTGGCGCGGTCACCACGAACTCGTCGCCGCCGTAGCGCGCCACCACGTCCTCGGGGCGCACCACCTTGAGCAGCCGCTCGGCCGCGGCCACCAGCAGCTCGTCGCCGACGCTGTGGCCGTAGCTGTCGTTGACGAACTTGAAGCCGTCGAGGTCCATGAACAGCAGGCTCAGCCGGCCGATGCCGGTGTTGGCCTCCAGCTGTCGGGTGACCCGCGAGTGCAGCAGCACCCGGTTGGGCAGCCCGGTGAGGTCGTCGTGGGTGGACTTGTGCCGCGCGGCCTGCTCGCTGGTGGCGTGCCGGCGCACCGCTCGCTCGCTGCGCGCCAGCACGCCCAGCAGCAGCGTGCCGAACAGCACGGCCCGCACCACCTGGTCGAGGGTGTGGTGGGCGGGCACGGCCGCCAGCGCCACCGACGCCAGCACCAGGGCCATGACCAGGCCAGGCACCCGGCGTCGGCCGCGGTAGGCGAAGCCGGGCTGGGGCAGCGAGATCCGCTTCATCGACGGGTGCAGGGCACCGGCCCCGAGTGCGCCGAAGGCGATGAGGAACGGGGCGTCCAGCACCGCGTCGGGCAGGTGGAGGAAGCCGGCCGTGGTGACCGCGTAGCCGAGGTCGCCGACGAAGATGGCGAGCAGCGAGGTGCCCAGCAGCCCGAAGGTGCGGTCGCCGGGAGCGGTGGTGAAGGTGAGGTGCACCAGCAGGGCCAGCAGCACCGAGTCGAGGATGGGGTAGAGCGCCACCACCGCGGTGGTCACGTTGATGATGCTGCCGTGGTCGGTGACCGGGGCGATGAGCAGCACCCACGAGGCGAGGGTGGCGCCCAGCCCCACGAGCACCGTGTCCAGCACGGTGTCGCTGCTGGCGTGCACGTTGCGGGCTCGCAGGAAGATGGTGAGGGCCGCGGCCACCGCCACGTAGCCGCCGATGGTGAAGGCGGCGGCGAGCAGCTCGGGCACCGCGTTGGTGCTGCGCTCGGCGGTGCGCAGGCCTCCGCCGATCATGAACAGCAGGCTGGCCAGCAGCACGCACTTCCAGGCAGCACGCTTGCGCGGCTTGTGCCGGCGCACCCCGATGCCGATGGCGATGGCCGACCCCGCCGCGGCCGAGCCGAAGCAGACGGCCGCGACGGCGTCGCCGGGGAACAACAGGTAGATCACGCAGGTGGCCACGGCGAAGCCAAAGAACGACCACGCGTCACGCGTCTGCACCTGGACCGGATGGGCCAGGGACTCTGCCGCCGTGCTCACGTCCGTGCTCCGCTCGCTTCCGGCCTACTTCGCTGAGCCGTGGAACTCGGCCGAGTAGTAGGTCTGGGTGTCCAGCACTTCCACTGTCACATCGGCAGAGGAGGTCAACATCTTGATGAGGTTCTTGTCGAAGCTCAGCGCCGTGTTGTTGTAGGCGCAGATGTCACACCCGACGACCGCACGGTCTGCTACGAGCCGTGACAGTACGTGACTCATCATGTCCGTAAAAGTGGTGCCGCGCCGGGCATCTCGGTGCACCAGGGTGAATCCGAGGTAGTAGACCGCCCCGCGGGCGGTGTGCTCGGGGAACTGGGCGGCGAAGTACTCCGGGCTGATCCACGGCACCGAGCTGAGGTCGTTGGTGAGCGTGGTGAGCCCCACCGCCTTGCCCTCGGCGTCCCACGCCACGTACTTGTCCACCCGCGCGTCGGCCATCTCCTCGACGAATTCCTCGCGGTGCAGCACGTTGCGGGCCGCCGCGCGAGTGCGCATCGGGCCGAAGGCGGCCAGGTAGAGCTCCCAGAACATCTCGGTGTTCTCCGCGTCCACGGTGGACTCCACCGTGACCGACGCCGCCGGCCGGTCGATCAGCTGGCGGCGAAACGGCGTGACCCCCTTGCGGATCATCGGATGTCCCACCACATGCCGGTGTAGGCGGCCATCACCATCACGCAGACCGGCTTGTCCACGCACACCACCGTCTCGATGCACATCTGCGGGGCGTCGTAGCCGCCGCCGCGGTAGGCGGTCATGTCCTTGAGGCTGGCCCGGATCTGGGTGGCCACCTCGCGCTCGCTGCTGCCCTCGTGCTCGACGAACAGCCCGGAGCCCGAGCCGTCGGACTTCACCACCCAGCCGATTCCGGCCGCGGCGCTGGCGCCGGGGACGGTGGCGTGCTCCTCGGCGTACACGCAGTACAGGCCGTCGCCGTGCCGGGCCCGCTGGTCCACCTGGTCGACGTGGCGCACGCTCGCACCGGAGGGGATCACCGAGGACAGCCGGATGAGGTTGTAGTCGCCCACTCCCATCTCGCACAGCGCGGCGTCGAAGGCGGCCAGCGGCGTGGACGCGGTCCCGACCCCGGTGGCGATCTGGATGGCCATCGCGGTGTCGCGGCGGTTGGGCTGGGCCGGGATGGTCTCGACGTCGTCGGCGTAGCGGTGGTGACCGGTGCGGTCCATGGACCTGGTCATGGGGGGTCCTCCAGAGAAAGTGGGTCAGCACAACAGAGCGCCATCCGAGGGGGGAGGCGCAGTAGTCGCCATCACCCCTTGTTGGCCAGGTGACCATATCGCTTGTTCGCCGAATTTCCGCGGAAATCTCTTTGACGACTTGCCATTTCGCGTCGAGCTAGGTTTCTGTCCGAAATGCCGACGTCGAGTGGCTTCCCCGCTGTTGTTACTAATTGCTTAACTCTCGTTACGGAGCGTCGATGTACGGTGTGGACACTCGGCGCGCGAGCAGGTCGCTGCGCCCGTTCCCGCTCGCTCTCTGGGGGCTCCATGGATCCGGCACTCCGTTCGATCGTCAGCGCGCTGACCGACCGCGGGCTCAACAAGAACGCGCTGCAGGCTGCGGTGGACCGGGCGGAGAAGACCGGTCGACCGCTGCGCAGCGTCCTCGTCGAGGACCAGGTGGTCACCGACTTCGAGCTGGTCTCCGCGGTGGCGGACGCCTACGGGGTCGAGGCGGTCGAGCTGGGCTCCTACCCGGTCGAGATGTCGGCGATGTCGAAGATCCCGCTGGCCCTGGCGCGCCGGCACCACGTGGTGCCGATCGCGGTGACCGACACGACGATCACGGTGGCGGTGGCCGACCCGAGCAACGTGCTGGCGCTGGACGACGTGCGCGCGGCGACCGGGCTCACCGTGGTCCCGGTGGTGGCCACCACCGACGAGCTGAACCGCCTGCTGGGCCGCTACGCCCGCGACAGTGCCGACCTGGACGAGGCCGCCGCCGCGATCACCGCCGCGGAGGGGCCCAGCCACGACCACCTCGACGGCCTCAGCGACGACTCGCCGGTGGTGCGCTACGTCTACGCCCTGCTAGAGCGGGCGATCAACTCCCGTGCCTCCGACATCCACCTCGAGCCCAGCGAGTTCGACCTCAAGATCCGGTTGCGCATCGACGGCGTGCTGCACGCGGTGGACGTGGTGCCCCAGGGCATCCAGTCGGCGCTCATCTCCCGCTTCAAGATCATGTCCGGGCTGGACATCACCGAGCGTCGGGTGCCGCAGAACGGCCGCATCACCATGGACGTGGGCGGGCGCGGGGTGGACCTGCGCACCGCCACGCTGCCCACCGTGTGGGGGGAGAAGGTGGTGCTGCGCATCCTGGACACCGGGGGCGTGGATCTGGACCTGCACAAGCTCGGGTTCACCGAGTACAACTACGGGCGCTTCTCGGCCAGCTTCCGCAAGCCGCACGGCATGGTGCTGGTGACCGGGCCCACCGGGTCGGGAAAGTCCACCACCCTCTACGCCACGCTGCACGAGATCGCCCGGCCCGAGGTCAACGTGATCACCGTGGAGGACCCGGTGGAGTACCGGATGCCCGGGGTGAACCAGGTGCAGGTCAACGCCAAGGCGGGGCTGACCTTCGCGGCCATCCTGCCGGCGATCCTGCGCTCGGACCCCGACGTGGTGCTGGTCGGTGAGATCCGCGACCGGGTGACGGCGCAGCTGGGCATCGAGGCGGCACTCACCGGGCACCTGGTGCTCTCCACGCTGCACACCAACGACGCCCCCAGCGCCATGACCCGACTGGTGGAGATGGGCATCGAGCCCTTCCTGGTCGGCTCCTCCCTGGACGCGGTGCTCGCCCAGCGCCTCACCCGGCGGCTGTGCGAGTGGTGCAAGGAGGGCTACATCCCGGAGGAGGAGACGCTGCGAACCGCACGCTGGCCGCTGCACGAGCTGGACTTCCCGGAGCAGCTCTGGCGGGCCGCGGGCTGCCGCCAGTGCGGGGACACCGGCTACCGGGGCCGGCTGGCCATCACCGAGGTGATGCCGGTGAGCGAGGAGATCGAGCGGCTCACCGTGGCCCGTGCGCCCGCGGGCGACATCGCCAAGGCAGCGCGGGCGGAGGGCATGTTGACCCTGCGCGACGACGGGCTGCGCAAGGCCGCGGAGGGCACCACCACGGTGGAGGAGGTGCTCCGCGTCACGGTGTAGAGAGATTTCGCGGACGCGCTCCCAAATCACTCTGCGTGGTCGATAGAACACTAGGGGCTATCGATAGCGGGCGAACGGGGATATCGTCCCTGTGACCGTGAGGCATGCCAAAGATGGCTCCCCGCAAGGTTTTACCGGGACTGCATGAAGGGCATGACGTTGACGTCACTAGCACCGGCTGACGAAGCCGTCGACACCGCGCCGGTGCGCGCCGAGCTCGACCGGCTGCTGACCGAGCTGGTCGCGCTGGGCGGGTCGGACCTGCACCTCACCGCCGGCATCGCCCCGTGCATGCGGCTCAACGGCGCCCTCGCCCCCATCCCGGACTACGACAAGCTGACGCCGGTGGACACCGAGCTGCTGGTGCGCTCCTTCCTCACGCCCGTCCAGTGGGACAAGTTCGCCGACGCCCAGGAGCTGGACACCTCCTACTCCGTGCGCGGGGTCAGCCGCTTCCGCGTCAACGTCTACCGTCAGCGCGGCTCGGTGGGAGCCGCCTTCCGCGCCATCCCGCACGAGATCAAGAACCTCACCGACCTGGGTCTGCCCTTCGCGGTGGAGGACCTCGGGGGACTGCCCCGCGGGCTGGTGCTGGTCACCGGGCCCACCGGCTCGGGCAAGTCCACCACCCTGGCGAGCCTGCTGGACCTGATCAACCGGACCCGCTCCGGGCACATCATGACCATCGAGGACCCGATCGAGTACGTGCACTCGCACAAGAAGTGCGTGGTCAACCAGCGCGAGGTGGGCTCGGACACCGAGGACTTCGGCTCCGCCCTCAAGCACGCGCTGCGCCAGGACCCCGACATCATCCTGGTCGGTGAGCTGCGCGACCTGGAGACCACCTCGGTGGCGGTGACCGCCGCGGAGACCGGGCACCTGGTGCTCGCCACCCTGCACACCCAGTCGGCGGCGCAGACCATCGACCGGCTCATCGACATCTACCCCTCGCACCAGCAGCAGCAGATCCGGGTGCAGCTGGCGAACTGCCTGCAGGGAGTGGTGACCCAGGCGCTGGTGCCGCGCAAGGACGGCGAGGGCCGGACCGTGGTGTGCGAGGTGATGCTGGCGACGCCGGCCATCCGCAACCTCATCCGGGAGGACAAGGTGCACCAGATCCCGTCGTTCCTGCAGTCCTCCGGCGACGTGGGGATGATCAGCTTCGACCAGCACCTGGCCATGCGCTACAACGAGAACCAGATCAGCCGCAACACCGCGCTGAGCCTGGCCCACGACCCCAGCGAGTTCACCCGACTGACGAAGCGCGTGTAGCACCGTGGCCACCAAGACCTTTGCCTACGAGGCGCTGGACTCCACGGGCGCCGCCATCAAGGGCAGCCTGGAGTCGGAGTCCACCGAGGCCGCCGCGCAGGCGCTGCTGAGCCAGAAGCTGGTGCCGCTGAGCGTCACCACGGCGGGCCAGGGCCTGCAGCGGGAGATCAAGATCCCGGGCCTCGGCGGGCGGACCACGCTCAAGGACCTGGCGATCATGTCGCGCCAGTTCGCGTCCATGATGTCGGCGGGTCTTCCGCTGCTGCGGGCACTGTCCATCCTGGACGAGCAGACCAGCAAGCCGAAGCTGCAGGCGGCGATCAGCCGGGTGCGCAGCGAGGTGCAGGGTGGTGTCACGCTGTCCACCGCGATGGGCAGGCACCCGGACCAGTTCCCGCTGCTGATGGTGAACATGGTGCGCGCGGGCGAGGCCGGCGGCTTCCTGGACGGGGCGCTCGACCGGATCGCCTCGATGTACGAGGCCGACGCCAACCTGCGGGCGAAGATCAAGGGCGCGATGACCTACCCGGTCATCGTGCTGATGTTCTCGCTGATCCTCGGCATGGGCGTCATCATCTTCATCGTCCCGATCTTCGAGCGGATGTTCGCCGACCTCGGCGGTGAGCTGCCGCTGCCCACCAAGGTGATGGTGATCCTCTCCAACAACCTCTGGTGGGTCGCCCCCCTGACCATCGTCGCCGTGGTCGTCGGGCTGAAGTACTTCCGGGACGCCTACCGCAAGAACCCGGCGTTCCGGCTCAAGGTCGACCGGCTCAAGCTGCGGCTGCCGGTGATGGGCAAGCTCTCCGCCAAGCTGGCCATCAGCCGCTGGGCGCGCACGCTGGGCACGCTGCTGCACGTGGGTGTGCCCATGCTGCAGGCCCTGGAGGTGGTGGGCGGCACCTCCGGCAACGCGGTGATCACCCAGGCCATGAAGGAAGTGATGGACGAGGTGCGCGCGGGCAACCAGATGTCCGGACCGCTGAGCAGGCACCCGCTCTTTCCCACCATGGTCGTGCAGATGATGGAGGTGGGGGAGGAGACCGGCCAGATCACCGAGATGCTGGACAAGGTCGCCGACTTCTACGACCACGAGGTGGAGGCGGCCACCGACTCGTTGACCGCGGCCATGGAGCCGCTGCTGGTGGTGCTCATGGGTGTGGTGATCGGAACCATGGTGGTCTGCCTGTACCTGCCGATGTTCAGCATCTACCAGAACATCCAGTCCTAACCAGACTTGGCAATGTCCCTACGCGGCAGTGGATCTGCGTACTCTGTGTGAGAGTGCAATTACGCTGCGTGCCCTATGCCGGGCGCTGCGCTGCTGCAACTCAGGTTCCCCCCTCGGCGGTCGATCTACCGGTTAACCGGCACCCCCTCGCCGAGTCCCTACCAGAGCCCGGAGGCTCCCATGCTCAACCAGCTCCAGAAGCTCCGCGAGGAGCGCGCCAAGAACGACAAGGGCTTCACCCTGATCGAGCTGCTCGTGGTCGTGGTGATCCTCGGCATCCTGATCGCCATCGCCATCCCGCTGTACCTCAACTACCAGAAGGGTGCCGCGAACAAGGCGGCCCAGTCTGACGTCCGCAACGCCATCACCGCGGTCGAGGCCTGCCGCGCCGGCGGCGGCACAATGCCGGCAGCCGTCCCCGCGACGACCACCAGCAAGGACATCACCTGCGGGCCTGCGGGATCGTCGACGACGCAGAAGCTGGTGGTGTCTGACGGTGTCACCCTGAGCGTGACCGTCAACGGCGCGAACTACGAGATCCTCGGTGTCGCTTCTGGCACGGGTGACAAGCAGTACCTCTACAAGAGCGACACGGGCGCCACGGCCGAGACGGCGAAGGCGGCAGCGGCTTAGCAACCCCTCCGGTGGGGCCACACCACGTGGCCCCACCGGATCACTGCCCGAACGATCCACCCACCCAGCAGACTCCGAGCTCGACGCCCTTTCGGGGAGACATGATGAAGACACGCCGGCGACCCGGTGAGGCTGCGGTCCCCGCGGTCAACGGTGACGGTCGCATCATCGGGCTCGACATCGGCGCCACCGGCGTGCGGGCCGCCGTGCTCAACGCGGTGCGCGGGCCGGGACTGCCCTCCGTGCAGATCCAGGCGCTCGGTCACATCAGCCTGCCCCTGGCGGCCGTGGTCGACGGAGCGGTGCGCGACCAGGCGGTGGTGACCAACGCGGTCAGGCACCTGGCTCAGGAGAACGGCTTCACCGGGGCCAACGTCATCGTCGGCACCACCAACCCGCAGGTCGTCGTCCGCGACCTGCAGATGCCCAACCTTCCCCGCGAGCAGGTCCGCCTCGCCCTGCCCTTCCAGGCCCGCGAGCTGGTGGCCCTGCCCCTGGACGAGGTGATCCTCGACTACACGCCCTTCGGGCTGGTCGACGGCGCCCCGGACATGCTGCACGGCCTGCTGATCGCCGCGCCCCGGCTGCCGGTGGTGGCCGCGGTCAGCGCCGTGGAGCGCGCCGGGCTGCGCGTGGCCACGGTGGACCTGTCGTCCATCGCCACGCTGCGCTTCCTGGCGCAGGAGCGGATGACCGCCGAGGCGGTCATCGACATCGGGGCGCACCTCACCAGCATCGTGGTGCACAGCCATGGCATGCCCAAGGTGGTGCGCACGGTGGCCCGTGGCGGCCAGGAGCTCACCGAGCGCCTCGCCGACCGCGCCGATCTCAGCTTCGACGACGCCGAGCGTGCCAAGTACTCCGAAGGGCTCACCAGCGGCACGGAGATCGCCACCATCCTCACCGAGGGTGTGCGTCCCCTGCTGGCCGAGATCCGCAGCTCGCTGCACTTCTTCGCGGCCACCAACTCCGACGTCGACCTGGAGCGCATCTCGCTGACCGGTGGCGGAGCCTGGTTGCCCGGCCTCGCTGACCTGATCGCCGCGCAGCACGCCATGCCGGTGGAGGTGATTGCGCCGGCGCACCACATCGAGACGCGCTGGAGCACCTTCATGCGTCAGATGGGCAGCGGCGTCTCCGCCAGCGCGGTCTCGGTGGGCCTGGCGATGGGGGCAGCAGCATGAGCAAGCACTCCGGGGGCGGCAGGCACGGGATGCCGGAGCGGCCCCAGCCACAGCCACAGCCACAGCCACAGGAGCTGACCGGTCCGATCTGGACGGCCCTGCCGGGCTGGGGCATCGTCGCCGACCTCATGCCGCCGGAGGTCCTCGCCCAGCGCCGGGTCCACGTCATCCGCCGCCGGGTCAGCGTGGCCATGGCGGGAGTGCTCGGGGTGTGCGTGCTCGGCCTCGTGTTCGGCATGTTCCAGAAGCACCAGGCCTCGGAGAACCTCGCCGACGTGCAGGCCCAGACGTCCCAGCTGCTGGTCAAGCAGAACAACTACGCCGACGTGGTCCGCATCCAGGCCGACGTCGCCCAGGTGGAGCAGCAGCTGCCGGTCCTGCTGGCTGACGACGTCTCGCACGCTGCCCTGCTGGAGCAGCTGCGCGCCAAGCTGCCGGACTCCATGGCGATCAACCAGCTGGAGATCACGGTGGACACCGGCAAGTCCGCGACCACCGGGGGAACGCAGGCCTCGGACACCGCCAGCCTGGACGCCTCCGGGCAGAAGCACATCGGCACCGTCACCATCGGCGGCACCGGCCGGACGCTGGCCGACCTGGCCACCTACGTCGACGCGCTGCGCACGGTGCCCGGGGTGGTGGAGCCCTACCCGCTGTCGAACAAGGCGGCCGCCCCCGGCACGCAGTTCAGCCTCCAGCTGACCCTCACCGACGTGCTGCTGACCAAGAAGTACGACCCCAGCACGAAGGGCGGCAACTGATGACCTCCTTGCGCCAGGACCGTCGGGTCTGGATCGGTGGCGGTGCCCTGCTCGCCGTGGTCGTGCTCGCCCTCGGGTGGGTGGTGCTCATCGGCCCCCAGCTCTCCAGCGCCTCGGAGCTGGACGAGCAGGCGCAGTCGGCGGAGACCCAGAACATGGTGCTGCAGAACAAGGTGCGCAAGCTCGAGGCGGCCAGCAAGGACATGAACGGCCTGAACAAGGAGCTGCAGGACGCTCGCGCGGCGCTGCCCATCACCAGCGGCATGCCCGACTTCACCCGCCAGGTGGAGGACCAGGCCCGCAGCGCCGGAGTGGTGGTGTTCAGCATCGTGGCTGGGGCCCCCACGGTGGCCGGCGCTGGCGCGGCACCGGCCACCAGCAACGCCCCCGTCACGGCGGCCGGAAACCTGTTCTCCGTCCCGGTGACGCTGGTCGCGGACGGGGCCCTGCCCAACCACCGCGCCTTCGTGTCCGCCATCGAGGGCGGCCCCCGCGCGGCACTGATCGACTCGGTGGGCTTCGGGCCCGGTGAGGGCGCCACCACCACCGGCACCTCGGTGGACTCCGCCACGCGGATGACCGTCAAGCTCCAGGTCTTCGTGGCCCCGCAGACCCCCACCGATCAGGCCGAGCTGCAGAAGCTCGGCGGCTGACCTGAGCACCGCGACATGCGCCCTGCCAGCTCACCGCCGCGGCGGTCGCTGCTCACCCTGATCGCGCGCCGGCCCAGCCGTCGCGGTACCAGCAGCACTGGCGCAGAGCGGCCCGACGACGGCTTCGTCCTGCTCGAGTCGGTGATGGCCATCGCGGTGATCACCGTGGTGATGACGGCGCTGACGTCGTTCTTCATCTCCACCATGTCCTCCGCCAGCCAGCAGCGCGCCCGGCAGGGCGCCATCCAGCTGTCCGACACCGCGATGGAGCTGGTGCGCGGGCTGGGAGCCGCCGGCGCGGTGGCCGGCCACAGCCCCGCCGACGTGAGCAACCAGTGGCGCACGCCGCTGGCGACCAGCGAACCGGTCAGTTCGTGGCTCACCTCCATGGCCCCCGCGACCGACACCACCTCGGTCGCGCCGAAGGCACTGCCCACCACCCCGCAGTCGTCCACCCTCAACAACGTCGGCTACCAGGTCAGCTACTTCGTGGGCTGGTGCCTGCGACCGGCCGTGGACACGGCGGCCTCGACCGACTGCGCAGCCAGCAACATGAGTGGGTACACCCCCACCAGGCACTACACCCAGCAGGTGCGCGTCGTGGTGGCCGTCACCTGGGCGGACAAGAGCTGCACCGCGTCCAGGTGCACCTACCTGACGGCGATGCTGCTCAACGGCAGCGGCGACCTCACCTTCAACTTCAACGCCGCACCCCCGCCCGCGCCCACCCTCACCGGCTGTCAGGACCAGGCCTCCACGGTGAACGACGAGGTCACCCGCTCGATCCTGCCGGCCGAGGGCAGCCCTGGCTGCGCCGTCACCGGTGGCGTGCCCACCTTCACCTACGTGGCCACCGGCCTGCCGCCGGGCCTCACGCTGAACGCCGTCACCGGGGTGGTGACCGGCCGGGCCACCGCCCCCAACCCCGCCGGTGCGCTGGTCACCGTCACCGTCACCGACGGCTTCCTCAAGACGGCGACGGCCACCTTCCGCTGGCGGGTCTACCCGGCCCTGGTGGTCACCGCGCCCACGGGGGACCGGTCGAGCAACGTCGGCCAGCTGGTGAACGTGCCGTCCACCGCCACCGGGGGCACGGGCGCCACGGTGTGGTCGGCGTCCGGGCTGCCCCCGCAGCTTTCGATCAACACCGCCACGGGAGCGATCACCGGGACGGCCACGACGGCGGGATCCTTCCCGGTGACGGTGCGCGCCACCAACACCGCCACCGGGGCCATCGCCCAGTCGGCGTTCACCTGGACCGTCAACCCCGGTCTGGCCGTCACCAACCCTGGCACCCAGACCACCAGCCGGCTGCTGACCGTCGCGCTCCAGCTGGCGGTGCAGGGCGGCTCCGGCAGCTACGCCTTCACCCAGACTGGGCTGCCCGCCGGGCTCACCCTGGGCCCGGACGGCGAGATCGCCGGCGTGGTGGCCGCCAGCAACACCACCGGTCCGCGCAACGTCACCGTCACCGTCACCGACACCGAGACCACCCAGACGTCCGCCGTGACCTTCTCCTGGAACGTCACGCCCGCACCGTCGCTGCTGTCCCCGGGCAACCAGACCAGCCAGCGCAACCAGGTGGTCAACCTGCAGCTGGGGACGTGCACCAGCTGCACCTACACGCTGAACGGCGCGCTGCCGCCGGGGCTGACCCTCAACCCCAGGACCGGTGTGATCTCCGGGACCACGGCCAACACCAACGGCGTGTACCGCGACATCTCGATCTCCGTGGTGGACGCCGGCGGGGGCCGGGCCACCACCACGCCGTTCCAGTGGAACGTCACCGACCTGCGCCTGGTGGTCGGCGACCAGCGGGAGCGCTGGCGCGACATCAACCTGCCGTTGGCGGCGGCGGGGGGCACCGGCCCGTACACCTACACCAGCACGGGCTCGAGCCTGCCGCCTGGACTGGTGATCGAGGGTGACCGCATCGTGGGCGACGCGCCGATCCCCCCGATCATCCGCACCTACACGGGTCTGGTGGTCACCGTGACCGACAGGGATGGCGCGACCGTGTCCAGTCCTGCCTTCCGCTGGGTGATCACGTGGTGAGGCTGGCGTGGCGTCGAGCGTCCAGCCGGCTGCGCCGGAGTGCTGATCAGCGCGATGCCGGCACCACCCTGATCGAGCTGATGGTGGGCATGACGGTGATGGGCGTGTTCATGGTGATGTTCACCGCCGCCATCACCAGCATGTTCAGCTCCACCACCACCGCGGAGTCCCTGGCGCAGACCTCGGGCCAGCTGAGCACCGCGTTCAACCGGCTCGACTCCACCGTGCGCTACGCCACGGCGCTGAGCCAGCCGGGTGAGTCCGGCGGCTCCTGGTACGTGGAGCTGCAGTCGGTGGACCGGGAGACCGCCGCCGTGCGGTGCACGCAGCTGCGGGTCACCGGCCCGAGCGACGCGAACGGTGCCGCCCCGCGCCAGCTGCAGCAGCGCACCTGGACGGTGACCAGCCCCGGGGCGCAGACCGGCCTGACGACGTTCACCCCGGTCGCGTCCGACATCATCAACGGCGCGGTGGCGCCAGGCGCGCAGCAGCCCTTCACCCGGGTCGCCGCCACCGCGGCTGTGCCCTACCAGCAGCTGCGGGTCGTGCTGCGTTCCAGCCTGAACAGCCTGGGCGACAGAGTCTCCGTGAGCGACACCACGTTCACCGCGCTGAACAGCGCACCCACCACCCCGCTGTCCGGGATCTGCACGGAAGCAGGCCGACGATGACCCACCCTCACCCGCCCGTGCACCGAGCCCGCACGCTGCGCCAGCGGCTGATCACCGACGACCGCGGGTCCATGCCCATGGCGCTGCTGGTCATCCTGGTCGGCATCTCCTTCGGCGCGCTGCTGCTGCCGATGGTCATCACCCAGACCCAGTCGACCCGGCTCGTCACCAGCCGGGTGCAGGCGCTGCACGCCGCCCAGAGCGGGCTGGAGGTGGCCACCGGCCTCATCCGCTCGGCGGCGGACACCAGCCCCACTGCGACCACCGGGGCCGGGGACCCCAGAAAGCTGCCCTGCGGGCCACTGGCCGGTCCAGTGGGTGACGGGGGGCAGGCGACCTACAGCGTGGACATCGCCTACTACGCGGCCGACCCCTACGGCCACGACGACGCGTGGCTGGCCGACCCGAAGAACAAGATGATCTGCGTGTCCGGCTACGGGGTGTACCTCAAGGCCAGCGGGACCACGCCCGACCTCTACGTGCCCTCCTACGCACTGCTGACCGCCACCGGGATCAACCCGCCCGGTGGCGCGGGCAGCTCACCGGGGCGCACCCTGCAGGCGACCTACGTCTTCCAGACGTCCAACGCCTACACCGCCGCCGGGGGTGGCTCCATCTCGTTCGGGCGGGCCGACGGCACCGAGCCGTTCTGCATGGGCGTGGACAAGCTGCAGGAGGGCGCGGCGGTGGTGGCCAAGAACTGCTACGACAACTCCGCCGACGCCGTGAAGATGCGCAGCTGGTACTACAACGTGGACCTGAGCCTGCAGCTGGTGCAGACCAAGAACGACGCCGCGATCAACACCAACCTGAACGGCTTGTGCCTGCACCAGGGCTCGCCCACCATCGTGCGCAAGTGTGCCGCCAAGAGCGACGCCACTCCGACGACCGGGCAGGAGTGGCGCTCCGACGCCGTGGGTCGCTTCCTCTCCGCCAGCGGCAGCTGCCTGACCCTGCCGACGTTGGCGCTGAAGGCGGCGTTCACCACCACCGGGTGCGGCAACGGCTCCCAGGCCTACACCGCCCAGCCCACGGTGGGTGCCGGCGCGGCAGGCCTGGGGAGCAAGCAGCTGGTGAACTTCGGTGACTTCGGCCGCTGCCTGGACGTGCCCAACAAGGACGCCGCCGGGGACGGGTCGTCGTTCATGATCATCTACCCGTGCAAGCAGAAGCTGGACCTGGTGGACGAGTGGAACCAGAAGTTCACCCCCAGCACCACGATCAACGCGACCAAGCCCACCCAGGTGCAGTGGCGAACCACCCCGCCGAACAGCACCGCCTACTGCCTGAAGAGTCCGCGCGTGAGCAAGCAGGCGGTGACGGTGGCCAGGTGCGCCACCAACGACCCCGGTCAGACCTGGACCTACTACACCACCCAGGCCGCCGACGGCACCGAGCTGGCCTACGGCGACAAGTTCACCATCCGGGACAGCGCGAACCCCGGGCTGTGCCTGGGCGAGGGCCCGGCCCGGTACGACAGCTCCCCACCGTCCTACAAGGTGATCGTCTCGGCGTGTGACGGCTCGCCCCTGCAGAAGTGGAACTCCGACCCCAACGTCCGTGCCTCCCGGGTGGAGAACACCGCCGAGCTGCCGTTCCAGGCGCCCTGACGTGGGGGCGTCATGATCGACGGCGTGCTCGCGTTCCTGCTCGTGGTGGTGGCCGTGCTGGGTCTGGCCGTCGGCTCCTTCCTCAACGTGGTGGTGCACCGCGTGCCGGCCGGTGACTCGCTGGTGCGCCCGACCTCGCACTGCCCGCACTGCGCGGCGCCCATCAAGGCCCGGCACAACGTGCCGGTGCTGAGCTGGCTGGCCCTGCGGGGGCGGTGCGCGGGCTGCCGCGGCCCGATCAGCGCGCGCTACCCGCTGGTGGAGCTGCTCACCGCGGTGCTGTTCGTGGCCGTCGCCTGGCGCCTGGTCGCCCTGGACCAGCTGCCCGCCCTGCCGGCGTACCTCTACTTCGTCGCTGCGGGCGTGGCGCTGGCCGCCATCGACCTCGAGGTGCGGCGACTGCCCAACGCCATCGTGCTGCCCTCCTACCCGGTGGTGCTGGGCCTGCTGGTGGTCGCCGCCGCCTGGCAGGGCGACTGGGCCGCGCTGCTGCGGGTGGTGATCGGCTGCGCTGCGCTGTTCGGCTGCTACCTGGTGCTCGCCCTGGTGCACCCGGCCGGGATGGGGCTGGGTGACGTCAAGCTCGCCGGCGTGGTGGGCGCCGTGCTCGGCTACCTGTCCTTCGGCACCCTGCTGGTGGGTGGCTTCGCGGCCTTCCTGCTCGCCGCCGTGGTGGGGGCGGTGATCATCGCCTCGCGCCGTGGCTCCCGCAAGACCGCGATCCCGTTCGGCCCGTACATGATCACCGGCGCGCTGCTCGCCGTACTCGCCGCGGACGAGGTGGTGCGCTGGTACCTGGGCCTCGTCGCGCCTGCCTGAGCAGCTCCCGCGCGGCCGCTCGCGTCGACCGCCACAGCCGGTCCCGGTGCCCTACATTGGGAACCCAGAACTGGAACACGTACCAGTTTCTTCGTTCCACGCCCTGCTGGAGGCACCGATGACGACTGCGATCCCCGAGACCGTCCCCGCCAGCTCGGTGCAGGAGTGGTCCGACGAGGTCGACGTCCTGGTGGTCGGGTTCGGCATCGGCGGCGGCTGTGCTGCGGTGGAGGCGGCCGCGGCCGGTGCCCGGGTGCTGGTGCTCGAGCGCGCCGCGGTGCCCGGCGGCACCACGGCGCTGGCCGGTGGGCACTTCTACCTCGGTGCGGGCACGGCCGTGCAGCAGGCGACCGGGCACGAGGACTCCGTCGAGCAGATGTACGAGTACCTGATGGCCGTCTCCCGCGAGCCGGAGCCGGAGAAGATCCGCGCCTACTGCGAGGGCAGCGTGGCGCACTTCGACTGGCTGGAGGGCCTGGGCTTCGAGTTCGAGCGCAGCTACTACCCGGAGAAGGCCGTGATCCAGCCCGGCACCGAGGGCCTGATGTTCACCGGCAACGAGAAGGTGTGGCCCTACCGGGACCAGGCGGTGCCCGCCCCCCGCGGCCACAAGGTCCCCGTGGCCGGGGACACCGGTGGAGCGGCGATGGTCATCGACCTGCTGGTGCGGCGTGCCGACGAGCTCGGGGTGCAGCTGCGCTGCGAGACCGGTGCCACCCAGCTGGTCACCGACTCCGACGGCCGCGTGGTGGGCGTGGGGTGGCGGCGCTTCGCCGAGCATGGCTTCATCCGCGCGGGCGCGGTGGTGCTGGCCGCGGGCGGGTTCGTGATGAACCCGGAGATGGTGGCCCAGCACGTGCCCCAGCTGGCCGAGAAGCCCTTCGTGCTCGGCGGCACCTACGACGACGGGCTCGGTCTGCGGATGGGGATCTCCGCCGGCGGGCAGACGCTGCACATGGACCAGGCGTTCATCACCGCACCGGTCTACCCACCCTCCCAGCTGCTCACCGGGGTCATCGTCAACGCCGACGGGCAGCGCTTCGTCACCGAGGACTCCTACCACTCCCGCACGTCCGCCTTCGCCCTGGAGCAGCCGGGCGCAGTGGCCTACCTGGTGGTGGACTCCGAGCACGTGCAGCGCCCGGACTTCCCGCTGGCGCCGTTCATCGACGGCTGGGAGACGGTGGCGGAGATGGAGCAGGCGCTGGGCATCCCGGCCGGCCACCTGCAGTCCACGTTGGACCGGTACAACGCCCACGCGGAGCGCGGGGAGGACCCCGACTTCCACAAGGCGCCCGAGTGGCTCGCCCCGCAGGGCACCGGCCCGTGGGCCGCCTTCGACCTCTCCCTGGGCAAGGCGCTCTACGCCGGCTTCACCATGGGTGGGCTGCGCACCTCGGTGGACGCCGAGGTGCTCACCGCCGACGGCGAGGCTGTCGGCGGGCTCTACGCCGCCGGCGCCTGCGCGGCCAACATCGCCCAGGACGGCAAGGGCTACTGCAGCGGGACCCAGCTGGGGGAGGGATCGTTCTTCGGCCGCCGCGCGGGACGCCATGCCGCGACCACCTGCACCGCGGCTGCCGAGTGCGCGAATTAACCAGTGGGACAACGCAAACACAGTGGTCAGCGCCTCGCGCACCGAGGTGTGTGTCACGATGTGTCCAAGTTGGAAGTACGACGTGTAGTCACAATGGTGGTGGGGGAGATGTCCGCATGACTCAACGGGGGGAGACCGCCGACGTATCTCCGTCGGCGGCGGACGGTCAGCGGGCGCTGGGGAACGCCCTGATCGACCGGGCCCGGAGCGTGGCCGAGACGGTGGCCGCCACCGTGACCATCGAGCGACGCCCGGACGGGGTTGCCGCCGACGTGGTCAGCCGGCTCATCATGGTGCCGTGCGTGCTGGCCACCGAGCTCATCGGCCGCTACCTCGCCACCGGTGAGGGGGCGACGCCGAGCGAGTCCCGCGCGCTGGCCGACAGCGGCGGGCCGTCGGCCACCGACAACTTCGGCCTGGCCGACATCACGCGGTGCTACCTGGCCTGGCGCGACGTCACCATCAGCGTGGCCCGCGAGGAGGGTGCGCGGCTGGGCGTGGACGACGAGCTGCTGCGGCAGGTGTACCGGATCGTCCGGCAGAGCTGCGACGCCAGCCTGGTGCACATGGTCCGGGAGTTCGACGTCAAGCGCTACGACCTGCAGGACCGCCTCGCCGCCGAGCGGGCCAAGCTGGCGCACCTGGCGATGCACGACCCGCTGACCGGGCTGGCCAACCGGGCGCTGCTGCTGGACCGGCTGACCCACGCGCTGGTGAGCCCGGCTCGCCGGGCGCGGCAGGTGGGGGTGCTGTTCCTGGACCTCGACGACTTCAAGGCGGTCAACGACCGCTTCGGCCACCAGACCGGTGACGCCCTGCTGGTGGCCATCGCCGAGCGCCTGTCCGAGGTGCTCCGCCCCTCCGACACCGTGGCCCGCCTCGGCGGCGACGAGTTCATCATCCTGTGCGAGGACCTCTCCGCGGGGGAGGAGGAGCTCGACCGGCTGGTGGACCGGGTGCAGCAGGCCTGTGCGGACGCCTCCGCGCGGGTGGGGCTCAGCTCGGAGATCAGCGTGAGCGTGGGGTGCGCGGTGGCGGGCACCGGCAACGACCCGGAGCAGGTGCTGGCCGCGGCCGACGCGGCGATGTACGCCAACAAGCACCGCGCCCGGCTGGGCTGAGGCCCGCGGGGCGGCTAGCCCTGCCGGTGCCGGGCGGAAGCGCCACGGCGGGTGCGCTTCTGGGCGTACATCGCGGCGTCGGCGTCCCGCACGGCGCCGACGAGGCCGCCGCCGATGGTGTACGAAGCGTGCCCGCAGGAGCCCGCCGCGCCGCACTCGTCCAGCGTGGCCTGCAGGCGCTGCACCAGGGCGACCGCCCGCTCGGAGCCCACGCCGTCCAGCAGCACCCCGAACTCGTCCCCGCCGAGGCGGGCCACCACGTCGGTGGGGCGGACGGCGGCGGTGAGCGTCCGCGCGGCCAGCTGCAGGTACGCATCCCCAGCGTCGTGGCCCTGGCTGTCGTTGACCACCTTGAGGTCGTCCAGGTCCACCACCACCACCGTGCAGGCATCGCCGAAGCGCCGGTAGCGGTCCTCCTCCATGGTCAGCACCCGGTCCCAGCCGCGCCGGTTGAGCAGCCCCGTCAGCGCGTCGGTCTCCGCGGCGAGCTCGGCGCGCTCCAGGTCGCGCTCGATGGCGGTGTGCTCCAGGTCGGCCTCCAGCACCGTGCCCAGCAGGCCGGTGAGCAGGCGCAGCAACGGGTGGTGGTCGGTGAGCTCGGCGCCCCGCGGTGCGGGGTCCAGGCCGCACAAGGTGCCGTAGAGCTCACCGTTGCCGCGGTAGATGGGTACCCCGATGTAGGCGCCGATGGCCACGGTCTCGCGCACCGCGGCGGTGCGGTAGATCTCCACCTGCTCCACGTCCGGGGCCACCTCCGGCGCGTCACCGGCAACGGCGTGCTGGCACAACGACTCTGACCACGCCACCGAGTCGCCGACCGCGGTGCCGTAGTCGGGGGCGTCCACCTCCAGGTAGACCTGGCGCTCGCCGTCGTAGCGGGTGACCGACCAGAAGCCCATCGGGATGGTCGCCTGCAGGTAGGCCACCACCGCGTGGCTCGCCTCGTCGAAGCGCATGTTCGCGGAGAGGGCGGGAAGCACGACGCCCGCCCTGCTCGTCGGGGGACGTGCAGGGCGGGCGGTCATGGGGCTCAGTGTCGAGGACGAGCGAGGATCTTCACAACCTCGCTGGTCAGCGCTGCGGCTGGGTGGTCGGCGTCACCGGGGAGGGCAGAGCGGTCTCGCCCTCCAGGAAGGTGTCCACCGCAGCCGCGCACGCGCGACCCTCGGCGATGGCCCACACGATCAGCGACTGACCGCGGCCCATGTCACCGGCCACGAACACCCCGTCGACCGTGCTGGCCCACTGCGTGCTGCGAGCGACGTTGCCGCGCTCGGTGAGCTCCACGCCCAGGTCCTCGATCAGCGGGGTCTTCTCCGGACCGGTGAAGCCCATGGCCAGCAGCACCATGTCGCAGTCCAGCGTGAAGTCGCTGTTCTCGACCTTGGTGAACCTGCCGTCCACCATCACCACCTCGTGCGCGCGCAGGCCGGTGAGCTTGCCGTCCTGGCCGATGAACTCCTCGGTGTTGACGGCGTACACCCGCTCGCCGCCCTCCTCGTGGGCCGAGGAGGTGCGGAAGATCAGCGGGTAGGTCGGCCACGGCGTGCTGACGTCGCGCTGTGCCGACGGCTTGGCCATGATCTCGAACTGGTGCACCGTCTCCGCGCCCTGGCGCAGCGCAGTTCCCAGGCAGTCCGCGCCGGTGTCACCGCCACCGATCACCACGACCTTCTTCTTCCAGGCCGAGACGGGGGAGACCTCGAGGTCGCCCTGCTGCACCCGGTTGGCCGGGGGCAGGTACTCCATCGCCTGGTAGATGCCCTCGAGCTCACGACCGGGGATGGGCAGGTCGCGCCACTGGGTGGCTCCGCCGGCCAGCACCACTGCGTCGAAGTCCTCGCGGAGCTGCTCGACCGTGATGTCCACCCCGACGTTGACGCTGGTGCGGAACTGGGTGCCCTCCGCGGTCATCTGCTCCAGGCGCCGGTCGATGTGGCGCTTCTCCATCTTGAACTCGGGGATGCCGTAGCGCAGCAGGCCGCCGATGCGGTCGGCCCGCTCGAACACCGTCACCGTGTGCCCGGCCCGGGTCAGCTGCTGGGCCGCGGCGAGGCCGGCCGGCCCGGAGCCGACGACGGCCACCGACTTGGCGGTCAGCTTGGTCGGCCGGATCGGCTTGACCCAACCCTCGTCGAAGGCGCGGTCGATGATCTCGACCTCCACCTGCTTGATGGTGACCGGGTCGTCGTTGATGCCCAGCACGCAGGCGGCCTCGCACGGCGCCGGGCACAGCCGCCCGGTGAACTCCGGGAAGTTGTTGGTGGCGTGCAGGCGGACGTTGGCCTCGGACCACTCGTCCTTGTAGATCAGGTCGTTCCAGTCCGGAATCAGGTTGCCCAGCGGACAACCGTTGTGGCAGAACGGGATTCCGCAATCCATGCACCGGCTGGCCTGGGTGCGGAGCCGGTCGTCCTGGAACTCCTCGTACACCTCTTTCCAGTCCAGCAGGCGGAGCTCGACCGGCCGCCGGGTGGGGAGCTCCCGCTCGTGCTTCAGGAAACCGCGCACGTCACCCACGAGCGGCCGCCATGATTGCCTCGTCCACGTTGCTTCCATCCTTCTGTGCAGTCTCGATCGCCAGCAGCACCCGCTTGTACTCGCGGGGCATGACCTTGACGAAGTGTCCGACCTGGTTGGGCCAGTCGGCCAGGATCCGGGTGGCGACGTCGGAGTCGGTGCAGGAGCGATGCTCCTCGATGATCTCGCGCAGCCACTCGCTGTCCGCGCCGACCTCCTCCAGGTCCACCATCTCGCGGTTGAGGTCGGCGGGGAAGACGCCCTCGGGGTCGTAGACGTAGGCCTCGCCGCCGGACATGCCGGCACCGAAGTTGCGCCCGGTCTCACCGAGGATGACCACCTTGCCGCCGGTCATGTACTCGCAGCCGTGGTCACCCACGCCCTCGACCACCGCGGTGGCGCCGGAGTTGCGCACCGCGAACCGCTCACCCACCAGTCCGCGGACGAACGCCTTGCCGTTGGTGGCGCCGTAGAGCAGCACGTTGCCGGCGATGGTGTTGTCCTCGGCCACGTAGCCCTTGGCCGAGTTGAGCGGCGGACGCACCACGACGTGCCCGCCGGAGAGACCCTTGCCGACGAAGTCGTTGGCGTCGCCGAAGAGCCGCAGGGTGATGCCGCGGGGCAGGAACGCCCCCATGCTCACCCCGGCGGAGCCGGTGAGGGTGATGTCGATGGTGCCGTCGGGCAGCCCCGCGCCGCCGTAGAGCTTGGTCACCTCGTGCCCCAGCATGGTGCCCACGGTGCGGTTGACGTTGTTGATCTCCGTGGAGATCTGCACCGGGGTGCCGTGGTTGAGGGCCTCCTGGCTCTCCGCGATCAGCCGCTGGTCCAGCGCCTTGTCCAGCGCGTGGTCCTGGGTGCCCGTGCAGTGCAGGTCCTGGTTCATGAAGGCCGACTCCGGCTGGTGCAGGATCGGCGTCAGGTCCAGCTTGGCGGCCTTGTAGTGGTCGATCGCCCCGGTGGTGTCCAGCATCTCGACGTGGCCAACGGCCTCCTCGATGCTGCGGAAGCCGAGCTCGGCGAGCAGCTCGCGGACCTCCTCGGCGATGTAGGTGAAGAAGTTGACCACGAACTCGGGCTTGCCGTTGAACTTCTCGCGCAGCAGCGGGTTCTGCGTGGCCACGCCCACCGGGCAGGTGTCGAGGTGGCAGACCCGCATCATGATGCAGCCGGAGACCACCAGGGGGGCGGTGGCGAAGCCGAACTCCTCCGCGCCCAGCAGGGCGGCGACCACCACGTCGCGGCCTGTCTTGAGCTGGCCGTCCACCTGCACCACGATGCGGTCCCGCAGGCCGTTGAGCAGCAGCGTCTGCTGCGTCTCGGCCAGGCCCAGCTCCCACGGGGTGCCGGCGTGCTTGAGCGAGGTCAGCGGGGTGGCGCCGGTGCCACCGTCGTGGCCGGAGATGAGCACCACGTCAGCGTGCGCCTTGGACACCCCGGCGGCGACCGTGCCCACGCCGATCTCCGAGACCAGCTTCACGTGCACCCGTGCGGACGGGTTCGCGTTCTTCAGGTCGTGGATCAGCTGGGCCAGGTCCTCGATCGAGTAGATGTCGTGGTGCGGCGGCGGGCTGATGAGCCCGACGCCAGGCGTGGAGTGCCGAGTCTTGGCGACCCACGGGTACACCTTGTGCGCGGGCAGCTGGCCACCCTCGCCGGGCTTGGCGCCCTGGGCCATCTTGATCTGGATGTCGTCGGCGTTGGTCAGGTACTCCGAGGTGACCCCGAAGCGGCCCGACGCCACCTGCTTGATGGCCGAGCGGCGCAGGTCGCCGTTGGCGTCGGCGGTGAACCGCGCGACGTCCTCGCCACCCTCACCGGTGTTGGACTTGCCGCCGAGGCGGTTCATCGCGATGGCGAGGGTCTCGTGCGCCTCGGCGGAGATGGAGCCGTAGCTCATCGCGCCGGTGGAGAAGCGCTTGACGATCTCGCTGGCCGGCTCCACCTCGTCGATGGAGATGGGCTCGCGCTCGTCGGTGCGCAGCCGGAACAGCCCACGCAGCGACGCCAGCTGCTCCGCCTGGTCGTTCACCAGCGCGGTGTACTCCTTGAAGACGTCGTAGCGCCCGGCGCGGGTGGAGTGCTGGAGCTTGAACACCGTGTCCGGGTTGAACAGGTGGTACTCGCCCTCGCGGCGCCACTTGTACTCGCCACCCACCTCGAGCTCGCGGTAGGCGCGCTCCTCGGGACGGTCCGGGAAGGCGTTGCGGTGGCGCACGGCGATGTCCGCGGCGATCTCGTCCAGGCCGATGCCGCCGAGGCGGCTGGTGATGCCGGTGAAGTACTCCCCGACCAGCTCCTCCGACAGCCCGATGGCCTCGAAGACCTGGGCGCCGGTGTAGGAGGCGAGGGTGGAGATGCCCATCTTGGACATCACCTTGAGCACGCCCTTGCCCGCGGCCTTGACGTAGTTCTGGATCAGCTGGTCCAGCGTCAGGTCGTTGTCGCGCAGCCGGCCCCGGTCGAGCAGGTCCTCGAGGGTCTCGAAGGCCATGTAGGGGTTGATCACCGCGGCGCCGAACCCGATGAGCAGGGCCATGTGGTGCACCTCGCGGGCGTCACCGGCCTCCACGATCAGGCCCACCTTGGTGCGGCTGCGCTCGCGCACCAGGTGGAAGTGCACCGTGGCGGTGAGCAGCAGGGAGGGGATCGGCGCCAGCTCGGCGGAGGAGTTGCGGTCGCTGAGCACGATCAGCGCGGCGCCGTCGGCGATGGCCGCGGAGACCTGGCGGCGGATGTCGTCCAGCGCCGCAGCCAGGCCGGGGCCGCCATCGGCCACCGGGTACAGCCCGGAGATGACGGCCGAGCGGAAGCGCGGCTGGTCCCCGTCGTCGTTGGCGTGGATCAGCTTGGCCAGGTCGTCGTTGTCCACGATCGGCTGCGGCAGGATGATGTGCCGGCACGAGTCCGGGGTGGGGTCGAGCAGGTCGCCCTCGGGCCCGATGGTGTTGCCCAGGCTGGTCACCAGCTCCTCGCGGATGGCGTCCAGCGGCGGGTTGGTCACCTGGGCGAACAGCTGCGAGAAGTAGTCGAACAGCAGCCGCGGACGCTTGGACAGCACGGCGATGGGGGTGTCGGTGCCCATCGACCCGATCGCCTCGGCGCCGGTGGTGGCCATCGGGGCCAGCAGCAGCTCCAGCTCCTCGGCGGTGTAGCCGAACATCTGCTGCCGGCGCAGCACCGACTCGTGGGAGTTGCGCACGTGCGGGCGGGCGGGCAGGTCGGCCAGCTTGACCACGCCCTGCGCCAGCCACTCGCCGTAGGGGTGCTCGGCAGCGAGCTCGGACTTGAGCTCCTTGTCGCTGACGATGCGGCCCTGGGCGGTGTCGACCAGCAGCATGCGGCCGGGCTTGAGGCGGATCTTGCGGACCACGGTCTCCGGGTCGATGTCCAGGACGCCGACCTCGGAGGCCATCACCACCAGGCCGTCCTCGGTCACCCACACCCGGGAGGGGCGCAGGCCGTTGCGGTCGAGCACCGCGCCGACCACGGTGCCGTCGGTGAACGCCACCGAGGCGGGTCCGTCCCAGGGCTCCATGAGCGCGGCGTGGTAGCGGTAGAAGTCCCGCTTGGCGGGGTCCATGGTGGCGTGCTTCTCCCACGCCTCCGGGATCATCATCAGCACGGCGTGCGGCAGGCTGCGCCCGCCCAGGTGCAGCAGCTCCAGCACCTCGTCGAAGCGTGCGGTGTCGGAGGCACCCGGCGTGCAGATGGGGAACAGGCGCTCGAGGTCACCGAACTTGTCGGTGTTGATCAGCGCCTCGCGGGCCCGCATCCAGTTCTCGTTGCCGTTGACGGTGTTGATCTCACCGTTGTGGGCGACGAGCCGGTACGGGTGCGCCAGCGGCCAGGAGGGGAACGTGTTGGTGGAGAACCGGGAGTGCACCAGCGCGAGCGCGCTGTCCATCCGGTCGTCCTGCAGGTCGAGGTAGAACTCGCGCAGCTGCGGGGTGGTGAGCATGCCCTTGTAGACGAACGTGCGTCCGGACAGGCTGGGGAAGTAGGCGGTCTCCCGACCCTGGCCCCGGCCGGGCCCCTCGGTGCCCAGCTCGCGGGCCACCCGCTTGCGCACCACGAAGCACTTGCGCTCGAGGTCCATGCCGGTAACAGCGCCATCCTCGGCCGCGATGAACAGCTGACGGAACGTCGGCATCGCGTCGCGGGCGAGAGCCCCCAGGGAGGACTGATCCACCGGAACCTCGCGCCAGCCCAGGACCTTGAGTCCCTCGCTGACCACCACCTGCTCGATCTGCTCGGCGGCGGCGACGGCCTCGCTGGCGGCCTGCGGCAGGAACACGATGCCGGTGGCGTAGCTGCCCGGCTCGGGCAGCTCGAAGTCGCAGACGGCACGGAAGAACGTGTCGGGAACCTGGATGAGGATGCCGGCGCCGTCGCCGCTGTTCTGCTCGGCACCGGCAGCACCACGGTGGTCGAGGTTGATCAGTGCGGCGATGCCCTTGTCGACGATGTCTCTGCTACGACGGCCGTGCATGTCCACGACGAAGGCGACACCACAGGCGTCGTGCTCGTTGGCGGGGTCGTACAGGCCTTGCCGGCCAGGCAGTTCACTCATTGGTCGCTTTCAGCAGCGGGGAACACGGAGATTGCACCACTCGGGACGACACTGGCCCGATGGATCACGATACCTGACGCTGCACAGTCCGGGCGGCCCTCGGGCCGCGCTCTGGTGGCTGACCGGTGCGGCTCGTGAACAGACCGGTCAGCAAATAATCGAATCGGGTTTTGCCCGAAGGGGAACGTTAGGTCATGGGAGCCCTTCCGCGCCAAGTCAGAACGACGGGCAGTGACTCCCACCACTCACCGCGTCACTCGCTGTCGTGCAACCGGCCGGCGGTCAGCTGCCAGCGGCGGGTGCTGCGCACGGTGGTGAGCATCCGGCGGTCGTGGGTCACCAGCAGCAGGGTCCCGGCGTAGTCCTGCAGCGCCTGCTCCAGCTGCTCGATGGCCGGCAGGTCGAGGTGGTTGGTGGGCTCGTCGAGCACCAGCAGGTTCACCCCGCGGGCCTGCAGCAGCGCCAGCCCGGCGCGGGTCCGCTCACCGGGGGACAGCGACGCGGCGCTGCGGCCCACGTGGGCCCCGCGCAGCCCGAACTTGGCCAGCAGGGTGCGCACCTCGGCGTCGGGCAGCTCGGGGACCGCCTCGCCGAACGCGCGGGCCAGGCTCTGCTCGCCCAGGAAGGCTCGCCGAGCCTGGTCCACCTCGCCCAGCTGCACGCCGCTGCCCAGGTGGGCGGTGCCCGAGGTGGGCTGCAGCCGGCCCAGCAGCAGTCCCAGCAGGGTGGACTTGCCGGAGCCGTTGGCGCCGGTGAGCACGATGCGGTCGCCGACGTCCACCTGCACGGTGACCGGACCCAGGGTGAAGTCGCCGCGCTGCACCACAGCACTGTCCAGCGCGGCCACCACCGAGCCGCCGCGCGGGGCGGCGGCGATGGACATCCGCAGCTCCCACTCCTTGCGCGGCTCCACCACCTCCTCCAGCCGCTCGATGCGCCGCTCGGTCTGGCGGGCCTTGGCCGCCTGCTTCTCGCTGGCGTCGGCCTTGAACTTGCGGCTCTGCTTGTCGGAGTCGTTGGCCGACTTCTTGGCCTTGCCCACCCCGGCCTTCATCCAGCCGCGCTGCATGCGGGCCCGGTCCTCCAGGCCCGAGCGGGTGTCGGCGTAGTCGTCGTAGGCCTCGCGGGCGTGCCTGCGGGCGGTCTCGCGCTCGGTCCGGTAGGCCTCGTACCCGCCGGAGTACTGGCCCACCTGCTGCTGGGCGAGGTCCAGCTCCACCACCCGGTTGACGGTGCGGGCCAGGAACTCGCGGTCGTGGCTGACGATCACCGCGGGGGTGCTGAGCTGGCTGACGAAGCGCTCCAGGCGGGCCAGCCCGTCCAGGTCCAGGTCGTTGGTCGGCTCGTCCAGCAGCAGCACGTCGTAGCGCGACAGCAGCAGCGAGGCCAGCCCGGCACGCCCGGCCTGCCCGCCGGAGAGAGTGGTCATCGGGGCGCTCAGGTCGGCGCCCAGCCCGAGGTCGGCGACCACCGCCTGGGCGCGCTCGGGCAGGTCCGCCCCACCCAGGGCTAGCCAGCGCTCCAGCAGCGCGGAGTAGTCCTCGCCGCCGCCGGTGGCCATCTCCTCCGCCGCGGCGTCCATCAGCCGCTCAGCCTCGGTGACGCCGGTGCGGCGGCCCAGGAAGTCCAGCACCGTCTCGCCGGGCACCCGGTCGGGCTCCTGCGGCAGGTAGCCGACGGTGGCGTCGGGCGGGCTCAGTGCCACGGTGCCCTCGGCGGGGCGGTCCAGGCCGGCGAGGATGCGCAGCAGGGTGGACTTGCCGGCCCCGTTGGCGCCCACCAGGCCGACCACGTCGCCCGGGGCCACCACCAGGTCGACGTCGGAGAACAGGGTCCGCTCCCCGTGGGCGGCGGCGAGGGCGGTGGTCTGCAGCGTTGCGCTCATGGTGGGGCCTGACAGTACTGGCGGGCCGAACCCGCCCTGGCGGCTGCCGGGGTGCGCGGGAGGGAGGTGGGCGGGGAAGATGCGGGCATGGCTGACACTCCCCGGCAGATTGCGGACCGCTACCTGGACGGGGTGGCTCGGCTGAGCCCCACGGTGTCCACCGAGCTGGGGCTGCCCTACGGCACCGGCGAGCTGGACGACTTCTCCCCGGCCGGCACCGCCGCGCAGCTGCAGCTGGTGCGGGCCACCCTCGACGCGCTGGCCGACGCTGACGCGACCGACCCGGTGGAGGCGCGCTGCGCCACGCTGCTGCGCGAGCGGCTGGAGGCCGAGCTGGCCCAGATCGAGCACGGCGAGGACCTGCGGGCCATCCGCAACCTGTTCTCCCCGATGCACTCGGTGCGGGAGATCTTCACGATGATGCCCACCGAGACCGAGGCGGACTGGGAACAGGTGCGCCTGCGCCTCACCGCGGTGCCGCGCGCCTACGCCGGGTACACCGAGTCGCTGCGGGAGGGGGTGCGGCAGGGGCTGCTCGCGGGGCCGCGGCAGGTGAGCACCGCCATCGACCAGCTCACCGCCTGGCTGGACAGCCGCTACTGGGCCGAGCTGGTCGCCCCGGCACCGGAGTCGATGGCGGCAGGGCTGGCCGCCGCGGCCGACGAGGCCACCGGAGCGTGCGTGGCGCTGCGGGAGTTCCTGCGCGACACCTACGCGCCGGTCGCCGCGGTGGAGCCGGACACCGTGGGCCCGGAGCGCTACGCCCGGTGTGCGCGGTACTGGACCGGCTCCGACGTGGACCTGCAGGAGGCCTACGCCTGGGCGTGGGAGGAGTTCGCCCGCATCGACACCGACCTCCGTGCGGAGGCCCAGCGGGTGCGGGCCGGCGCCACCCCGGCCGAGGCGATGGCCCTGCTGGCCAGCGAGGGCGAGGCGGTGGAGGGCGTGGAGCAGGTGCGCCAGCGGCTGCAGGCGATGATGGACACCGCCGTGGCCGAGCTGGACGGCACCCACTTCGACCTGGCCGAGCCGGTGCAGAAGGTGGAGGCGATGATCGCCCCCGCCGGGGGCGCCGCCGCGCCGTACTACACGCCGCCGTCGCTGGACTTCTCCCGCCCGGGCCGCACCTGGCTGCCCACCATGGGCCAGCAGCGCTTCCCGCTGTGGGACCTGGTGAGCACCTGGTACCACGAGGGTGTGCCCGGCCACCACCTGCAGCTGGCGCAGTGGATCCTGGTGGCCCCACAGCTGAGCAAGTACCAGACCACCCTGGGCATGGTCAGCGCCAACGCGGAGGGCTGGGCGCTGTACGCGGAGCGGCTGATGGACGAGCTGGGCTACCTGCGCACCCCGGGCGAGCGCATCGGCTACCTCGACGCCCAGCAGATGCGGGCGGTGCGGGTGATCATCGACATCGGCATGCACTGCCAGCTGAGCATCCCCGACGACGCCGACTTCCATCCCGGCGAGCAGTGGACCCCGGAGCTGGGCCGGGAGTTCTTCGGGCTGCACTGCGGGCGCAGCGCGGAGTTCGCCGACTCCGAGCTGATCCGCTACCTCGGGATGCCCGGCCAGGCCATCAGCTACAAGCTGGGGGAGCGGGCCTGGCTGCGGGGCAGGGAGCTGGCCCGCGCCGAGCAGGGGGACGGCTTCGACCTCAAGCGTTGGCACATGGCCGCGCTGTCCATGGGCTCGCTGGGCCTGGACGACCTGGTGGACGCGCTGCGCACGGCCGGGGCACCGGCATGAGCCCGCGCGAGCTGGACCTGCAGGGCGCGGTCAACGTCCGCGACCTGGGCGGGCTGCCCACCGCTGACGGTCGGACGGTGCGCAGCGGGCGGCTGCTGCGCTCCGACAGCCTCTCGGAGCTGACCGAGTCCGACGTCCGCACCCTGGTGGACGAGCTGCAGCTGGAGCTGATCATCGACCTGCGCGCGGCCGCGGAGGTGGAGCGCGACGGGCGGGGCCCGCTGGCCCAGCGGCCGGTGCGCTTTGCCAACCTGCCGCTGCAGGGCCAGCACCAGGTGCGCCTGGACCTGGCCGCCGACGCCGGGCAGGACGGTGACCTGGCGGCGCACTACGCCAGCTACCTGGAGCACAGCGGCCCGAACCTGGTGGCTGCTGCGCGCCTGCTGGGCCAGACCCGCACGGCCTCGGTGGTGCACTGCGCGGCCGGCAAGGACCGCACCGGCATCCTCGTGGCCCTGGTGCTGCAGGCCCTCGGCGTGGCCGCGGAGGAGGTGGTGGCCGACTACGCCGCCACCGCCGCGAACATGCCGCGGGTGCGAGAGCGGCTGTTCCGCAGCCCCAGCGCCCAGCTCCGCGAGACCTTCACGGTGCCCGACTGGATCCTGGCCGCGGAGCCGGACACCATGCGCCGCTTCCTGACCCACCTCGACGGGTGGGGTGGGGCGGCGGCCTACCTTGCTGACCAGGGGTTTTCCCACGCGGAGCTGGTCGCTCTGCGTGACAACCTGCTCACCTGAGCAGTGGTGGCCGAGTCCGGCTCGCGCAGTCATCATCGAAGGGGAACACCGGACTGACCACGGCAGAGGGAGCGCCCCATGTGCAACATCGGTATGGAGATCCGGGAAGTCGAGTTCGAGCCGCTGGAGCCGGCGGTGGAGGCTCCGGTGTCCATCCCTGAGTCGGCGGAGGCTCCGGCGGACGCCGACCAGCAGCCGGCGCGGCAAGGGCCAGGCAGGACCCGGTGAGCACGGCGCGGGGCGGTTTCGTCGGCCCCGCCGCGCTGGTGCCCGGCGAGCTGCGGGGCTACCGGCAGTTCCGGCTGGAGGGCGACGGGCTCTACCCGCTGGTGCAGGCCGCGCTCGGTCCGTGGAGCGGGGGCGTGCAGCAGGCGGTGTGCGGCAACGGCGCCGAGCACGGCGCGCCGGACAGGGACTGCAGCTGCGGGCTCTACGGCTGGTACCACCCGGACAGCGCCACCGGGTTCGTGGACGAGGTGAGCGCGGTGGTCGCGGTGCGGGGCCGCAGCATCCTCGGGGAGCAGGGCTTCCGGGCGGCGGCCGCGCGCATCGAGGCCGTGGCGCTGCCGTGGTCGATGTGGGCCCGGCCGGGCGCTGCGCGGCGGGCCCGGCGGATGCTCGCCACCCGCTACCCCCACGCCAAGCGCTACACCTCGCGCCGCAAGATGGTGCGCGACCACCCCCCGTCCGACCTGCGGGAGCTGGGCATCGACCCCACTCCCGGGGTGGCGCGCCGGCACATGCGGGCCGCCCTGTGCGTGTGGGTGGTGGCGCTGGTGGGCTTCTACTCCGCCGCTCTGCTGCTGCCCCAGGGCCCGCCCGCGCACTGGGGCTGGATCGCCGTCGTCATCGGTCTGGTGACGGCCCAGGTGGGTGCGGTGCCGCTGGTGGCCCGGCTGATCGGCGACCAGAAGGGTTCGGGCTGAGCGGAGCCACGCGCCGCAGTGAAAGGGCTGCAGTGAAAGGGCCTCAGGGGGAGCGCCTCAGTGAAAGCGCGGGGTGCGTCGCTCCACGAAGGCCTGCACCCCTTCCCGGCCGGCCGGGGACTCCGCGCGGGCCGCGATGGACTGCGCCTCCGCGTCCAGGTGCTCGGCCAGGCCCCGGTGGTTGCCGTCGCGCAGCAGACCCTTGATCGCCCCGAGGGCGCCGGTGGGACCCTGGGCCAGCTGCGTGGCCAGCGCCAGCGCGTGCTCGGCCACGTCGTCGTCGGCGACCAGCCGGCTCACCAGGCCCAGCTCGTGCGCCTGGCGGCCGGTGAGGGTGCCGTCGGTGAGCAGCAGGTCGCGGGCCCGCGCGGCACCGATGATGCGGGGCAGCGTCCAGGACATGCCGCCGTCGGGGGAGAAGCCCAGCGCCGGGTAGGCCGGGCGGAAGCTGGTGCCGGGACCGGCCACCACCAGGTCGGCCGCGCACGCCACGCTCATCCCGGCGCCGGCGGCCCAGCCGTGCACCGCGGCGACCACCGGCACCGGTGCCTCGCTGAGCGCGAGCACGAAGGTGTGGAAGCTGCGGGCCACCGCGCCGACGTAGCCCGCGACGTCCTCGGCGGCGGCGAAGGCGCGCACGTCGCCGCCGGTGCAGAAGCTGGACCCGGTGCCCACCAGCAGGATGGCGCCGGTGCCGTCGTCGGGGGTGATGGCCCCGATGGCGGCTGCCGCCTCCCGCAGCGCGTCGTCGTTGAGCGAGGACCCCTTGGCCCCGGTGGAGATGGTGCAGCGCAGCACCCGTCCCACGTGCTCCACGTAGCCAGCCGACTCAGACATCAGACCTCCTGGGTAGCAATCGGTTTCGCCCAGCATGCCGTGCCGGCCCGGGCCGGGGAACCGATGGCCGGCTCGGCTTGTACATGGCGGGCAAGGGTGTAAAGGTGATGGGCGTCACCGCACGAGCGAGGAGCACGCGCAATGAGCACCAGTGAGCTGACCGGCAGCGCTGCCGAGCGAGCCGCACGCCCGTACGACGAGGTGGACCTGTCGTCCATGGACTTCTGGTCGGCGACGGCGCAGGAGCGGGAGCGGGTCTTCGCGGTGCTGCGGGCCGAGCGTCCGGTGTCCTGGCACCGCCCTGCCGCGGAGCCGCTCATCGAGGACCCCAACGACCAGGGCTTCTGGGCGGTGGTGCGCCACGCCGACCTCATCGAGGTGACCAAGCGGCACGAGGACTTCCTCTCCGGCGAGGGCATCATGTTCGACTCCGTGCCCCAGGAGCTGCTCGACGGGGCCCAGGGGTTCATCGCCATGGACCCGCCGCGGCACACCAAGGTGCGCCGGCTGCTCACGGCGGCGTTCACGCCCAAGCAGATACGGCGCATCGACGACCAGATCCGGGCCAACGCGCGCCGGGTGGTCGACGCCATCGCCGCCAAGGGTGAGGCCGACTTCGCCACCGACGTCGCCGCGCTGCTGCCGGCCTACAACATCTTCGACATGGTGGGCGTGCCCGAGGCCGACCGGGAGCGCATCCTCGCCTCCTCGCAGTTCGCCGGTGGCATGCACGACCCGGAGGTGATGGGTGGGCGCGAGGTCCTGCCCACCCTGTTCGAGTCCATGCTCGAGCAGCGGGAGTACGTCGGCGGGCTCATCGCCCAGCGCCGGGAGAACCCCACCCCGGACCTGCTCACCGCGCTCACCCAGGCCGAGGTGGACGGCGAGCGCCTCACCGACATGGAGATCATCTCCTTCTTCGGGCTGCTCATGGTGGCCGGCACCGACACCACCCGGCAGAGCCTGAGCCACGGCATGCAGGCGCTGCACGACTTCCCCGACCAGCGAGCGTGGCTGATGGCGGACTTCGACGGCCGCATCGCCATGGCGGTGGAGGAGATGGTCCGGTGGGCCACCCCCATCATGACCTTCCGCCGAACCGCCGCCCGCGACTGCGAGCTGGCCGGTCAGCGCATCACCGCCGGGGACAAGGTGGTGATGTTCTACGCCTCCGCCAACTGGGACACCGAGGTGTTCGACCACCCCGAGCGGCTCGATCTCTCCCGCCACCCCAACCACCACATCAGCTTCGGCGGCGGCGGCATCCACCACTGCCTGGGCGGCCAGCTCGCCCGGCAGCAGATCCGTGCCCTGTGGGACGAGGTGCTGCACCGCCTGCCCGACATCCACGTCAGCGGGGAGCTGCTGCCCACCCGGAGTAACTTCTTCCACGGCGTGAACCACCTGCCGGTCCGCTTCACCCCGGCCCGGTGAGCCGACGCCTGCCCGATCCCGAACCCGAGGAGTGTCCGTGAAGATCGAGTTCAACGAGAACGCGTGTGCCTCCACCGGCATGTGCGAGGCGGTGGCGCCAGACCTCTTCGAGATCGGCGACGACGGCTACCTGCACATCCTGGACACCACACCCGCGGACGAGCAGCGCGCGCTGGTGGAGGAGGCGGTCAGCTCCTGCCCCACGGGAGCGCTGTCGCTGGCGGACTGACCAGCACGTTCCGCGCGCGGGGAACACGGTGGCCTCGGGCCCGGTTGCACCCAGCATGACTTCACCGACAACGTCCGTGCCCGCAGTCACCCTCAACGACGGCCACACGATCCCGCAGCTCGGGTTCGGCGTCTTCCAGGTCCCCGCGGAGGAGACCTACGACGCGGTGACCGCCGCTCTGCAGGCCGGCTACCGCAGCATCGACACCGCCAAGGCCTACGGCAACGAGGCGGCGGTGGGTCGCGCGATCGCCGACTCCGGGCTGCCCCGCGGCGAGCTGTTCGTGACCACCAAGCTGTGGAACGACGACCACGGCCACGACTCCGCCCTGCAGGCCTGCGACGCCAGCCTGGCCGAGCTGGGGCTGGACTACCTCGACCTCTACCTCATCCACTGGCCGACGCCCGAGCGCGACCGCTACGTGGCGTCCTACCGGGCGTTCGAGGAGCTCCAGGCGGCGGGCAAGGTGCGCTCCATCGGCGTCTCCAACTTCACCATCGACCACCTCACCCGGCTGATGGACGAGACGTCGGTGGTGCCGGTGGTCAACCAGGTGGAGCTGCACCCGAACTTCACCCAGAAGGAGCTGCGGGCCTTCCACAAGGAGCGCGGCATCGTCACCGAGGCCTGGAGCCCGCTGGCCCAGGGCGACCTGCTGGCCGACCCGGCGCTGGTGGCCATCGGCGAGGCGCACGGCAAGACCGCCGCCCAGGTGGTGCTGCGCTGGCACGTGCAGCTGGGCAACGTGGCGATCCCCAAGTCGGTCACCCCGGAGCGGATCGCGGCCAACATCGACGTCTTCGACTTCGAGCTGACCGGCGACGAGATGGTCACCATCGACACCATGGGCAACGGCGAGCGCCGCGGACCGGACCCGGACACCTTCAACGGCTAGTGCTCCCGCCCGCTCAAGTTGCCCCACAACGGATTTTGTGGTGGAGCACCCGTTGGGCGGTAGGGCACAATGGCGAAAACCCTGAGACAGGGATGAGCCAGGGGGGACCGCCGCGTGGACAGCGTTGTCGTTGACCGCATCCGGACGACCGAGGTGTCGCCGTCGGACCGGTTCGCCTACTGGGAGCGCTCGGTGAGCTCCAGCCTGCAGCCTGTGCTGATGCGTCCGCTGGGCGGGCACTCCACCGACTTCCGGGCTGAGGCGGTCAGCGCCCGCGCCAACGGCGCCACCATCATGAGCGGGGTGGTGGACCCCTACCGCTCCGAGGTCACCGCCGCGCAGGCCGGCCACCAGGATGCCACCCGCCTGCTGGTCACCCTGCCGAGCGACGGCCAGCTCTTCGTGGACGCCCGGGGCCAGCAGTCCTCCTACGGCCGGCACACCCTGCTGCTGCAGTCCGACGACGAGCCGATCGTCAAGACGCACGCCATCCGGGCGCCGATGGTGCTGCTGTCGGTGAACTCTGCCGAGCTGTCCATCCCGATGACCACGCTGCGCGCCATGATGTTCCGCCCGCTGCGCGTCGATCCAGCGCTCAGCGCCGCCCTCACCGGGGCGGCGCGGGCCGCCCGGCAGAGCGTTGCGCCGCTGGACGCCACCGGCATGGGCCTGTACCTGAACGGCCTGGTCGAGATCTTGGTGCGCTCGGCGATCGGACGGCAGCCCGACCACAGCGGGACCGTCGCCGTGCGGCGGCAGCAGGCCAGGGACGTGGTGCGTGCCCGGCTGGCCGACCCTGCGCTGTCCACCGCCACGGTCGCCGCAGAGCTGGGGATCTCGGTGCGCCGGCTGCAGCAGATCCTGGCTGGCGGCCCCTCGGTGGCCCAGCAGATCCGGGAGCTGCGCATCGCCAAGGCCGGCAAGATGCTGCGCGACCCGATGGCCCGCCGCATGACCATCGCGGAGATCGCGGAAGCCTGCGGCTACCGCGACCACGCGAACTTCTCCCGTTCCTTCCGTGCCAGCACCGGACACACCCCCCGGGAGTACCGGCACTGAGGCTCGACCCGGTAGGTCAAGAGAACTTTGCAATTCACGCAACGCAACTTGCTCGGCGTCAGCAGGCGCAGCCAAGATCGTCGCGAGCCGCGCCCGTGGGGCGGCTCCGGTGACCCTGCTGAAGAGGGGACAGCAGGGTTGCTGGTGGTACCGCTGGATCGGTGGCACCACTCGACGGCGAATATCGTGAGGGCATGAGCACCACCGACACCGTCGAGGGCCTCGAGTCCATGGTCGAGTGGTGCGTCCCCGGGTTCGTGGAGTCGGCCCGACGGGCACGGCTGCCCGGCACCTACCGCGGTGAGCGGTTCTGGCACGGCAAGCCGACCGTCGAGCGCCACAAGTTCTGGACGGTGTCCATCCCGTGCCTGACGACCGAGTCCGGCCGTGCGGTGGCCCGCGTGCACTTCGACGGGCGCTGGGACTGGGTGGTGCAGCCGAGCGAGGGCACGGTGCTGCCCACGGGGCTGGACCAGGTGCAGGCGGCCTTCGACGCCGCTCTGCGAGACGGCGCGGGCTCGGGCTAGCTGCGGGGGTGGATCAGCCGCGGATGGTCTGCACGAGCAGCACCAGCGTCAGGGCGACCACGACGAGCACTGTCAGCGCGACCACGATGAGACCGACGACGACCATGGCGAAACCTCCGTTGTGGGACTCGGTACCGGCCCCTATCGTCGCAGGCCCGTGCTCGGCCGTGCGCAGGAGGGTGGGCGCAGGAGAGTGGGCGCAGGAGGGTCAGCCCTGGGAGATGTAGGCGGTCAGCTGCTCCCGGTCGTGCTCCAGCTCGGCGATGTGGCTCTTGACCACGTCACCGATGCTGACGATCCCGGCCAGTCGGCCCTGCACCAGCACCGGCATGTGCCGGGCCCGCTGCTCGGTCATGGTCACCGAGACGCTGTCCAGGCTGTCCTCGGGGCAGCAGGTGTGCACCGGGCTGGTCATGATGTCGGCCACCTGCTGCTCCAGCAGGGCCGGGCCGAGCCGCTCCAGCCGACGAACCACGTCGCGCTCGGAGA
Organism: Rhodococcus sp. Z6_132; assembly: GCF_058133635.1. Classification (NCBI taxonomy): domain Bacteria; kingdom Bacillati; phylum Actinomycetota; class Actinomycetes; order Mycobacteriales; family Nocardiaceae; genus Rhodococcus; species Rhodococcus sp. Z6_132. The sequence goes on from NZ_JBYUNP010000003.1 coordinate 214,194, forward strand.
CGATCCCCACCACCTCGTCGGCCGTCAGCACCACCGCTGCCCCCACCTCGTGGGCGGCCAGCCGGCTCAGCAGCTCGGGCACCGGGGTGTCCGGTGCGACGGACACCACCTGGACGCCCTTGCTGTGCAACACGTCTGAGATCCGCACGCTGGCCACCTCCCCGCCGCCTGGTGTGACACGGATCACTGCCACGGTGGGGCAAGGGTAGGCGCTCGGCGGGGCGGGGGGAAGGCCTCACCAGGGGCGCATGCGGTAGACAGTCCTCATGACCTCTTCCGAGCAGAACACCCCGGAGCCTGACGACCAGCGGGCCACCCGCGCCGACCTGCTGCCCGAGGAGCAGGCGGCCGGCAGCGAGAACCCGGACGCCCAGGCCCAGGCCATCCTGGACGACTCCGAGCGCCGCACCGTCGACCCCGACCCGGACGCCAGCAAGCAGTCGGGCCGACGCACCTCCGAGGAGGCCAGCTGAGGCTGGCTCGCTCCTAGCCCGCGGCGGCGCTCTCCAGCGCTCGGCGGGTCAGCTCGCGGGCCAGGTGCCTGCGGTAGTCCTGGCTGGCGTGCATGTCCGCGGTCGGCGAGGTGCCCTCGTCGGCCAGCGCGGCCGCGTCGGCGATCGACGCACCGTTGGCCAGGGCCTGCTCGGTGGCCGTGGCGCGCAGCACCGTGGGGCCCATGTTGGCCAGCGCCACCCGGCCGTCCACGGCGGCCGCGGCGATGATCGGCCAGTCGTTGGCCCGGCGGGTGAACTTCTCGTAGCCCCAGCCGAGGTGGCCGGTGCGCGGGACCCGCACCTCCACCAGCATCTCGTCCTCGCCGACGGCGGTCTCGAAGAACCCGCGGAAGAACTCCGTGGCCGCGACCGTGCGGGTGCCCTGTGGTCCCTGGACCACCAGCGTGCCGCCCAGGGCGAGCACCGCGGTGGGCAGGTCGGAGGCGGCGTCGCCGTGCACCAGCGAGCCGCCGAGGGTGCCGCGGGCGCGCACCTGTGGGTCGCCCACCTGCCCGGCGACGTGGGCCAGCAGCGGCACTTCCGCCTGGGCGACGGTGGAGGTGTGCAGCTCGTTGTCGCGGGTGAGCGCGCCGATGGCCACCTCGTCGGCCTCCACCCGCACGTAGCGCAGCTCGGCCAGCCCGCCGATGTCCACCAGCACCCCGGGCACCGCCATCCGCAGCTTCATCAGCGGCAGCAGCGAGTGCCCACCGGCCAGCAGCTTGGCCTCGTCGCCGTGCTGGGCGAGCAGGCTCAGCGCCTCCTCCACCGAGCCGGCCCGCACGTAGTCGAACTCGGCGGGGATCATGCGCGCACCTCTGCCTCTGCTGGGGTGGACCCTGCCGTGTTCAGCTCGGCGGCGGCCAGGACCGCACGGACGATGTTGTGGTAGCCGGTGCAGCGGCAGAGGTTGCCCTCCAAGCCCTCGCGCACCTCCCGCTCGGTGGGGTGCGGGTTCTCCCGCAGCAGCCCCACGGTGGCGCACACCATGCCCGGGGTGCAGAAGCCGCACTGCAGCCCGTGCTCGGCGCGGAAGGCCTCCTGCACCGGGTGCATGCTGCCGTCCTCGGCGACCAGCCCCTCGGCGGTGGTCACCTCGGAGCCGTCGGCCTGGGCGGCCAGCACGGTGCAGCTCTTCACCGCCTCGCCGTCCAGCAGCACCGTGCAGGCGCCACAGGAGGAGGTGTCGCAGCCGACGTTGGCCGCGCGGAGCCCGCAGGTCTCCCGCAGGTGGTGCACCAGCAGGGTGCGGGCCTCCACCTCGTCGGTGCGCTGGGCGCCGTTGATGTTCATGCTGACCTGCATCAGGATCCCTCTCCTGCTCGGAGCGCTTCCCACACCCGCATCGAGGTGGTCGGCATGTCGATGTGGCGCACGCCCAGGTGCGCCACGGCGTCGATCACCGCGTTCTGCACCGCCGGGGTGGAGCCGATGGTCCCGGACTCGCCGATGCCCTTGGCGCCCAACGGGTTCACCGGCGTCGGTGTCTCCATGGAGAGCAGCTCGAAGCTGGGCACCTCGGTGGCGGAGACGATGGGGTAGTCGGCGAAGGTGGAGGTCAGCGGGTTGCCGTCCTCGTCGTAGAGCACCTCCTCCAGCATCGCCTGGGCCGCGCCCTGGGCGATGCCGCCGTGCCGCTGACCCTCGGCCAGCAGCGGGTTGAGGATGCGGCCGGCGTCGTCGGCGGTGATCACCCGCTGCAGGGTGGGCTTGCCGGTGCCGGTGTCCACCTCCACCACGGCCAGGTGGGCGCCGAAGGGGAAGGTGGTGGCTCCCGCGGTGAACGTGGTGTGCACCATCAGCCGCTCCTGCTCGGCCAGCGCCGCGAAGCTGATGCCCACGTCGGTGCCGGCCACCTGCAGCCGGGCGTTGACCTGGTCGACCACCAGGTCGGCGGCGTCGGCCTCGAGCAGCTCGGCGGCGCGGGTGCGCGCCAGCTCCACCAGCTCCTCGGCGGCCTGGTTCACCGCCGCCCCGCCTTGTTGCAGGCTGCGCGAGGCCATCGTGCCGCCACCGACGGGGATGAGGTCGGTGTCGCCGTGCAGCACGGTGATCCGGTCCATCGGGATGCCCAGCCGCTCGCTGGCCAGCATGGCGTAGGAGGTGGCGTGGCCCTGCCCGTGCGGGGAGGTGCCGGTGAGGATGGTGGCGCTGCCGTCGGCGTGCACCTCGATCTCGGCGTCCTCGGCCGGTCCGTCCGGCCCCGCCCCGGTCACCTCGACGTACACCGCCAGGCCCAGGCCCAGCTGGTTGCGGTCGCCGCGGGCCCGGCGCTCGGCCTGCTCCTTGCGCAGCCCGTCGTAGTCGGCCGCGGACAGCACCAGCTCCAGCGCCCGGCTGTAGTCGCCACAGTCGTAGGTGGCGCCGGTGCCGTTGAGGCGCGGCTGGTCGAAGGGCTCCATCAGGTTGCGGCGGCGCACCTCGGCGGGGTCCATGCCGATCTCCGCGGCGAACAGGTCCATCGCCCGCTCCACCGCGGCCGTGGCCTCCGGACGACCGGCGCCGCGGTAGGCGGCGATGGTGGTGGTGTTGGTGACCACGCTGCGGACCTTGGTGTGCAGCTTGGCGATGTCGTAGACACCGGGAGCCATCATGCCGGTGAGGATGGGCAGCACCGCGCCGGTGCGTGGGTAGGCCCCGGAGTCCTGCACCAGCTCCAGGGCGTAGGCGGTGACACGGCCGTCCCGGGTGCCGCCGATGGTGACCACCTGGTCCTGGCCGCGGCCGTGGACCATGCCGGTGAGGTTCTCCGAGCGGGTCTCCACCCAGCGCACCGGGCGGCCCAGGTGCCGGGCGATCCACACGATGAGGGCGAACTCGGGGTCGGCGTTCATCTTGGCGCCGAAGCCTCCGCCCACGTCGGGCGTGCGCACGTGCACCAGCTCGGCGTCCAGGCCCAGCCACGCCGCGATCTCCCGGCGGGTGGCCTGCGCGCCCTGGTTGGAGCACCACACCGTCACCCGGCCGTCGGCGCCCCAGGCCGCGGCGGCGGCGCGGACCTCCATCGGAGCCGGCGCCACCCGCTGGTTGACGATCTCGCGGCGGACCACCACCTCGCAGTCGGCGAAGAAGTCCTCCGGCACCTCCTCGCCCATGGCGAAGACGGTGTTGGTGCCGGCCTCGGGGAAGAGCAGCACCTCGTCGGTGACGGCCTTGGCGGTGCCGATCACGGCGGGCAGCGGATCGATGTCCACCGACACCAGCTCGGCGGCGTCCTCACCCTGGTAGCGCTCCTCGGTGAGCACCGCGGCCACCGGCTCCCCGACGAAGCGGACCACGTCGTGGGCCAGCCACGGGCGGGTCATCGCCTCCGGGAAGAAGGGCATGCCGGGAGGGATGGGGCTCAGCTCGGTGAGATCAGCAGCGGTGATCACCGCGACCACCCCGGGTGCCTGCAGGGCCTCGGAGGTGTCGATCTCCAGGATGCGGCCGTGCGCGGCGGGCGAGCGGACCAGCGTGAGGTGCAGCGCTCCGGTCAGCTGGTCGTCCACCAGGTCGTCGGTGTAGGTGCCGCCGGTGGTCAGGAACTTCGGATCCTCGATGCGCACGACCCGCGTGCCCAGGATGCTCATGCCCTCACTGTGCCCTGCGTTACACCCTCGGTCAACGGTTGTTGACCCTGTGCTTGCCCGGCGCGCGTTCGCTCCGGACGCGCTGCGGCAGACCGCCTTCGCGGTGTCGCCGCGGGCCAGGTGGCCGCCTAGGCTGCCGGCATGACGAAGTGGACAGCTGCCGACATCCCCGACCAGAGTGGACGGACGGCCATCGTCACCGGCGCCAACAGCGGGCTGGGGCTGTGCACCGCCGCCGCGCTGGCGCGGGCCGGGGCCCAGGTGATCCTGGCCTGCCGCGACACCGGCAAGGGCTCCGACGCCGCCAGCCGGATGACCGGCGACGTGGAGGTGCGCCGGCTCGACCTGGCCGACCTGGACTCGGTGCGCCGGTTCGCCGACACCGTGGACGCCCCGGTGGACCTGCTGGTGAACAACGCGGGCGTCATGGCGATCCCGCTGCGGCGCACCGCGCAGGGCTTCGAGATGCAGGTGGGCACCAACCACCTGGGCCACTTCGCGCTCACCGGTCTGCTGCTGGACCGCGTCACCGACCGGGTGGTCACCCTGTCGAGCGTGATGCACCGGATCGGCACCATCCGGCTGGACGACCTCAGCTGGGAGCGCGGCTACCACCAGTGGCCGGCGTACGGGCAGTCCAAGCTGGCCAACCTGATGTTCGCCTACGAGCTGCAGCACCGCCTGGACGCCGCCGGCTCCACCGTGCGCTCGATGGCCGCGCACCCGGGGTACGCCCGCACCAACCTGCAGTCGCGCACGGAGTCGCCGCTGGACAGGGTGACCAACGTGCTCAACCGGGTGTGGGCGCAGTCGGCGACCATGGGGGCGCTGCCCACCCTCTACGCGGCCACCGCACCGGACCTGCCGGGCGGCACCTACGTGGGCCCGGACGGGCTGGGCCAGCAGCGCGGGCACCCCAAGCCGGTGGGATCCAACCGCCGGTCGCGTGACCGCGAGGTGCAGCGGCGGCTGTGGGACCTCTCCGAGGAGCTCACCGGCGTCGAGTTCGACCTGCCCTCCACCGTGTCGTCGAGCTGAGTGTCGCCGAGCTGAGTGTCGCCGAGCTGACCCGGGCCCCCGGGCCGAGCAGTCCGGAGGACTGCTTGCCGAACAGCGGCGGCAGGTGGCGCAGCATCAGCGCCGACCACGTGACGTGGCTGATCATCGGGGCCTGGATGCCGCCGGTGGCGCGGCGCTGCAGCGCGAAGAGGGTGCCCATCGCGGTGGAGGCCAGCACCAGGGCGGGGTTGCGGGTGGCGCAGGTGGCCAGCGTGTACACCGCGGTGGTGGCCAGCACCGGGCGCCCGGTCCCGAGTGCCCCGGCGCCCAGCGCCGCGAACACCGCGCCGCGGTAGAACACCTCCTCGGCCACCCCGTTGGCCAGCGTGGTCAGCAGCACCAGCCGGTCGGCGCCCTCGTCGGAGTACTGCAGCACCGAGGAGATCGCGCGGTCCAGCACCGGCACGTGCCGGGCGACGAGGGCGGCGGCGTAGAAGACGCCGAACGCGCCCGCACCCACCAGCACCGGGACCAGCACGGGCCGGTGCAGCGCCCCGTCCGGGCCGCGGGCCCAGCCCCGGTGCAGCGGCCCCGACGCCAGGCCGCCGGCGGTGTAGGTGGCGGCCACCGCCAGGGTGAGGCCGTAGAACTCGGGCGAGCCCGGCTCGGTGGACAGCGACACCCCCAGCAGCCCGGCCCCGGCCACCGACACCGCGCCCACCACCTTGCGGCGCCGGGCGAAGGCGGCGTCAGGCTCCCAGTGGTCGCGCGGCACCCGCTCCGTCAGCCACGCCGGCGCTGGGATCCTCACAGCTGCAGCAGGGCCTCGGCGCGCTCGGCCAGCGCTGCCCGGACCGAGTCGTCGTAGCTCATCGGCTGGAAGGGCACGACCTGGCGGATGCTGTCGTCGCGCACGACCACCTCGTTGCGCATCGACTCCACCAGCGAGCGGCCGGTCTGGGTGTCCAGGTCGGTGACCAGGGACAACCACCGCGACGACAGCCCCGGCGAGAGCAGCGGCACCGGCACGATCACCAGCGGCCGCTGCTCGATGGCCGCGACCCGCCGCATCATGTCCACGTAGGCCAGCACGTCGGGCCCGCCCACGTCGAAGGCGCGCCCGCGCGCCTCGGGTGCCTGCAGCACGCCCACCAGGTAGCGCACCACGTCGTCGATGGCGATGGGCTGGGTGCGCGTGCGCACCCAGCGCGGGGTGACCATGGCCGGCAGGTGCTCCACCAGCTGGCGGGTCAGCTCCCAGGAGATGCCCCCGTGGCCGACGATGATGCCGGCGCGCAGCGTGGTCACCGGCACCCCCGCCGAGCCCAGGGCGTGCTCCACCTCGCGGCGGCTGCGCAGGTGCTCGGAGAGGTCGTCGTCGTCGTCGCCGAGCCCGCCCAGGTAGACGATGCGCTCCAGGCCCGCGTCCGCGGCGGCCTGGGCGAAGTTCTCCGCGGCGGCCAGGTCGCGCTGCTGGAAGTCGGCGGCGTCCAGGGAGTGCACCAGGTAGTAGGCCGCCGCGCAGCCCTGCAGCGCGGTGGCGAGCGAGCCGGCGTCGTGCACGTCGCCGTAGACCGCCTCACCCGCGCCGTCGTAGGTGTCGGGGTGGCGCGTCATGGCCCGCACCTCCTGCCCAGCCTCGACAAGGGCAGGGCACAGTCGTTGACCCACGAAACCGGACGAACCCGCAACCAGAACACGCATGTCCCCAGGATCGCTGGTGTGGCGCGGTTGTGCTCGTCCTGGCTGTGGTGGGGGAGCAGCGGCGTTCACCTTCCGGACACCTTGGTGGTACACCGTGGGCGAAGGCCCGAGCTGGCCCGCGCCTGCCGCAGCAGGACTCCGCGCTGAGACCCCGATAGGACTGACCTTGCCGTGATCCACGCTGATCCACCGCTGCCTGGGCAGACGCTGCCTGGGCAGAAGCTGCCTGGCTCGGCTGCCCCGGAGCCCCGCACCCTGCTCGACATCCTCGCTGCCACTGCTGCGTTCTGGCCGGATGCCGACGCCCTGGACGACGGTCATCGCCGGCTGGGCTACGCGGACCTGTGGCTGGAGGTTCGAGCGCTGGCCGCCGTGCTGGCCGGTGCCGGGATCGGCCCCGGGGACCGGGTGGGGGTGCGCATCCCGTCCGGGTCCTGCGAGCTCTACGTCGCCATCCTGGGTGTGCTCGCCGCGGGCGCGGCCTACGTGCCCGTGGACGCCGACGACCCCGAGGAGCGGGCCACGCTGGTGTTCGGCGAGGCCGAGGTGCGCCTGGTCCTCGACGGCAAGCCGCTGGAGGTGGTGCCAGCCACGCCGCGCGCACCGACGGTGGACGACGACGCCTGGATCATCTTCACCTCGGGCTCCACCGGGGTGCCCAAGGGGGTGGCGGTCAGCCACCGCAGTGCCGCGGCCTTCGTGGACGCCGAGGCGCGCCTCTTTCTGCCGGACCACCCCGTCGGTCCCGGGGATCGGGTGCTGGCAGGGTTGTCGGTGGGCTTCGACGCCTCGTGCGAGGAGATGTGGCTGGCGTGGCGACACGGCGCCTGCCTGGTGCCCGCGCCCCGCTCGCTGGTCCGCAGCGGCAGCGACCTCGGCCCGTGGCTGGTGGCGCACGACATCACTGTGGTCTCCACCGTCCCCACCCTGGCCGCGCTGTGGCCCGCCGAGGCGCTGGAGGCGGTGCGGCTGCTCATCTTCGGCGGCGAGCCCTGCCCGCCGGAGCTGGTCGCCCGCCTCACCGTGCCCGGGCGCGAGGTGTGGAACACCTACGGCCCCACCGAGGCGACCGTGGTGGCCTGCGCCGCCCGGCTCACCGGCGAGGGACCGGTGCGCATCGGGCAGGCGCTGGATGGGTGGGAGCTCGCCGTCGTGGACGCGACGGGCGCCCGGCTGGGCGAGGGCGAGATAGGTGAGCTGATCATCGGCGGCGTCGGGCTGGCCCGCTACCTCGACCCGGCCAAGGACGCCGAGAAGTTCGCGCCGCTGCCCGCGCTGGGCTGGGACCGGGCCTACCGCAGCGGTGACCTGGTGCGCAACGACGCCGCGGGGCTGGTGTTCGTCGGCCGTGCCGACGACCAGGTCAAGATGGGCGGGCGCCGCATCGAGCTGGGCGAGGTGGACGCCGCGCTGCAGGCCCTGCCGGACGTGGCTGCCGCCGCCGCGGCGGTGCGCACCACCCCGGCCGGGCACCCGGTGCTGGTGGGCTACCTGGCCCCGAGCCGCCCGGACTTCGACGTCGCCGCCGCCCGCGCGCAGCTGGGTGCCGTGCTGCCCGCCGCGCTGGTGCCGATGCTGGCGGTGGTGCCCGCCCTGCCCACCCGCAGCTCGGGCAAGGTCGACCGGGCCGCCCTGCCCTGGCCGCTTCCCGTGGCGTCCGCCCACGCCGAGCAGCAGGAGCTCACGGGCACCCTGGCCTGGGTGGCCGAGCAGTGGACTGCTGTCCTCGGCGCCCCGGTGCACAGTCCGGACGCCGACTTCTTCGCTGCCGGTGGGGGCAGCCTGGCCGCCGCGCAGCTGGTGTCCGCGCTGCGGCAGCGCTATCCGGCGGTGACCGTGGCCGACGTCTACGACTACCCGCGCATCAGCGCGCTGGCCGCGGCGCTGGAGGAGCTGGCGGCGCCACCGGTGACCGTCGGGCGCACCGTGGTGCCCACCCCGCGGCGCACGCAGGTGCTGCAGCTGCTGCTGGCCATCCCGCTGCAGACGGTGGTCGGACTGCGCTGGTTCACCTGCCTGGCCGCCCTGAACAACGTGCTCGGACCGCGTTCGTGGGCGCCGGCGGTGTCCTGGTGGTGGGTGGTGCTGGGCGTCGTGGTGCTCGTCAGCCCGCCGGGCCGGATGGCGATCGCCGTGGCCGGTGCCCGGATCCTGCTGCGCGGCGTGCGCCCGGGCGAGCACCCCCGCGGGGGCAGCGTGCACCTGCGGTTGTGGCTGGCCGAGCGGCTGGCCGATGCCAGCGGGGCCGTCGGGCTTGCCGGGTCCTCGTGGGTCACGGTCTATGCCCGGGCGCTGGGGGCGCGGGTGGGCAAGAACGTGCACCTGCACTCGCTGCCCCCGGTCACCGGCATGCTCACCCTGGAGCGGGGCTGCTCGGTGGAGCCCGAGGTGGATCTGGCCGGGCACTGGGTGGACGGGGACGTGCTGCACCTGGGGCGGATCCACGTCGGGGCGGGGGCCACCGTCGGCACCCGCAGCACCCTGCTGCCCGGCGCCCGCATCGGCGCCGACGCCGAGATCGCCGCGGGCTCGGCCGTCACCGGCACCGTGCCCGCCGAGCAGCGCTGGGCCGGTTCGCCGGCCACCCGGATGGGTCGGGCCAAGCACCCCTGGCCCGAGCGCGCACCGGCCCGCAGCAGGGTCTGGGTGCTGGCCTACGGCGTGGGCTCGCTGCTGCTGGCCGCGCTGCCCGTGCTGGCCGGGCTGCCGGGCATCGCCCTGCTGGCCTGGGCGATCGGGGACGCACCGTCGCTGGGCGCGGCGACCGGGCGGGGCCTGCTCGCCCTCCCGGGAGCGACCCTGCTGTGGTTGCTCGGCTACGCGTTGCTCACCGGTGTGCTCGTCCGGGCGCTGGGTGTGGGCATGCGGGCGGGCACCGTGGCGGTGCACAGCCGGCGCGGCTGGCAGGTGTGGGCGAGCATCCGGCTGATGGACGCCGCCCGCGGCTGGCTGTTTCCGCTCTACTCCAGCCTGCTCACCCCGGTGTGGCTGCGCGCGCTCGGCGCTCGTGTCGGCCGCGGCGTGGAGGCCTCCACCGTGCTGCTGCTGCCCCGGATGACCGTGGTGCGCGACGGCGCCTTCCTGGCGGACGACACCCTGGTCGCCGGCTACCGCCTGGGTGGTGGCTGGCTGCACATCGCCGAGGCCAAGGTCGGCAAGCGGGCCTTCCTGGGAAACTCCGGAGTGACCGCCGGTGGTCGATCGGTGCCCAAGAACGGTCTGGTGGCGGTGCTGTCCGCGGCGCCGGCCAAGGCCAAGGCCGGCTCGTCGTGGCTGGGCAACCCGCCGGTGCGGCTGCGTCGCGCGGCCACCGGTGGGGACGAGGGCCGCACGTTCGCGCCGTCGCGACGGGTGCGGGTGGCGCGCGCGCTGGTGGAGCTGCTCCGGGTGGTGCCCGTGATCGCGACCGCCGCGCTGGGTCTTGGCGTGCTGGCGACCCTGCAGCTGCTGCTTGCCCGATTCGGCGGCGCGGTGGCCGCGGCGTGCGCGGGCCTGGTGCTGATCGCGGCCGGCGCGGTCGCGGTGCTGGCGACCAGTGCGGCGAAGTGGCTGCTGGTCGGGCGGTTCCGGCCGGTGGAGCACCCGCTGTGGAGCTCGTTCGTGTGGCGCAACGAGGTGGCCGACACCTTCGTGGAGGTGCTCGCTGCCCCGTGGTTCGCCCGCGCCGCCACGGGCACCCCGGTGCTGGGTGCGTGGCTGCGCACCATGGGCGCCCGGATCGGTCGCGGGGTCTGGTGCGAGTCGTACTGGCTGCCCGAGGCCGACCTGGTGACCCTGGGGGACGGGGCGACGGTGAACCGCGGCTGCGTGGTGCAGACGCACCTGTTCCACGACCGGGTGATGAGCATGGACACGGTGACGCTGCACGCGGGCGCCACGCTCGGCCCGCACAGCGTGGTCCTGCCCGCGGCGGTCATCGGTGCCCACACCACCGTGGGCCCGGCCTCGCTGGTGATGCGCGGGGACGAGGTTCCGGCCGGCACCCGCTGGGTCGGCAACCCCATCGCTGTTGCTACAACTTGCCGGTGAAGTCCCGTGACGCTGTCCAGCTGGAGGGTTCGGCCTCCGTCGGCGACCCGTACGTGCCCGAGCGCGGCAACGGCGGCTACAGCGTCACCCGCTACGAGCTGGACCTCGACTACCGGGTGGCGAGCAACCGGCTGAGCGGGCGGGCCCGGCTGTCCGCGGTCACCACCCAGTCCCTCAAGCGCTTCAGCCTCGACCTCGCCGGGCTCACCGTGAGCAAGGTGTCGGTGAACGGCACGAAGGCGACGAAGTTCGCCCAGCGGGACGACAAGCTGCACGTCAGCGTGGCCACCCCGCTCCCCGTCGGGGCCACCCTCACCGTCGACGTGCACTACACCGGCGCCCCGACCCCGGTCACCGGCCCGTCGGGCGAGGTCGGCTGGGAGGAGCTGACCGACGGGGTGATCGTGGCCAGCCAGCCCGACGGCGCGCGGTCCTGGTTCCCGTGCGACGACCACCCGAGCGCCAAGGCGAGCTTCCGCACCACCATCACCACCGACTCGCCCTACACGGTGTTCGCCAACGGCACGCTGACCAGCCAGCGAACCCGGTCCAGCCGCACCACCTGGGTGTTCGAGCAGCCCGAGCCGATGGCCTGCTACCTGGCGACGGTGCAGGTCGGGCAGTACGAGTCGACCACCCTGACCGAGAGCGGCGTGGCGCAGCGGGTGCTGGCGCCCAGCGCGCTGCGCTCCGCCGTGGCGCACGACTTCGCCCGGCAGCCGCAGATGATGGCGCTGTTCGAGCGGCTGTTCGGCCCGTACCCCTTCGCCGCCTACACCGTGGTGGTCACCGGTGATCCGCTGGAGATTCCGGTCGAGGCGCAAGGCGCGTCCATCTTCGGCGCCAACCACGTCGACGGCGGCCGGGGCTGGGAGCGGCTGGTGGCCCACGAGCTGGCCCACCAGTGGTTCGGCAACAGCCTCACCGTCCGTGGCTGGCAGCACATCTGGCTCAACGAGGGTTTCGCCTGCTACGCGGAGTGGCTGTGGTCGGAGGAGTGCGGTGGACCCACCGCCGCGCGGCTGGCCGAGCAGGCCCGCACCCAGCTGGCCAGGCTGCCGCAGGACCTGCTCCTCGCCGACCCGCAGCCCGAGCGGATGTTCGACGACCGGCTCTACAAGCGGGGTGCGCTCCTGCTGCACGCCCTGCGCGGCACGCTCGGCGACGAGGCGTTCTTCGCGCTGCTGCGGGAGTGGACCACGCGCTACCGGTACCTCACGGTGACCACCCACGACTTCATCGACCTCGCCGGCGCGCACGCCGGGCAGCCGCTGCGGGAGCTGTTCACCGCGTGGCTGGACCAGCCGAAGTTGCCCAGCTCGTAGCGGCAGCCCGGGGTCGCCCGGGGTTGGCGTCGAGGCCGTCGAAGCGCCCGGCCGGGCGCAGCCCGCGGTACTCGGCGACCACCGGCTCCAGCTCGGCCGGGGTGGCGCCGTGCAGGATCACCCCGTCCACCCCCAGGTCCAGCTGCGCCAGCACCCGCTCGGCGCAGCGGCGCGGGCTGCCGGTGGCCGCCGGCTCCAGCCACTCCGCCGGCAGCAGCCCGGCCACGTGGCCCAGCGTCTCGACGTCGGCGACGGTGTCGATCGCGCCGGGCACCCCCTGCACCACCGGGTCGGCGCGGAAGCGCTCCAGCACCGCCGGGTCCCAGCCGTTGGTGCGCACCAGCAGGTCGCCGTAGCCCTGCAGGTAGGTGGCCAGGCGACCCACCGTCTTCTTCAGCCGCAGCTCGGTGGGCAGGTGGTCGCCGACGGTGGCGTAGCAGGACCAGATGCGCACGGCGGCGGGGTCGCGCCCGGCCTGCTCGGCGGCGGTGCGCACGGTCTGCACGGCCCGGCGCACGGTGTCGTCGGTGAAGTAGGTGTGCAGCACCACCATGTCCATGGTCCGCCCGGCCAGGGCCAGCGAGCGGGGCCCGAAGGCCACCATCCCCACCGGGATGTCGGCGTCGAAGCTGGAGTCCAGGTGCAGCACGGGGTACTTCCCGGCCGGGCCGTCGTGGCCGATGATCGTCTCCCCCCGCCACAGCCGGCGCACCAGGCCGACGAAGTCCTCGATCTGGGCGCTGGTGATCCGCGGAATGCCGAACGCGTCGAAGAGCGGCTCGATGCCCCGGCCCAGCCCCAGGGTGAAGCGGCCGTCGGTGAGCCCGTGCATGGTGGTGGCGTAGGAGGCGGTCACCGCGGGGTGGCGGGTGTTGTGGTTGGTGGCGGCGGTGGCCACCCCCAGCGTGCGCGAGAGCGCCCCCACCGCGCCGGAGAGCGTGACGGCCTCCTTGATGGTGAACCGCTCGGAGATGAACGCCGAGCCCAGGCCCATCTCCTCGGCCGCGGCCACCTCCGGGCGCACCTCGGCGGGGGAGCGGGGCGCTCCGGCCAGGGTGTAGAAGCCGAGCTCGGTGAGCTGGTCCACCGCGTCTCCTCCGCTTGGCCCTCACCGCCGGAGGGAGTTCGTTGTTACGTTAGTCACACCATGGCCCAGATGCACTGGGCGGCAACGCAGCAGGGGGACGTGCGATGCAGACCGACGCCGGGGTCGCCACCGGATCACCTGGCCCCATCGACTCACCGGCCGAGCTCACCGCCGACTGGCTCACCGCGGCCCTGCGCTCGGCCGGGCACGACCTGGCGGTGGCCGAGGTGCGAGCCGCACCCATCGGGGTCGGCCAGATCGGCACCAACCTGCGGCTGCACGTGCGCTGGGCGCACGGTCAGGGGCCGCAGACGCTGGTGGTGAAGCTGGCCGCGGGGGACCCGGGCAGCCGTGACATCGTCCGGCAGGGGTACCTCAAGGAGGTCGGCTTCTACACCGAGCTGGGTGGGCAGGTGCTGGCTCGCGTGCCGCGCTGCTGGTTCGGCGACATCTCCGCCGACGGCTCGGTGTTCACCCTGGTGCTCGACGACGTGGCCGACGCCCGCCCGGGCGACCAGCTGGCCGGCTGCGACGCCACCCAGGCCGGGGCGGCGCTGGTGAACCTGGCCGGGCTGCACGCCTCCACCTGGTGCGACCCCACCCTGGCCGCGCGGGCGTGGCTGCAGGCGGGGGGCCTCAACACGCCGGACTTCCTGGGTCCGCTGATGGTCGACTCGGTGCCGCTGTTCACCGAGCGGATGGGCAGCCGGCTCAGCCCGGACGACGTCGCGGTGCTCACCCGCGCCGCCGACGCCGTCGCCGCCTGGGTGGTCACCGGCACCGAGCCGTTCGCGCTGATGCACTGCGACTACCGGCTGGACAACCTCATGTTCGGCGCCGACGGGACGGTGACCGCGCTGGACTGGCAGACCGCGGCCACCGGCCCACCCGGGCGCGACGTCGGCTACTTCCTGGAGACCAGCCTCGATCCGCAGGTGCGCCGCGACGCCGAGGAGGACCTGCTGGCGGCCTACCTGCAGGCGCTGCGCGCCGGGGGAGTCACCGGCTACACCGACGACGACGCCTGGCGCGACTACCGGCTGGGGCTGCTGCAGGGACCGCTGGTGACCGTGCTGGGCGCGGTGTACGCCCAGGCCGAGCGCAGCGAGCGGGCCGAGGCCATGTTCGCGACCATGGCGCAGCGCTCCTGCGCCGCCATCCGTGACCACGACCCGTTCGCGCTGCTGCCCTGACCTTGCACTGCCCTGACCTCGCCGCGGTCCGGACCGGCTCTGGTGAGATGGGCGGGTGAGCACTCTTGCCAGCCGCACCGTCGGCGAGTCCGGGCCCCGCGTGGTCTTCCTGCACGGGTTGTTCGGCCAGGGGCGCAACTGGCACACCATCGCGCTGCGCCTGGCCGAGCGCGGCTACCGGGTCACCACGGTGGACCTGCCCAACCACGGGCGCTCGCCCTGGACGGAGACCCAGGACTACGGGGTGATGGCCGAGGGGGTGGCCGAGCTGCTGGCCGAGCTGGGCGAGCCGGTCGCGCTGGTGGGGCACTCGATGGGCGGCAAGGCGGCCATGACGCTGGCGCTGCGCCGGCCCGAGCTGCTCACCGCGCTGGTGGTGGTGGACATCTCCCCGGTGAGCTACCCGGCCGAGCGCAGCGGCTCGGACTTCGACCGGTTCCTCACCGCCATGCGGGCGATGGACCTGGCCGCGCTGACCTCGCGCGGCGACGCGGACAAGGCGCTGTCGGAGGCGGTGCCCGACCCCACGGTGCGGGGGTTCCTGCTGCAGAGCCTGGTGCGCGACCGCGAGGTGGGCTGGCGCTGGCGGCTCAACCTGGACGTCCTGCACGCCCACCTGGCTGACCTCGGCCGCTTCCCGGAGCCGCCCGAGGGGGCGGTGTTCGACAAGCCGGTGCTGTGGATCGCCGGGGCGGAGTCGGGCTACGTGCGCGAGGACAACCGCGCGGCGATGACGGCGCTGTTCCCGCGCACCCGGCTGGTGCGGGTGAAGGGCGCCGGCCACTGGGTGCACTCCGAGCAGCCCGACACCTTCCTCTCCGCGCTGGCCCAGTTCCTGGACGACGCCGCCACCGGCTGAGCGATGAGTTCCCCGCACCCGTGGCGTCCACCGAGGAGGACGTTCACGGCGGAGAGGGGAAGTCGAATGAGTGGAGCACGCGTACTGGTCGGCACGCGCAAGGGCGCCTTCGTGCTGACCTCCGACGAGCGGCGCCGCGACTGGGACGTGCAGGGCCCGTTCTTCCCGGGCTGGGAGGTCTACCACGTGGCGGGCTCGCCGGCCGACCCCAACCGGCTCTACGCCGCCCCCTCGGGCGGGTGGTTCGGCCAGCTCATCCACCGCTCCGACGACGGCGGTGCCACCTGGGACGCCGTGGACAGCGATTTCTCCTACGCCACTCCGCCGGGCAACCACCTCTGGTACGACGGCACCCAGCGGCCGTGGGAGTTCACCCGGGTGTGGCACCTGGAGCCCTCGTCCACCGATCCGGACACCGTCTACGCCGGGGTGCAGGACGCCGCGCTGTTCCGCACCACCGACGGCGGCCAGGCCTGGACCGAGCTGACCGCCCTGCGCGAGCACAGCTCCGGGCCGCAGTGGCAGCCCGGCGCCGGCGGGATGTGCCTGCACACCATCCTGCTCGACCCCGACCGGCCGGAGCGGATGTTCGTGGCCATCTCCGCCGCCGGGGTGTTCCGCACCGACGACTTCGGGCAGAGCTGGCAGCCGGTGAACAAGGGGCTGCTGTCCGACGGCATCCCGTCGCCGGCGGCCGAGGTGGGCCACTGCGTGCACAGCCTGTCCATGCACCCGTTGCGGCCGGAGGTGCTGTACATGCAGAAGCACTGGGACGTGATGCGCAGCGACGACGGCGCCGGGACGTGGAACGAGATCAGCGGCAACCTGCCCACCGACTTCGGGTTCCCCATCCAGGTGCACGCCCACGAGCCGGACACCGTCTACGTCGTGCCCATCACCAGCGACTACCACCACTTCGTCCCGGACGGGCGGCTGCGGGTGTACCGCAGCCGCACCGGCGGCGAGGAGTGGGAGCCGCTCACCGTGGGGCTGCCCCAGCGCGACTGCTACGTCAACGTGCTGCGCGACGCCATGGCGGTGGACGCGCTGGAGCAGTGCGGGGTGTACTTCGGCACCACCGGCGGGCAGGTGTACTGCTCGCCCGACTCCGGCGACACGTGGTCGCCCATCGTGCGGGACCTGCCCGCCGTGCTCTCCGTGGAGGTGCAGACGCTGTCATGATCCGAGTAGTGCTTCCCGCCCACCTGCGGGTGCTGGCCAAGACCGACCGCGAGGTGCAGCTGGACCTGGGTGGCCAGGCCACCCAGCGCACCGTGCTGGACCTGCTGGAGCAGCAGTACCCGGTGCTGCGCGGCACCATCCGGGACCGGGAGAGCGGCAAGCGCCGCCCGTTCGTGCGGTTCTTCGCCTGCCAGGAGGACCTGTCCCACGAGCTGCCGGACACGCCCCTGCCCCAGGCCGTGCTCGCCGGGGACGAGCCGTACCTGGTGGTGGGGGCGATGGCCGGCGGCTAGCAGGGGCAGTGCGGCTGGGGGATCAGAGGCCCAGCAGCACCCGCAGCACTGTGCTGAGCACCTGGTAGGGCGACCACGGCACCAGCGGGGTGACCGTGAGCTCGCCGGTGCGGGTGGCGCCGTCGGCGGCGGTCACCCGCAGGGTGTGGGTGCCTGCGGGGGTGGCGGCGTCGAGCACCGTGGCGCCCACGGCGAAGCCGAAGGCGTTGGTGCGCACCGTCTGCGTCTGGCTGCTGCCCTCGACCTGCAGGGTGAGGGTGGTGTCCGGGGCCCAGGCGGTGAGCAGCACGCCGAGCACCCCGCCGGCCTCGGCGGTGCCGGGCAGCACCTGCAGGTGACCGGGGCGCGACACCGCGGGCAGCGTGACCGTGGTGCTGGCCGCGACGCCGTGGGGCAGCGCGGCCTGCACCACCTGGGCGCCGCCGAAGTCCGCCGGCACGGCGACCGCGGCGGAGGCGGTGCCGCGGGCGTCGGTGGTCAGCGTGCCGAGCGCGGCCGACTCCGTGCGCAGCCGCAGCGCGTAGGTGGTGGCCGGCTCGAGCCCGGTGGCGCTCACGGTGAGCGTGGAGCCGGTGACCGCCGAGGTGAGGGTGGGGGCGGTGTAGCCGGGGGCGAACGCAGCGGCGACCTTGGTCATGTCCACCTGCAGGAAGGCGCCGTCGTCCTGCTTGCCGTCCGGAGTGGTCTTGACGTGCAGGGAGTACGGGGCGGAGGTGGAGCCCTCGGCCACGGCGTCGATGCCGTAGTCGCTGTCGTTGCTCAGCGTCACCAGGCCGGTGCCGTTCTGCACGGCCGCCCCCTCGATCTTGTCGTGGGCGAAGTACCCGCCGGTCGGGTCCACGTCGTGCACCAGGGCGGTGACGTCGAGGAACTCCCGGGAGGTCACCGGGGTGATGCCGGCGGCGGTCAGGGCGGTGGCTGCGGCGGCCTCCGTGGCCTTGCCCACGGTGGCCTCGATGGACCTGCCCTGCACCAGCAGGCCGCCGGCCGCTGGGTCGTAGGTGGCGCCGGCGACGGTGCTGGCCGGGCCCACGTCGGTGGCGCCAGCGAGGTCGATCTTGAACAGCTTCTTGAAGGTGTCCGGCCCGGTGCTGCCGTCGCGCTCGTCGACGAGGAACGTGGTGTTTCCCAGCGCGGTGATCTCGCTGACGTTGGTCTCCGCGCTGTCCAGGTGGCGCAGGTAGAGGTACTCGTGGGTGGCCTTGGTGGCCAGGTCGATGGTGACGATGCGCAGCGGCACCACGTTCTTGGGCTTGACGCTCAGGTCAGGGGTGATCAGCGCGCTCTGCATCACCCCGACCAGGGTGGTGCCGTCGGGAGTGACGGTGAGGCCCTCCATCCCCTTGTTGGGGTCGCGCATCGCCAGCTCGCGAGGCAGCGAGCCGTCGAACGGGCTCAGCCGGTCGAGCTGGCGTCCGGTGGCGTCGAAGTGGGTGATGTAGGGCCCGTACTCGTCGGAGACGTAGAAGGTGCCGTCGGGCATGGCCACCAGGCCCTCGGAGTCGTAGCCCAGCGGGGAGTCGGCCAGCCGGTTGCCGTCGAGGTCGACGATGGTCTCCTTGGTGGAGGCCTCGGGGTTGACCTGGCCGTTGTACGGGCTGCCGTCCGGGCCCTGCAGGCCGATCACCTGCAGCAGCGTGGCGGTGCCGCCGACGAGGCGGAACAACCCGATCTGGGGCTGGTAGCTCGGCAGCGGCTCGATCTTCTGGCCGGCCACGGGGCTGTCCACGTTGGGGCCCCGGTCGGTGAGGCCGTAGAACTCGTCGCTGGTGCCCGGCTTGGGGTAGAGCGAGGAGCCGTAGGCGCCTGCGCTGAGGGAGGCGCCGCCCACCACGGCCAGCGGCGGCAGGTCGGTGCGGAAGAGCGTGGTGGCGCCCGCGGTGGGGCTGCTGGGCTGCGCGAGTGCCCCGGCAGGTGCGGCCAGAGCCGCGCTGGTGGCGCCGACCACGGCGAGGGCGCAACCGGCGTACAGGCGAGCTCGGGGACGAGAGGTGGGACGACGCACGGGGGATCCAATCAGGACGTGTGCTCGCTGGTGCCTGCCCGGTTGGTCAGGCGGCTGCGATGATCCGGCGCCGTGGTGAATCGGCAGGGGTGTTGCGGTGCCGCCAGGGTGAACGGGGGCTGACGATTCTGGGCCGGGGGGAGGTGCTGCCGCCGAAGAAGCAGGTGAGACACGTTGCGCAACAGTCCTGACACGGACCGTGAGCAGTTGTAGTGTCTGAATGTCCGTGCAGCCCAGCTGATTTAGGTGGCGCACGGCGGGGAGCGGGGGGCTCAACGTGTCAGCGCACATCACGGTTGTCCGGAACACGGCACGGCTGGGGGCGACCAAGCGGTTCGAGATCATCGTCGACGACGTCGTCGTGGCCAGGCTCAAGCGGGGCCAAGCCCGCACGATGCCGCTGGAGCCGGGCAGCCACTCGGTGCAGGCCAGCTACGGCGACGTGCGCAAGAGCCCGCGCGTGGTGGTGAACCTGGCCGACGGGGAGGAGCGCACCCTGCACGTGGCGCACGTCAGCGAGCGCGCGCACCAGCTCAAGCCGCCCTACCGCGACACCGACTGGCTGGTGCTCACCGGCAACTCCGAGAGCGAGGCCATCACCGGCGGCCTGCCCACGACCGAGGACCGCCTGCTGCTGGCGCTGGGCGTGCTGAGCGGGCTGGCGCTGCTGGCCTCGGTGGTGGCGCCGGCCCACTCGGTGCTGCGGCCGCTGGCCTTCGCCGTGCTGATCGTGGTGGTGGCGGCCGCGTTGCCCCTGGTGGTGCGGCAGCTGCGCCGATCCTCGTGACCAGATCGTGACGGGCGCGAGCGCTCCTGGTCGAGGCATCCTGTGCTGAGCGCGCAGGTTTCGTGGGAGGGCAGGCCCAGTGCACAGTGTGGTGATCTCCGGACTCGTCGTAGCGGTTGTTGCGCTTGCGGGGTGTGGTGACGGGGACGGTGCCGAGCCGACGGATCCCAGTGCCACCACAGCTCCGTCCTCGACAACGACTCCGTTGCTGTCCGGTGCCACTGTTGAGCCGACCATGACCACCACGGCACCCACGTCGACACCCACCACCATCGCGACCCCCACTGCTGAACCGTCCTCGACGACAACTTTCACAGCCGATCCGACCACGACCACAAGCGCCTCGACCACAACTGCTTCGACCACGGCCCCCACGAGCCTGACGCCCACTTCCTTGGTGTTGACGACCACAGCCGCCCCAGTCGCGCCGCCGGTAACCACGCGGAGTCCGGCCAGCACCGTAACCACGCCCACGACACCGACCAGCTCCACCAAGGCAACGCCGTCAGCGCCGAGGTCCCCAGCCGGCGCCTCCTACGAGAACTGTTCAGCCGCCCAGGCTGCTGGCGCGGCCCCGCTGCGCACCGGCGATCCCGGGTACGAGGCCAGTCTCGACCGAGACGGCGACGGTGTCGCCTGCGAGCAGTAGCTGTCGGGGGCACGCGCGGAGCTAGCCGGTGTGGACCCGACCCGTCATCAGACTGACCCGCTCGGACGTTGGCGCCGAGGCAGGAAGACCAGCACGAGAGCTGCCACCACGGCGATTGCTCCGCACCACCCGAGACTGAGATCAGTGAACAAGCCCAGTGGGATGAACACGAGCGGACCGAAGAACGCGCCGTCGACTCGGGGGTGCCGGCGCATCCAGCGGTCATATCGGTTGGGTGCGAGAACGCCGGATGCGAACATCGCCGTGTAGGTGAGTGCAGCGAACACGCCGAACCACGGCCCTCGCGCGCCCACTGCCAGGGAGAACGTGCCCGGGATGACGACGGCTGCAAGCACGCCGTAAGCGATCCGGCGGCGCAAGGACCACTGTGGTGCGGGGGTCAGGCCCGCCCACCGTTGCCACCGAGGTAGCTGCTCGGTTCCTCGGGAGTGGCCGCCAGTGGTCATGCCCGCAGCCTGTCACGGGCTTTGTGGTGGGAGCGGACGAGGGACCGGCTATCGCTCCCGACGGAGGGCGCCGAGCAGCGCGCGGGCATCGCCATGCATCTCCGCGCTGAGCCGGACGAGCTCGTTGTTGACGGCATCGACGTCGTCCGCCGCCACGGAGTGGCCATTCATGGGGTGGATGACCAGATCGTGGAAGCCGCCCATGCCGCCATATCCGTTGAGGAGCCGCTCCAGCCCGTGGGCGTCGTGTGCCGTCAGCTCGCGCTGGACGACGGCGATCCACCGCGCCCACCAGGACTCACCGCAACGGTTGAGCAGCTCGTGGGCTCGCGCGACGTTACCGAGCAGTCGCTGGGAACGATCTTCTGCCTCAAGCGAATCCACGAGACCGATTGTGTCAGCCGCCCCGCGCTGGGTGCCCCTAGCAGGATTCGAACCTGCGACACACGGTTTAGGAAACCGATGCTCTATCCCCTGAGCTATAGAGGCGGGGGTAGCAAGAGAACCGTCAAGAGATCTCCCACCACAGGCTCTCGGCGGCCAGAGCGGTCGGCGAACAGCCCTGATGATGGTACTGGAGGCCTCCGCGTACCGCGGCGGGGCGCCCAGGCGTGGCCGTACTGCGTTCGCACGACTGACCGGTGTCGGTGCCCTGTGCCATGGTGGGTGAGCACGTCCGGGGGGACGAGCGGTACGGGTAGGGGTGGGGGCACCATGTCAGAGTTCAACAAGGCGCTGGGCGGACGGCTGCGCGAGGTCCGCAAGGGACTGGGACTGTCGCTGCAGGCCGTGCAGGAGAAGTCCGACGGCCAGTGGAAGGCTGTGGTCGTCGGCTCCTACGAGCGGGGTGACCGCGGCCTCACGATGATCCGCCTGGCCGCGCTCGCCCGCTTCTACGGTGTCGGTGTGGCCGAGCTGATCCCGGAGCTTCGTGCGGACGCCAAGCCGGTGCGCCTGGTGCTCAACGTCGACCGGGTGCGCCAGCTGACGCAGGAGCAGGCCCAGCCAGTGCGCCAGCACGTGGAGACCGTCCTGCACCGCCGCGGCGGCACGTCCACGCTGCTGGAGATGCGCGCAGCGGACCTCGACGTGCTGGCGTCGGCGAACAACACCACGGGCGCGCAGCTGCTGAACCAGCTGGCTGACTGGGGCTGCTGCGCCCGAGCCTGAGCGTGCTCAGCGTGCCTGCAGCCGCCGCGGGTACAGCGCAGCGATGCACCGCTGCACCCACCGAGGCGCTGGTCCCAGCGGCCTGAGCACCGGCCAGGCCGGCGGCGACGCCTGCACGCGGCCGGTCACCACGCCCTCGGGGGTCAGCTCCACGGTGAAGCGCTCGATCCCGCGCTCGGTGCCCAGCCCGATCAGCACGGTGGCGGTGCGGGTGGTTGCGGCGCCGTGGCTCGCGCCAGACGGTCGCTCGTCCTGTCTGCGTGCACTCGTGTTCGCCCCCTCGCGGCCGCAGCACTCGCGCAACCAGCCGTGATGTGCCCCGCCACCGCCTCGGCGGCCGCGTCGGAATGTGACGGGTGTGAGCCGGCATCTGTTTAGAATGCGCTGCGAAGGTTGCTCTTTCGGCCACTTGGGTCCAACGAGGAGCGGCTTTCGGCCCCGGCCGACCTCCCCCCAGTCAAAGGACCACGTCGATGTCTCAGCAGCCTCCGCCCACCGGAGATGACTCGTCCAGCGAGCCCCAGAGCACCGGCTGGCAGAAGCCGTCCAACCCGACCCCCCCGCAGAACGAGCAGGGTGACCAGGGTCAGCAGGGCTACGCACCGGGCTCCTACCCGTCCGGTCCCTACCCGCAGGGCTCCTACCCCTCGGGGCCGTACCCGCAGGGGCAGACCGACCCCAGCGCCTACGGCCAGCCGCAGTACGGCCAGCCCGGCTACGGGCAGCCGCAGTACGGCCAGCCCGGCTACGGCCAGGAGCAGTACGCCCAGGGACAGTACGACCCGAACGCCTACCAGCAGCAGCAGTACGGCCAGCCCACCTACGGCCAGCCCGGCTACGGCCAGCCCGCGTACGGCCAGCCCGGCTTCCCGCAGGGGCCGGTGCCGCCGCAGAAGAACAACAACAAGACCTGGATCTGGGCGTCTGCGGCGTTCGCGGTGCTGGTGATCGGCGCCGGCGTGGCCATCGTGGCCGTGCAGAGCTCCGACGACGGCGGCGGCGACACCGCTGCCCCCACCAGCTCCGCTGCCCCGTCCAGCTCCGGCAGCCCGTCCAGCTCCAGTTCCAGCTCCAGCTCCAGTGCGGCGCCGTCGAGCTCGTCGACCACCTCGGGTGACAACTACCCGGGCAAGAGCTCGGGCGACACCATCGTCCAAGCCGGCGAGCTGGGCACCAAGGACAGCATCGCGGTCACCACCACGGCGCTCACCGAGTTCAAGGGCCGGTACGACGACCTGCTCTGCACGTCGGTGGTCCTGAAGAACCAGGACACCAAGGAGCGCACCTTCACCAACCTGCGCTGGGAGCTGGCTGACCCGACGGGGCGCATCGAGGACGCCAGCTACGCCTCCGACATCCCCAACCGGTTGAAGTCCGGCGCGGTGGCACCGGGCGCGGAGATCACCGGCAACGTCTGCTTCGAGCAGCCCAACGGGCTGCCGTCGGGCACCTACGCCGTCACCTTCGAGCCGCAGCTGGGCGACGAGGACCGCATCGTCTGGATCAACAAGCGCTAGGCGCCGCACAGCAGAGAGCCCGGCAACCGGACACTGCGTCCGGCTGCCGGGCTCTCTGCGTGGTGCGGTGCTGCGCTGACTGGCCCTGCGCCGACTAGCTCTGCGCTGACGGCTCTGCGCCGACTAGCTCTGCGCGTTCTGCCGCTGCGTCTTCTCTGCCTCGGCCAGCTTCTCCACCTGGTTGGCGTCGGCCCGCTTCTGGGTGGCCTCGTCACGCTTGGCGGCGGCCTCCTTCAGCTCGGCCGTCGCCGGCGCCGCGGCCTGCTTCTCCTTGGCGTCGATCTTGGCCTGCTCGGCCTTCTTCTCCGCCTCGGCGTCCCGCTTGCGCTTGGCGGCCAGCTCGTCGGCCTGCTTCTTCTCCGCCGCAGCGCGCTGCTCGGCCTGCTCGGCCGCCTTCTTCTTGCGGTCCTCCTCGGCCTTGCGCGCCGCGGCCTGCTTCTGCTGCTTCTCCCGCTGCGCGGCCACCTGGTCCTCGCGGGCCTGCTGCTGCTTGGCCTTCAGCTCGGCGTCGGCCTGCTCGCGCTTGCGGTCGGCCTCCTCCTGCAGCTCCACGGCCCGGGTGAGGGCGGCGCTGCGTTCCTGCAGGGCCTCCCCGCGGCGGATGGCGGCCGGGTCGCCCAGGGCGCGACCGACGGCACCGTCGATGGCGCCGAGGGTGCGCTCGTAGGCGAGCCGCACGGGCGCCTCGTCGTGCATGCGGGACACCACCTGCGTCTCGATGAGCTGCAGCGGGAGTCGGGCCACCTGGTAGGGCAGCCGCAGCGCGGCCTTGGGGATGCTGAGCACGTTCATGCGGTCTCCTTCGATCGGTGTGGTGGTGGTCAGGACAGCTCGGCGTCGCCGCTGAGCTTCGCCGCCTCGCGGCGGGCCTTCTCGGCGGCGGCCTCGGCGTTGGCCGCCTCGGCGTTGGCGGCGGTGTGCTCGGCGCTCGCCTGGGCGGCGTCCTGTGCGGCGGAGGTGGACTTGGCGCGGGCGGTGGCCTCGGCGCCCTGCTCCTTGGCCTTGGCGTCCCGCTCGGCCTGGGCCTGCTCGCGGGCGGTCTCCTGCTGCTTGGCGGCCTCGGCCTGGCGACGCTCCGCCTGCTGGCGGGCCTCGGCAGCCTGCTTGGCCGCGGCGGACTCCTGGGCGGTGGCCGTGCGCTCCTGGGCGGCCTCCTGCCGGACCTCGGTGAGGTCCTCGGCAGCGTCCTTGGCCTTTGCGTCGGCCACGGCGGCGTCGGCGTTGGCCTCTCTGCGCTGGGCGGCCTGCGTCTGGTCCAGCTGGCCCTCGGCGGTCAGGGAGTCGTTGCCGGACAGCGCGCCGGCCACCTCCTTGGCCTTGCCCTTGATCGAGTCGAACATGCCCTTGCGGGCCTCACCAGACTTGTCTTGCTCAGTCATTCAGCACTCCTAGTGGTCTCGCGTGGTCGGACGCCGACGGGCGTCCGTGGTGCGGTGGCCACCCGCTCCGGCCCCGAGCAACCCGTGCTTGTGCAGGCGGGGCCCAGGGCGGACGGTGGCAGCGATCCCGGCTTCTCGAGGACGCGTGAAGTCCTAAGTGTACGTCTGTGCACGGCATTCGCACCCGGCAGTGGCGTGGCTAACACCCTGGTCAGAGGCCCGCGGTGCTGTCAACCGCAACCTCGCGCCGCTAGCCGAGCACCGGTCGCCTGCCCTCGGTCATCGCCGTGAGGCGGTCCTGCATCAGGGTCTGCACGCGTCCGGCGAGCTCCTCCGCGCTCTCCCCGTCGCGGGCCTGCACGGCCGGCAGCACGGCGGTGCAGAGCTTGCTCGGCAGCGGCAGGTAGGGCAGCACCAGCCCCACCAGTCCGAGGTTGAGCCCCCACGGCAGCGACACCGACAACGGCAGCGCCCGCAGGTTCAGCCAGGTGTCCAGCCGTGCAGCTCGGGCCAGGTTCTGCCCGTCGGCGAGCACCAGCAGCGTCTCGCCCACCCCCGCCGTAACCACCGGGACGATGGGCACCTCCGCCCGCAGGGCCAGGGCGGCGAAGCCCGGCCGACCGTCGAAGATGATGCGGTTGCGGTTGTTCCAGGTGGCCGCCGCCTCCACGTCCCCGCCGGGCAGCACCAGCACGTGGTGGTCCTGCGCGAACGCCTCCAGCGCGTTGGCCATGCTGGCGGGCCGGGCGCCGAAGGCCTCCGCCAGCGCTCCGAAGCCCAGCGTCCAGGCCAGCGGGTGGGCGAGCACGGTGACCGGGCGCTCTGGCCGCAGCTCGTGCAGCGCAGCGGCGACGGCCAGCAGGGTGACGTCCAGCAGCCCGCCGAAGCCGTGGTTGGCCACCAGCAGCACCGGTGCGTCGGGGAGGTCGCCGGCCACCGCCAGCTCGAGGCGGTGGTAGCGCCGGGCGACCTCGGTGCCCAGGCGCCGCAGCAGCGCGGGCGCAGAAGCCACGTGGACTAGCGGTCGGTGAGCTGCAGGACGCGCCGCGCGGCCCGGTAGGCGGTCGGCTCGAGCAGGGCCGGGGTGGTGCTGGCGACCAGCTCGGCCATGGCCTCGGCGATCCGGCGCACCTTGATGTTGGAGTCCTGCGAGCACAGGGTGAGCACCTGCCAGGCCTGCTCGGCGGTGCACTGCCGGTGCTGCATGACCATCCCCACCGCGCGATCGGTGTCGGTGCGTGAGGCCAGGGCGTTGCGCAGGTTCATCTCCTGGTTGCGCGCGGCGCGCAGCGCGGCCAGCCGCAGGTCCAGCTGCTGCATCACCATGCCGGCCAGGCTGCGCAGGGTGCACAGCTGCTCCGAGGTGGGCTCCCGGGGCCGGGTGTCCAGCACGTTCACCGTGCCCAGGCGGTGCCCGCCCTCGGTGACGATCGGCGCCCCAGCGTAGAACCGCACGCCCAGCCGGCCGCGAACCAGGCTGTTCTCCAGGGTGCGCGGGTCGCGCAGGGTGTCCGGCAGCACGTAGGGCTCGTCCTGCAGGATCGCCGACGCGCACAGCCCGGGCTCGCGGCTGATCTCGGCGACCCCGGGGGGCAAGCCCTCCGCGGCCTTGAACCAGATCCGGTCCTCGTCCACCAGGGTCACCGTGGCCATCGGCACGTCGAAGACGTGCGCAGCGACCTGGGCGGCACGGGTGAACGCACCGTCGCGGGGGGTGTCCAGCACCTCGTAGCGCCGCAGCGTGCTCAGCCGGGCCGGCTCGTCGGCGGGAACGGTCGGCGGGGGGCAGGTCGCGGCGCCGATGCCGATGACGTCACTCATGTGCACTCCTCAGGTGGGCCGGGTCCAGGATGGCACCGAACGACCCGACTCGCGACGCAGATCTGTCCCCCACCGGCACCGACGTGCGACCAGGTCACGACGGTGATTACATGGGGGGCTCCCGCACCGGCTCCCAGGAGGACCCGCGTTGACCTCGCTCTGGCTCGACCGCCCCGGGCTGCCCCGGTACCCCCCGCTGACCGAGGGGCGACGCTACGACGTGGTGGTGGCCGGCGCCGGGCTCACCGGTCTGGTCACCGCGCTGCTGTTCGCCCGGGCCGGTCGGCGGGTCGCGGTGGTGGAGGCACGCACGGTGGGTGCGGTGACCACCGGCAACACCACCGCCAAGGTGAGCCTGCTGCAGGGCACCCGGCTGAGCCAGCTGGCCAGCAAGCAGCCCACTGACTCCGTGCGCAGCTACGTGGAGGCCAACCGCGAGGGCCAGCAGTGGCTGCTCGACTACTGCGTCCAGCGCAAGGTTCCCGTGCAGCGCACGCCCGCCATCACCTACGGCACCACCCCGCGGGGCCGGCGGCAGGCCCGGGCTGAGCTGGCCGTGGCCGTCAAGGTCGGCCTGGACGCGCGGTGGGACCGCGACCTCGACCTGCCCTACCCCACCCTGGGCGGGGTGCGCCTGGACGACCAGGCCCAGCTCGACCCGATGGACGTGCTGCTCGCCCTGGCCGCCGAGCTGCGGGAGCTGGGCGCGGACATCTTCGAGAACACTCGCGTCACCGAGGTGCACCCGAGCGAGGAGACCACAGTGGTCACCGAGCACGGTGACGTCCGCGCTGACCGGGTGGTGCTGGCCACCGGCATGCCGATCCTGGACCGCGCCGGCTACTTCGCGCGGCTGGAGCCGCTGCGCTCGTACTGCCTGGCGTTCACGGTGCCCGGCCCGATCCCCACCGGCATGTACCTCAGCGCCGACGCCACCACCCGCTCGCTGCGCACGGCGCCCACCTTCCGCGGCCGGCGAGCCCGCACGCCCCGGCTCATCGTGGGCGGCAACGGCCACGTCGTCGGCCGGGTGACGTCGGAGCAGGCGATGGTGGACGACCTGCGCAGCTGGACCGAGGAGCACTTCCCCGGGGCGAGGCTGACGCACTGGTGGTCGGCGCAGGACTACGAGTCCATCGACGGGCTGCCCTACGTCGGCCCGCTCACCCCCGGCGACGAGCGCGTGCTCATCGCCACCGGCTTCGACAAGTGGGGCATGACCAACGCCGTGGCCGCGGCGCTGTCGCTGTCCAAGCGGGTGCTGGGCGAGCAGAGCGCCCCGTGGGCCCGGGTGCTGGACAGCTGGCGGCTGCATGAGCTGGTCGGCTTTCCCAAGGGCGCCAGCCTCAACGCCAAGGTGGGGTGGAACCTGGCCGAGGGCTGGATCAAGCCGCTGCTGAGTCCCGGCCCTGTGGCGCCGCCGGCGGAGGGCCACGGCGAGGTGCGCCGCAACCTGCCCGCCCCGGTGGCGGTGTGCACGGTGGACGGCACCACGCACACGGTGTCGGCGATGTGCCCGCACCTGGGCGGCATCGTCTCCTGGAACGACGCCGAGCGGTCCTGGGACTGCCCGCTGCACGGCTCCCGCTTCGCCGCCGACGGCACGGTGCTGGAGGGGCCGAGCACCTCGGGGCTCAGTCCTCGCTAGCTGGCGGCAAAAGCGGTGCGCACCTGCGTGTCGTCGGCGCCCGCGGCCAGCAGCGCGGCCAGCTGCACGCGGGCCTGGCTGGGGCGCAGCGTCCCGGTGAGGACCGCGCCGGCGGCCACCAGGTCGCGGCCCCCGCCCCCGCCGCCGTAGACCGCGCGCAGCGGACCGGCCGGCACGCGGCTGGACAGCAGCACGTGCACGCCCCGCTGGACGTGCCGGCGCACCGCCGCCACCACGGTGGGGTTGGCGTTGCCCAGCCCGGGTGCCTCCAGCACCAGCCCGCGGGCGCCGGCGGCGGCGCAGGCGTCCAGCGCGGTGGCGTCCGCGCCGGGGTAGAGCGCCACCACGTCCACCCGCACGTCGGCGAGGTCGGTCAGCCCGGACAACGGGGCCGGGCGCTGTGGCGGCCGCTGCACCACCAGCTCGCCGAGCACCACGCGGCCCACCGCGCCCAGCTCGGGATCAGCGAAGGGAGCCGACGCCAGGGTGTGCATCTTGCGGGTGCCGCGCGCGGCGTGCACCGCCCCGTCGAACACCACCAGCACGCCCAGGCCGCGGGCGGCCGGGTCAGCGGCCACGACGAGCGCGTCGCGCAGGTTGCCGGGCCCGTCGGTGTTCGGCTCGTCCGCACCGCGCTGGGCGCCGGTGAGCACCACCGGGCGAGGATCGTCGTGCACCAGGTCGAGCAGGAAGGCGGTCTCCTCGGTGGTGTCGGTGCCGTGGGTGAGCACCACGCCGTCCACGCCCTCGGCCAGGGCGGCGGCCACCGCGCGGCGGATCACGTCCAGGTCGGCCAGGGTGAGGGCGGCGCTGTTCTTGCTGAGCACGTCGCGCACCTGCACCTGCACGCCGGCGGGCAGGTCCACCCCGTCGAGCAGCTCGGCCCCGGAGACCCCGGCCACCTTGGCGCCGGTGGCGTCGGCGCTGCTGGCGATGGTGCCGCCGGTGGTGAGCACCGCGACTGTGGTCACGTCATCCTCGGCTGGCCGTTGGAGGCGCTGAGCCCGCCGTCCACCGGCAGGTTCACCCCGGTGACGAAGCCCGCGTCGGGGCTGGCCAGGAAGGCGATCACCGCGGCGACCTCCTCCGGCTGCGCGCCCCGGCCCATCGGGATGCGGTCGGTGAAGCGGGCCATCACCTCGTCGTTGCCGACCATGCCCTGGGTCATCTCGGTGAAGGTGAACGACGGAGCCACCGCGTTCACCCGCACCCCGTCGGCGGCGTGGTCCATGGCCAGCGCGCGGGTCAGGTTGACCACCGCGCCCTTGGCCGCGTTGTAGGCGACGTTGTCCCAGTCCCCGCCCAGGCCGGACACCGAGGAGACGTTGACGATGCACCCGCCGCTGCTGATCAGGTGCGGCATGGCGGCCCGGCAGCCGTTGAAGACACCGTCGACGTTGGTGCGCAGCACCCGGTTCCAGTCCTCGTCGCTGGTGTGCAGCACGTCGCCGGGGGCGCCGGTGCCGGCGTTGTTCACCAGCACGTCCAGCCCGCCGCAGGCGGACACCACGTCCGCCACCAGCTGCTCCACCGCGTCGCGGTCGGTGACGTCGACCTCGGCCACCCGCACGTCGCCGTCGGCCGCGGAGGCCACCTGCTCCAGCTTGTCCCGACGGCGGCCGGTGATGGTGACGATCGCGCCCTCGGCGGCGAAGCGCTGTGCCGTGGCCGCGCCGATGCCCGTGCCGCCGCCGGTGACCACGACGACCTTTCCGGCGAAGCGGCTCATGCGGCGCCACCGGGGCGCACGGCGCTGCCCAGCTCCTCGGCCAGCGCCTCCGCTGAGGCGGTCTCGCCCAGGTCGTCCACCAGCACCGGCAGCGGGATGCACCAGTTGTCGCGGGTGGTGG
The DNA here is from genome assembly GCF_058133635.1 of Rhodococcus sp. Z6_132. NCBI lineage: Bacteria > Bacillati > Actinomycetota > Actinomycetes > Mycobacteriales > Nocardiaceae > Rhodococcus > Rhodococcus sp. Z6_132. Next base: position 244,224 of record NZ_JBYUNP010000003.1, read on the forward strand.
TGCCCGGCACGTTGGGCCGGCGCACGGCGAGCACCGCGTCGTCGATGGTGGCGCACAGCAGCGCCGAGGGGGCCTGCGCCAGCTTCTCGTGGGCCTGCAGCACCGCCTGCTCACCGGTCATCTCCGGGCGCACGCCGAGCTTGGTCAGCATCCCGGCGCGGGCGGCGGCCAGCTCTTCGTCACTGCCCAGCACCAGTGCCTGCTGCTCGGCCATGTCGGTGCCGTCCACCAACCCGCACACGGTGGGCAGGTCGTGGGTGGTCACGGCGGACATCGCCTCGACCGGCCAGGTGGCGGGGGCGTCCTCCTCGAAGTACAGCAACCGGTAGCTGAGGATGCCGAAGTCGGCCATCGCCTCGCGGACGCCGTCCTCCACCACGCCGAGGTCCTCGCCGACCACCAGCGCCTGCGCCCGGTGGCTCTCCAGCGCGACGATGTTGAGCATGTCCTGCCACGGGTAGCGCACGTAGGCGCCCTCGGTGGGGCCCTTGCCCGGCGGAACCCACCACAGCCGGAACAGTCCCATCACGTGGTCCACCCGCAGCCCGCCCGCCCCGGCGAGGGTGGCGCGCACGCCCTGGATGAACGGCTCGTAGTCGGCCAGCCGCAGTCGCCACGGAACGAACGGCGGTGAGCCCCAGTCCTGGCCGAGGCCGTTGAACTCGTCCGGGGGTGCGCCCACGGTGACGCCGTCGGCCATCACGCCCTGCCAGGCCCAGGCGTCGGCGCCGCCGCCGGAGACCCCGACGGGCAGGTCCTGCAGCACGGTCATCCCGTCGCAGGCGCGTTCCAGCTGCAGCTGCAGGTTCCACTGCAACCAGGCGTGGAAGGCCACCTCGTCGGGCTGGGCGGCGACGGCGGCGGCCACCGCGGGCCCGGCCGGGTCGTGCAGCTCCTCGGGCCAGTCGTGGAAGTCGTCGCCGTGCTGCTGGGCCAGCAGGCACCAGGTGGCCCACTCCTGCAGCGGGGCGCCCTGCTCGGCCCGCCACTGGGCGAACTCCTGGGGCTGGGCGGCGTCGAAGATGCGCCGCAGCACCGCCCGCTGCAGCGTCCACGCCGCGTCGCGGTCCAGGGTGTCCAGCGCGGCCAGCTCGGCGGCCGCGGCGTGGTCGGCGGGGGTGAGCACGTCGTCGGCGCCGGGCACCTCGGGGATGCGCAGGTACAGCGGGTTGCGGAAGCGGCGGGTGGCCGGCAGGTAGGGGCTGTCCTCCTGCGGCAGCGTGGGGGCCACGCCGTGCAGCGGGTTCACCAGCAGGAAGCCGGCGCCGCGCTGCTGGGCCCACTCGCGCACCGTGCGCAGGCTGGCCAGGTCACCGGTGCCCCAGCTGCCGCGGGCGCGGGCGGCGTAGACCTGCACGGCCATGCCCCACTCGCGCAGCGGCTCCGGGCGGAAGCAGCGGCCGGGGGAGACGATCACGCGGCGCTCGGGTCCCTCGGCCGGGACCAGCCGGTGGTAGCCCAGCGGGAGCTCACCTGCGGGGCCGCCCACGTCCAGGGTGGTGCCGTCCTCGCACACCAGCTGGCCGCTGGGCAGGGTCACAGCGTCGCCGGTGGCCAGCACCAGGGGGGCGCGCTGGTCCAGGTCGGCTGGGGGCGTGCCGATCACCGTGCGCAGCGCCTGCAGGGTCTGCTCGCTGGGGTGCTGTTCCTGGTCGAAGTCGTCCAGCCAGGTCAGCGAGATGCCCCACTCGTCGGTGCTCACCTCGGGGGAGCTCATGCCGTCACCGCCCGAACCTGGCGGCGGACAACGAGACCGGGGTTCAGCCAGGGTGCGCTCATGGGGCTGATTGTTCTCTGTCTGTGTCGACCCTGCTCAGTGCGGTGCGGAAGAAAAGTGACACTGGTTACACTCCGCCTTGGCCTCGATGAGACGTGCCCCACTCACCAGATTGGCAGCCATGATCAAGCCGCAGCTCGACGTGCACCGGTCCGCGCAGTACTACGACTTCGCCGGCAAGGACGTGCCGTGGCTGGCCAAGCTGTGGGCGGAGCAGACGCCGGACAAGGTGTTCCTGGTGTGGGAGCCCCGCGACGGCCGCACTCGCACGTGGACCTACCAGCAGTTTTGGCAGGAGATCAACCAGGTGGCGTGCGGGCTGATCGCCCGTGGGGTGACCAAGGGCGACAAGGTGCTCATCCACTCCGACAACTGCCCGGAGATGATGATCGCCTGGTACGCCTCGGCCATCGTGGGGTCGGTGGCGGTCACCACCAACACCCGCTGCATCGGCGAGGAGCTGACGTACTTCGCCGAGCACTCCGAGGCGGTGGGGTGCATCACTCAGCCCAAGTTCGTGGAGCAGCTGGCCAAGAACGCCACCAACCTCGGGTGGTTCGTGGTCACCGAGGACAACTCCGGCGAGGCCGCCACCGAGGAGCAGCTCGGCCACGGCCAGCCCACCTGGGACAGCCTCTACACCGAGGGCGACGAGCCGCCGGCGCGGCCCGCGGAGCCGATGCTGCCGGTGGGGATCCAGTACACGTCCGGGACCACGTCGCGGCCCAAGGCGGTGGTGCACACCCACGCCAACGCGCTGTGGGGTGGACGCAGCGGGTCGCAGAACGTGCTGATGACCAGCGACGACACCTACCTGGTGTTCCTGCCGTGCTTCCACGTCAACGCCCAGAGCTGGTCGTTCTGGTCGATGATGTGGGTGGGCGGCACGGTGGTGCTGCAGCCGAAGTTCTCCTCCAGCACGTTCTGGGACCTCTCGCTCAAGCACCAGGTGACGCGGGCGTCGATGATCCCGTTCTGCATCAAGGCCATCTCGTCGCAGGCGGTGCCCGAGCACTCCTACAAGACGTGGGCCACCGGGGTGAAGCTGCACGACATCGAGAACCACTGGAAGGTCACGACGTTCGCCACGTGGGGGATGACCGAGACGGTCACGCACGCCACCCGCGGCGACGTCATCCAGGACTCCCCGGAGATGAACATCGGGATCCCGTCGCCGGGCTACGAGTTCGCCATCGTGGACCCGGAGACCGGTGAGCTGTGCCCGCCCGGGGTGAACGGTGACCTGTGGGTGCGGGGGACGCGCGGGGTGCAGATCTTCCTGGAGTACTTCAAGAACCCGGAGGCGATGGCGAGCTCGTTCGCTGACGACGGCTGGTTCCGCAGCGGCGACGTGGCCCGGATCGGCGAGGACGGCTACTTCTACTTCGGCGACCGGGACAAGGACATCCTCAAGGTCGGTGGGGAGAACGTCTCGGCCAGCCAGGTGGAGGGCTTCGTGCTGGGGCTGTTCGCCCGTGGGGTGCTGGAGGCGCAGGCAGTGGTGGCGCAGAAGCACGAGATGCTCGGCGAGGTGCCGGTGCTGTTCGCGGTGCGCAGCGGACACACCACGCTCACCGAGGAGGAGATCCGCACGACGGTGCTGCAGGGGTGCGAGGAAGGCTTGGCGGACTTCAAGCGTCCGCGGGAGGTCTACTTTCTGGACGAGCTGCCCCGGGCCACCCTGGACAAGGTGGCCAAGAACAAGCTGCGCGACCTGGCCAACGAGATGCAGCCCTGAGCTGATCCTGTGGCGCCAGGAACCGTGGGGGGCGGCGGCGCGTCGGACGGTGTGACCTGACGGGGGAGGGGTGTGTCCGATGTTGCCTGAGGATGATCGCGCGCTGGCGGAGTCGAGTGCCGCAGTGGAGCGGAGCAAGACGGAGTGGACGGCGCTGAAGGCGTCGGCGGGGCGGGGCGAGCTGTGCTTTGAGCCGGAGGCGGCGGAGCGGTGCGCGAAGGCGTGCCAAGACGTCATAGACAAAATTGACGGGTACCTCTTCGATGCGCGACAGTTCTTCAATACTGAAGGGTTCGGCAGCCCCAATGCTGGAGTGGCGCTTGCGGGGAAGTTCAGTAGGAAGGCGCAAGAAGCTGTGGGCATCCTCACTGAGCACCAACAAGTTCTAATGCAGATGCGTGATACTTACCGCAGCGCTGGGCGGGCGTACTCGACAACCGATAGTTCGTCGGCATCGGCCTTTGGTAGCCCGCAATGAGCGGCGGAGCAAAAGTTGGCTGTGCAATTGTCTCTCTTGCTCTCTTGCTAGCGGCGGCTGCATGTGGTGAATCCGACGCTGATCCGGTGGCGGACCCCACGCGGCTACCCTCGTCGCCGGAGGGGGCCCCGCAATCGACAACCGCGGCCGGCTCGCGGACGGCCGCCGACATCGATACCTGTGTGGACGTGTCTGACGAGGATCTCGCGTCGCTCGGTCTGCAGCCGGCCACGAGAAAGAACGCTGATTTGGTCGAGCAACGTGGCTGCCGTTGGAGCGGATCGGACAGATTTGTCGGAGTGTTCAGCACTACGGCAACGGTCGCTTCCTATGAAGCAAGAGCTGATCTAGCCGATGTGACCCGTCCGGTGGTTGCCAATCTGCCTTCGATCGCGTTCCGGGTCCCTAACGACCCGGGCGGCTGCACTGTGGTTTCCAACCTCGAGTCAGGTGGCGCACTGCTGGTTCTCATGAGCGCCAAATCTGAGCATCAGGCTGCCGTTGGCGACTCTTGCGCTGCTGCAGTGGAAGTGATGGCGAAGTTGTCGCCCGGACTACTCAAGCAGCGTTAGCCGCTCCCCGCGTGGATTGGCGGAGGCCGTTAAGTGCATGAAGCCCATCCGTCTTCACTGGGTAAGCCCCTCGTGCTGACGCCCATCAAGTCAACTGTGTATGGCCAACATCGAAAAGGTAGGCAGCGCTTGGCCGGGCGCGGATTGGCCGCCAAATAGCCGGATGTGGTTGTGAGCACGAGGCGGCCGTGGGTGTGGATTCGTGCACGCTGGCGATTCGGATAATGGAAAGGTCTGCGCCGATTCTGCTCACGCCACGCTGACGCTCCCCGAGTCGCGCGAAGCGCGCCCGAGTAGCGGTACCGACCCCTAGCCCAAGCATGGAGCTTGAGGCTGATGTCGTCGTTGGTGTGATGGCCGTGGGGTGCTGTCGGGGTCAATCCAGGCCGGTGGGGTGAACCAGGGTTGGCGGTCGTCACCGGTGGCTACGGACCAGCCTTGGTGGTGGACAACGCGGTGGTGGTGTCCGCACAGCAGCACGAGGTTGCTTAGTGCGGTGTCGCCGTTGTCAGCCCAGTGCACGATGTGGTGGGCGTGGCACCAGCCTGGTGGTCGGCCGCAGCCGGGGAACGCGCAGCCGCGGTCGCGGGCCACCAAGGCGCGTCGCAGACCACCGGACACCACGTAGGTGGTGCGTCCGACGTCGAGTGGGACGCCGTTCTCGTCCAGGGTCATGGGGGTGACTTCGGCGTCGCAGGCCAGGCGGCGGGCAGCGGCGATGGACAGGGGTCCGAGGAAGGTGAGCTCTGCTGCGGGGCCATGGCCGGTGGCGAGGGCGTCGGCGCGCACGTGCAGGGTGAGGTGGGGGCGGGCGTAGCCCTCCCCGGGCACGCAGGCGTGGTCGGCGGCGCGGCCGAGGAGGTCGACGAAGGCGTCCCCGAGGCGTTTGGCCGGTGACCGGGTGTCGCGCTCGCCGTCGTCGGCGGGGCGTGGCTTGGCTAGCGGTGAAAGGACGGAGCGGGCGAGCTCGGCGGCCTCGGTGTCCAGCCAGCCGGTGATCTTGTGCAGCCCGTCGCCGCAGTCACTGATGCGCAGCTCCCGGCGGGCGACTGCTTGTTCCTCGGTGAGCTCAGCATCGTCGGGGGAGATGCGCGCGAGCAGCTCGCGACCGCGCCGATTCAGGGCCTGTGGGTCCTCCAGGCGGGCGGCGTCCAGCAGGTAGGTGCGGCAGGCGTCGACACCGTCATCGGGCAGGTCGTTGGGCAGCTGCTGCAACACCCGCACGATCACCTCGGCGTGTTCGCTCAGCAGGGCGCCGGAGTCCAGCGCGGCGGCCACATCGGGCAGCCGATCCAGGGCCAGGCCCAACCGCACCATTCGCGATGCCGCACCCGGGGACACGTGGCTCACGTCGGTCAGCCACCGCGCGGTGTTCGCGGCGCCCAGCTCGATTGCTGCTCCCCGCCGGTCGATCTCGGTGATGGTTCGTAGCTGCAGGCCCTGAATGGCAGAGACCGTGGTTCCTAGCTCGCGGGCGAATGCGCGGAGCTCGTCCGTGCCCAGCCGCCACAGCTCGACCCCAGCGGGCTCGGCGAGTGCGGCGGCGATCTCCATGTATCGAACACTAGTTCGAACCGCCGACAGTTTTGAGAAGTCAGGTGACCTCGCGCAGATCTGTGCACAGACCCGTACCTGCTGGTCAGGCTGTCCACAGGCTTTGCCAAAGCCAGCCGGCGGCGGATCTCATCGAACTAGGGTTGCACCCGCTTAGAGCGCTTCGTACCCACAGTCGTCGGAACCGTGGGCGACGTCGGCGCGTCCTACGGCAGGCGACTATCAGGAGGTCCGGCGTGTACAGCAGTCGGCCGGACGGTGGTAGCTCTACTGCTCGAGAACACCTAGCACCGCAAGAATCTGGGGGGATTCAATGACCACACCGTCAGTGCCAGGACTGCCCGGTCCGTCCGGCCCGGCAGGGACCGGGGAGATTCCGCTGCCGGGTATCTCGCTGACGCCCGTGACCCCAGTACCAGGCGGCCTCTCCCCGCTCGGGCTCGTCCAGGTGCTCACGCAGGCCGCCGGCCTGGGCGACGAGTACGGCTTCTACGCCACCCAGCACGGGGTGATCCAGGACCAGCAGGATGCGCTGGCGCACAAGGTCGGCGACGAGTTCGACCCGCTGGCGATCACAAACCCGGACAACTTCGACTCCTGGTCGCACCCAGACATGGCTACCGCGGCCGCGCAGCTGCAACCGGCCACCATGCACTCCACGGCCAACGCCTGGGGCGACATGGGCAAGGCGGTCAGTGCGGACATGGAGACGCTGGGACAGTCGATCAGCTCTGCGATCAACGGCTCGTGGTCCGGGCCCGGCGCCGACCAGGCCACGGTGGCTTCCAGCGCCTACACCTCCCGGGGCGGGCAGCTCGGCGCAGCAATGATGCTGACCAGCACCAAGATCCATGAGGCCGCCGTCGCCGCCTCGGAGACCCAGGCGGCCATGCCCCCTCCGGTCGCCTACGACGAGCAGCGCACTGTGGCAGCGGCGAGCGTGAACCCGATGGCGGCCGTCGCCGACCTCGCCCAGCAGATGAAGGAGCAGGAGGACGCGCGGCAGCAAGCGGTGCAGGTGATGAACAGCCGGTACCTGCCCGTCTACCAGCAGTCCGACTCAGGTGTCCCCGTGCTGCCCCCGCCCACGTCTCCCACCGGGCCCGACGCAACCGGAGCACCCGGCGGCGGGGGCTCTGCGCTCTCGGCCATGCCGGGGACGGGTGGCCTTGGTGCGGGCGCCGCGCCGGGCACCGCAGGCTCGGCGGGGTCGGCTGGTTCCGGCGCCGCGGGCCCGGGCTCAGCCGGGTACGGCGGTGGTGCGGGTGTCGCTCAAGCGGGCTTGGTGAGCACCGGAGGCAACGGAGGCAACGGCGGCTACTCGGCCGAGTGGGCCGGCCAGAGCCAGGGCCAGGGCGCGGGTCAGGGTGCAGGCGGCGGCAGCTTCGGCCCGGGCAGCAACCCCAATGTCAGCGCCGCGAGCGCGGGTGGAGAGCTGCCCGGCTCCAGCCAAGGCGTGGGCGGGGCTGGTGCCGGTGGCTTCGGCACGGGTGACTCCAGTGACCGCACCCGCACCGGCGGTATCGGCTCCAGCAGCGGCTTCGCCAGCGGGACAGGGACAGTGCCAGGTGCAGGAGTCCCCGGTGCATTCGCCGGCCCCGGCGGAGCAGGCCGCGCTGGCGGCGCCTCCGGCATTGGAGCAGGCAAGGCCGGCGGGGGCGGGGTCGCCGGCGTGGGCAAGCTCGGCGGCGCCAGCGGCGTTGGCGCGAGCGGTGTCGGAGCCAAGGGGGCCGGGGGGTTCGGCGCCGGCAAGCTGGGCGGCGGTGGCAGCGGTAGCGGCATCGGGCCCGGAGGCGGCTCGGGCTCCGGTGCAGGCAGCGCGATGGGTCGCGGCGGGGCCAGCGGGATCGGGGCCAACGGCGCCACCGAGGCGATGGCCGCCCGAGGTGGCGCGGGCAGCGGGAGCAGTGCGGCCGGCCGGGGCATGGGCATGGGCGGGATGGGCGCCATGGGTGCCGGACGCGGCCAGGGCGGCGGGGACGACCTCGAGCACAACACCCCGTCGTACCTGATCACCGAGGACCACGGCTCGGAGATCGTCGGCTACCTGCCGCCCGTCGCTCCACCCGTCATCGGTGAGTAGCCCCACCAGCTGGCGGCTCACCCCGCACGAGCTGCTGACGCTGTGGCCCGTCACCGGGGTGGCCCGCTTCCCGTTCCCGCTGCAGGTCCGTGACACCACCCCCACCCTCAACGAGCGCGACATGGCGATGCGGCACGCCACCGCCCGCCTGCAGCAGGGCGGCCTGATCCGCGACGGTCGCGTGGACGCCGACCTCGAGGCGGCGCTGCGCATCCTGGCCGCAGCCCGGCTGTGGTGCACCGCCTTCGGCTTCCACGGCACCCGCACCGACGGCCCCAGCGACTTGGTGCGCATCCGCGCCGCGCACGCCGGCCGTGCCGGGGTGCTGGTGGTGCAGCTGCCAGGACCGCAGGACGACGTCGGCGGCGACGTGCTGCTGCGCACCGTGCCCAACGCAGCGCTGGCCGAGTCGGTGGTCGGGGCACTGCCGCCGGCACCCCCGGGGCGGGAGCGCCCGGCCACCATGGCGACCGGGCCGCACGGCCCAGAAACCGCCGTGCGCAGCGCCGAGCAGCGTGAGGACCGGCGCTTCCGCGAGCTGGTGGCGGGGCCGTTCCCCAGCGCCGGCCAGCTCAGCGTCACCGCACTGGCCGGGGACGGGCACGAGCACACCCGCAACACGCTGCGCTGGTTCGACCGCGAGGACGACGGCCGCTACCTGGCCGACCACACCGCCCCGGCCACCGTGCGCCCGGCCGACGGGGTCACCCTCACCGCCGCGCTGCAGTCCCAGCTCACCCGGTGCGCGGCGGTGCTCAGCTACCGCTGAACGGGCTTCGGTGCCCGGGGTCGCTCGCCCAGCAGCACCAGCAGCAGCCAGGCCCACCGCCGTTCCAGCACGCGCTGGAACAGGATCGGGCCACCCACGCCCACCAGCAGCCCCATCCCGAACACCACCACGTGGTTGTCCACCCCGGCGAGGTAGAGCACCGTGTCCGACACCGACAGCCCGAACACGTGCAGCAGGTACACCGCGAAGGAGAACCCGCCGATCCAGGCCAGCAGCCGCGAGCTGAGGTACTGGCGCGCGGAGTACACCAGCACCACCCCCAGGGTGCCGACGATGACGCTCAGCGTCCGGCGGGTGAGCTCCGACGGCGACCAGACGTCCTCCAGCAGCAGCCACTTGGCCCCGTAGGCGGCCACGAACATCGCGCTCACCACCGCTGCGTCCCAGCCGCGCGCGTCCAGGCGGCCATGGCGCTGCATTCCGTAGCCGAGCAGGAAGAACGGCAGCAGCCGCAGCGCCCCGTTGATGCTGAACACGTCCGCCTCGGGCGGCAGGTTGACCACCACGAACGTCACCATGGCCGCGAGCGTGGCCAGCTGCCAGCGTCGCACCGAGGCGAGCAGCCCGAACAGGTCCAGCACCGCCACCACCAGGAACACCAGGAAGATCGCCTGCAGGAACCACAGGTGCTTGAACCCGTAGGCGAACACCCGCCAGTAGTCGTCCAGGGCCGGCGTCCAGTTGGTCCAGGGCACCAGGAACAGCAGCGCGAACAGCACGGTCCCCACGCTCAGCAGGGGCAGCAGCAGCCGCCGGCTCTTGCCGCGCACCATCCGGCGGTAGTCCTGCACCGTGCGCACCGGGCGCAGCGCGTAGACCAGGCCGGAGATGAGGGTGAACAGCGGCATCCGGATGTCTTCCAGGCCCACGGTGAAGTAGTGCCACAGCGAGCCGGCGTCCACCTGCATGCCCTGCTCGGCGTGGCCGCCGACGATGTGCCCGGAGACCATGAGGACCACCGCGAGCCCGCGCAGCGACTGGATGGCGAGATCCTTGCGCGCGCGGTCGAGGGCGTGGCGGGTGTCCGCCGCACTGCCGCTCGAGTCGATCACGGCAAGTCAGGTTACCGCCCGGTACCCGACGTCGGTCCGTTCACCGCAGCGCGGAGCGGTCAGCCCCCGACGAGGTTCTTGTGCTGCGGGCAGATCGCCAGCACTGAGGCGGTGATCACCGTGCGCGCGTCGTCGGCGTTGTAGTCGAAGGAGCCGGAGATGCCGTTGGCGATGGTCTCGTAGTCGGTGCCGGCGGAGAGCTGGCCGCACACCTGGTGGCCCAGCGCCTGCGTCACCTGCTCGGCCACCCCGCCACCGATGCGCACGGCCAGCGGGACGGTGAAGTCGGCCAGCTGGGACAGGAACGCCTGGTTCACCGTGGCGCTGGCGGCAGTGGCGGCCGCGGTGTCGTAGGTGGCCAGCACCAGCTCGCCCTTGGTGCAGCGGGTCACGGCCACGCCGGCACCGGCCGAGGCGCACTGCCAGCCCTGCACGGTGCGGGTGCCGCCACCCTGGGCGGTGTAGGTGTCGAGCACCCCGGCGGCGTCCGCGCAGCCGACGGCGCTGGTGCCGTTGCTCGAGCGGGTGAGCACCTGCAGGCCCTGCACCGGCGGGCAGGCCTGGTCCTTGACGGCCATCGGGGTGGTGGCGGTGGTGGTGACCAGCGGCGGCGTGGTGGGGCGGGCGGCCGTCGGCGACGGGATGGCCACGGGCGGCTGTGTGCGCGGGGCCGTGGTGGTGGGGACTGCGGTGCTGGTGGGCGCGGCGAGGGTGGTGGTGGTGGGCTCGGCCGTGGTGGTGCTGGGCAGGGCGGTGCTGGACTGCGCGTCGGGGGCGGCGGAGCCGTCACCGCAGGCGGCCAGCAGCAACGCCGCAGGCACAACCATCGTGCGTGCCAACGCCATTCCGAGCTTGCCCATGTGTTGTCCCTTCGCTGCCTACCGAGAGTCATGAGGATGCCACTCGCCGCGCGGCGGCCCTACCCCCGTCCGTGATAGGCAGGAGCGAGCACACCTCAGCGACGCAAGGAGCCCCCGTGTCCGGTCTCAGTCAGCGCGAACAGCAGCTCATCGACTCGCTGCCCACCAAGCTGTGGATCGGCGGTGCGCAGGTGGACGCGCAGGGCGGCGCGACCTTCGCGGTGGATGACCCCTCCACCGGGGAGACGCTCACCGAGGTGGCCGACGCGAGCCCGGAGGACGCCGTCATGGCGCTGGACGCCGTCTGCGCCGTGCAGCAGGAGTGGGCGGCCACACCGTCGCGGGAGCGCGGGGAGATCCTGCGCAGGGCGTGGGAGCTGGTGGTGGCCCGCACCGACGACCTCTCCCTGCTGATGACGCTGGAGATGGGCAAGGCGCTGTCGGAGAGCAAGGCCGAGCTGACCTACGGCTCGGAGTTCCTGCGCTGGTACGCCGAGGAGGCGGTGCGGGTGAACGGTCGCTACACCCACTCCCCGGCGGGCACGGGCCGCATCCTGGTGACCAAGCAGCCGGTGGGGCCGTGCCTGGCGATCACCCCGTGGAACTTCCCGCTGGCCATGGGCACCCGCAAGATCGGCCCGGCCTTTGCCGCCGGCTGCACCATGATCGTCAAGCCGGCCGGCGCCACCCCGCTGACCATGCTGCTGCTGGGGGAGATCCTGGCCGAGGCGGGTGTGCCGCGCGGGGTGTTCTCGGTGCTGCCCAGCTCACGCTCCAGCGAGGTCACCGAGCCGCTGCTCACCGACCCGCGGCTGCGCAAGCTCACCTTCACCGGCTCCACCGAGGTGGGGCGCACGCTGATCGAGAAGTCCTCCAAGCACCTGCTGCGCACGTCCATGGAGCTGGGTGGCAACGCGCCCTTCGTGGTGTTCGACGACGCCGACGTGGACGCGGCGGTGGAGGGCGCGATGCTGGCGAAGATCCGCAACGGGGGAGAGGCGTGCACCGCGGCCAACCGGTTCCACGTGGCCAACGCGGTGCGCGAGGAGTTCACCACCAAGCTGGTGGCCAAGATGCAGGCACTGAAGGTGGGCCGCGGCACCGAGGACGACACCGACGTGGGTCCGCTGATCAACCAGGACCAGGTGGACACCGTCACCGAGCTGGTGCAGGACGCGGTGGACAAGGGCGCCAAGGTCCTGTGTGGAGGATCGGCGCCGGAGGGCAAGGGCACGTACTACACCCCGACGGTGCTGGGCGACGTGCGCGCTGACGCGCGCATCCTGGCCGAGGAGGTGTTCGGCCCGGTGGCGCCGATCACCGGCTTCGACACCGAGGAGGAGGGCATCGCGCTGGCCAACAACACCGAGTACGGCCTGTGCGCGTACATCTACGCCCAGGGTCTGGACCGGGGACTGCGGGTGGCCGAGGCGCTGGAGAGCGGCATCGTGGGCATCAACCGCGGCGTGGTGTCGGACGTGGCCGGCCCGTTCGGCGGCATCAAGGAGTCGGGCTTTGGCCGCGAGGGCGGCAGCGAGGGTATCCACGAGTACCTGGAGACGAAGTACGTCGCACTGACCAGCTGAGCTCCAGACGCCGGCGCCGAGGGTGCCGTCCACCGTGGACGGCACCCTCGGTCGGCCGGCGAGAAGGTGACGCCGAGCGGCTTCTCTCTCGTGCAAGTGACGTGATCCCTGTCACGTCAAGAAGATCATCACTGAGATGCCGAGAGTGCAGTCGGTGGGCAATGCTTTGACCCTGGCGCGCATCGTCAAAAGTTGCAGGACGCGGGTCCACCTGGGACGACTCGCCGAGAGGTGAACAATTCACGGTGATGTCACCTGCGCGTCCAGTCCACAAAGGCATTTGATCGCCACGACGGGTTCAGGCGGGTGAGCACATCTGCCCCCGTTTCAGTGAATTCGTCCCGGTTGGAGGGGGATTGATCCCTGGCGCTGCAGGGTCTACCGTCGTTACTGACGGTCACGTTCGTTTACGTTCAGTTTCAACGTTTGCGTGCGTGCAGGTGACTTCAGAAAGAAGTTGAGTCTCATGAGGAGCGACGCGATTCCTGAGTGGTCAAGTGCCCCAGTAGAGTTGCCTTCTCGGGGGAGCGATCAGGGGGAACTGCGCTCGCCGGCCGACCGCCTGACGGCGCTGCTCGGCCCGCACTCGGAGGGGAACGCCGCACACATGAAGACCGGTTCGACGCCCAGCGCCACTGCGCACCTGCTCGGCGCACCATCGACCCACCGCAGGCAGCAGTGACCGCTACCAGAGAGCGCACCCCGGTGGTGAATCCGCTAGACGCCAAGCTGGCTGGTGCGCAACGCGACCGGCTGGTCCGGTGGACCTGGGCCTGCGCGGACGCGCTCCTCTGGGGTGCGGCGATCTTTGTGGCGTGCCTCTTGCGGTTCGACTTCGTCCTCGCGGACATCCCGGTGGGTGGCGCTGCCTGGTTCGCCCTTGTCGCGGTGATCGGGCAGCTGGTCATCGGTGGCCTGATCGGCCCGTACGCGGTGGGGCACCAGCGGGGCTCGTTCGAGGAGATCGTGGACGTCGCGCGGACCGTCGCCGGGGTCGCCTGTGGACTGTTCGTGTGGGCCATGAGCGTCAACCCCGTGATGATTCCCCGCAGCATCCCCATCAGCGCTGGCGCGCTCGCGCTGATGGCCATGTTCGCCCTGCGCTTCGCGGTGCGGACCCTGAATACCAACCGCTACGCCGCCCAGGAGCGGGAGCGCCGCGTCATCCTCTTCGGTGCTGGGGAAGCTGGCCGCCGGTTGCTGCGGAGCATGCTGCGCGACGGCGACGACTCCTTCATCCCGGTAGCCATGCTGGACGACGACAAGAGCAAGGCGCGCCTGCGCATCGAGGGCATCCGGGTGCGCGGTACCCGCGACGACCTCGCAGCAGTGGCGGCCAAGTACGAGGCGACCGACCTGGCCATTGCGCTGCCCAACTCCGACGCTGCGCTGATCCGCGACGTCACGGCCCGGGCCGAGGCGCTGGGGCTGCGCACCATGGTGCTGCCGCCGCTGCGCAAGATCATGGACGGCCAGCCCACAGCCAACGACCTGCGCGACGTCAACCTGGGAGACCTACTGGGGCGCAGACCGATCGAGCTGGACCAGGAGGCGATCGCCGAGCAGATCAGCGGGCGGACGGTGCTGGTGACCGGGGCGGGTGGCTCCATCGGGTCGGAGCTGTGCCGGCAGATCGCCAAGTTCGGCCCCGCCAAGCTGCTGCTGCTCGACCGAGACGAGTCGGCGCTGCACGCCACGCAGCTGAGCCTCGCCGGCCACGGGCTGCTGGACGACGACAGCGTGCTGCTGGTGGACATCCGCGACCCCCAGGCGCTGCGCGCGGTGTTCCAGAGCCAGCGTCCGGAGGTGGTGTTCCACGCCGCCGCGCTCAAGCACCTGCCACTGCTGGAGCGGTACCCGCTGGAGGCGTGGAAGTCCAACGTCATCGGCACGCTCAACGTGCTGCAGGCCGCCGACGACGCGGGGGTGGGCACCTTCGTCAACATCTCCACCGACAAGGCGGCCAACCCCAGCTGCGTCCTCGGCTACAGCAAGCGGGTGGCCGAGCGACTGACGGCCGACTTCGCCCGGCGCAGCAAGGGCCGCTTTGTCAGCGTGCGCTTTGGCAACGTGCTCGGCTCGCGTGGCTCCGTGGTGCCGGCCTTCACCGCGCAGATCGAGCGCGGAGGCCCGGTGACGGTGACCCACCCCGACGTCAAGCGGTTCTTCATGCTCATCCCCGAGGCCTGCCAGCTGGTGCTGGAGGCGGCCGCGATCGGCTCGGACGGAGAAGTGATGGTGTTGGAGATGGGTGAGCAGGTGAAGATCGTGGACGTCGCGCACACGTTGATCCGCATGTCTGGGCGCACCGACGTGGAGGTCAACTTCACCGGGCTGCGGCCGGGGGAGAAGCTGGCCGAGGAGCTGTTCTACCCGGGCGAGACCCGGGAGCCGACGGCGCACCCGCTGGTCTCCAGCGTGTCGGTGCCGCTGATCGACGCTGACTGGGTGCGCGAGGTGGTGCAGACCAGCCACGACGATGCGGCTGACTGGATGCGCGAACGCGCCTCGCGCACTGCGGACTCCACTCACGCAGTGTCGGCAGGCCGCTGATGTCGCGCATCTTCCTGTCCAAGGCGGACGTCACCGAGGTCGAGGAGCAGTACGTGCTCGACGCGGTGCGCTCTGGCTGGGTGGCGCCCCTGGGCCCGCACGTCGACGCCTTCGAGGCGGAGATCGCGGAGCGGGTGGGGGTTGCTGGGGCACTGGCGCTCGCCTCCGGCACGGCGGCGCTGCACCTGGCCCTGCTGGAGCTGGGCGCCAAGCCGGGAACCGCCGTGGTGGTGTCGAGCATGACGTTCGCGGCGTCGGCCAACGCCATCGCCTACACCGGCGCATCGCCGGTGTTCGTGGATGCCCAGGCGAGCGATGGAAACGTCGACCCGCAGCTGCTGCTCGACGCGGTGGACACCCTGCAGACCGAGGGCACCACGGTGGCCGCGGTGATGACCGTCGACCTGTTCGGCCGCTGCGCCGACTACGACGAGATCGTGGAGGCGCTCGACGCACGGGGGGTTCCGCTTCTGGAGGACGCAGCAGAGGCGCTGGGCGCGAGCTACGGCGAGCGCCAGGCCGGATCGTTCGGGCGGGCGGCAGCACTGTCGTTCAACGGCAACAAGATCATGACGACCTCCGGTGGCGGCATGCTGCTGAGCAACGACGAGGAGTTGCTCGACCGGTGCCGGTACCTCTCGACGCAGGCGCGGCAGCCCGTGCCGTACTACCACCACACCGAGATCGGCTACAACTACCGCCTCTCCAACGTCCTGGCGGCGTTGGGCCGGGCACAGTTAACGCGCCTGGATGAGATGGTTAACCGACGCCGCGCCATCCGCCGCCGGTATCGTGATGCACTCTCTGATATCCCAGGGATCCGCTTTCTTGCCGCTGAGGAAGGCACACCTGAACAGCGCGACAACTGCTGGCTAACCACCATCGAACTAGATCCCTATTACTTCCCGGGTCTTGCCGACGGCCTTATTCTTCACCTTGAAGAATGGGAGGTGGAAGCACGGCACCTCTGGAAGCCAATGCATTTACAGCCAGTGTTCTCCGGCGAACGGGCGTTCGTAAATGGGTGCTCCGAGCGCCTATTTATGCGCGGAGTCGCCTTGCCTAGCGGATCAAGCCTCGGCGACAGCGAGATTGAAACCGTAATCGACTCTGTGTTCAAGCATGCTAGGGCATCGTGATTAATCAGTTCTCCGTCACCGACGCTCCAGGTGAAATTGCGTACCCGGACGTGTACTTCACGCCGGGTTACGGGCGTGCGTGCGAGATACACTCAGGTGGCCGATGGATCCTGGTAGAAGCATTCGACGGTAAGTGGCAGGTGCCGCTACTGTTGGACGCCAGCAACGGAGTAATAGACGCATCGTCGCCTTATGGATACTCAGGAGTACACGCATCGCCGGAACTGTCACAGGGAGACATCGCCGGTGCATGGAAAAGCACACTCTCCCTGTTGCGGGACCTAGAGGTCGTCTCCGTATTTCTCCGACATTCCCCGCTCGTCCACCAAGCACCTATGTCTTCTGACCAGTTGCCGATTGTGACCGGCCACGAGACGATCGTGATACCTATCGCCGCACCCGAAGCTATGTGGGAGTCAATGGAGGGTAGGTGCCGTACTGCTGTGCGGAAGGCTGGCCGCGCTGGTCTAAGGGCATCAGTTGCCGTGGCCGACGCCACCAGTCTTGCTGCACATAGCGACTTTCGAGGGCTATACGACTCGACGATGGCGCGCCGCGAAGCCACCGACTCGTACGCCTTTACCGATAGATATTACGCAGCACTAATCGATGCTTTGGGCTCCAACCTGTTCATCACGCGGGTGCGGAATGAACAGGGCGACGTTGTAGCGTCCTGCCTATTGATGGCCTACCGGAGGACGCTTCACTACCACCTCTCAGGTTCGACGCCCGACGGCAGTCGCAACGGGGGGAACAACCTAATGTTATGGGAAGCATGTCAGCATGCCGCTGCCGCCCAAATGACTCGATTTCATTTGGGCGGTGGTTTGGTCAACGGCGACTCTCTGTTCAAGTTCAAGCGGAGCTTCGGCGGCGACCGAAAGCAGTACGCTGCGACGGGAATCGTGGTTAACCCCAACGCATACAGTCGCCAAGTCCAGAGGCGAGCGTCCCTTGAAGGGGTCAGTGTGGAGAGCATGTCGCTCAGACGTCATTTCCCGGCTTACGGAGGCAAGTAATGAGCCATGGGGTGTCCGGATTCTACGCCAAGCGTGTCAAGCGGGGAATAGATATAGGAGGGAGCGCCGTCCTGCTTGTGACCACCCTGCCGGTGCATGTGCTGTGCGCACTCGGCATCGCTCTTAGTGATGGCAGGCCGGTGTACTTCCACCAGCAGCGAGTCGGCCGGCGGGGGGTACCGTTTCGTCTACACAAGTTCCGCACAATGAGCGTCGGCACGGAGCAACGCAGCAACAACTACCCGACGCCGGAGATGGTTACGCCAATCGGCAAATTGTTGCGCAGATTCAGTCTGGACGAACTGCCGCAATTGCTAAATATCCTGGTCGGCGAGATGAGTTTCGTGGGGCCGCGTCCGGCTTTACCTGACCAAGCGGCACGTTACACGGCGCTCCAGCGGGGGAGATTGGTCGTGCGGCCTGGATTAACCGGGCGGGCTCAGGTCGACTTTAGGAACAGTGCCCCGTGGTCTCGGCGCATCGAAGCCGATCTGCAATACGTCGCATCGATCTCGTTCCTCACTGATCTAGCCCTCATCCTAAGGACCATCCCCGCAACGCTGAGAGGGGACGGTCAGGAAGTTGGCCAAACGGCATGTGAGGTCGATGACTTGGGGAGCGGCACTGTTGCGGCGGCGAGACGTCATGGAATCATCTGACCATCGAATGCGCCCGGCCGGCCATCGGGCCATGGGTCGCCCGGTTGGGGCGGACTTCGAGCTGGTTGACGACCATCTTCTGCTGCCGTCAGGGCAGACTCAGTGGCACGCCCCAACAGATTGCGTGTACGTCCAATCCGGTCGGCAGGCTATGGCCGCGCTGGAATCGCACTTACGGGAACTCGGGCACGCCGACATACATGTCCCCAACTACTTGTGCGACAGCATGATCGAGCCGTTCGCAGTGGCCGGAAAATGGAAGATCGTCCCGATGCAATTAAATGACGACCTTTCGTTGTCTGTGAAAAAGGTTCGAGCCGTTCCCAGCGGCCAGGTACTCCTGCATGCACCCTATTTCGGCCGCCAGGACGGCGGGCCGTTGGCCGAGGAAATAGCTCGGGCGCGGGCGCGGGGAGTTATTGTCATTACTGATGAGACTCATCGAGTGCTGTCCGGCCCGACAGAAAATTCGGACTATACTTTCGCGAGCCTCCGCAAGTTGCTTCCACTGTATGACGGAGGTTACGCTACCGGATTGCCTGAGTCTGCCAGGGAAGTCATCGACCAACCGGACCCGCTGGTAGCGCGCCTCCGCCAGGACGCGATGCAAGTAAAGACGACCAGCATGGTTGAGGGGGGATCTGACGGGGTCCTCAATCTTTTCGCCAAGGCTGAGCGGTACCTTGCAGGGCGGACTCGGGTTTCGGAAATGAGCCCAGCGAGTTTGGGCCTACTTAAGCGATTAGACCTCGCAAAGATTGCCGAACTGCGTCGCCGAAACGCCGTCCAGCTCGCGTGCGCACTAAAGGACGCAAGGCATTTCGAAATCATAAATCCGCCGGGTGACCGTACGTTGCCTTCCCACCTGGTAATAAAGACCGAAGATCCGAAGGGCCTGCAGGTCCACCTAGCGGGCCAGCGAATCTACTGCCCGATCCATTGGCCGCCTTCCCGCATCCTGGGCGCGCTTGGGGTCGACTGGCCAAGGAACTATCTATCAATTCCAGTCGATCAACGATATGATTCCGCTGATATGGACCGGGTCGCTAGAAACGTGCTTGACTACTTTAGTGAACGGCGACCTACCGCGAGAGGTGAAACACGGTGATCTACGGAGTGCGCACACGGTCGCGTCCGATCGAGGCTGGCGACCAGCAGTTTATCTACGAACTGAATAATGAGGCGATGGTCCGCGGCAACGTTGTAGGATGGGACTTTCCGTCGTCTTTGACTGCGCAGACCAGGTGGTTCTCGGAGTCTCGGGAAGGATCCACTCGACGATGGATAGTTGAGGACTTGGCGGGCAACCCCCTCGGCCTCACAGGACTTTGGGATATCAACTGGCATGACCGTAATGCGCTGACCGCGGTGAAGCTGGGAGGCGCGCACCCGCAGCGTGGGCGCGGATACGGAGTCGACACGATCATGGCAGTGATGGCGTTCGCGTTCTACGACGTCGGTCTTGAGCGTCTGTACGGGTCGATACTGGAACATAACGCAGCTTCGGTCAAGGCATACACTGAGCGCTGCGGATGGAGAATCGAGGGCGTATCTCGAAGCCACGTGTGGAGGCATGGAAGCTTTGTTGACCTGTTGCAGGTTGGGGTCCTGCGCAGTGACTTTGACTCGTTACCGGAAGCCGGTAGATACCGTGACCTTGTACGCAGTGGCGCACAGTCATAGTTTAGCGGTGGCGCGGAAAATCCCGCTACGGGCGATATCGGCGACCATAGACCAAGTCAGATATTCTCTACGCAGAAAATGCTGACACGGGCAATATACCAATAGAAGGATGTGTTGTGTCAGATAGATTAGTGGTTATCGGCCTAGGTTACGTCGGACTGCCTCTCGTACGTGAGGCGACACGCGCTGGGATACGTGTAGTCGGGCTCGATACGAGCTCAAAGGTCACCGACCTCCTGAACGTCGGTCGCAGCCACGTTGACGACATCAGCGACGACGACGTCGCGGATATGATCAGTCACGAATTTGTAGCCACCACCGACCCTACTGTTCTTCAGGACGCGTCGGTCGTCGTGATCTGTGTACCGACTCCGCTGTCATCCGACGGCGGGCCGGATCTTGGGCCGGTTGGCATGGCTGTCGAGTCTGTCGCTAGGCACCTGCAGCGTGGCCAACTTATTATCTTGGAGTCGACCACTTGGCCGGGTACCACCGAAGAGTTTGTCCGACCACTTCTCGAGAATTCTGGTTTACAGGCCGGAGTTGATTTCGACCTGGCATTTTCCCCTGAGCGTATAGACCCCGGCAATGCCAAATTCGGGTTGGCGAATACGCCGAAGGTGGTGGGCGGGGTCAATACCAAATCCACCGAGGCTGCGGCACAGTTCTATCGACAGTTTGTATCGACTGTTGTCGAGGCCGCAGGCACACGGGAGGCGGAGATGTCGAAATTGCTGGAGAACACTTACCGGCATATTAATATTGCTCTCATCAACGAGATGGCAAAGTTCTCACACGACCTGGGGATCGACATTTGGGACGTGATTCGGTGCGCGTCGACCAAGCCCTTCGGGTTCCAGTCATTTTTTCCGGGACCGGGAGTAGGTGGGCATTGCATACCAATCGATCCGAATTACCTATCACATAGGGTGAGGTCAACCCTCGGATATCCGTTCCGGTTTGTCGAGTTAGCGCAAGAGATAAACATAGGTATGCCTCGGTACATCGCTAGTCGGGTTCAAGAAATCCTGAATGACGCAGGCAGGGCTGTCAACGGCTCAAAGTTGCTACTGTTGGGCGTAACATATAAACCGAACATCGCGGATCAACGTGAGTCACCTGCTTTGCCTCTATCAAAGATTCTAGAGAAAATGGGTGCGCAGGTTACTTACTATGACCCGCACGTTGAACGCTGGCATGGGTCGGGAGCGCAACCGGTCGAAGACCTTCCAAGTGCCTTGGGGTCATCCGATCTCACGGTCCTTTTGCAAGATCATGAGGTTTTCGACCTTCGCGAGATTGCGAACGCTGCAAAGCTCCTCTTTGACACTAAGGGGAGGTTGAACGGGCCCGGAGTGTTGCGCCTGTAGCGAATCCGCGAAAGACGGTTGGTAAAGCGGATTGCCAATGAGCACTAATCTTGAAGGACATGTCTATGCGGGTAACCTACATACACCAACATTTCCGCTTGCCTCACCAGCCGGGAGGGAGCCGGCCATGGGAGTTTGCCCGCCGACTGGCTAAGGACGGGCACCAGGTCACGGTTGTTTGCGGGGGGGCGTCAACTGAAACCTCGGTGGTCGAGGGCGTGACTATCCGAGTATTAGCAACTCCATACGCAAATACCATGGGGATCGGTAGACGGCTTCTCGCATTTGCTCAATTCATGGTCAGCGCATCTGTGGCAGCGGCCCGTGCCCCGGCGGACGTTGTATTCGCTTCTAGTACGCCACTCACTGTCGCAGTTCCCGGAATCCTGGCATCGCGCATAAGGCGTACCAGGTTTGTATTGGAGATTCGTGACCTTTGGCCGGAGGTGCCGATCGCGTTGGGCTTCCTTCCGCGGCATCTGCACACGATCGCGAGACTCCTCGAGCGCATTTCATACCACTATGCTGACGAGGTCATTGCGCTGTCGCCTGGCATGGAGGCTGGTGTCCGTCGTGTGAACAGCAACGTGCCGGTAACTGTCGTGCCGAATGCTGCTGATATCGACCTGTACGCGCATGCGGCGGAACAGCGAGATATCGTACGCCGCCGGATGGGGTGGGCCGAGTCAGAGGTTGTCGTGCTTTACGCAGGGTCGCTCGGAAAGATATACGATATCGAGTGGACAGTGAGGCTAGCTGCCGCGTTGAAGGCGCAGCCAATCCGGATCGTGGTGGTAGGTGATGGTGCGATGGCACCACCGTCTAGACTTCTCGCTGATCAACTTGGTCTTAACGTAGATGGGATGTTCCTCGGGCCTTTAGCAAAAGCTGAGGTCGTCGGGCTACTCGGTGCGGCAGACGTCGCGCTTTCTACGGTTATTGAAGAGCCCTCGCTCTATCCCGCATCCATAAATAAGGTTTTCGATGCCTTGGGTGCTGGTAAGCCAGTACTTTTCAACCATGGCGGTTGGCTCAACGAGCTCGTCCGGAGTGCGGGTGCCGGCTGGAGCGTAGCGGGCCGCAGCATTGAATCAGCTGCAGACACCGTCCGACGTGTTGTGCTTGATCCTGCCGCGCGGGATGCGGCTGGCAGATGCAGTGCCGAGTTGGCGACACAGTTTGATCGTGAAATGCTCTATCGGCGGTTTCGAGACGCCGTGCTGGGCCCTGCCGCATGAAGCTCCCTGACATGTCGTCCACTCGATTCGCTGGGCAGGAGGACAGGAACCGAGAAGATGCGGGCCTACCGAACAATTATGCGCGGGACTACGCACAAGTCAGCCCGCGATCACGGCTCTCAGCGGTCGGCGCGACTACGCTGCTCGTGGCGGTGGTCTTAGCAATTGCGCTTGGGCCGCGCATACGTCTGCCCGGCGGACTTGACCGTGCGGTCGATCTCCGGTTCCAAGATTTTGTCCTCCTCGCTGGGCTGATGTGTGTCGGTGCAAGCCTAAGGTCCCTCCGCTCAGTATGGGGACGGACAGTTCCATTGTTTGTCACATGTGCCACATTGCTTGTCGTAGGAAGGCTGGTCATTGAGCCATCAATGTCGGTCCTCAGAACCCTCGCCTTCTACGGGCGAACTGTCGAGGCGCTACTATTAGCTTCTGTTGTAGCCACGCTGTATTGGATGGCGGGCCGAAGGGCTCACCGAGCGGTAGTTCTGGCCCTAGCCGTGGTCATCTGCGGAAACGGCGCTTGGGCTTTGCTACAAATGCTCCGGGGCTCGAAGGAGACGCTCTTCGGCTCGGGTGTTGGTGACCAGCTGGCGGCATATGGCCCTAGGCTGGTTGGAGAGGGCAGTGCGTTCGGCACCGGCTTCTTCTATGTGTTTGTAGCCGCTGTCGCTGTGAGCGCCTATCGCTCGGGCATCCTCCCTAAGTCGCTCTGCCTCGCGGGCTTGGCTCTGGCATTCTGGGCCGGATATCTTTCGCAATCTCGCATCTCCCTCGCGGGTATAGCCTGCTGTGCCATCATTCTCGTCCTGTCGCCACGTCCGGGAATTTCGTTCAACGTCCTGCCGGCTGCCGGTTTGGGACTACTTGCTTATCTCGTCTTTCCCAGCTTGCCGAGTGTCGGTCGACTAAGCGAGTCCGGCGTATCCTCTGGACTGTCCGGTCGCAGTGGGGGGATCTGGGGTCCGCTGAGCGACATCGTTGCGGATCGGCCGCTGGTGGGAATTGGGCCCGGGAGCCTGGGTACAGATGCATTCCCCTGGACCGAGGCGCACTCGATCCTCCTCCGTGCGGCGTTGGATCACGGGGTGCTATTGGGCGCTGTGTATCTTTCCATCTTCGTCGTGGTGTTTTTTCGCTCTGCCCGCGACGCGCTGAACGTGAGGCGTACGCAGGTTGAGTCCTTCTACAGTAGCCTCGCCGCGTTAATGGTCCTGTGTGTGTTTATCGCGGGCACCGTTCAGGAATCACTGACCGCGGTGATGTCCACCCATCTGGTCATGCTTTCGGTGGGACTGTACTGCGGAAGCCGGCTTGCTGAAGGGGTGAGCCGGACGGACGGAGGACGTAACGGTGGTGTTGGTGAGATGCGTGCTGCCTGACAATTTGGAGCTCCAGTCACGTCGCCTGCGAGGGTGGAGTCGAACTTGAGCATACTTGAGGGATGGCGCAGGGAGGTTTTAGCGCTCTTAAGTTACTTCACTGCGAAATTGGTCCCCGGTATTATTACGTTTGTTTCTATCCCTTTCCTGGTTTACATGTTTGGTGCGTCTCAGTACGGTTCCTTTGCCCGATTCTGGGCTGTCTCAGTCGTTGCCTCTTCGCTTGCCGTGGGTTGGGCACGCCAAGCGATCTTGCGGCACGCTGGAAGAGTCGACTTCGGTGCTCGCCAGATACCCCGACCGGTTCTTCTGGCTGCATTGTGCGCGCCTTCGGTTCCGGTTGGCCTATACGCGGGACTTGAGTTGTCGCCGACTGGCGGAACGCAGCAGGCCATCGGCGTTTTCCTGGCGGTCGCGATGACTGTCTCGGGGGGGGTTTATGCGCTAAAACTGGCGTCGGCCCAGCGTAAACAGGATTCTCGTTCCTACAACATCGCCGAGATCTCTCGCAGTATCGTTGCTTTTGGCGTCCCCGTGGCAATTGGCGCAGTCCATGGGCGTGATGGCGTCGCCATATTGTTGCTGACGGCTACGCTTGGGAATCTTGTTGCGAGCTCGGTTGTGTGGTCGGCGGATCGCGACACTGGGACGATGCCGTCGTTTCTGGTTGCGCGTGCATTCTGGTCATACGGATGGCCGATGTCCCTTTGGCTCGCGGTATCTACACTTACCCTCTACTCGGATCGGTTCATTGTCGAGTTCGCTATTGGCGGCGACGTTTCGGGCATATATGCGACGATTTCGGACCTGCTGGTCCGTGGCATTGGGATGTTGATGATTCCGCTCACTATGCTGTCGCATCCCCGTATTATGGCGGCTTACAACGCGGGCGATACCCTGGAATCGCTAGCCCTAATTCGGACCTGGTCACGCGCCCTGTGGGTGGCCGCCATCGTGGTAGTGCTGGGGATCATGGTGGCGGGCCGGCCGGTCCTTGAACTCGCGGTATCCACCGACGGGGTGGATGCCTTCACCCTCGGCGGGATTGCTTCGTCGGCAGTGCTGTGGAACGTCGCGTTGCTTGCGCACAAGTACCACGAGCTTGCCGAGCGGACTGGCGTGATGCTCATGTGTATCACCGGCGCATGGGCCGTCGGATTATTGGTTGGTGTTGTACTGGCTAATCTTATTGGGATTAGGGGTGCCGCGATCGGCGCTCTTGTCGGTCCGGCTGTGTATCTCTGCCTGATTCTATTAACGCGGCGGACTATTGTCCGGTCATTGACGCAACTGCGGAAGGCTTGAAGAGCGATGATTCTTGTAATTGCCGTGAATTTTTGGTCGAGCGAATATCTCAGTAGCCTCTTGGAGTCGCTGCAGGCCCAGGGGGACACGCAGTGGAATCTAGTGGTCGTGGAGAACAGTGAATCCACCTCCGAACTGGAAGTACTTCAGCGTATCTCGTTGGGTGATTCAAGGGTGCAAGTGGTGGATGCCGGGAGGAACTTGGGTTATCTAAATGGTGCCGCGTTCGGCTACCGTCACCATGGCGCGGAATGCGACTGGACGGTGGTTACGAATATGGATATTAGATTCTGCGGGGGAGCTCTTAGCGCCTTAGAAAGCTTCTCGTCGGCCAATGTTGGTGTAGTGGCTCCGGCCGTGTTTAGTCTGCTAACTGGGCGGAACCAGAACCCATATATGACGACCCGCCCGGGGCGCTACGCGACATTGCGGCGTCGCCTGGTGCTGCGTTACCCCGCCGTTTCGAAGTGGGTCGTAGCGGCCTCCAGTTGGCTTAGCGCCCGACAGTTACGGGGGGGAAATAGTAGCGTTGGCCCGCGGGCGGCTGCAGGTGGCGAGTCGGCGATCTATGCTGGCCATGGGTCGTGTTTCGCGATAAGTCGTGCATACTTTAGGGCAGGTTGCACTATTAGTCACCCGGTGTTTTTGTTTGGGGAGGAAATTACCATGGCCGAGAACTGTGTGTCCGCTGGTCTCGGTGTGGAGTACTTACCGTCTATGCGCGTGGTTCACGAGGAACATGTTAGTACCGGCGTATTTCGGGGTCGTGCCATTCTACGAGCGCAAAGTGAGGCTGCTGAGTACGTCTGGCAACGCCTGTACGGGGTCCGCTAGGCGGGGTCGCGCGGTCCTGGTTGTGCGTTGCACTGTACGAACGCGGTGCGGCGGGGGCTCGGGCCGGGGGGGTTGATCTCCAGCTGACAGCGGACGTCCCGCGGTGTGCGTGGCGGACAGCGCCGATGTAGCGTCTCGTGTTGGCTCCACCACGCCGGGTCACGCTTGGCTTGTTTGCCGCCCTGGTTGGGAAATTTCGTGATGTGACATTCGTGCGATGACATACAGGGAGCGTGTGGCCCTGAGGGAGGTTAAGGCGCTGCAGTGGAGATTAAAGAGATTGTGCGCGTGGTTCGGTCTCGTTGGAGAGTCATTGTGTCGGTGTCGGTCGTTTGCGTGCTAGCTGCGCTCGCCTGGTCGCTGATGACAACGCCGAAGTACGCCGCTTCTACCCAGCTATTCGTCTCGACTACGACGGGTCAGGAGACGACCGCGGCTGCCTATCAAGGCGGGTTGTTTTCGCAGCAGCGAGTAGCTTCATATTCTGAGTTGGTTCGTGGAAAAGAAGTAGCCGAGCGGGTGGTCTCGTCACTCGGGCTCAACATCAATGCGCAAGAAGTTAGTTCCAAGGTCGCGGTCAAGGTTGTCGCGGATACGGTCATACTGGGGGTCACGGTAACGGACGCATCCCCGGAGCGTGCTCGAGACATCGCGAATGCTCTGGCCACGGAGTTCACCCGCTTCGTAGCGGAACTGGAAACGCCTCAGGGTGGCACCACGGCTTCGGCAAAAGTTGCTGTTGTGGAACAAGCTGGCTTGCCGACGACACCAGTGGTGCCCAAGACATCGCGGAACTTGACTCTTGGTCTGATATTTGGCCTACTCGCGGGAGCGGGCGCTGCGGCGCTGCGAGACCGTCTGGACAACACGGTGAAAGATCGTCGGGAGATCCTGCAGGCGACCCAGGCATCGGTGGTGGGGACGATCCCATTCGACAGTGACCGCCCCAAGCAGCCATTGGTCTCGTTCACCGAGGGGCATTCGAGCAGCGCGGAGGCCTACCGGCAGGTGCGCACCAGCCTGCAGTTCCTCGACGTGGACAACCCGCCACGGGCGCTGGTCGTCACGAGCGCCGTGCCCAACGAGGGCAAGAGCACCACCGCGTTGAACCTGGCCTTCGTGCTGGGCGAGTCGGGGCACTCGGTGGTGCTCATTGAGGCAGACCTGCGGCGTCCGCGGCTGGCCCGCTACCTGCAGATGGTGGAGAACGTGGGCATGACCAACGTGCTGTCGGGCACCGCGGATCTCGACGACGTGCTGCAGCCCACCGCGAACCCCGCGGTGACGCTGCTGGCGGCCGGCCCGCACCCGCCGAACCCGAGCGAGCTGCTGGGATCGACCCGGCTCCAGGAGCTGCTGCGAACGTTGCGAGCGCGCTTCGACTACATCATCTTTGATGCTCCGCCGCTCCTTCCGGTCACTGACGGCGCAGTGCTGGCTGCGCACACCGATGGAGCAATCCTCGTGGCCCGGCATGGTCACACGGAGCGGGACAAGCTCGCCCGAGCGGCGGAGAACCTGCGGGCAGTGGACGGGCGGGTGTTGGGCACCATCTTGAACATGGTGCCGACCAAGTCGAGCGGCTACGACTACGCCTACTACTACGAGACGGAGCCGAGGTCCGCTCCTCCGGCAACAGCCACCAAGCTTGACAGCGACGACGGAACGTCGACTCAGGACACCCGGCCCGAGCCGGCGGCTGGGGTGGGACGGGACCGGTGACGGAGCCGGATGAGCGCTCGGCGGACGCAGAGGCGAGCGCTCCAGCCCCGGTTCCCGGCGTCCGGCGGGTACGACGACGGCGGAAGATTGCGTGGCACCGGCGGCACCGGACGGCCCTGATCGCTGGGGGCCTCGCCTTCACCGCACTGGTTGGTGTCGGCGTGTGGACCGGGGTGGCTGCCCTCTCCGCCAAGTCGGCGCTGAAGGACGCGCAGGAGCACGTCCAGGCAGCACGGTCGCTCTTGGCCAAGGGCGACGGCGCCGGGGTCGAGCGGGAAGTGGGCTTGGCCGCCGCCAGCACGGCAGACGCCCGCAAGACCACGTCGGGCATTGTCTGGCGGGCTGCTGCAGCCGTCCCCTACTTTGGGCAACCCTTCGACGCCACAGCTGCCATCGCTGAGTCAGTCGACGACTTGGTGGTGGATGTGCTGGAGCCGGTAGCCGCGCAGGCCGGTGTGCTCTCGCTCGACCGGTTGCGCCTCTCCGGGTCGCAGATCGACCTGGCTGCGCTGACGCAGGCGCGGGAGCCCCTCGTGCGGGCGGTGAACGCGTCGTCTCGGCTGCAGGGGCGAATCGCATCGATCCCTGCCGGCGGATGGCTGGGCGCTGTGGACAACGCCCGGGCGGACCTGAAAAGTCAGGCCACCGAGCTGGACGGCTTGCTCGCCAACGCGTCGCAAGCGGCCACCCTGCTGCCACCGATGCTCGGTGCAGACGGCCCGCGCAACTACTTCCTGGCCTTCCAGACCAACGCGGAGGCTCGCGGAACCGGGGGCCTGGTGGGTGGTTTTGGGATTCTCACCGCGGACCAGGGCCGGATCACCCTGGACACGCTGAGCAGCAACACCGAACTGAAGAGCAACGGCGGCGAGGCTGTTGACCTCGGGCCCGAGTACGCCCAGCAGTATGACGTCTATCGATCCACCAGCGGCTGGTCGAACAGCAACGCCAGCGCGCACTTCCCCTACGCCGCCCAGATCTGGCTGTCCCTCTGGAAGCAGCAGACGGGCCAGGAGCTGGACGGAGCCATCGCCACCGACCCCGTGGCCCTGAGCTACCTGCTCAAGGCGGCCGGACCGGTGAAGTCCCTGACCGGCGAGACGGTGGACGCCGACAACGTGGTGCGGCTGACCCAGTCAGAGGCATACCTCCGCTACCCCGACGACCAGCGCGCGCGCAAGACCTACCTGCAGTCGATCTCCTCCGCAGTGGTGAGCAAGATGCTCGGTGGCGGTGGCGGGTCCACCACAGCGCTGGTCAGTGCCCTGGGGAAGGCGGCCGGCGAGGGTCGATTGGCAGTGTGGAGCAAGAACTCGGGCGAGGCAGAGGTGCTGGCGGCCACTCCGCTGGGCCACACGGTGCCCGAGACGGACCAGCCCTACGCGCAGGTGGTGGTGAACAACGCCGCCGGCAACAAGCTGGAGTACTACCTGGGCCGCCAGGTCAGCTACACAGCCGGCCCCTGCGTCGGCCCTGTCCGCGCATCGACGGTGACGGTGGACCTCACCAACAACGTCCCCGCCGGTGGGCCCGACGCACCCTCCTACGTCTACGGCCGCATCGACCGCGGCGCGGTGGGACCGCCGGGCACCTCCCGGCTGCTCGTCGCGCTGAATGCCACCAACGGAGCGGAACTACTCTCAGTAACGGTGGACGGAGTACCTGCCACTGCCCGTGTAGCTACGGAGCGTAGTCATCCGGTGTACACAGTGGACGTGCAAATCCCCCCCGGTGCCACAAAGAAGCTGCAGTACAACCTGACCGAGCCCACCGCCCCTGGCCGGGCGATTGTCCCGGTACAGCCACTGGTGGAGCCGATGGGTACAGAGATCAACGTTCCGCAATGTTCCAACTAGGATTGTTGATTACCCTTGGTGCTGTTAGGGTTTCACTGAGCATGCCGCTAGGTCTGCTAAATACGATCTCAAAGGGAGTAGTGCGATGAAGGCACTCCGAGTTACTCGCGTCCTGGCGGCCGCCACTCTGGTCATGGGCGGCTCGCTGCTGGCCGCCGCACCCGCCTCCGCCCAGGTGTACAACCCCGACGCCCCGCCGGTCGCGTCCATCAGCCAGACCATCGTCGTCGCGGGACAGAACGTCACCGTGATCGGCGTCAACTTCAACATCGGTGAGCTCGTCATCGGCACGGTGTACTCCACGCCGCGGGAGATCGGCCGTGCAGAGGCCAACGGCGCGGGTTCGGTGTCGTTCACCTTCTCGACGGCAGGCCTCGAGGCCGGTCCGCACCACGTGGACCTCGTCGGCGATGAGGGCAACGTCGCCCGGGTTGAGTTCACCGTCGTGGCCCCCGGCCAGGGCAGCGGTATCCCCGGCGGCAACGGCACCGGTTCGGGCAACGGCTCCGGCAACGGCGCGGGTGGCACCGGCGGCGGCTCCGGTACCGGTACCGGCACGGGCAGCAACGGCTCGGGCTCGGGCGTGAACGGCTCCGGTTCCGGTAGCACCGGCACCGGTAGCACCGGCTCCGCCTCGTCCTACAACGCCTCCAGCATTGACACCGGCGTTCCCGGCGAGGGCACTGGCCCCGACGGCACGGTTCTCGCTGGCGGTATCGCCCTGGTGGCCGTCGCCGGTGCCGGCGCGGGCGTCATGGTGCTGCGTCGCCGCAACGCTGCCTGATCAGGCACTAGCTCTCACCCCGGGCGCCTCGGCGCCTGGTCGCTAAGCCCCGCCTCTGCACCAGAGGCGGGGCTTAGCCCATTTTCCGGCGACCACTAGCGGAGGCGCGGCATGAGCGGACAAACCACCAAAGGACGAGTGGCACAAGGCGGACTGGTCGTCGTGATCCTGGTGGCACTGGTGGCCGGCGTGGTGCTGATCGTGCAGGGATCGCGATCAGAGGAGCCCGCCGCGGCGCCGTTGCCCAGCGTGCAGTTCAACGTTCCCGCAGCTGAGCTGCCGCCGCTGGAGGCAGCCCCCGCAGCCGACCCGCTCCGCGACAAGCCTGCCGGGTGCGAGCTGGCAGTGGCCCCCTCCACGGTGGTGATCGGCTCGCTCTGCCTCAGCGGACGGCTGGTTCCGGCCAGCACCACCGAGACCGGCGCACTCAACGTTCCCCGCGACGTACAGGTGGTGGGAATGTGGGACCACGGCGCCCCGCTCGCAGGCCCGGCCGGTGAACTCGTGGCCGAGGGCACCACGCTGCTGGCCGGGCACGTCAACGACTACAGCCAGGGCAACGGCGTGCTGTACGACCTGTACAAGGTGCAGCCCGGCGCCGTGGTGCACGCAGCCGACGCCGCAGGCCACACCACCCGCTGGCGGGTGACCGGCCAAGAAGTGGTGGTAAAGGCCGCACTGCCCAAGTCGGTGTTCGCCGGCCCCGTGGGTGAGCGCAAATTGGTGCTGGTGACCTGTGGGGGCCCCATTGTGCACGTGCCCGGCTACGGCAACACCTATCGCGACAACGTGGTGGTGACCGCGGTACCCGCCTGACCGGCCGTGGGCGAAGGCGCGAGCACCACCAGCTCCACCATGGACTGCCGACTGGCCGGTACGCCACGATTCTGCAACGTCAGGTACATGATGGCGCCCACCACGAGGGCGACCGCGAGGAAGGCCCAAAAGGCAAGGTTCTGCATACGTCGCCGCTCGACGACGTTTCGGTGATGGCGTGGCATGACGGGAATTCTCCGCATCTCACGACATTAAGCAAGGTCACGATAGGTGATCGATAGTGTAAACCAAAGAATGGCGCCCACTGCTCGTTGATATTACGAACACGGAGCAGCGATAAGTCGCTACTCCGCAATGGCGCGAAGGTTCGGGGCGACGGGGAGGGGCCCCGGGGTGCGTCACGGAGCGTGAGATCCGTTGGGCTGGAAGGAAGTTGCTCGTGGGTCAGCAACGGTCTCGGGCATGATGACCCCATGAAGCTGAACGACGGCGTCGAGAAGTACGGGTTCCCGGTGTTCATCGCGGCGGCCATCGTGGCGGGCGCCGTGATGTGGACCGCGCTGGAGAACCGGACGCCCCCAGTGGAGCCGCAGAGCGCCGGAGCCGCCCCGATGGCCACTGCGCCGCCGGTGATGACGTCGGCGCCGCTGCCGCAGGCCTCGGTGCCGGCCCGCCCCACTGCCTCGTCCACCGCTCCGACCTCCGCGATGCCCCAGACGGTGCGGATGGTGGTGATCGGCGGCTCCTCAGCCAACGGCAACAGCCCGGACTTCATCGGCAAGAGCCTGGGCAACACCTCGTGGGTCTCCCACGCAGCCAAGGACCGCATCACCTTCGTCGGCGGCTGGGCCGACAGTGGGGCCACCACGGAGCGCATGGCCGCCGCGGCCAAGTCCATGCCCGCTGACGTGGTGGTGGTCGGGGTCGATCTCACTGACGCGGAGCGGGACGTGCCCACCTCGTCCACCACGGCCAACGTCGAGAGGATCGTGCGCGCGGTCAACGCCCCCCGGGTGATCCTCACCGGTGCGCTGCCCAGTGCGGCCGAGCCCACCCTGGCCACGCAGACCAACGCCGCGCTGCAGAAGCTGGCCAGCCAGCGGGGTTGGACCTTTGTGGACGTCGGAGCGTCAGTGCGCTCGGGTGACGGCTACGCCAGGGGCATGTCGGCGGACGGGGAGAACCCCAACGCGGCGGCGGCCGCGGCGATCGGCCAGACCGTGCGCAAGGCGATCCTCGGCCAGTGAGGACAAGCCTCAGCTGAGCTCGGCTCGCAGCGCGTCGAGCACCGGCAGCAGCGTGGCGGTGATCTGCCGGCCGATCTCCTGGAACGTGGCGAGGTCCTGCCCCATCGGGTCGGTGATGTCCAGTGCGTCCGGCGCCGGTGGACGCGCGGCCCGGGCCTGGGCCAGCCGGGGCAGCAGGGTCGTCTCGCTCGACGGCACCGCCAACAGCGTGGAGAGCTCCCGCAGGGTGAACGCCCGGCGCATGGCGCGCGGCGACTCCTCCAGCACCCGGTTGCGGTGCCGGGTGCTCAACCCCACCACCAGGTCGGCGTCGTTGACCATGGCGGGCTTGAGCTGGCGGGCGCGGAATCCGGTGGGGTCACCGCCCAGCTCGGTGAGCACCTGGGCCGCTGACGGCTCCATGCCGTAGCCCACCACCGCCCGGGTGCCGGCACTGCTCGCGGTCAGCCCGGTGAGTCTGTGGTGGGCGGCGTAGGCCTGGGTCAGCCGCTCGGCCGTGGGGCTGCGGCAGATGTTGCCGGTGCAGACGAAGAGCAGGTGCATGGAGTCATCATGCAGCACGGGCTGCTGCAGCTTGGCTCCGCAGTGGAGGGTGCAGACGGTGCCGGCGGGCTGCTGGCCGCGGCTACTGACCGGTGCGACGGACGTGCCCGGCGGCCACCAGCGCGGCCTCCACCTCGGCGTGCGCCAGCTCGCCGGCCTGGGCGCTGGTCTGCACCACCCGGCACAGCTCGGCCAGCCCGGGATAGCCGAACTGCCCGCTCGCCCCGGCCAGCACGTGCGCCACCTTGGCCAGCGCCACCAGGTCACCGGCCTCGCTCGCCGCGGCCAGCGCGGCGGTGCGCTCCGGCAGCAGCTGCAGGTACCCCGCCCGCATCTGGTTGAGCAGCTCGGCGTCGTAAAGATCTTCCAGCGGGTCGCGCACCGGCCCGTTGGTGAGCAGCTGGTGCGCCGCCGTCACCAGCACCGTGGCGTTGAGCGGCTTGGGCAGGCACAGCGCCGCCCCCGCCGCCTCCGAGCGGCGCCGCGCCGTGGGGGAGGGGTCCGCCGTCATGGTGATGAAGGTGGCCGCACACCCGTTGCTGCGCAGCGCCCACAGCATGGTCGGCCCGTCCTGCTCGGCCATCGCCACGTCGGAGAGCACCAGGTCGATCTCGGTGTCGGCGTGCACCGCGTGCGCCTGCGCCGGGCCGCTGGCGGTGAGCACCGTGTACCCGGCCTCGTGCAGCACCCCGGCCGCGTGCGCCAGGTCGCCGGCGTCGTCGTCCACCACCAGGGCGATGAGCGTGCCCGGCGACGGAAGCTGAGTGCTCATGTGGCCCCCATTGCGTCCTGCCTGGATTGTTCCGCGCCCACCCGCAGCGGCAGCCGGAAGCTGAAGGTGGTGCCCTCGCCCTCCACGCTGCGCACCGCCAGCGTGCCCTGGTGCGCGGTGACGATGGCGCGGGTGATGGCCAGCCCCAGGCCCACCCCGGCGATGGCGTTGGTGGTGGCGGTGGTGGCGCGGAAGAAGCGGGTGAACAGCTGCTCCAGCTCGCCGGCCGGGATGCCGTAGCCGGTGTCGCGCACGCTCACCAGCGCCGCCGGCCCGTCCTCGCCGTCGGGCTCCACCACCAGGCACAGGCACACCGACCCGCCCCGCGGGGTGAACTTCACCGCGTTGGACAGCAGGTTGTCGCAGGCCTGCCCCAGGCGCACCGCGTCCCCGGCCACCAGCACCGGGTGCTCCGGCAGCTCGGTCTCCACCAGCACCCCGGCGGACGCAGCCACCGGCACCGCGGTGTCGGCCGAGGCGGCCAGCACCGCCACCAGGTCCACCTCGCGCTGGGCCACCACGAACTTGCCCGCCTCCACCTGCGCGGTGAACAACAGGTCGCCCACCAGGTGCAGCAGCCGGTTGGCGTTGCGCTCCACAGTGGTCAGGTACTGCTGCTGCTGCTCGGTCAGCGGGTCGTCGGGGTCGTCCAGCACCAGCTCCAGGTAGCCCAGGATGGACGACAGCGGGGTGCGCAGCTCGTGCGAGATGAGGCTGATGAACTCGTCCTTGAGCCGGGCCACCTCCCGGGTCTTGGTCATGTCGGTGGCCACGAACAGGTAGCCCACCAGCTCGTCGTGGGCGTCGTGGCGCGGGGTGATGGCCAGCTCCACGCTGAGCAGCCGTCCGTCGGTGGTGCGGTAGGTGCAGTCGCGCACGTCGGCGGCACCGTCGGCGGCCAGCGCCACCAGCGCGGCAAAGCCGCTGCGCCCCGCGGCGTCGACGACGTCCAGCTCGGCGTCCACCAGGAAGTCGGTGACGCGGCGCTCGCGCACCACCTGGGTGCGCGCCGCCCCCAGCATCTTCTCCGCGCCCGGGTTGAAGATGGTGACCA
This sequence comes from Rhodococcus sp. Z6_132, assembly GCF_058133635.1. Lineage (NCBI taxonomy): Bacteria > Bacillati > Actinomycetota > Actinomycetes > Mycobacteriales > Nocardiaceae > Rhodococcus > Rhodococcus sp. Z6_132. The sequence continues at coordinate 278,648 of NZ_JBYUNP010000003.1, forward strand.
GGCCACTGCGATCGGTGGCGATGATGGACTGCTCGGTGACGGCGTCCAGCACCCCGGCGAAGGCGTCGCGGGCCCCGGCCAGGTGCAGCGACGACTCGGTGAGCTGGGCCATCCGGTAGCGCACCCGGCTGGTCACCTGGAACATCGCCATCGCCGCCAGCAGCGCCACCGTGGGCGTGAACAGCCAGCGCAGCGTCATGTCCAGCGCGAACGGGGTGGGGTCGGGCAGCACCAGGTACGGCATGAACACCGTGAGGTCGGTGGCGGCGACGACCCACAGCAGCGTCTGCGGGCGCCGGGCCTGCGCCCCCAGCGCCAGCGCGGGCAGCACCAGCATGATCCCGTAGGGCGAGCTGGCCTCCCCGGTGGCCGCACCCAGCAGTCCCGAGGCGGTGATGCTCGCCAGGTCCACGCTGATCCGCCAGCCCGGGGCCCAGCGCCGCCACGGCAGCGCCAGCGCGGCCAGGGTGATCACCAGCACCGCCACCACCGACGCGGTGAGCACCACGCCGTGCACCTCGATGCGGGTGAGCGGGATGCCCGACACCGACACCAGGAAGATCGCGCAGAAGATCACCTGGCGCTGGGCGAAGGTGGGGGTGGCCCGCCAGCGACGCACCAGCGCGTCGCGGCTGCTCAGCACACCGGGTCCGCGAGCAGCTCGCCCAGCTTGGCCCGCAGCTCCCGCAGCGCGAACGGCTTGGGCAGGTAGGTGTCGGCGCCGGCGGCCAGCCCCGCCTGCACGGCGGAGACCTCCGCGTTGGCCGACAGGATGAGCACCCGCAGCGCGTCGCCGTGCTCGGCCCGCAGCGCGGCGCAGACCTGCAGCCCGGTCACCTGCGGCATGGACACGTCCAGGATGGCCAGGTGCGGCAGCTGCACCGACGCGGCGTCCAGGGCGGCCTGGCCGTCACCCACCGAGGCCAGCACGGTGAACCCGGCCCGCTGCACCGCCAGCTCGATGAGCCGGCGGATGTCCGGGTCGTCGTCGGCGATCAGCACGGTGCGGACGGCTCCGCTCACGTGGGGCTCCAGTGCGGCAGCAGCCGGCCCAGGGCCGTGCGCAGCTGGCCGATGCTGAACGGCTTGGGCAGCGCGGTGTGCGCCGGCGGGTAGGACTCCAGGTCGAGCACCGAGGTGACCACGATGGGGCAGCGCGGGTCGCGCTCGTGCAGCGCCGAGGACAGCGTCCAGCCGCTCATCCCGGGCAGGCACAGGTCCACCACCGCCAGGTCCAGGTCCACCCCCTCGATGAGGTCCAGCCCTGCCTCCGCGGAGGGGGCGGAAATGACCTCGCAGCCCGATCGCCGCAGGTAGACGGTGACCAGCTCGCGCTGGTCGTCCTCGTCCTCCACCAGCAGCACGGTGGGCGGGCGCCGCCGGGCGGGTCGGTCCAGCACGTCCTGGGTGTCCATGGGGCAGCAGCCTTCCGGTGATCAGCAGTGACCCACCCCACATCGGCTGAGGTGCCCCGTTCGTGAGGTCGACGCCGCAAGGGGGGTGGCGGGCGTCACTATTGGCTGCACTACTGTCAGGCCAGATCCCGACCCCTGAGGAGCGAGCGACGTGCCTGACCCGCGCCACATCCCCGTCATCGTCGGAGTGGGCCAGCTTCGGCACAACCGTGAGCGCACGGTGGCCGACGCCCGCGAGCCCCTGGAGCTGATGCTCGACGCGGTGGCCCTGGCCGCCGCCGACGCCGGCGTCCCGCAGCTGCCCGCCCACGCCGACAGCATCGACGTGGTCAACGTGGTGAGCTGGAGCTACGACGACCTGCCCGGCCTGGTGGCCCAGCGCGTGGGTGCCGACCCGCAGCACCGCCAGTACACCCCGGTGGGTGGGCAGTGGCCGGCCCGGCTGCTCGACGCCGCCGCCGCCCGCATCGCCGCGGGGGAGAGCACCATCGCCCTGCTGGTGGGCGGGGAGGCGCAGTCCTCCACCGGCGCCCTGGCCAAGGCCGGCGTCGACCCGGTGCAGGACTGCGCGTGGAGCGCCGCACCCGGCGGGCCCGCGGCGTTCGACCCCGAGCTGCTGGGCGGCCCGGAGAACCAGGCGGCCGGGCTGATCCTGCCCACCCGCGTGTACCCGCTGTTCGACAACGCGCTGTCGCACCAGCTGGGCCAGAGCCCGGACGAGGCGACGGCGTGGTCGGCGGAGATCTACGCCGCCTTCTCCGCCGAGGCCGCGGCCAACCCCGCGGCGTGGAACCCGGTGCAGCGCAGCGCCGAGGACATCGCCACCGTCACCCCCGGCAACCGGATGATCTCCGAGCCCTACCCGCTGTCGATGAACGCCAACCCGCAGGTGGACCAGGGCGCGGCGGTCATCATGACCTCCCTGGCCGCCGCCCGCGAGCACGGCGTGGCCGAGGACAAGCTGGTGTACGTGTGGGGCGGGGCCGGTGCCGACCAGGCAGAGGAGCACCTGCGCCGGGACGGCTTCACCGACTCCCCGGCCATGGCCGCCGCCTTCGAGCGCACCCTGTCCCAGGCCGGGGTGCACGCCGACGACCTGGACCTCGTGGACATCTACAGCTGCTTCCCGGTGGTGCCCAAGCTGGCGTCGATCGCCCTGGACCTGCCCCGCGACGCCAGCCTCAGCGTCACCGGCGGGCACTCCGCCTTCGGCGGGCCGATGAACACCTACACCCTCTTCGCCGCGGTGAGCATCACCCAGCGGCTGCGGACGGAGCCGGGCCTGGCGCTGCTGCACGGCAACGGCGGCTTTGTCACCTACCAGCACGCGGTGCTGCTCAGCGACGCCCCGCACGCCCAGGGCTACGTGGGCAACCCCGAGCCGGTGCGCATCGAGTCGGCCAACGCCCCCGCGATCATCGCCCCCGTCTCCGGCACGGTGACCGTGGAGACGGCCACCGTGGAGCACGGCCGCGACGGCAAGCCCGCCACCGGCTTCCTGGTGGCCCGCACCGCCGACGGCGCCCGCTTCGCCGCGCAGACCGCCCCCGGCGACACCGCCAGCGCCGAGGCGCTGTCGATGGGCGAGCCCGGGGAGCGCCGCGAGGTGGTGGGCCGCACCGTCACCGTGGAGGTCGACGGCGCCCACGTGCGCATCAGCAGCTGAACCCACCATCACCGACAGGAACGAGGCGAGCGTGACCGACGAGGCACCCGAGGCAGTAGTCCTCACCGAGCGGCGGGGCCACACCCTGCTCATCACCATCAACCGCCCCAAGGCGTCCAACAGCATCAACGCCGACGTGCACAACGGCATCGGCGAGGCGCTGGAGCAGGCGGAGAACGACCCGGAGATCCGCGCGGTGGTGCTCACCGGCGCCGGCGACCGGGTGTTCTGCGGCGGCGCCGACCTCAAGGCGCTGGGCACCAAGGGCGGCGACGGCGTGCTGCCCCCGGAGACCAAGCACTGGGGTTTCGCCGGCATGGTGGACCACCCGGTGAGCGTGCCGGTGATCGCCGCGGTCAACGGCTCCGCGATGGGCGGCGGCACCGAGCTCGCCCTGGCCAGCGACCTCATCGTCGCCGCCGACAACGCCAAGTTCGGCCTGCCGGAGGTCCACCGTGGACTGATGGCCGCCGCCGGCGGGGTGTTCCGGCTGACCCAGGCGCTGCCCAAGCACGTGGCCCTGGAGCTCATCCTCACCGGCGAGCCGATGCCCGCCACCGACGCCCACCGCTGGGGCTTCGTCAACCGGGTGGTGCCGCAGGACCAGGTGCTCGACACCGCGCTGGCCCTGGCCGAGCAGGTCAGCGCCGGCGCCCCGCTGGCGGTGCAGGCCAGCAAGCGTGTGGCCCGCGGCATCGTCGACGGCAGCACCCCCGCCGAGCGCGACGCCTGGAAGCTCAACGACGAGGAGATGGCCAAGGTCTCCACCTCCGCCGACGTCATGGAGGGCATCGGCGCCTTCATGGAGAAGCGCACGCCCAGCTGGCAGGGCAAGTAGCAACACAGCTGCGTCCGCGGGGCCGGTGACCAGGCAGGTCACCGGCCACCGCGCGTTGTGGAGACAATGAGCTGTGCTGCTCGTCGTCCTCGACCTCATCGGGATCACCGCCTTCGCGGCCTCCGGGGCGCTGGCGGGAGTGCGGGCGCGCCTGGACGTCTTCGGGATCGTGGTGCTCGGGGCCACCACCGCGCTGGGCGGGGGAGTGCTGCGCGACGTGCTGCTGGGCATCAACCCGCCCACCTCGCTGGTGGACTGGCGCTACCTGGTGACGCCGGTGGTGGTGTCGCTGCTGGTCTTCCGCTTCCACCCCCGGGTCTCCCGGCTGCGGCGGTCGGTGCTGATCCTGGACGCCCTGGGCATGGGGCTGTTCAGCACCTACGGCGCGGCCACCGCGCTGAGCCACGACGCCGGCGTGGTGGCGGCCTGCGTCATCGGGATGACCACGGCCATCGGCGGCGGCGCCCTGCGCGACGTGCTGCTCAACGAGGTGCCCATCGTGCTGCGCCGGGAGATCTACGCCGTGGCTGCGCTGGCCGGGGCCACCGTGCTGGTGGCCGCCGACGCCGCCGGGGTGCCGCAGGGCCTGGCCGCGCTGCTCGGCTCCGTGCTGGCCACCGGGCTGCGGCTGCTGGCCATGTGGCGGCACTGGAACGCGCCGGTCCCGCGGTAGGGCGCCTCTCTCAGACGGGTCTCAGGGGCAGCGGCCACACTGGGACGCATGCACATCTTGGTGGTGGACGACGACAGGGCCGTCCGCGAGTCGCTGCGCCGCTCGCTGACCTTCAACGGCTACACCGTCGACCTGGCCGGCGACGGCGTGGCCGCGCTGGAGGCGCTGGAGGCCACCAAGCCCGACGCGCTGGTGCTGGACGTGATGATGCCGCGGATGGACGGGCTGGAGGTGTGCCGGCGGCTGCGCAGCTCCGGCGTCGACCTGCCCATCCTGGTGCTCACCGCCCGCGACACCGTCTCCGAGCGGGTGGCCGGCCTGGACGCCGGCGCCGACGACTACCTGCCCAAGCCCTTCGCCCTGGAGGAGCTGCTGGCCCGGCTGCGCGCCCTGCTGCGCCGCGCCACCCCCAGCGCCGACCCCGCCTCGGAGGTGCTCAGCTTCGCCGACCTCACCATGGACCCGGTGACCATGGAGGTGCGCCGCGGCGACCGGCTGATCAGCCTCACCCGCACCGAGTACTCGCTGCTGGAGCTGCTGCTGACCAACGCCCGCCGGGTGCTCACCCGCGGCCGCATCCTGGAGGAGGTGTGGGGCTACGACTTCCCCACCTCCGGCAACGCGCTGGAGGTCTACATCGGCTACCTGCGCCGCAAGACCGAGGCCGAGGGCGAGCCCCGCCTGATCCACACCGTGCGCGGGGTGGGCTACGTGCTGCGCGAGGGACCGCCGTGACGGGCAGCCGCCGGTGACGGCCCACCCGGAGCAGACCCAGCCGTCCGGCCCGCACCCGCCGGAGGCGCCGACCAGCAGCACCGGGCCGCACAAGATGCGCGCGCCCATGCCGCTGACCCGGTCGATGTCCCTGCGCGCCCGGGTGACCATGCTCGCCGCGGTGGTGGTGGCCGTGGCCGTGGCGCTGATGGCCACCTCCGCCTACTTCGTGGTGTCCAACGCCCTCTACGACGACGTGGACAACCAGCTGCGCAACCGGGCCACCACCGTGCTCAACAGCAACCTGCTGGAGTCCATCTCGCAGGAGAACCTGCAGATCGCCACGCTGTTCTCCTCCGGGGTGCGGGTGTCCGTGATCCTGCCCAGCGGCGCGGTGGCCTACTCCGGCCGCGGCGCCCCGGTGGGCAAGCCGGAGCTGGACGTGGCCATGGGGGTCTCGGTGGAGTCGCTGCGCACCACCGAGGACTACCGGGTGCTGGCCCAGCGGGCCCCCAACGGCACCACCCTGGTGCTGGCCCAGTCGCTGGCCCCCACCCGCCTGGTGCTGCACAACCTGGCGGTGGTGCTGTTCACCGTGGGCGGCGCGGGCATCCTGGTCGCCGTCGTGGCCGGCGCCGCCGTGGGCCGGGCCGGGCTGCGTCCGGTGGCCCGGCTCAACGAGGCCGCCCAGCGGGTGGCCCGCACCGACGAGCTCACCCCCATCCCGGTGACCGGCGACGACGAGCTGGCCAGCCTCACCCGCAGCTTCAACGCCATGCTGCTGTCGCTGGAGGAGTCCCGGGACCGCCAGCGCCGCCTGGTGGCCGACGCCGGCCACGAGCTGCGCACCCCGCTCACCTCGCTGCGCACCAACATGGAGCTGCTGATGGCCTCCAGCGCCCCCGGCGCGCCGCAGCTGGGGGAGACCGACCGGGCCGAGCTGCACGCCGACGTGGTGGCCCAGCTGGAGGAGCTGTCCACCCTGGTGGGCGACCTGGTGGAGCTGGCCCGCGAGGACGCCCCGCAGGTGGTGCAGCTGCCGCTGAACCTGGCCGAGGTGGTGGAGGAGGCCCTGGAGCGGGCGCGCCGGCGGCGCAGCGAGATCACCTTCACCGCCTGGCTGCAGCCCTGGTACCTGGTGGGCGACCCCACCGCGCTGGAGCGGGCGGTGCTCAACGTGCTGGACAACGCGGCCAAGTGGAGCCCGGCCGGGGAGCGGGTGGAGGTGGTGATGACCCAGGTGGACCCCAACCACGTCGAGGTGGTCGTCAGCGACGCCGGCACCGGCATCGCACCGGAGGACCGGGCCCTGGTCTTCGAGCGCTTCTACCGCTCCACCGGCTCGCGGTCGATGCCCGGCTCGGGGCTGGGCCTGGCCATCGTCAAGCAGGTGGCGCTGCGCCACCAGGGCGCGGTGTGGGCCGAGGAGTCCGACCGCGGCGGGGCCCGGGTGCGGCTGCGGCTGCCCGGCTCCCCGCGGCCGCTGACCGACGCCTGAGGCCCGCTCCCGGTCACTGGAACTCGCTGCCCGAAACCCCGGCCCACCAGCCACTATGGTTCAGATCACACATTTCTGTGGAGAGGTGCAGCATGCAGTGGAGTGAAGAGTGCGACGTCCTGGTGGTCGGGTCCGGCGGCGGTGGCGTCACCGGTGCCTACACCGCAGCCCGTGAGGGGCTGGACACCATCATGGTGGAGGCGACGGACAAGTTCGGTGGCACCACCGCCTACTCCGGCGCGGGCATGTGGCTGCCCTGCAACAAGGTCCTCGAGGAGGCCGGGGTGCAGGACAGCATGGACGACGTCCGCACCTACTTCCGCGCCGTGGTCGGCGACCGCACCCCGGTGGAGCTGCAGGACGCGTTCCTGGACAACGGCGCCCCGCTGGTGGACTACCTGGCCAGCGACGACGAGCACTTCGCGTTCGCGGTGCTGCCGTGGGCCGACTACTTCGGCTCCGCCCCCAAGGCGCACGCCCAGGGCCGCCAGATCATCCCCAAGCCGATGAAGGCGGAGAAGATCGGCGCGGTGCGCGACGACCTGCGCCCGACGCTGGCCGTCGAGCGCGCCGGTGCGCCGCTGGACCCCACCCTCACCGGTGGGCAGTCGCTGATCGGCCGCTTCCTGTGGGCGATGGACGGCATGGACAACGCCACCACCTACACCTCCACCACGGTGGACGAGCTGGTGGTGGAGGACGGCGCCGTGGTCGGCGCCATCGTGGAGCACAACGGCGAGCGCCGGGCCATCCGCGCCCGCGGCGGCGTGATCGTGGCCTCCGGCGGCTTCGAGGGCAACGACGAGATGCGCGCCAAGTACGGCGTGCCCGGCACCGCCCGCGACACCATGGGCCCGGACGGCAACCAGGGCAAGGCGATCGCGGCGGGCATCGCCATCGGCGCCGACGTGGACCTGATGAGCGAGGCGTGGTGGTCGCCCGGCGTGACCCACCCGGACGGTCGCTCCGCGTTCTCGCTGTGGTTCACCGGCGGCATCTTCGTCAACGACAACGGCGAGCGCTTCGTCAACGAGTCGCTGCCCTACGACCGCCTGGGCCGCGAGGTGATCGACGCGATGACCGCCGGCACCGTGACCCTGCCGTACTGGATGGTCTACGACGACCGCGAGGGCGAGAAGCCACCGGTGGTGGCGTCCATGCAGCCCATGGGCGACCCCAAGGACTACGTGGCGGCGGGGCTGTGGAAGACCGCCGACACCCTGGAGGAGCTGGCCGAGCAGATCGGTGTGCCGGCGGAGAACCTGGTGGCCACCGTCACCCGGTTCAACGGCTTCGTCTCGGCCGTGTCGGACGAGGACTTCCACCGCGGTGACGAGCCCTACGACCGGGCCTTCTCCGGCGGCGCCTCGCCGCTGGTGCCCATCGAGCAGGGCCCGTTCCACGCCGCGGCCTTCGGCCTGTCCGACCTGGGCACCAAGGGCGGCATGCGCACCGACACCGCCGCCCGCGTGCTGGACAAGGAGGGCGCGGTGATCCCCGGCCTGTACGCGGCGGGCAACTCCATGGCCGCGGTCACCGGCACGGTGTACCCCGGCGGTGGCAACCCCATCGGCGCCAGCATGGTGTTCGCCCACCTCGCCGCGCTGGACGTCAAGCAGAACCGGCAGGGCTGACGCCATGGACCCTGCCGCTGCTCCGGTGTCCCCGCTGGGCTGGGAGCACCACTACGCCCGGATCAACGGCCTCGACGTGCACTACGTCGAGCAGGGGCAGGGTCCACTGGTCGTGCTGCTGCACGGCTTTCCGCACACCTCGTTCAGCTGGCGCCACCAGATCGGGGTGATCGCCGACGCCGGCTACCGGGTGGTGGCGCCGGACCTGCGGGGGATGGGCCAGACCAGCGCTCCCACGGACGGCTCCGGCTACGGCGTGGACGCCGTCGTGGGTGACCTCGTCGGGCTGCTGGACCACCTGGGCGAGGAGCAGGCGGTGTTCTCCGGCCTGGACTTCGGCGGCATGGCCGCCTACGACCTGGCCTACCACCACCCCGAGCGGATGCGCGCGGTGATCGGGCTGCAGAACCCGTTCATCTCGGTGGGGTCGGTGGCCCCGTCGGTGATCGAGCGCAAGCGCGGCGCCAAGCGGTTCAACCACATGTCCTACTACCTGGACCAGCCCGAGGCGGCCGCGCAGGACTACGCCGCGCACCCGCGGGAGATCCTGGCCAAGATCTTCCACGCGCTCTCCGGCACGGCCGACTTCACCCAGGTGTGGCAGCACCCGCCGGGCACCTCCTATCGGGAGGCGCTCCCGCAGCCCCCGCCGCTGCCGTGGTCGTGGATGTCGGAGTGGGAGCTGGAGACCTACGTGGCCGACTACGCCCGCAGCGGCTTCGCCGGCGGCATCGGCTGGTACCTGGCCCTCGACGACGTGTGGGAGCACCGCAAGTCCTACACCGGCCCGAGCACGGTGCCGTTCTACTTCATCGGCTCGGAGAACGACATCGACCTGGCCGTGTGGCACGGACGCGACCCGGTGAACAAGCTGTCCGACCACCACGCCGACGTCCGGGGCAAGCGGATGATCGACGGGGCCGGGCACATGCTGAACATGGAGTGCCCGGACGAGGTGAGCGAGGCCTACGTGGCCTTCCTGGACGAGGCGCACGGCCGCTGACGGCCCCGCGCTGACCGGTCTCGCTGCTGGTCAGCGGGTTCCGCCACCCCGGTGGCCGGGCTCAGGCGTCTTGTTCACCACACTCCCGGCCAACCCCCGGGTGCATCTCAGCGGCTTCTCAGCCAGGCGCGGCACAGTGGTGACATGACCGATGGCAACGAGCGCTTCCCGCACGAGCAGCCCACCCCTGCTGGCTCCTCCGGCGACGGTGGGCCCGAGGAGACCGGCGGCCGCCAGTCCGGCGCCCAGCCGCAGCCCGGCGCGGTGCCGGACTCCTGGTGGTCGCGGCAGGGCCAGGGCGGCTCCGGTGACGCCGGCTCGGGACAGGCCGCCTCCGGCTCGAGTGACGTCGCCTCCGGCTCGAGTCACGGCGCCTCCGGTTACGACCCCTACGGCCGGGGCCCGGCCCAGCCCGGCTCGGGCGGCTTCTACGGCCGACCCCAGGGCGACTCGCCCACCCACCAGTACCCGGTGTACCCGCCCGGCTACCCCTATGCCGGCGCGCAGCAGCAGCACCCGGGCTCGGCCCCCACCGAGGCACCCCGCAAGCGCACCGGCAAGCTGGTGGCCGGCGCACTGGCCCTGGCCCTGCTGGCCGGCGGGGTGGGCGGCGCGGTCGGTGCCAACCTGGACAGCGGCTCGAGCAACACCACCGTCACCGCCCTGGGCGGCAGCGAGACGGTCAAGGCCCAGCCCGCGGCCGCCGCCCCCGGCTCGGTGCAGGAGGTCGCCGCCAAGGTGGTCCCCAGCGTGGTGCAGATCGAGGTCGCCAGCGGCACCCAGGGCGGCGAGGGCTCGGGCGTGGTGCTCTCCGCCGACGGGCTGATCCTCACCAACAACCACGTGATCGCCGCGGCCGCGGGCGGATCCGGTCAGCTGCGAGTGGTGCTCAAGGACGGCACCATCGAGGCCGCCTCCATCGTGGGCCGCGACCCGTCCTCGGACATCGCCGTCATCAAGATGGCCAACCAGACCAACCTCACCCCCATCAGCCTGGGCAGCTCGTCCAACCTCGCGGTGGGCCAGGACGTGGTGGCGGTCGGCTCCCCGCTGGGGCTGGCCAGCACGGTGACCTCCGGCATCGTCAGCGCGCTGAACCGCCCGGTGCGGGCCAGCGGCGAGGCCAGCGGGCAGAGCTCGGTGCTCGACGCCGTGCAGACCGACGCCGCCATCAACCCCGGCAACTCCGGCGGTGCGCTGGTGAACATGAACGGCGAGCTGGTCGGCGTCAACTCCGCCATCGCCTCCCTGGGCGGCAGCTCCTCCAGCAGCCAGTCCGGCTCCATCGGCCTGGGCTTCGCCATTCCGGTGGACCAGGCCATGCGCATCGCGCAGGAGCTGATCGGCAGCGGCACCGCCACCCAGGCGGTGCTGGGCGTCAGCGTCACCGACGCCTCGGCCGGCACCAGCTCCCGCTCGTCGGCCAGCACGTCGCTGCAGGGCGCGGCCGTGGCCGCCGTCTCGCCCGGCGGCGCTGCGGAGAAGGCCGGCATCGCCGCCGGCTCGGTGGTGACCAAGGTCGACGACCGCGTGATCCCCGACGGCGACACCCTGGTGGCCGCCATCCGCTCGCACCGCCCGGGCGACACGGTGACCTTGACGATCAAGAGCCCCAGCGGCGACACCAGCACCACCCAGGTGACCCTGCAGGGCAACACCGTGAAGGCGGGGAACTGACCATGCGCACCGGCACCACGGTCACGCTCGACCTCGTCCCGGCGCTTGTCGAGGAGGGCACTACGGTGAGCCTCATGGACATGGAGGACTCCCGCCTGGGACGCGCACTGGTGGTCATCGTCAACGATCGGACCGCCAGCCGGGACGAGCCGGACCCCAACGGCCCGTTGGTCTCCGAGCTGCTGAGCGAGGCCGGCTTCCACGTGGACGCCACCGTGGCGGTGGCCGCCGACCCGGTGGAGATCCGCAACGCGCTGAACACCGCGGTGATCGGCGGGGTGGACCTGGTGGTCACCGTCGGTGGCACCGGCGTCTCCCCGCGCGACGTCACCCCGGACGCGACCTCCGGCGTGCTGGACCGCTCCATCCCCGGCATCGCCGAGGCGCTGCGCGCGTCCGGCCTGGCCGCCGGCTCGGTGGACGCTTGCCTGTCCCGCGGGCTCGTCGGCGTCTCCGGCAGCACCCTGGTGGTCAACCTCGCTGGCTCCCGCTCCGCCGTGCGCGACGGGATGGCCACGCTCACCCCGCTGGTCGGGCACGTCATCTCCGAGCTCTCCGGTCTCGACGCCTGAGCGTGGCTGACGCTCGCCCCGACCGCTCCGCCCCCGCCGACGAGGCGGCGGCGGAGCGGCGCCGGGCCCGGGAACGGCGGCAGCGCATCTTCGGTGACGTGCTGCCGGAGACCACTCGCGACGAGCGCGGCCCGGCCGCGGAGAGCTCGGCCGGTGGCAACGACGAGGAGCTGCGCCGCAACGTGCCGCCGCACCACGGCTGAGCGGCTGCTCCGCTCGCTCTAGGGGGTGCCGGCGGCGGCCCGGGTCTGTGGCTCGGCCTCGGTGGCGTGCTGCTGTGCGGCGAGCAGGTCCCGGATCTCGGTGAGCAGCGCGACGTCGGTCGGCTTGTCCGGCCCCGCCTCCACGCCCTTCTGGCGGCGCTCCTGCAGCCGGTGCATGGGCACCACCAGCAGGAAGTAGACGACGGCGGCGACGATGAGGAAGTTGATGCCCGCGGTGATCACCGCCCCGACGTCCACCACCGTCTTGGGGTTGCCCGCCACCAGCTGAAAGCCCAGCCCGTTGGCGTTGGCGCCGCCCACCGCCGCGATGAACGGGTTGATCAGGTGCGTGGTGAAGGAGGTGACGATGGCGGAGAAGGCAGCGCCGATCACCACAGCCACCGACAGGTCGATGACGTTGCCCTTCATGATGAAGTCCTTGAACCCCTTGAGCACTGCTCTCCCTCACTGTGGCAACAGGTCCCGCGGCCGGTGGACGTGCCTCGCGGTCAGTGGAATGTAATGGTGAGCGACTCGGAAAGGGAAGCCGCCGCGACCGCCCCCGCCTGCTCGGCCGGCAGGGCCAGCACCACCAGCCGGCCCTCGGAGCGGCGCTTGGGATCGGCCGGCGGCACGCTGAGCACCGTGGCGTCGGTGGCCACCACCGTCACCGCGCCCCGGGTGCCGCCGAGGCCCAGGACGTCCACGGTGTCGCCGGGGTGCAGCAGGTCGGCCACGTCGGCGTCGGGCAGCCGGAGGGGCACCGCGGTGGTGGCGGCGTCGCCGGTGGCGGCGACCGCCAGGGCCGGTCCCAGCAGCCGCACGTCGGTGAGCTGCTCCCCGCTGCGCACCGCGGCCGCCAGGGCGCGCCCAGTGGCGTCGCTGGCCAGCGCCAGGGCACCGGTGGGCAGCTGCTGGGCCGGGCGGTGCACCACCTGCAGGTCCGCGTCGCCCAGCACGTGACCCGGTGGCAGGTCCCGGGTGGCCACCAGCACCGCGGTGCCGGCGGTGCCCGGGTCGCCCCGCAGCGCCAGCACCCCGGCCAGCAGCACCAGCAGGGCGGCCACCACGCGCCGGACGGCGGCGGTGCGCGCCCAGCCGGGTCTGCTCAGCTCGGCCAGCCGCTCCCGCCACAGCGGCGCCAGGTTGCTCGCGCGCAGCCGCCGCCGCGGCGCCCGGGCCTCGGCCCGTGTCACCGGGGCGGGCCCGCGGGTCGCCGGGGCGGGCCTGCGGGCCGCGGGGCGGCGGCGACCGCTGGTGTGGTTGGCCATGGCTGCCTCGTCCCTGCGCCCACGCAGGCGCTCACCGGCACGCTAGGTGCGGGGTGGCCGAGGCCGGGGCCGGTGCCACCGCGCTGTGCAGGGCGGCGGCCGGCTGTGGACAGGCCGCGAGAAAGGCCCGTCAGTCGAGGCAGAACTCGTTGCCCTCGGGGTCGGCCAGCACCAGGTGGCCGGCGTTCATCGGGGGAGCAGGCTCGTGGCGCTGCAGCCGGCGGGCCCCGAGCGCGGTGAGCCGCTCGGCCTCGGCCTCCAGGGCCGCCATCCGCTCCTCGCCCTCCAGCCCGGGGGCAGCGCGCACGTCCAGGTGCACCCGGTTCTTGGCCTGCTTGGGCTCGGGCACCCGCTGGAAGAACAGCCGCGGACCGGCACCGTCGGGGTCGACCACCGCGGAGGCGTCGTTGCGGTGCTCGGCGGGCACGCCCCACGCCTCCAGCGCCTGCCCCCACGAGGTGAAGTCGCCCGGCGGGTCCTGCAGCCGGTAGCCGAGCGCCTCGGCCCAGAACGCGGCCAACCCGGCCGGGTCAGCGCAGTCGTAGGTGATCTGCATGTCGCGAGCCATGTCGTCTCGCCTCCCGCCGGGAGCTGGGTGAGGGGTCAGCTGGCGCTGGGTGTGGTGCTGGCCGGCTTGCTGGTGGCCGAGTCGCTCTTGCTGGTGGTGGTGCTCGACGGGGTCGAGGCGGTGCTGCTGTCGGTGGACGCCGAGGAGGAGGTGGCCTTCTCCCCGCTGGGGACGGCACCCGCGCGGCTGTCGGTGCGGTAGAAGCCGCTGCCCTTGAACACGATACCCACGGAGTTGAAGAGCTTGCGGAGCTTGCCGGTGCACTGCGGGCACTCGGTGAGGTTGGCATCGGTGAACGACTGCACAGCGTCGAAGCGGTGGCCGCACTCGGTGCAGGCGTAGGAGTAGGTGGGCACGTAGGTCCTCCGCGAAAGGTCTGCTGTGGCGGTGCGGGGTACGCCGCTGGCACTCCCACAGCCGGAGTGCCAACACGCATGTTACAACGCGTTGCCCAGGCGAATCAGTCCCGCAGGTGTGAGGGCCGTGCTGACGGGGATGTCGTGCTGCTCGCGCGGCAGCCGCGCCACCACCTCCGCCGCCCGCACCACGGCCACCAGCCGGGCGCTCGGGCTGGCCAGGGGCAGCGAGCGGTCGTAGCAGCCGGCTCCCCGCCCCAGCCGGGTGCCGGCCCGGTCCACGGCCAGCGCCGGCAGCAGCACCACCTCGGCCTGAGCGATCGCGTGCGGGCCCAACGCGGGCGCGGCCGGCTCCCGCAGGCGGTGGGCGGCCGGCACCAGCCGGTCGGCGCCCTCGTACTCCGCCCAGTCCAGCGGGTCCCCGGCCGCGCCGGTCAGCGGAAGCAGCACCCGGGTGCCCTGGGCCCGCACGGCGTCGAGCATCGCCAGGGAGCCGGGCTCGGTGCCCACCGGCACGTAGGCGGCGAGCACGGCACAGCCGTCGGCGACCGTCAGCACGTGCCGGCTGAGCAGGCCTGCCTCGGTGTCGCGGACCCGCCCGTCGAGCGCGCGCCGCGCGGCCAGCACCCTTGTGCGCCAAGCGGACTTGTCGAGATCTGGTGCCGTCGAAGCGGCTGTCACGTCGTCGTTCCCACTCATCCGACCATCATTGCCGGGGGTTGGCCGCGCACGCCGATAAGGTGAGCGCCATGAGCAGCGCTGCTAAGCCACCCCAGTTCAGGACGGCCATCGTCCCGGCGGCTGGGCTCGGCACCCGATTCCTTCCCGCCACCAAGGCTGTACCCAAAGAGCTGCTGCCGGTGGTGGACACGCCGGGGATCGAGCTGGTGGCCTCCGAGGCGGCCGAGGCCGGGGCCACGCGCCTGCTGATCGTGAGCTCGCCGGGCAAGGAGAGCGTGGTCGACTACTTCCACCCCGACCCCGAGCTGGAGGAGACGCTGCGCGAGCGCGGCAAGACCGCCCAGCTGGAGAAGGTGCTGCGCGCGCCGTCGCTGCTGGAGGTGTCGTCGGTCCTGCAGGAGGAGGCCCTGGGGCTGGGCCACGCGGTCGGCTGCGCCGAGGACGAGCTCACCGACGACGACCAGGCCGTGGCCGTGCTGCTGCCCGACGACCTGGTGCTGCCCAACGGCGTGCTCACCGTGATGGCCGACGTCCGCGCCCGTCACGGCGGCACCGTGCTCTGCGCCTTCGACGTGCCCGAGGACCAGGTGTCCGCCTACGGCGTGTTCACCGTGGAGGACAGCGGGGACGGACCGGACGTGCAGCGCGTGGTCGGCATGGTGGAGAAGCCTGCCCCCGAGGACGCTCCGTCCACCCTGGCCGCGGCCGGGCGCTACCTGCTCGACCGCGCGGTGTTCGACGCGCTGCGCCGCATCACCCCCGGCTCCGGCGGCGAGCTGCAGCTCACCGACGCCATCGCGCTGCTCATCGAGGAGGGTCACCCCGTGCACGTGGTGGTGCACCGCGGCGGCCGCCACGACCTGGGCAACCCGGGTGGCTACCTGCGCGCGGCCGTGGACTACGGGCTGCAGGACGACACCTACGGCCCCGGGCTGCGGGAGTACCTGCAGGAGCGGCTCGCGCAGGGCAGCCCGTCGTGAAGTCTGTCGACGAGCAGCGCGCTCGCGTGCTGGAGTCCGCGGTGCGCCCGCGGCCGGTGCGAGTGGCGATCTCGGAGGCCCAGGGGCTGCTGTGCGCCGAGGAAGTGGTGGCGGAGAACCCGCTGCCCGGCTTCGACCAGGCCGCCATCGACGGTTACGCGGTGCGCAGCATCGACGTGCAGCTGCCCAAGGACCCCAAGGAGGTCGGGGCCACCCCGGTCACCCTCCCGGTGGTCGGCGAGGTCAACGCCGGCTCGCGCCAGCCCACCCGGCTGCAGCCCCGCCAGGCCGTGCGGGTGGACACCGGCGCCCCGCTGCCCACCCTGGCCGACGCGGTGCTGCCGCTGAGCTGGACCGACGGCAACGCCGCCCGGCTCACCGTGAAGAAGCCCGTGCGCTCCGGCGACTTCGTGCGCCACATCGGTGACGACGTCCAGCCCGGCGACGTGGCGGTGCGCTCGGGCACGGTGATCGGCGCCGCGCAGGTGGGTCTGCTGGCCGCCGTGGGCAAGAACAAGGTGCTGGTGCACCCGCGCCCGCGGCTGGCCGTGATCTCGGTGGGCGGTGAGCTGGTGGACATCGACCGCTCGCCCGGCTCCGGGCAGGTCTACGACGTGAACTCCTACGCGCTGGCCGCGGCGGCCCGCGACGCCGGCGCCACCGTCACCCGGGTGGGCATCGCCACCGGCGACCCCCGCAAGCTGCGCGACGTGGTGGAGGGCCAGCTCATCCGCTCCGAGATCGTGGTGATCTCCGGCGCCGTGGGCGGCAACGCCTCCGAGCAGGTCCGCGAGGTGCTCGCCGACCTGGGCGAGGTGACGGTGGACCGGGTGGCCATGCACCCCGGCTCCGTGCAGGGCTTCGGCCGCCTGGGCGACGAGAAGGTCCCCACCTTCCTGCTGCCCGCCAACCCCGTCAGCGCCCTGGTGGTGTTCGAGGTGATGGTGCGGCCACTGGTCCGCGTGGCGCTGGGCAAGCGCAACCCGATGCGCCGGATCGTCATGGCCCGCACCGTGGCCCCGGTGACCTCCATCGCCGGGCGCCGCGGGTACCTCCGCGGGCAGCTGATGCGCGACGAGGCCACCGGGGACTACCTGGTGCAGGCCCTCGGCGGCGCCCCGGGGTCGTCCTCGCACCTGCTGGCCACCCTCGCCGAGGCCAACTGCCTGGTGCTGGTGGATCCCGACGTCACCGAGGTGCGCACCGGCGACGAGGTCAAGGTCGCGTTCCTGGCCCAGCGGGCCTAGGCACCCGGCGGTGAGCGTGCGCGACCGACGCACCAGCGACCGCCATCCCGGGTGGCCCGCTCGGCTCGGTCCGGTGCGGGTGCGGGCCGGGCAGGTGCGGGTGCGGCCCATCCGGCTGCGCGACGCCGCCGCCTGGAGCCACGTCCGCACCCGGGACGAGGCGCAGCTGCTGCCGTGGGAGCCCACCGGCGTCGGTCCGTGGCGCGCCCGCAACAGCGTGTCCAGCTGGCCGCTGGTGTGCTCGGCCATGCGGGGCTCGGCCCGGCACGGCACGCTGCTGCCCTTCGCCATCGAGGTGGACGGCGAGCTGGCCGGGCAGATCACCGTGGGCAACGTGGTGCGGGGTGCGCTCCTGTCGGCCTGGGTGGGCTACTGGGTGGCCACCCCGCTCACCGGCGGGGGAGTGGCCACCGCGGCCCTGGCGCTCACCCTGGACCACTGCTTCGGCCCGGTGGGGCTGCACCGCGTGGAGGCCACCGTCCGTCCGGAGAACACCGCCAGCCGGTCGGTGCTGGCGCGGGTGGGCTTCCGCGAGGAGGGCCTGCTGCGCCGATACCTCGACGTGGACGGGGAGTGGCGCGACCACGTGCTGGTGGCGCTGACCGCCGAGGAGCAGGTGGGTGGGTTCACCGCGGCGCTGGTGCACTCCGGCCGCGCCCAGTGGAGCTGAAAACGCCGCTGCTGCACGGCGTGTCGTGCGACACGGCGCGGCGTGTCTCGCGACACCCGGCGCGCCTGTCGCGCCCGCGGGGTGCACCTGACTACCGTGCTTACACTGATGTCGTTTAGCTCCCGGGGGTGGTTGCCGTGCCGAGCTCGCTGATCTTTGTCGGTCTCGTCGCGGCATGGCTGGCGGTGCTGGTCCCCATGGTGGCCAAGTACCGGCAGGAGGTGCGCCGCACCGGAGACGGAGCCCTCGCGGCACGCGTGCTGCACCGGGGCGGCAGCGGCATCAAGCTACGACGACCCGGACCGGCCGCGGGACACCGCAGCAACCCGGACTGGCGCCAGCCCGAGCACGAGGAGACAGTGGTGGACAAGACAGCAGCGGACGACTCGATGCACGACCACCCGACCCAGGTGCTGGCCATCACCAGGACGGACGAGGCTGACCACGCGCCCCTGGGCGGGCTGGACGAGCACGAGCAGTACGAGCAGGACGAGCACCGTGAGCTCGAGGCGCCCCGGCGCACCGGCCGCGGCGGCTACGACCCGGAGGCCGACGCGGTGGCCCGGATGGCCCGCTACTCCTTCCGCCAGCGCGTGGTGCTCGGCCTGCTCATCGCCGCAGTCCTCACCGCCGTCCTGGCCGGTGTCGCGTTCAGCAGCCTGTGGACCGTGCACGTGCTGATCGACCTGGGCCTGGTCGGCTACCTGGCCTACCTGCGCCGCCAGGTGCGCATCGAGGAGAACGTCCGCGAGCGCCGGATGGCCCGCATGGGCCGCGCCCGCCTGGGCGTGCACTCCACCGAGGACGACGAGTTCGGCGTGGTCCCGCAGCGCCTGCGTCGCCCGGGGGCCGTGGTCCTGGAGATCGACGACGAGGACCCCGCCTTCGACGAGCTGGACGACCGCCCGTACGAGCTACCGCGTGCGTCGGGTCAGTAGCGGGCTGCTAGAGTTTCGCTCGCAGTACCCGGGGCTGTGGCGCAGTTGGTAGCGCGCCTCGTTCGCATCGAGGAGGCCAGGGGTTCGAATCCCCTCAGCTCCACCGGGAATGCACAAGGCTCGAATTCTCGCCGACAGACATGTTGGCCGGGGTTCGGGCCTTTTGCTTTTCCGGCCCGCGTCAAAGCCATCAGCACACCCTGGACCGCAGCCGCTCATCACTGTACATTCGTACAATACAGTCGTACAGAGATGAGGAGCGGGCATGAGCAAGCAGGGCTGGGAGCTGGTCGTCGGTGCAGTCATGGTCATTGGGGGGCTGACGATGTTCTTCGTCTTCCGCGACGTCGAGACCCCGGTCGTGGGTCTGCGTCAGGCCGGTCTGGTGATCGCGGTGCTCGGCGCGATCGAGCTCGCGGTGACCGGGTGGTCGAGGATCCAGTCGCGGCGGCCGCACGACTGATGGCCGTCACCCGCCTGCTCGACGCCGTGCTGACCGTGCTGGCCGAGCACGGAGCTGGAGCGCTGAGCGTCCGCAGCGTCGCCGCAGCGGCGGGGGTGTCACCGGCGCAGGTGCAGTACTACTACCGGACCAAGAGCGAGCTGGTGCGCGCCGGCTTCGATCACGCGGGCGAGCAGTTCCTCGCCGACGTGATGGCCTCCGGTGCCACCACGCTGATGGACGTCGTGCAGCAGTGGCTGCCCCTGGACGACCGACGCGAGCGCCGCGCTCGCGTGTGGCTCGCCTACGCCGCCCTTTCGGCTGTCGACCCCGAGCTGGCGGCGGTCTCGGCCCAGCTCGATCGCGAGCTCCGTTCCTGGTTCGCCGACCACGGACTCACTGACGAGCAGGCCTCGACGCTCCTCGCGCTCATCGACGGAGTCACCGTCCAGTGCCTCGTGCTGCCCCACCCCGATCGGCGAGCGCTGGTCGAGCGCACCATCGTGCCGTTCGTCGCGGGCCTCGGGTCAGCCTGAGCCAGTGGCCACCGGCTAGCGGTCGTCGGCAGACAGCTCCGCGGCAAAGCCCTCGCGCCAGGACGAGTACCCGGGCTGCCAGCCCAGCAGCTCCTTGGCGCGGCTGTTGTCGGCCCCGCGCAGCGCCGTCATGAAGGCCACGCCCCAGGCGCCGACCGCCAGCCGGGCCACCAGCGCCGGGATGTGCCGCGGCTCCGGGGCGCCGAGCACCTGGGCCAGCTCGGGGATCCACTCCCGCGTCGCCGCGGGGTCGTCGTCGACGATGTTCAGCGCCCCGGTCACCTGGCTGTCCAGCGCGGCCACCACCGCGGCTGCGGCGTCGCGGGCGTGGATGAAGGAGAACACCGCATCACCGCTGCCCACGATGGGCAGGCTGCGGGCGCGCACCTGGCTGGTGAACGAACCGTTCAGGCCGAAGGCCGAGCCGGGCCCGTAGAGGTGCCCCAGGCGCAGCACCAGCCCACCGGACTGCGCGGTGCGCTGCTCGAGCTCCTGCACCGCGGCGAGCACGCTGGCGAACTGACGTGCCGGTCGCGGCCAGAGCGCGGTGTCCTCGGTGGCTAGCCCCGCGCCGCGGGGGTCGTAGCCGAAGGCGATGCTCTGGGCGACAACCCGCTGCACGCCCGCGGTGTCGGCGGCGTCGAGCAGGGTGTGGGTGCCCTCGGTGCGCAGCCGGTTGGTGGTGGCGAAGGCCTGGCCCATCCGGCGCGGGTCGATCTCGGCGGGGATGGCCGTCAGCAGGTGCACCACCGCGTCCGGGGCGACGTCGCGCACCGCACGGGTCAGCCCCTCGCGGTCCAGGGCGTCGGCCGGAACCACGGTGACCCCGCTGCGCGCCCCCAGTGCCTGCACCCGGCTGCTCGGGCGGGCCAGGGCGAGCACCTCGTGGCCCGCCGCCGTCAGCTGGGGCAGCAGCGGGGTGCCCAGCACGCCCGTGGCTCCCGCGACCAGTACCCGCACGTCGACCTCCCCGTTCCGGTGGACCCCGGCTCCTACTCGGGCCAGGGGTTGGCCTCGATCACCTCGACGAAGTCGGTGCGGACGAACCCGGGGACGAAGTGTGCCAGCACGTCGGCGTTGACGGTGCCGAACGTGGTGTCGGGCCGGTCGGCGAAGCCGTTGGTGAAGGCCTGCAGGATCTGCCGCTTGAAGTCCGGGCGCGGGTGCGCGGCGGTGACGGCCTCCAGCTGCGCCGCGTCCAGGTCGTGGAAGCCGATGCCCAGCACGTCGGTCTCCACGCCCGCCGTCACCAGCGCCACCTCCGGCTCCAGGTGCTCGGGGATGCCCGGGGTGGTGTGCAGCGCGATGGCCGTCCACACCCGGCGCACGGCGTCGCTGTCCAGGCCGTGGGCGGTGAGGAAGCGGCGAGCCTCGTCGGCGCCGTCCACCTCGAAGCGCTGGTCGGCGCTGCGGTAGGTGTCGGTGAGGCCCAGGTCGTGGAACATGGCGCCGACGTAGAGCAGCTCCGGGTCTGGACGCAGGCCCCGGCGCTCGCCCTGCAGGCTGCCGAAGAGGAACACCCGCCGGGAGTGGTGGTAGAGCAGGTCGGACGTGGCGGTGCGCACCAGCTCGGTCGCCTCCGCCACCAGCTGGGTGTCCGGAACGGTGACTCCCGCGATCTGCTCAGCCATCAGCTTCCCTTCGGTGGTGGGTGGGCACCAGTGTTGAATGCCCTGGTCAGGGGGTGGGCAAGCGGCGCGTGCGTCCCTACGCTGGCCACATGTGCCGCAGCATCAAGACGCTCCGCCCGCCCTACGCCGAGGATGTCACGGACGATGACGTGCGGGCCGCCGCCCTGCAGTACGTCCGCAAGATCAGCGGCATGCGCTCCCCGGCCAAGGTGAACGCCGAGGTGTTCGACCGCGCCGTGGACGCCGTCACCGCGGCCACCCAGGAGCTCCTGGGCGACCTGCACGTGCGGGGCGCCACCACCGCCGCCAAGTCCTGACCGCCGGCCGGGTGGTGCTCCCGGCTAGGCGCCGAAGATCTCGAAGGCGGCGACGTTGGGGTTGGGCATCACCTGCGCCAGCACACCGCGGGCGTCCAGGCCCAGCTCGGCCAGGTAGGCGCGGTGCTCGGCCAGCGAGGCCACCGCCAGCTCGGTGGTGGCGGAGACGTCCAGGCAATGGGTGGGACGCGGAGAGCCGACCACCGCCACCAGCCGCGGGCTCCACGGCTCGCCGGCGTCGCGGAAGATCCACCGGTTGCCCGCGTCGGCGACGGCGTCCATGGTGGCCAGCCCGACCGCACGGTGGTCGGCGAAGTTCCACCCGCCCGAGGGCCAGGTGTCGCGGTGGCTGCCGGTGAGCACCAGGTCGGGCTGGTAGTGGCGGATGCGAGCGGCGAGGTCGTGGCGCAGCGCGATTCCGTACTCCACCACGCCGTCGCTGTAGCCCTCCAGGAACTCCACGGTGTGCACGCCGACCTGCGCGGCGGCGGCGCGCTGCTCGGCCTCCCGCAACGGGCCGGTGACCTCCGGGTCCAGGCTGTCCATGCCCGCCTCGCCCCGGGTGACCAGCAGGTAGACCACCTCCTTGCCGGCCTGCACCCAGGTGGCCACCGCGCCGGCGGCGCCGTACTCCAGGTCGTCGGGGTGGGCGGCGATGGCCAGCGCCCGGTGCCAGTCCAGCGGCATCTCGGGCAGGTCGACCATGCCCCGGTTGGCAGCACTCATGGCGGAGCCCTCCGTGCGTCTCAGCTGGTGCTCTGCAGGATCAGCCGGGTGGTCTCCTCGGGGCTGTCCCAGTGGGGGAAGTGCCCGCAGCGGTCGAACCAGTGCAGCGTGGCCGACGGGAAGCGCTCGGCGGCGACGGCGGCCTGGCTGGGCAGCGTCACCCGGTCCTGCCGGCCCCAGCCCAGCACCACCGTGCCGTGCGGGACGCTCGGGTCGGCGCCCGCCTGCAGCGGCCCCTCGGCGAGGGCGTGCAGCGCCTCGTCCAGGGACGGGGAGGCCTCCGCGGTGAAGCCCTGCAGCTCCTGCAGCACCAGCTCGGCAGGCAGCTTCCACGGCGCCGCGGCGAACTGGGCCAGCAGCACGCTGCGGCCGGCGGCGCTGGTGCTCAGCCGGGGCAGCGCCGGCTGGATGCGGCGGACCAGGCCGATGGAGGCGATGAGGCTGCCCTTGAGGAAGCGGGCCTGCTGGGCGTTCCAGAAGCCGCCCGGGTCCAGCGCCACCACGGTGCCCTGGTGCCCGCGGCGGGCCAGCTCCAGCACCATCCGCGCCCCCAACGAGCTGCCAACCAGCGCGGCCTCCGCCAGGCCCTCCTCCCGCAGGAAGTCGGCCAGGGCGTCGGTGAGGGTGGCCACGGAGACCTCGCCCAGCAGTGGCGGGGTCTTGCCGAAGCCGGGCAGGTCGACGGCGATGACCTCGCGCTCCTCGGCCAGCGGGCCGACGATGCGGTCCCAAGTCCCCAGGCTCGACCCGAGGCCGTGCACCAGCACCACCGGCGCCCCCGTGCCCGTGCGAGAAACGTTCATCGACTGGCCTCCGACTGGTCCGACGTGTCACAGCTGCTCCCGTGCCGACCAGGCTAGGGAGGGCCGTGACGCCCCGCGACACGAACAGCCCGCGGGGTGCTGGGCGGTAGTTTCCCGACATGACCGACAGCCCTGCAGACAAGGCCAGCACGACCAGCACGGGCATCACCGACGTCACCGGGGTGCGGGTGGGTCACGCCCAGCGCACCGGGGACGGCTGGCTGACCGGGGTGACCGTGGTGCTGCCGCCGCCGGGCACGGTGGCCGGGGTGGACGTGCGCGGCGGTGGGCCCGGCACGCACGAGACCGACGCGCTGGACCCGCGGACGCTGGTGCCCACCGCCGACGCCGTGGTGCTCACCGGTGGCAGCGCGTACGGCCTGGTGACCGCGCACGGGGTCCAGCGCTGGTGCGAGGAGCACGGCCGGGGCTTCCCGGTGGGGCCGCAGCCGCACCAGGTGGTGCCCATCGTGCCGGCGGCGGCGCTGTTCGACCTGGGCCGGGGCGGGGAGTTCACCGCCCGCCCGGACGCCGAGATGGGTCACGCCGCCGCAGCTGCCGCCGCGGCCACCGAAGACCACGCCCCCGTGGTGCGCGGCTGCGTGGGTGCGGGCACCGGGGCGCTCATCGCCCGGGGCAGCGCCAAGGGCGGGGTGGGCACCGCCTCGGTGACGCTGGGGCCCGAGGCCGGGGGAGCGGTGGTGGGCGCGATCGCCGTGGTGAACGCGGCAGGCAGCCCGGCCGTGGGGCAGCCGCCGGCGGCGGGCGAGGGCACGGCGATCCACCCCCTGGCCACGCAGGCGCTGAACACCACCCTGGCCGTGGTGGCCACCGACGCCGCCCTCGACCCGGCGGAGGCCTCGCGCACCGCCACCGCCGCCCACGACGGGCTGGCCCGCGCCCTGGACGTGGCGCACACGATGAGCGACGGCGACACCATCTTCGCCCTGGCCACCGGGGCGGTGCCGCTGCCGGGGGAGAGCAGGGTGCAGCGGGTGCAGGCGCTGGTGGCGCTGCAGGCCGCCGCCGCCGAGGCGGTGCGGCTGGCCGTGCTGGACGGGGTGGCCGCGGCCACCGCGGTGCGCACCCCGGCCGGCAGCTGGGAGCCCTGGCGGCTGTAGCGCTGCGCTAGCGCCAGCTGGGCAGCCAGAGCTCGTTCTGCCAGTGCGACTCGGTGATGGGCACCCCGGTGAGGATGGGGTAGAGCCACGCGAAGTTGGCCACCACCAGGCCCACGTACAGGCACACCACCAGCAGCCCGGTGCGGCGGCGCTCCAGGCCGGCGCGGGCCCGGCCGAGGACGTCGCCGAGCACCAGCGTGACGGCCATGACCAGGAACGGCGCCATCGCCATGGCGTAGAAGAAGTACATCTGCCGGTCCAGGTTGGTGAACCAGGGCAGGAACGCCGCGCCGTAGCCCACCAGCACCACGGTGTAGCGCCAGTCGCGGCCGAACACCGCCCGCCACAGCGACCAGGCCAGCACCGGCAGCGCCAGCCACCACAGGGCCGGGGTGCCCACCAGCATCACCGCGGACACGCAGCTGGCCGCGCCGCAGCCGCTGACGTCCGGGCCCGCGGAGTAGGCGTAGAGCATCGGCCGCAGCCCCATCGGCCACGTCCACGGCTTGGACTCGTAGGGGTGCGGGCTGCCCGCCGGGGTCACCAGGTTGGAGTGGAAGCTGAGCACGTGGCCGCTGTAGTACCAGAGCGCGCGCAGCGCGTCGGGCACGAAGCCGAACGGGCCGCCGGTGCCGACCTTCTGCCCCACCACCCAGCGGTCGATGCCGGTCTCGCTGCCGAACCACGCCCACCAGGTGGCCAGGTAGACCAGCAGCGGGATGGCGACCAGGGCGTAGAGCGCCGGGCCGACGTCGCGCACCAGGGTGCCCACCCACGGGCGCTGCACGCCGGCGCTGCGCCGGGCGGCGACGTCCATGCCCACGCAGAGCAGGCCGTAGAACACGATGAAGAAGGCGCCGTTCCACTTGGTGCCGCAGGAGATGCCGAGCATCACCCCGGCGCCCAGGCGCCACCAGCGCACGCCCAGGCGCGGCCCCCACGGGGAGTCGCCGATGCGTCCCTGCTCCACCACCGTGCGCATCCGGGCGCGCACCTGGTCGCGGTCGACCACCAGGCAGCCCAGGGCGGCCACCACGAACAGGGCCAGGAAGATGTCCAGCATCCCCACCCGCGAGGACACGAACGACATGCCGTCGCAGATGAGCAGGATCCCGGCCACCCCGCCCAGCAGCGTGGAGCGGGTCATCCGCCGCACGATGCGGACGACCAGCAGCACCAGCACCACCCCGGCCACGGCGGAGGCGAACCGCCAGCCCACCGCGTTGTAGCCGAAGATCCACTCCCCGGCGGCGATCAGCTGCTTGGCCACCGGGGGGTGCACCACCAGCTCGTAGCCGGGGTTGTCCTCCAGCCCGCCGTTGGTGAGCGCCTGGTGGGCCTGCGGCACGTAGTGCTTCTCGTCGAAGATGGGGGTGCCGCCGTCGGTGGGGCTGCCCAGCCGGTAGAAGCGGGTGAACGCGGCGATGGCGGTGAGCACCAGGGTGACCACCCAGCCGCGCAGCCGGTCGGAGGGCGGGTCGTCCCGCCAGGAGGGGCGGAGGGGGCTGGTGCGCGCTCGGTCGGGTACCGCGTCGGCCAGCAGGGTCACCCGGCAATCGTAGGCTCTACCGGTGACCACCGAAGGCCCCTCGAGCACCTCCGCTGAACGCGCGCCCGGCCGCCTGGTGCTCGCCGCCACCCCGATGGGCCAGGCCGGTGACGCCTCGGCCCGGCTGCGCGAGGCCCTGGCCACCGCCGACGTGGTGGCCGCCGAGGACACCCGCCGCACCAAGCAGCTGGCCTCGGCGCTGGACGTGCGCATCGCCGGGCGGGTGGTGAGCTTCTACGACGCGGTGGAGACGGCCAAGGCCCCGGCCCTGGTGGCCGAGGTCGCGGCCGGGCGCACGGTGCTGCTGGTGACCGACGCGGGCATGCCGTCGGTGAGCGACCCCGGCTACCGGCTGGTGGCGGCCTGCGTGGCGGAGGACCTGCCGGTCACCTGCCTGCCCGGGCCCTCGGCGGTGACCACGGCGCTGGCGCTGTCCGCCATCCCGTGCGAGCGGTTCTGCTTCGACGGCTTCCCCCCGCGCAAGTCCAGCGCCCGGCGCACCTGGCTGGCCCAGCTGCGCGCGGAGGAACGGGCGTGCGTGTTCTTCGAGGCCCCGCACCGGCTGGCCGACTGCCTCGCTGACGCGGTGGCGGTGCTCGGCGCCGACCGCCGCGCCGCGGTGTGCCGGGAGCTGACCAAGACCTACGAGGAGGTGCGCCGCGGCACCCTCGGCGAGCTGGCCGAGTGGGCGGCGGAGGGGGTGCGCGGGGAGATCACCGTGGTGCTCGCCGGCGCCGCGCCCGCCGGCCCACCCGCGATGGAGCAGCTGGTGGCGATGGTGGACGAGCTGGTGGACACCGGGCTGCGGCTGAAGGACGCCTGCGCGCAGGTGACCGAGCGCAACGGCGGCTCCAAGCGGGAGCTCTACGAGGCGGTGCTGGCCGCCCGCGACTGAGGCGCCAGCGGCGTGGAGGGGCTCAGCCCGGTGGTGGCGGCGGCCTTGTCCAGGCACTCCTGCCACTCCGCCGCCGGGTCGGAGTCGATGGTGATGCCCCCGCCCACGCCCAGCTCCACCGCACCGTCGGCGGCCACCGCCACGGTGCGGATGGCCACGTTGAGCTCGAGGCCGGCCACCGGCGAGACCATGCCGACGGTGCCGCAGTAGATCCCCCGGGCGCCGTCCTCCCAGCCGGCCAGCAGCTGCCGGGCCCGGCCCTTGGGGGTGCCGGTGACCGAGGCGGGCGGGAAGGTGGCCGCCAGCAGCTCGGCGTCGGTGACGTCCGGGCGCAGCTCGCCGCGCACGGTGGAGACCAGGTGCCAGACCCCGGGCGCGGGGTGCACGGCGAGCAGGTCGGGGACGGTGATGCTGCCCGGGCGGCAGACGCGACCCAGGTCGTTGCGCACCAGGTCCACGATCATCACGTTCTCCGCCACGTCCTTGGCCGAGGCGCGCAGGTCGGTGGCGCTGCGGTGCGCGGGCAGCGTGCCCTTGATGGGGCTGGAGCTGACCACGCGGTCGTGGCGGGCCAGGAACAGCTCGGGGGAGAAGGAGACGACCGCGCCCCAGTCGCCGGCGAGGTAGGCCGCCCGCGCCGGGTCCTGCGCGTGCACCCCGGCGGTGAACAGCTGCACCGCCTCGCCGGCCAGCGCGCCGGTGAAGCGGGTGCACACGCAGGCCTGGTACACCTCGCCCTCGGCGATGGCTGCCCGGCACTGGCGGACGCGCTGTTGGTGGGCGGCGGCGTCGGGGGCCTGCCAGCGCACCGCCCAGGCCTGCTCCGGGGCGCCGGCACGGACCACCGCGGCCAGCTCAGCCGGGCAGGACTCGCCGGTGAGGCTCTCGAACCACCAGGTGCCGCCGGTGTCCAGCCGCAGCACGCAGCTGGTCCAGCCGCCCGCCGCGGGCGCGAGCGCGGCGCCCGCGGCGTCGGGGTAGGCGAGGTAGCCGATCCAACCCCCACCGATCGCGCCGGCGGGGCCCGGCGTGGGCCCAGCCGGGGGGAAGGCGGCGGACGGGTCGCAGGGGGTGACGTCCACGCTGGGCGCCAGCACCGCCGCGGAGCCGAACCACTGGCCGGTGAGCGCGGCCGGGCCGGGCACGCCCAGCCGCTGCGCTCGGCGGTGCAGCCCGCGCAGCACCGCCTGGGGGGACGCCCCGCCGCCCAGCCGTTGCACGTGCACCCGCACAGCCTCCCCGAGCCGGTCGCTCAGACCGGCTCCGGGGGCTGCTCAGGCGCTCAGCCCTGCCCGGCGCACGTCGAGGTGGCTGCAGGGGTGGCCTCGGTGACGCGCTCGTAGAGCCAGCGCAGCGCGTCGCCGGCACCCAGCACCGCCGGCAGCACGTGGCCGATGCCGGTGCCCGGGAAGACCGGCGGGATGGCCAGCTCGTTGTACTGCACGGTGGCGCCCAGGGCGCACCAGTCCGTCGCCAGCTGACGGGCCTGCGGCGCGGGGATCACGTCGTCGTTGGCGCCCTGGAAGAGGTAGACCGGCGCCGTGGGGGTCAGCCGACCGAGGCGCTGGGCGGCCACCGCGGAGACGAACGGCTCCTGGTCCAGGAACGACCCGACCGGCTGCCCGCTCACGGTGAAGCTGCTGGTCTGCTGGAACGCGTAGCGCAGCGTGGTCTCGCCCACGCACTGGTTCTGCGTCTCGGCCAGCAGCCGCTTGCCCTGCTCGTTGAGCAGCCTGTCCAGCTCGGGCACCAGCTCGGGGTAGACCTTGGACAGGCCGTTGATGGAGTAGCCGATCAGGCCGGACAGCGTGCTGCCGTCGATCGCCGGTGCCACGGTGGACAGGTCGGCGGGGGCGTCCCCGGCGGCGGCGCCCTTGAGGTTCAGCTCGGGGGCGTAGCTGGGGGCCATCTCTGCGGCCGAGGCCGATCCGGCGCCGCCCTGGGAGTAGCCGTAGATGCCGATGGGGGCGCTGGCCGACACTCCGGAGCCGGGGGTGCGCTGGGCGGCACGGGCGGCGTCGAGCACGGTGTGCGCCTGCGAGACCCGGTCCACGTAGGTGTGCACGCCGGGCGTGCCCAGGCCCTCGTAGTCGGTGACGACCACCGCCACGCCCTTGTCCAGCATCTGGCTGATGAACAGCAGCTCGTACTGCAGGCCCTGGTTGAACAGCACCGACGGCGCGCACTGATCGCCCTGGCCGATGGTGCCCACCGCGTAGGTGACCAGCGGTCGCTCGCCGGCGCCGGTCCAGGCGGCGGTGGGCGAGAAGACGGTGCCGGTGACGGCGATCGCCCGGTTCTGGGTGTCGTTGCTGCGGTACATGATCCGGGTGGCCGCGGCGGGCAGGGTGCCCCGGGTGAGCGGGTCGGTGATCACCGCCGAGCTCTCGCAGCGGATCAGGTCACCGTTGCCGGCGGGCAGCCCCGCCGGCGGGGTGTAGAAGTCCGCGGTGGGAGCGCAGGCGGTGGGGGCGGTCGGGACTGCCTGGGTGGGCGCGGGCGCCGGTGCGGCCTGCGCGGGCACGGCGGTGGCGGTGGCGGTCAGCGCCACGGCCGCCATGGTGAGGACGGGGAGCTGGAACAGCCGGCGTCGGTGTCGCATGAGAGTCCAATCGTGAAGCCCCCAGCGCCCACGAGGCCACAGAGGACTGTCTGTGTGTGACGAGCACCACGGACTCTAGCCCAGCGTCGGTGCACACCTGTAGCCAAAGCGCGGCGGAGCGGTCACGGCGCGTGCAGCCCCGCGTCGGCGAAGCGCTGTCGCGCCGAGTCCACCTGTGCCGCAGTGGCGGCCGGCACTCCGGCGAGCCGGTCGGGCTTGCCCAGCGCGGCGTACTTCTCCCGGCCGAGCAGGTGGTAGCCGAGCACGTCCACCCGCTCCACGTTGCCCAGCGAGGCCACGTAGGACGCCAGCTTCCGCACGTGCTCGGGCGCGTCGTTCACCCCGGGCACCAGGACGAAGCGCACCCACACGTGCTGGCCCCGGGCGGCCAGGCGCTCGGCGAAGCGCAGCGTCGGCTCCAGCTGCCCGGTGGTCAGGTCGGTGTAGAGCGCGGGGTCGATGGCCTTGACGTCCAGCAGCACCAGGTCGGTGGCGTCGAGCAGGGCGTCGCTGGCCCGCGCACCCAGCGCGCCGGAGGTGTCCAGCGCGGTGTGCAGCCCCAGCTCGGTGCACCGCTGCAGCACCGCCTCGGTGTAGGCGGGCTGCAGCAGCGGCTCCCCGCCGGAGATGGTCACCCCACCCCCGGCGGTGGTGAGGAACGTCCGGTAGCGGGCGATGCGGGCCATCGTCTCCGCCACCGTGTGCCGGGTGCCGCTGCGCATCATCTGCGTGTCCGGGTTGTGGCAGTAGGCGCAGGCCAGCGGGCAGCCGGCCACGAACAGCACGAACCGGGTGCCGGGGCCGTCCACCCCGGTGGAGATGTCCCAGGAGTGCACGGCGCCGGTGAGCTCATCGGCGTGGTCGGGCAGCACCGGGTCCGGCAGCAGCACAGGTGCGGTGGTCACCCAGCCCCTCACAAGCCCTGGTGGAAGGTGCGGTTGATGACATCGAGCTGCTGCTCGCGGGTCAGCCGGACGAAGCTGACCGCGTAGCCGGAGACTCGGATGGTCAGCTGCGGGTACTTCTCCGGGTGCTCCATCGCGTCCTCCAGCGTGGCGCGGTCCAGCACGTTGACGTTCATGTGGAAGCCCGAGGACGCGACGAAGCCGTCCAGCACGCCGACCAGGTTGTCCACCTGCTCGCCGCGGGTGCGTCCCAGGCCGGTGGGGGTCACGGTCTCGGTCAGGGAGATCCCGTCGCGGGCGGAGTCGAACGGCAGCTTGGCCACGCTGAGGGCGGCGGCCACCAGCCCGTGCCGGTCGCGGCCGTTCATCGGGTTGGCCCCCGGCGCGAACGGCTCGCCGGCGCGGCGACCGTCCGGGGTGTTGCCGGTGTTCTTGCCGTAGACCACGTTGCTGGTGATGGTGAGCACCGACTGGGTGTGCTCGGCGTCGCGGTAGGTCTTCTGCTGGCGCACCTTGGCCATGAACGTCTCCACCAGGTCCACCGCCAGGGCGTCGGCGCGGTCGTCGTCGTTGCCGTAGGTGGGGAACTCCCCGGTGGTCACGTAGTCGACCACCAGCCCCCGCGCGTCGCGCACCGGCCGCACGTCGGCGTGCTTGATGGCGGAGAGCGAGTCGGCCGCCACCGACAGCCCGGCGATGCCGCAGCCCATGGTGCGGTGCACGAAGGAGTCGTGCAGCGCCATCTCCAGCGCCTCGTAGGCGTACTTGTCGTGCATGTAGTGGATGACGTTGAGGGCGTCCACGTAGGTCCGGGCCAACCAGTCCATCATGGCGTCGAGCTTGGCGCGGACGTCGTCGTAGTCCAGCCGCTCACCCGTCACGGCCGGTGCCGGTGGCGCCACCTGGGCGCCGGTGAGCTCGTCGCGGCCGCCGTTGATGGCGTAGAGCAGCGTCTTGGCCAGGTTCACCCGGGCGCCGAAGAACTGCATCGACCGGCCGACGGTCATCGGCGAGACGCAGCAGGCGATGGCGGTGTCGTCTCCCCAGCGCGGGCGCATCAGCTCGTCGGACTCGTACTGGATGGCGCTGGTGTCCAGCGAGACCTGGGCGCAGAACCTCTTGAAGCCTGCCGGCAGCGCCGGGGACCAGAGCACCGTCATGTTCGGCTCCGGGGCGGGACCCAGGTTGTACAGCGTCTGCAGGTACCGGAAGGAGGTGCGGGTGACCAGCGGCCGCCCGTCCAGCCCGATGCCGCCGAGGCTCTCCGTCACCCAGGTGGGGTCGCCGGAGAACAGCTCGTCGTAGGCGGGGGTGCGCAGGAAGCGGATGATCCGCAGCTTGATGACGAAGTCGTCGATCAGCTCCTGCGCCTGTGCCTCGGTGAGCTCGCCGGCGTCGAGGTCGCGCTGCAGGTACACGTCCAGGAAGGTGCTGGTGCGCCCCAGCGACATGGCCGCGCCGTTCTGCTCCTTGGTGGCGGCGAGGTAGCCGAAGTACAGCCACTGCACGGCCTCCCGGGCGGTGGCCGCCGGCCGGGAGATGTCGTGGCCGTAGGCGGCGGCCATGGTCTGCAGGTCGTGCAGGGCCCGGACCTGCTCGGCCAGCTCCTCGCGGGTGCGGATGACGTCCTCGGTGGCGGGCAGGTCGTCGTGGGCGTGCAGGTCGGCCTGCTTGACCTCCACCAGCCGCTGCACCCCGTACAGCGCGACGCGGCGGTAGTCACCGATGATCCGGCCGCGCCCGTAGGCGTCCGGCAGCCCGGTGATGATCTTGTTCTTGCGGGCCGCGCGGATCTGCGGGGTGTAGGCGTCGAACACCCCGTCGTTGTGGGTCTTGCGGTACTTGGTGAAGATCTCCCGCACCTGGGGGTCGGCCTCGTAGCCGTAGGCGTCCAGCGAGCTCTGCACCATCCGCCAGCCGCCGTTGGGGATCATCGCGCGCTTGAGCGGGGCGTCGGTCTGCAGCCCCACGATCAGCTCGTGGTCGCGGTCGATGTAGCCGGGGCCGTGGCTGGTGATGGAGCCCGGCACGTGGGTGTCGATGTCGTGCACCCCGCGCTCGCGCTCGGCGGGGAACATCGCGGTGAGCCTGTCCCACACCCTGCGGGTGCGCTCGGTCGGTCCCTCGAGGAACTCCGGGCCACCGGTGTAGGGGGTGTAGTTGGCGGTGATGAAGTCGCGCACGGCGATGGTGTCGCACCAGTCGCCCCTGCGGAAGCCGCGCCAGGGGTCCCGGTTGTTCTGCACGGGATCCTGTGGCGCGGGTGCGCGGCGCTCGCGGACGTCGGTGGTCACTCCAGCTCCTTCCCGTCTGGTCACTGGGGGAGCCGGCCCGGAACGTGGGTCGCTGGAACCGGCCCGGCCTTGCCTGGTTCAACACCTGTCGAGCGCCGACGCTTCCCGCGCCGGGCGCACCCCCGGCGGCTGCGTCGGCCCAGGTGCGCCCTCGTTAGGCTGGCAACCATGTCCAACACCGTGCTCACCGCCGTCGCCTGGCCCTACGCGAACGGTCCCCGTCACATCGGGCACGTCTCGGGGTTCGGCGTTCCCTCCGACGTCTTCGCCCGGTACCAGCGCATGGCGGGCAACAAGGTGCTGATGGTCTCCGGCACCGACGAGCACGGCACGCCGATCCTGGTGCAGGCGGAGAAGGAGGGGGTGAGCACCCGGGAGCTGGCCGACCGCTACAACCGGGTGATCAACAAGGACCTGGCCGACCTGGGCCTGTCCTACGACCTGTTCACCCGCACCACCACGCGCAACCACTACGCGGTGGTGCAGGAGCTGTTCCGCACGCTGCACCGCAACGGCTACCTGGTGCCCAGGACCACCACCGGCGCCATCAGCCCGTCCACCGGACGCACCCTGCCCGACCGCTACGTGGAGGGCACCTGCCCGCTGTGCGGCTACGACGGCGCGCGCGGGGACCAGTGCGACAACTGCGGCAACCAGCTCGACCCGGCCGACCTGATCAACCCGCGCAGCAAGATCAACGGCGAGACCCCGAAGTTCGTGGAGACCGAGCACTTCTTCCTGGACCTGCCGGCGCTGGCCGACGCCTTGGCCGACTGGCTCAAGGGCCGCACCGACTGGCGCCCCAACGTGCTGCGCTTCAGCCTCAACCTCATCGCCGACCTGCGCCCCCGGGCCATGAGCCGGGACATCGACTGGGGCGTGCCCATCCCGCTGGAGGGCTGGGCCGACCGCGGCGACAAGAAGCTCTACGTCTGGTTCGACGCCGTCATCGGCTACCTCTCGGCCAGCATCGAGTGGGCGCACCGCACCGGCAACCCCGACGCCTGGCAGGAGTGGTGGTGCGACCCGCAGGCGCTGAGCTACTACTTCATGGGCAAGGACAACATCACCTTCCACAGCCAGATCTGGCCGGCCGAGCTGCTGGGCTACGACGGCAAGGGCGCCAAGGGCGGCAGCCCCGGTGAGCTGGGCCGGCTGAACCTGCCCACCGAGGTGGTCAGCAGCGAGTTCCTCACCATGAGCGGCTCCAAGTTCTCCACCAGCCGCGGCACCGTCATCTACGTCCGCGACTTCCTGGCCGAGTACGGCCCGGACGCGCTGCGCTACTTCATCTCGGTGGCCGGCCCGGAGAACCAGGACACCGACTTCACCTGGGACGAGTTCGTCCGGCGCACCAACTTCGAGCTGGCCAACGAGTGGGGCAACCTGGTCAACCGCTCGGTGTCCATGGCGCACAAGAACTTCGGTGCCATCCCCAAGCCGGGTACCCGCAGCGAGGCCGACGTGGAGCTGCTCCGCGCCGCCGAGGGCGCCTTCGACACCGTGGGCGCGCTGCTGCAGCGCAGCCGGTTCAAGCAGGCTGCCGGCGAGGCCATGCGGGTGGTGACGCTGGCCAACCGCTACATCTCCGACATGGAGCCGTGGAAGCTCGGCAAGTCCGGCACCGAGGAGGACCGCGAGCGCCAGGCCACCGTGCTGCACACCGCGCTGCAGGTGGTCTCCGACGCCAACGCGCTGCTCACCCCGTTCCTGCCGCACTCCGCCCAGCAGGTGCACACCGCCCTGGGCGGCAGCGGCACCTGGGCGGCGCAGCCGCAGATCCACGAGGTGACCGACGACGTGCTGCCTGGCTTCGCCGAGCCGCTGGTGGGGGTGGGTCTGCCGGAGGCCGGGCACTCCTACCCGGTGATCATGGGCGACTACGCCAGCGAGCAGGCGCGCTGGGGCCGCACCGAGATCGCCGCGGGCACCGAGCTGCACAAGCCCACCCCGCTGTTCACCAAGCTTGACCCCAAGCTGGGCGAGACCGGCCCGGAGTGGGCGCCGGTCAACCCGTGAGCAAGCGATCCCGCTCCGGCCCACCCCCGGCGCCGGAGCCGCTGAGCCCGCTGCTGGACGCGCACACCCACCTGGACGCGTGCGGGGCGAGCACCGCCGAGGACGTGCGCGCCATCGTGGACCGCGCCGCCGCCGCCGGGGTGGGCCGGGTGGTCACCGTCGCCGACGACCTGGCCTCGGCGCACTGGGTGACCCGGGCCGCGGAGTGGGACGAGCGGGTGTGGGCGGCCACCGCGCTGCACCCCACCCGGGCCAACGCCCTGGACGAGGCCGCCCGCAAGGACCTGGAGGAGCTGGCCCGGCATCCGCGCACGGTGGCAGTGGGGGAGACCGGGCTGGACCACTACTGGCCGGGCAAGCTGGAGGGCTGCGCCGACCTCGCCACCCAGGAGGAGGCCTTCCGCTGGCACATCGACCTGGCCAAGCGGGTGGGCAAGCCGGTGATGATCCACGACCGCGAGGCGCACGCCGACGTGCTCCGGGTGCTGCGCGAGGAGGGCGCTCCGGAGCGGGTGATCTTCCACTGCTTCTCCGGCGACGCCGCGGTGGCCCGCGAGGCGGTGGACGCCGGCTACGTCATCAGCCTGTCCGGCACGGTCAGCTTCCGCAACGCCCACGCGCTGCGGGAGGCGGCGCTGCTGGTGCCCGCCGAGCAGCTCACGGTGGAGACCGACGCCCCCTTCCTCACCCCGCACCCCTACCGCGGCGCCGCCAACGAGTCTTACTGCCTGCCCTACACCGTGCGGGCCCTGGCCGAGCTGCGCGGCGACGACCCCGCCGAGCTGGCCGCGTCGACCACCGCCACCGCTCGGCGGGTCTACGGGCTGTGAGCAGCGCCGCGGCCGCGAGGACCGCCCGCACGTCCTAGTGACACACGTCATGAGTTGAGACCTGTTCTTGCCCAGACAGACACCGGCCCGTTACCGTGCCGTGATCGACTAGCCGGGATGGGGAAGTTCCGGTGCGGCAGCAGCTCTGGGTCCCTCTCCGGTCTCGTGCCACCGCACGCCCCTGCCCGGACGCTCCGACGTCAGGACGACCCGCGTGCCCCTGCTCGACCGTGTGACCCTCAGCCGAGCAGGACTCGCCCGCTCCGTCGTCGCCGCCCTGGTGCTGACCGTCGGGGCCGGCGCCGGCACCGCCATCGCCATGGAGAAGACCGTCACCGTGCAGGTCGACGGCGAGGAGCGGACAGTCTCCACCATGTCCAGCAACGTCGAGGGTGTGCTCAAGGCGGCCGGCCTCGGCGTCGGTGAGCACGACGCCCTGGCTCCCGCGGCCGACTCGGCCGTGACCGACGGCGACACCGTGGTGCTGCGCCGCGGCCGCCACGTGGAGCTCACCGTGGACGGACAGACCCGGTCGATGTGGACCACCGCGCTCACCGTGGACGAGGCGCTGGCCGAGCTGCGCCTGACCGGCGGGGACGTGCAGCTGTCCGCCTCCCGCGCCACCCGGCTGCCCCTGGAGGGCGCCACCCTGAGCGTGGCCAACCCCCGCACCGTCACCGTGGCCGACGCCGGCGCCCTGCACCAGGTGCGCACCACCGCGGCCACCGTGGGTGAGCTGCTGGCCGAGCGCAACCTGGCGCTGGTGGAGCGCGACGCCGCCTCGGCCGACCTGGCCGCCCCGCTCACCGACGGCATGCGGGTGGACATCACCCGGGTGCGCACCACCGAGGTCATCGCCCAGCAGCCGCTGCCGGCGCCGGTGCAGAAGGTGGACGACCCGACGCTGGAGACCGGCCGCACCGCCGTGCAGACCAAGCCGGTGGACGGCGCGCAGACCGTCACCTTCCGCGTCACCACCACCAACGGCGTGGAGACCGCGCGCGAGCAGGTCGCCGCGGCCGTCACCGCCCCGCCGGTGCCCGGCGTCACCCGCGTCGGCACCAAGATCGCCCCACCGCCGCCCGCCCCGGCCCCCGCCCCTGCTGCTGCACCCGCTCCGGTCGCCGCGGTGGTCAAGTCCGGCGGCGCCCCGGCCCCCGCCGTGGCCAACGGCGCGGTGTGGGACCGCCTGGCCCAGTGCGAGGCCGGCGGCAACTGGTCCATCAACACCGGCAACGGCTACTACGGCGGCGTGCAGTTCGACCGCGGCACCTGGTTGAGCAACGGCGGCGGCGCGTACGCCCCGCTGCCGCACCAGGCCACCCGGGAGCAGCAGATCGCCGTGGCCTCCAAGGTCGCCGCCGGCCGCGGGTTCTCCCCGTGGCCGTCGTGCTCGAGCAAGCTGGGTCTGCGCTGAGCGAGGAACGCGCCGCCCTGCTCGGCCCGGTCGAGGTGCGCACCTTGGCGGCCGAGCTGGGGGTGCGGCCCACCAAGACCCTGGGTCAGAACTTCGTGCACGACGCCAACACCGTGCGCCGCATCGTCACCAGCGCCGGGGTGGGCGCCGACGACGTGGTGCTGGAGGTGGGCCCCGGCCTGGGCTCGCTCACACTGGGGCTGCTGGAGCCCGCTGCCGCGGTGGTGGCCGTGGAGATCGACCCGGTGCTGGCGGCGCGGCTGCCGCGCACCGCCGCCGAGCGCGCGCCGGGCCTGGCCGACAAGCTCACCGTGATCGGCGCCGACGCCCTGCGGGTGCGCGCGGCCGACCTGCCCGCGGCACCCACCGCGCTGGTGGCCAACCTGCCCTACAACGTGGCGGTGCCGGTGCTGCTGCACCTGTTCGCCGAGCTGCCCAGCCTGCGCAGCGCCCTGGTGATGGTGCAGGCCGAGGTGGCCGACCGGCTGGCCGCGCCGCCGGGCAGCCGCACCTACGGCGTGCCCAGCGTCAAGGCGTCCTTCCACGGCCGCGTCGCCCGCGCCGGCGCGGTTCCGCGCGGGGTGTTCTGGCCCGTGCCGGGGGTGGACTCCGGGCTGGTGCGGGTGGACCGGCACGAGCAGGCGCCGTGGCCCACCGACGAGCAGACCCGCAAGCAGGTGTTCCGGGTGGTCGACGCCGCGTTCGCCCAGCGGCGCAAGACGCTGCGGGCCGCGCTGGCCGGGTGGGCCGGCTCGCCGGTGGAGGCCGAGCGGCGGCTGCGCGCGGCGGGCATCGACCCCAGCACCCGTGGTGAGCAGCTCGACGTGGCCGCGTTCGTGGCGCTGGCCCAGCAGGGCTGAGCGCGGCAACGCTCAGCAACAAGGGCGTGCAACGCCGGCAACGGTGGGCGTGGCCGTGCGTGCCGCGGGGTGAGACCCTCAGGTGAGCAGGTAGCGACGAGCTGACGGGGGTGGCCGGTGGCCCGAGGGGTGTACGTGGTGGCCGCGACCGCCGGGACCGGCAAGTCGCTGGTGTCGGTGGGGCTGCTGGCCCTGATGCGCAGCAGCACCGACACGGTGGCGTTCCTGCGCCCCCTCGCCGAGCCGCGCCCTTCGGTGGACGGCCACGAGCAGGACCCGGACACCGACCCGCTGGTGGTGCTGGTCCGCGACGCCATGGGCGTGCCCGCCGAGCTGGCCCGCGGCGGGGTGCCGCGCGCCAAGGCCCGGGCGCTGCTGGCGGCCGGGGAGCGCGACGAGCTGTTCCGCCGCTGCGTCGCCGCCTACAGCGACCTGGCCGCGCGCGCCGACGTGGTCATCGTGGACGGCTCCGACTACGGCGACGGCCGGCGCCTGGGCGACGAGCTGGACCTGAACACCGAGCTGGCCAACCACCTGGGCGCCATGGTGGTGGCCGTGGTCAGCGGCGCCGGCCAGGACACCGCGGCGCTGGTGCAGTCGGTGGACCTGGCCCGCAAGGAGGTGCTGGCCGCCGGCTGCGCGCTGGCCGCGGTGCTGGTCAACCGGGTGCCGGTGGAGCTGGTGGAGCAGACCCGCGCCACGGTGCACCGCGGCGCGTCCGGGCGCCCGGTCTACGTGCTGCCCGAGACCGACGAGCTCGACCGCCCCAGCGTGGCCGAGGTGGCCACCGCGGTGGGTGCCCGGCGCATCGGCGGCAGCACCAACCTCGACCGCGACGTCCGCTCGGTGCGGGTGGCGGCGATGACGGTGGAGCACGTCCTGCCGCTGCTCACCGACGGCGCCCTGGTGATCACCCCGGGCGACCGGGCCGACGTGGTGGTGGCCACCGTGGCGATGGCGCTGTCCGCCCAGCAGCCGGTGCCCGCCGCCGTGCTGCTCACCGGCGGCATCCCGCTGGCCGACAGCGTGCTGGCGCTGCTGCCCACCGCTCCGTTCCCGGTGCTGGCCCTGGACACCGACACCTACACCGCCGCCCACGCCGTGGGTGGGGTGCACGGCGAGCTGGCCCCGGGCAACCCCCGCAAGATCGCCACCGCGCTGGGGGTGTGGAACGCCGGGGTGGATGCCGCCGAGCTGGTGGAGCGCCTGGCGCTGCCCCGGCCGGAGCGGATGTCGCCGGTGCGCTTCAGCTACGAGCTGATGCAGCAGGCCAGCGCGCAGCGGCGCCGCATCGTGCTGGCCGAGGGGACCGAGCCGCGCATCCTGCGGGCCGCGGAGATCATCCGCCGCCGCGGGGTGTGCGAGCTGGTGCTGCTGGGCAACGCCGCCCAGGTGGGCGAGCTGGCCGGGGCCGCGGGCGTGGACCTCACCGGCATCGAGGTGCTCGACCCGGAGACGTCGCCCGAGCGGGAGCGCTACGCCGCGGAGTACGCGCGGCTGCGGGCCCACCGGGGCGTGGACCTGGAGCAGGCGCGGGAGGTGATGACCGACGTCTCCTACTTCGCCACCATGATGGTGCACCTGGGCCACGCCGACGGCATGGTCTCCGGCGCGGTGCACACCACCGCGCAGACGCTGCGCCCGGCGCTGGAGTTCATCAAGACCGCGTCCGGGGTCTCCACCGCCTCCTCGGTGTTCCTCATGTGCCTGCCCGACCGGGTGCTGGTCTACGGCGACTGCGCGGTGATCCCCGACCCCGACGCCGCCCAGCTCACCGACATCGCCGTGGCCTCGGCCGACACCGCCGCCCGCTTCGGCATCACCCCACGGGTGGCGATGCTGTCGTACTCCACCGGGGCCTCCGGCACGGGCGCAGCGGTGGAGAAGGTGCGCGAGGCCACCGCGCGGGTGCGGGAGCGCCGCCCGGACCTGCCGGTGGAGGGCCCCATCCAGTACGACGCCGCGGTGAACGCCTCGGTGGCCGCCACCAAGCTGCCCGGCTCCGAGGTGGCCGGCCGCGCCACGGTGTTCGTCTTCCCGGACCTCAACACCGGCAACAACACCTACAAGGCCGTGCAGCAGTCGGCCGGTGCGGTGGCCATCGGGCCGGTGCTGCAGGGGCTGCGCAGACCGGTGAACGACCTCTCCCGCGGGGCCACCGTGGAGGACGTCATCAACACTGTGGCCATCACCGCGGTGCAGGCGCAGGACCGGCCGTGAGCGCGCTGCCGGTGCACCCGCCGCTGCCGGAGCTGGTGGCCGCCGCCGAGGAGCTGATGAGCGCCAGCCTGGACGCGGGCCAGCGGCGGGCGGTGCTGGGCATCACCGGCCCGCCGGGGGCCGGCAAGAGCACCCTCGCCGGGGCGTTGGTCACCGCCCTGCAGGTGGTGCTGGACACCGAGCCGGTGGAGCCGCTGGTGGTGGGAGTGCCGATGGACGGCTTCCACCTGGCCGACGCACAGCTGGAGCGGATGGGCCTGCGGCACCGCAAGGGCGCACCGGAGACCTTCGACGTGGGCGGCTACCGCTCCGTCCTGCGCCGGCTGCGCTCCGCCGACGAGCAGGCGGTGTACGTGCCCAGCTTCGAGCGGACCTTGGAGCAGCCGGTGGCCGGCTCCATCGCCGTGCTGCCCTCGGCCCGACTGGTGGTGACCGAGGGCAACTACCTGCTGCACGGCGCCGACGGCTGGGAGCGGGTGCGCTCGCTGCTGGACCAGGTGTGGTTCCTCGACGCCGACGACGAGCAGCGCCGTGCCGCGCTGGTGGCCCGGCACGTGCGCCACGGCAAGACCCCGGAGGCCGCGCAGGCCTGGGTGCGGGAGGTGGACGAGCGCAACGCCGCGCTGGTGGCGCGCACCCGGTACCGCGCGGACCTGGTGGTGGCGCTCGACCTCGGCCAGCACGGTGACGCCGGTCACCGGCGGGCACCTGCGGGGTAGCGGGCGGCGCTGGGTGGCTCCGGCAACGATTACGCTGGTGCACCGTGCTTGCCGTCGTCCCTCCTCCCGTCACCGTGCGGGTTCCCGCCAAGGTGAACCTGCACCTTGCCGTGGGCGACGTGCGCGCGGACGGCTACCACGAGCTGGTCACGGTGTTCCAGGCGTTGTCGCTGGTGGACGACGTGTCGGTGGCCCCCGCGGACACCCTCTCGGTGCGCGTGGTGGGGGAGGGCGCAGGAGCGGTGCCCACCGACAAGCGCAACCTCGCCTGGCAGGCCGCCCAGCTGCTGGCCCGCACCACCCACCACCCGGCCGAGGCCGAGATCACCCTCACCAAGGGCATCCCGGTGGCCGGGGGCATGGCCGGCGGCAGCGCTGACGCCGCGGCCACCCTGCTGGCCCTGGCCACCCTCTGGGGCAGCGACGTCAGCCGCGAGGAGCTGACCGCGCTGGCCGCCCAGCTGGGCAGCGACGTCCCCTTCGCCCTGCACGGGGCCACCGCGATGGGCACCGGCCGCGGCGAGCAGCTGCTCCCGGTGCTGGCCCGCAACACCTTCCACTGGGTGCTGGCGCTGGACCACGAGGGCCTGAGCACCCCGGCGGTGTACGCCGAGCTGGACCGGCTGCGGGCGACGGGCGCGCAGCCGCGGGTGGGCGACGTGCAGCCGCTCATGCACGCCCTGGCCGCCGGCGACGCCCTGGCCCTGGCCCCGCTGCTGGCCAACGACCTGCAGGCCGCCGCGCTCTCGCTGCGCCCGAGCCTGCGCCGCACCCTGCACGCGGGCACCGAGGCCGGTGCCCTGGCCGGCATCGTCTCCGGCTCCGGGCCCACCTGCGCCTTCCTCTGCGTCAACGCCGACGCCGCCGTGCGGGTGAGCGCCGAGCTCGCCGGAGCCGGCGTGTGCCGCACCGTGCGGGTGGCCGCCGGGCCCGTCGCCGGCGCCAGGGTGCTGCCCGCACACCCGGCTGGCCCCAACCCCGCCGGCCCCCGAAACCCTGATCCACGAACTCGATCGAGCACCGGAGCACACAGCTGATGGCCCAACCCGTGAACCTGGTCAACCTGGAACAGGTGTCCAAGACCTACGGCGTCAAGCCGCTGCTGGACAAGGTGTCCCTGGGCGTGGCCTCCGGCGAGCGCATCGGCGTCGTCGGCCTCAACGGGGGCGGCAAGACCACCCTGCTGGAGGTGCTCACCGGGCTCGAGCAGCCCGACTCCGGCCGGGTCAGCCAGACCGGCGGCCTGCGCCAGGCCGTGGTCACCCAGCGCGGCGTGCTGCCCCCGGGCTCCACCATCGGCCAGGTGGTGCTCGCCCCGCTCGGCGTGGACGAGCACGAGTGGGCCGGCGACTCCCGCATCCGCAACGTGCTGCACGGCATCGGGGTGGACGCCCTGGGCGTGGACACCCCCATCGACGGCCTCTCCGGTGGCGAGCGCCGCCGGGTCGCCCTGGCCGCCGCACTGGTGCAGGACCTGGACCTGCTGGTGCTGGACGAGCCCACCAACCACCTCGACGTGGAGGGCGTGCAGTGGCTGGCCGAGCACCTCAAGAGCCGCCGCTCCAGCCTCGTCGTCGTCACTCACGACCGCTGGTTCCTGGACACCGTGGCCACCCGTACCTGGGAGGTGGTGGGCGGCAAGGTGGAGACCTACGAGGGCGGCTACGCCGACTGGGTGTTCGCCCGTGCCGAGCGCACCCGCCAGGCTGACGCCGCCGAGGAGCGCCGCCAGAACCTGGCCCGCAAGGAGCTGGCCTGGCTGCGCCGCGGCGCCCCGGCCCGCACCTCCAAGCCCAAGTACCGCATCGAGTCGGCCGAGGCGCTCATCGCCGACGTGCCGCCCCCGCGCGACCGGGTGGCGCTGGCCTCCTTCGCCGCCCGACGTCTGGGCAAGGTGGTGCTCGAGCTCGAGCACGTCAACGTGCAGACCCCGGACGGCCGT
The DNA here is from genome assembly GCF_058133635.1 of Rhodococcus sp. Z6_132. NCBI lineage: Bacteria > Bacillati > Actinomycetota > Actinomycetes > Mycobacteriales > Nocardiaceae > Rhodococcus > Rhodococcus sp. Z6_132. The sequence continues at coordinate 321,080 of NZ_JBYUNP010000003.1, forward strand.
GAGCTGGTCCACGACCTCACCTGGCGGCTCGGCCCGGGCGACCGCATCGGCCTGGTCGGGGTGAACGGCTCCGGCAAGACCACCCTGCTGCGGATGCTCGGCGGCGAGGTGGAGCCCACCGCGGGCAAGCGCATCCAGGGCCAGACCGTGCACCTGGGCTGGCTGCGCCAGGAGCTGGACGACCTGCCGCTGGACATGCGGGTGCTCGACGCGGTGGAGGACGTCGCCAAGTACGTCACCCTGGGCGACAAGGAGATGTCCGCCGCGCAGCTGGCCGAGCGGCTGGGCTTCGCCCCGGCGCGGCAGCGGGTGCCGGTGGGCGACCTCTCCGGTGGCGAGCGCCGCCGGCTGCAGCTCACCCGGGTGCTGATGGCCGAGCCCAACGTGCTGCTGCTGGACGAGCCGACCAACGACCTGGACATCGACACGCTGCAGCAGCTGGAGGACCTGCTGGACTCCTGGCCGGGCACCATGGTGGTGGTCAGCCACGACCGCTACCTCACCGAGCGGGTGTGCGACTCGGTGTGGGCGCTGTTCGGCGACGGCAAGCTGACCAACCTGCCGCGCGGCATCGACGAGTACCTGGAGCGCCGGGCCGCCGACCTCAGCGACAACCCCGGCCAGCCGGCCAACCTCGGCGGCACCACCAGCGCCGGTGGCAGCCGGCCCGACGCCGCCACGCTGCGCGCCGCCCGCAAGGAGCTGAGCAAGGTGGAGCGCACGGTGAGCAAGCTGGACGAGAAGGAGCGTGCGCTGCACGCCCAGCTGGCCGAGGCCACCACCGACGCCGGCCGGCTCGCCGACCTCGGGGTGCAGCTCAAGGCCGTGCAGGCGGAGAAGGAAGCCGCCGAGGAGAAGTGGATGGAGCTCGCCGCCGCCTTCGAGTGAACCAGCAGTCGAGGGACCCTGCCCTCGACTGAACCGACTCGGGCGCCAGTGACGAAGCCCACGGAGATGCACGTCACGGTCGTTTTCGTGGGCAACGAGACGGACGCCTGCAAGACTGCACTCTATGGGGCAGAGTGCAAAGACCGTGCTGCGGCGTCGCACGCAGACCGGGTACCGGGTGTGGATGTGCGCCCAGCAGCTCACCGACGAGCGTGGCTTCGACGGCTTCACCATGGACGACCTCGCCGAGCTCGCCGGGGTCTCCCGCCGCACCCTGTTCAACTACTTCCCCGGCAAGGCCGACGCGGTCCTCGGCACCGCCCCTGAGCTGACCAGCGACGTCCTGGTCACCCTCTCCGAGCGTCGCGGCAGCGACCTGATGGAGGACCTGCTGCTGCTCGGCGGCGAGATCCTCGGGCCGCTGGACATCACCCGCGCGCAGGTAGAGCGGATGAAGCGGGTGATCATCAGCAACCCCCGCCTGCTGACCCTGTGCTACGAGCGGATGGCCGCACTGAGCGCCCAGACAGTGGCGGCGATCCGGGCCCGCGACGGCGACGCCTTCGACGGCCCACGGACGGTGCTCGCGGTCCGCCTGGTGGGTGCCGTCCTCGACGCCGCGATGGAGAACTGGCTGGCCCAGGACGACGGCACGCTCGTGGAAGCCTTCGAGAAGGCGCTGAGGGGGGCTCGTGAGCTGCTGAGCTGACCCGCCGCTGTCGGCACCGGCCACCCGGTGCCCAATCTGACTCCTCAGGAGAACCCGCATGGCTACCCTGCTCTACCGCCTCGGCCAGACCGCCTACCGGCGGTGGCCGCTCTTCCTGGTCGCCTGGCTCATCGCCATGGTGGCCATCGCCGGCTTCGCCGCAACGTCGTCCAAGCCCATGAGCGACTCCTTCTCCATCCCGGGCATCCCCTCGGAGCAGGCAGCTGACCTGCAGTCCCAGCTGTTCCCCGGGGCCAAGGACGCCTTCGACACCGCCTCGGTCAAGGTCGTCGTCGCCGCACCGGACGGCCACCAGCTGGCAGAGCCGACCTACGCCCAGGCCGTGGACGCCCTCGTCGCCGACCTCAAGGGCCTGCCGCAGGTGCCGGCCGAGGCCCCGGTGGTCAACCCGGTGCAGGCCGCCGCGGCGCAGACCGAGAAGATCGTCGCCGCCGCCGGCCAGGCCGGGCTGTCCCCGGAGCAGGCCCAGGCCAACGCCCAGGCGCTGTCCCCGCTGTCGCCGGACGGTCGGGTGGGCACCATCTCCTTCGACCTGGACGTGGCCACCGTGGCCGACGTCGAGCCGACCACCATCGACGAGCTGTTCTCGGTGCTGGACACCGCCGCCGGCAGCGGGCTGACCGTGGAGGCCAACGGCACCGGCACCACCGGCATGACCGAGATCAGCATGACCTCCGAGCTGATCGGCGTGGCCGTGGCGCTCATCGTGCTGGTGCTCACCTTCGGCTCCCTGGTGGGTGGCGGGCTGCCCATCATCACCGCCCTGTGGGGCGTGGGCCTGAGCGCCGCCGGCATCTACGCGATGACCGCGTTCACCGAGGTCGGCTCCACCACCCCGATGCTGGCCATCATGATCGGCCTGGCCGTGGGCATCGACTACACGCTGTTCATCCTGGCCCGCTACCGCAGCGAGCTCGAGCACACCGACGACCGCCGGCACGCCACCGGCATCGCGGTGGGCACCGCCGGCTCCGCCGTGGTGTTCGCCGGCCTCACGGTGCTGATCGCGCTGGCCGCGCTGTCGGTGGTGCGGATCCCGTTCCTCACCACCATGGGTGTGGCCGCGGCGGCCGCGGTGTTCGTGGCGGTGCTGCTGGCGCTGACCCTGCTGCCGGCCCTGCTCGGCATGCTCAAGTCCAAGGCGTTCGGCGGCACGGTGCGCAAGTACCAGCCCAAGCGCGAGGACGACGGCGCGGTGCTCAACAACGGGGTGCGCTGGGCGCGCCTCGTCGGCAAGGCACCCGTCGCGGCGCTGCTGATCGGCGTGGTGGCGCTCGGTGCCCTGGCCGTTCCGCTGCAGGGCCTGCACCTGGCCCTGCCCAGCGACTCCACCGCGTCGTCCGACACCACCCAGCGGCAGGCCACCGACCTGATCGCCGACGCCTTCGGTCCCGGCCGCGACGCTCCGCTGCTGATCGTGGTGGACGGTCGCGGCATCGACGACGCAGGCCAGCGCACCGCCGCCTTCGCCCAGGTCGCCACCTGGGCCGGCGAGCAGTCGGGCGTCACCAACGCCCAGCTGGTGGCCAGCAACCCCGAGGGCACCGGTGCCCAGATCATGGTCACCCCGACCAAGGGCGCGGCCGACACCGAGACCGAGAACCTGCTGACCGACCTGCGGGAGGGCCAGGCAGGAGTGGAGCAGCGCACCGGCACCGTCATCGGCGTCACCGGCATGACCGCCATCGCGGTGGACGTCTCCGAGCAGCTGGCCGACGCCCTGCCGATCTACCTCTCGGTGGTGGTGGGCCTGGCGTTCATCCTGCTCACCCTGGTGTTCCGCTCCCTGCTGGTGCCGCTGACCGCCACCCTCGGGTTCGTGCTGTCGGTGCTGGCCACCCTGGGCGCCACCGTCTGGATCTTCCAGGACGGCGCGTTCGGCCTGGTCGAGGGACAGCCCATCATCAGCTTCATGCCGATCTTCCTCATCGGGCTGGTGTTCGGGCTGGCGATGGACTACCAGGTGTTCCTGGTGACCCGGATGCGGGAGGCGCACGTGCACGGCTACTCCCCGCGGGAGGCCGTGGTGGACGGCTTCCGCAGCAGCGCCCGGGTGGTGGCCGCCGCGGCGGTCATCATGATCGCGGTGTTCGGCGCGTTCGTGCTCATCGACGAGCCGATCATCCGGTCGATGGGCTTCGCGCTGGCGGTGGCGGTCTTCCTGGACGCCTTCGTGGTGCGGATGATGCTCATCCCCGCGGTGATGTACCTGCTCGGGGAGAAGGCCTGGTGGATCCCCCGGTGGCTCGACCGGATCCTGCCCAACATCGACGTGGAGGGCGAGAAGCTCGACCGCCCGCACCTGCAGACCGATGACGAGCGCGAGCCGGTCAACGCCTGACCTGCTCCGCTGGCGGAACGGCCCCGCACCCTCTCGAGGGTTGCGGGGCCGTTCCGCGTCGCGGCCCTGCCCCGCCCCCCGGGGTGGTCAGAGCAGGGCGCGCGCCTGGCGGGCCCAGTGCGCGGCGCCGAGCTTGTCGGCCAGGGCCACCGCGTCGGCGGCGTGGCCCGCGCTGGCGGCAGCGTCGCCCCGCGCCCCCGCCAGCTTGGCCAGGTACAGGTCCACCGGGCCCAGGGTGGCCGCACCGCCCTGGATGCCGGCGAGGTGCCCGGCCCACGGCAGCAGCTGGGCGTACCACTCCGCGCAGGCCGCGGGGTGGGCCAGGCGGGCAGCGTTGTCGGCCCGCAGCCCGGCGAAGTACAGCCACAGGTAGTCGTGCAGCACCGGTAGCGCCGGGTTCCACACCGCCTGCGCCTGCTCGAGCCGGCCCGCGTCCAGCAGCGCGGTCACCACCATGTCGTTGACCCCCCGCGGCCGCAGCTCCAGCCAGCTGGTCAGCTCCTCGACGAAGTCGGCACAGTCCCCGGCGGCGTGGGCCACCGTGAAGCGCAGCACCACGTCCATCGCCACCCCGTTGGGATCCCCCGAGGCCCGCAGCTGCTGGGCCGTCGCCGCGTAGGTGTCCCTGGCCGCGTCCAGGTCGCCGCGGGTCAGCGCGACCGCTCCGGAGAACATCGCGGCCACCGCCAGCAGCAGCGGCAGCTGTCCGGCGCTGCCCGAGCGCGTCGCGTGGGCCACGTGCTCGGCGGCCAGCTCCAGGTCGCCGGCGTCGGCCGCGGCGCCGAACAGCACGTGGTGGGCCACCGCCTGGTAGGTCAGCAGTCCCGCCTCCTGCGCCACCGCCAGCAGCTGCTCGCCCACCGCCCGCAGCTGTCCGGCCGGCCGTGGTGGGAAGGCCACCAGGTAGCGGGCGTTGAGCGCCCGGCACAGCAGGACCGGGTCGCCCAGCCGGGTGGCCAGCTCCACCGCCTCGGCCGAGCACTGCTCCGCCCGGCGGAACAACCGGGTGCTCTCCGTCTCCAGCGCCAGGCTGGCCAGCAGGTCCACCCGCAGCGGACCGGGCTCGGTGACCACGGCCACGGCCCGCTCCAGCTGAGCCACCACGGTCTCGTCCAGCAGGGACAGCTCACGGATGGTCCACACCGTCGGCGCCTGCCACACCAGGGCCCGGGCCACGTCGCGGGGCCCGCCGTGCTGCTGGGCCCACTGCACCGCCCGGGCCCGCTCCTGCCGTGCCAGCGCCAGCTCGCCGTGCGCGGCGAGGGCGTGCACCAGGTGGCGCTGCACCGCGAAGCGCGCGGGGGCCGGGGTGCGTGCCAGCTCGTGGGCCTGCAGGGCGGCGCGGGCGTGCCGGATCGCCTCGTCGAACGCCCCGTGCTCCATCGCCCGCTCGCACCCGGCGCCCAGGTGCCCGACGGCGCGCCCGGCCACCCGGGCGTCCAGGGCCGCGGCGCTGTGGTGGGCCAGGGCCTCCACCCGGTCGGGGTGGCGGGTCTCCAGCAGGGCGAGCACCGACTGGTGCAGGCGGCTGCGGCGGATGGGAGCCAGCCGCTCGTAGAGGGCGTCGCGGACCAGGGCGTGGGTGAAGCGCACCTCGCCGGGGGCGGGCACCTGCAGCAGCCCGGCCACCACGCCCGCGTCCAGGCCGTCGACCACCTGCTCCTCCAGCTCGGTGGCGGTCGCCGGGCGGGGCAGCTGGGTGGCCTCCACCTCCAGCAGCAGGTCCAGGTCGATGTCGCGGCCCAGCACCGCCGCCCGCGACAACAGCTCCACCGTGGCCGGGGGCAGCCGGGCGATGCGGCGCTGCAGCAGGTCGCGGATGGCCGAGGGCAGCTCGTGCAGGGCCTGCTCGGCGCCCTCGGCGGCCACCAGCCGACCCAGCTGGCGCAGGAACAGCGGACTGCCCGCGGAGCGCTCCACCAGCGACCGCCACGTCGCCGCGGGCAGCGCCTCGCCCACCAGCTCCTGCAGCAGCCGCTGGGCCGGGGCCGGTTCCAGCCCGCCCAGCTCGATGCGGTCGACGGTGCGGTCGGCGACGGCGGCGAAGGTGGCGCCCAGCTCGGCGGAGACCTCCTCACCGCGGAAGGTGGCCACCAGCAGCACGCCGGGTTGCCCCTGGTGGGCGAGGTGGCGAAAGATCTGCAGGGTCTCCCCGTCGGCGCGGTGCAGGTCGTCCACAGCCACCACCACCGGCCCCCCGGCGCTGCGCCCGGCCAGCGCCCCGGTGAGGGCCGAGGCCAGCTCGAACGGGGTGCTGGCCTCGGCGCCGTCCAGCGACCGCAGCACCTCCCGCCACGCCCAGCCGGCCGGCGCACCGTCCACCTCGGCGCAGCGGCCCCGCACCACGGTGGCCGTCGCCGCTGACTCGTCGCAGAACCGCTCCACCAGCGCGGACTTGCCGAACCCGGCCTCGGCGCACACCCACACCACCGCCAGCCGGTCGCGCGCCTGCTCGGCCGCGCGCCGCAGCCGGGCCAGCTCGGTGTGCCGGCCGACGAAGCCCGCCCCGGAGCGGCGCGCCGCCGCGGGCGGGGCCGGCGGGACGACGCGGGCGGCGGCGGGCGGGGCCGGCCGGACGGGTACCTGCAGGTGCTCGGCGTGGGCGAGGATGTCCGCCTCCAGCGCGCGCACCGCGGGACTGGGGTCCACGCCCAGCTCCGCCACCAGCCGGCTGCGCAGCGAGCTCAGCTCGGCCAGCGCCTCACCCTGCCGTCCGGCCCGGTACAGGGCCGTGGCCAGGGCGTGCACCGCCTGCTCGCGCAACGGGTGCACCCGCACGTGCTGGGCGAGGTCGGCGGCCACCAGCTGCGCGGAGCGCCCCAGCTGCAGCCCCGCGGTGGCCCGCAGCTCCACCGCGCTCGCGCGCAGCTCGCCCAGGCGCCGCGCCTCCGCAGCGGCCCACGGCTGGTCCGGGTAGGCGGCGTAGGGCTCGTCGGTCCACAGCGCCAGCGCCTCCTCCACCAGGGCGGTCACCTGGTGGGCGTCGGTGACCTCGCCCGCGCGGGCCAGCAGCGCCTGGAAGTGCCAGGCGTCCACCGACTCGGTGGGCAGCGCGAGCAGGTAGCCCGGCGCGGCGCTGACGATCACCGCCGCCGGGCGTCGCCGCGGCCGGTCGGGCTCCAGCCGCTTGCGCAGGTGGGAGATGTAGGCCTGCAGGGCGCCGCTGGCCTTGGGCGGCGGGTGGCCCGCCCACAGGTCGTCCAGGAAGCGGTCGGCGGAGACCACCCGGCGGCCCGCCGCCACCAGCAGCCCCAGCACCGCGCGCTGGCGCGGACCGCCGAGCTCGACGGGGATCCCGTCGAGCTCGGCGCGCACCGTGCCGAAGATGCTGACCCGCACCACCCTCAGGAGGGTACGGTCGTCGGCGCTTCCGATCGAGCCCTTTCCGCAGGTCGCAGGGGCTTGCGCTGCCCGGGAAGCCGGGAGTCCAGCCAGGCCGGCAGCCACCAGGCCCGCTCGGCGAGCAGCACCATCACCGACGGCAGCAGCACCATCCGCACCACCGTCGCGTCCACCGCGATGGCGGTGGCCATGCCCACGCCCACCATCTTCACGGTGAGGTCGGTGTCGGTGGCGAAGGCCAGGAACACCGACACCATGATCAGCGCCGCGCAGGTGATCACCCGCCCGGTGGCGCCGATGCCGCGGTGCACGCTGCCCGCCGCGTCCCCGGTGCGCAGCCACTCCCGGCGGATGCGCGAGACCAGGAACACCTCGTAGTCCATGGACAGCCCGAACAGCACGGTGAACAGCAGGATCGGCACCCAGGTGGACACCGGCGTGGCGTGCGGCAGCCCGAGCAGGGTGGCGCCCCAGCCCCACTGGAACACCATGGTGAGCACTCCATAGGCGGCGCCGACGCTCAGCAGGTTCAGCGCGGCGGCCTTCAGCGCGATCGGCACCGAGCGGAACACCACCACCAGCGCCAGCACCGACACCGCCACCACGAAGCTGATCACCACCCACAGCCGGACCGCCAGCTTGTCGGCGATGTCGGCGAACACCGCGGTGGTGCCGGTGACCATCACGCCCGGCTCCAGCACGTCCGCGCGCAGGTGGCGGATGAGCGCCGCCGCGGCCGGGTCCTGCGGGCTGGTGCTCGGCTGCACCTGCACCAGCGCCGCGGTGCCCGGCTGGTTGAGCACCGGCGGGGCCACCTGGGCGATCCCGGGGGTGCTCTGCAGCGCGGTGACGGTCTGCGTCACCCGCTCGGTCCGGCCGTCGCGCAGGTCGATGGCCACCACCAGCGGCCCGTTGGCGCCGGGCCCGAAGCCCGCCTCCACCAGGTCGTAGGCCCGCCGGGTGGTCTGGGATTCCAGCCCGCTGCCGGCGTCCTGCGGCCAGGTGCGCATGGCCAGCGCGGGCGCGGCCAGCAGCAGCAGCAGGGTGAGCGCCGCCAGGCCCCACGCCACCGGGCGGCGGCTCACCCGCACGGCCCAGCGCGCCGAGAGCGGGGTGGTGCCGGCGCGGGCGCGGCGACGCCCGGCCCGGCCCAGCAGCCGGTGTCCGGCCGCCCCGCACAGCGCGGGGACCAGGGTGATGGCGGTGAGCACCACGCACAGCACCACCAGCCCGGTGGCGTAGCCGAAGGAGGTGAACACCGGCAACCCGCTGAGCCCCAGGCCCAGCAGCGACAGCAGCACCGTGGCCCCGGCGAACACCACGGAGGTCCCCGCCTCGGCGTTGGCGTCGGCGGCCGCGTCCACCGGGGCCCGGCCCTCGTGCAGGTGCTCGGTGAACCGGGTGAGCAGCAGCAGCGCGTAGTCGATGCCCACCCCGATGCCCACCATGGCGGCGACGAACGGGGCAGAGGTGCTGATGTCGGTGACCGCGGCCAGCAGGGTGATGCCGGCCGAGCCCACCCCCAGCCCGAACAGGGCCACCAGCAGGGGGAGCCCGGCGGCGAGCACGGAGCCGAAGGCCAGCAGCAGCACCACCGCGGCGACGGCCAGGCCGATCATCTCGGCGGAGCTGCCCCCTTCCTGGGCGTCCTCGGCCACCAGCCCACCCAGCTCCACCTGCACCCCGGCGTCGGTGGCGGGCGCAGCGGCCGCGCGCAGCGCGTCCACCCCCTCGGTGCCGGCGAAGTCGGTGACCGGGATGGAGTACTGCACCACCAGCAGCGCGGTGCGCCCGTCGGCCGACCAGCGCGGGCTCACGGTGCTGACGCCGTCGAGGGTGGCGGTGCGCTCGCGCACCTGCTCGACCGTGGCGGCCTCCAGCGGTGCCCCAGCGCGGTGCAGGACGACGCGGGCCTCGTCCCCGGCGGACTGCGGGAAGCTCTCCCGCAGGAAGGCGGTGGCCGCGGTCGACTCGGTGCCGGGAGTGTCGTAGTTGTCGTGCGGGGCGGCGCCCAGCTGGGCGGCCGCCCCGAGGGCAGCGACGAGCACCACCACCCAGGCTGCGACGGTCCGCCAGGGGTGCAGGGCGCAGGCCCGTCCGAGCCTGCTCAGCAACGTGCTCATGATGAGGTCCTTGTCCGGGAGCGGTCGGGGGATCAGGCGAAGGTGCCGGTGGGGTCGAGTCGGTGGCGCAGCTCGGTCAGCCGGGCGTGCACCGCCGGTGGCCAGGCGTCGCTGAGCGGGTGCGCGTCGTCGACGGGGCCGTGGAAGTTCAGCTGCGTGCCGCAGTCGTAGCGGCCCAGCCCGGCCAGCAGCGCATCGGCGGCGGCGGGCACGGCGGTGGCGAAGAGCTCGGGCACCGGCACGCCCAGCACGCTCACCAGGTACTCCGCCTGCCGGCCGCCCACCGCGTTGCCGCCGGCCGGCTCGTGGCGCAGCGCCCCGCCGAGGTGGCGCAGCTCCACCGCCATCAGCGGGCTGGCCGGGTCCTGCATCGGCTCGGTGACGGCCTGCACGACGGTGTCTCGGGCCGTGGCGCTGTCCACTCCGTGCAGCAGGCGGCCGCGCTGCCAGGACGGCATGGGATCGGCGCCCTCCGCCTGCTGGGCGGCCAGGGTGGCGGAGCTGTGCTCGCCGAAGGTCGCCAGCACCGGGGTGTGTCCGGCCAGCAGCTGCTCCACCAGCCGCGCGCCGGTCTCGGGGGTCCCGTCGTGGCAGAGCTGCAGCTGCAGCACGTGCTGGCCGCGCAGGGGTGGGGGCAGTGCGGGCAGGTCGGGCAGGTGCAGCACGGTGGCCGAGGAGCTCACCGACTCCGGCGCGCTGCGGGTCCACGCCAGGTAGCCCGCCAGCCCGGCGGTGACCTGCTCGGCAGGCAGCCAGGCGGTGCCCGCGTGCAGGCGGGGTGCGGGCTGCAGGGCCAGGGTGAGCGCGGTGACCACGCCCAGGCCGGTCTTGCCGCCGCGCAGCGCCCAGAACAGGTCCGGGTGCTGCGCGGCGTCGACGGTGCGGACCATGCCGTCGGCGGTGACCACCTGCATGGCGAGCACGTGGTCGGCGGCGAAGCCGCGCGGGCGGGCCAGCGGGCCGATGCCGCCGCCCAGGGTGAAGCCGACGACGCCGACCGTGGGGTAGGTGGCGCCCACCGGGGCCAGCCCGACGGCGTCGCAGGCGTCGAGCACCGGGCCCCAGGTGGTGCCCGCGCCCACGGTGACGGTGCCGGCCACGGGGTCCACGTCGACGGTGTCCAGCCGGTGGGTGAGCAGCAGCAGCCCGCCCACCGCCGGGGCGGTGATTCCGTGGCCGGTGGTCTGAGTGGTGACCGCGAGCCCGTGGCGGGTGGCCACCGCGACGGCGGCGGCGACATCGGCGGGCTCGGCGGGCTCCACCACCACCAGGGGCTGGTGGGTCACCGCCCGGTTGTGGCCGGTGACGAGGTGGTCGTAGTCGGGGTCGTGCGGGTAGCGCAGCCGGCCGCGGACCGATCCGCGGAGCTCGGCGACAGCGTCGGGGGGCAGGGGCTGGGGGTGGGTGGTGGTCATGTCCACCACGGTGGGGCGCGGCGGTTGCGGCGCACTTGCAGCCGGCTAGCGGCCCGTCCGCAAGTGTCGCTCCTCCGGAGACGGAGCGGGCGCTACTCCGGACCGCCGGGGTTGCACTCGGCGTCCACGGTGGCGCGGTAGCCCACGTCGGGGCGCCACTGCTCGAGGTTCCACGAGGGCTTGGTCGGCTCGAACAGCCGCGCGAGCTCCCAGTGGCAGCGGAACTGGTCGTGCATCGATGCGGTGTCGGCCGCCGGAGCCGCGTCCACCACCTCGGCCCAGGCCGCGGTGCGCGCGGCGGTGCTGGCCGCGCTGCGACCGGCGGCGCTGGGGTACACGCGCAGCGTGCGGCCCTTGGCGGTGTCCACCCACTGCACGCGCTCGACGTAGGGCGGAGATGCGGCAACGAGGCTGGTGGTGGGGGCGACGCTGGACGAGGACGACACGGACGAGGACGGCACGGCCGGTGCGGACACGTCAGGCGCGGCGCACCCCACCAGCGGGAACCCCACCAGCGCGCACCCCAGCACGGCGAGGCCCATCCGTCCCACCCGCCAGCGCGCCACGTCAGCGAGCGTAGGGGAGTGAGCGATGCGGCCACCCAGGACGAGCGCTGCGGTCAGGGGATCCTTAGCTACCGGGCAGTAACATCGTGCCGGTCAGCGCGACTGCTGACTCGTTTGTTCTCTTCTTTGGAGGCTCCATGTCAGGTTCGTCCGGCGCTCCCCAGGCGTTCATCTACGACGCCGTGCGCACCCCACGCGGCAAGGGCAAGAAGGGCGCCCTGCACGGCGTCAAGCCCGTCACCCTCACCGCGGGCGTGCTCTCCGCGCTCGCCGAGCGCAACGACCTGGACACCTCCCGGGTCGACGACGTCGTCCTCGGCGTCGTGTCCCCGGTGGACGAGCAGGGCGCGGACATCGCCCGCACCGCCGTCATGGTCGCCGGCTGGGACGAGAGCGTCGCCGGCGTGCAGCTCAACCGCTTCTGCGCCTCCGGCCTGGAGGCCGTGAACCTGGCCGCCGCCAAGGTCGCCTCCGGCTTCGAGGACCTCGTGGTCGCCGGCGGCGTGGAGTCCATGTCCCGCGTCCCGATGGCCTCCGACGGTGGCGCCTGGTTCGCCGACCCGGAGACCAACCTCAAGGCGAACTTCGTGCCCCAGGGCATCGGCGCCGACCTCATCGCCACCCTCGAGGGCTTCAGCCGCCACGACGTGGACGCCTACGCCGCGCAGTCGCACGAGCGTGCCGCCGCCGGCTGGGCCGCGGGCCACTTCGACCGCTCCGTGGTGGCCGTGCGCGACCGCGTCGGCACCCTGCTGCTGGACCGGGACGAGACCGTCCGCCCCGGCACCACACCGGAGATCCTGGGCAAGCTGCGCTCGGCCTTCGCCGACCAGGGCGCCATCGGCTTCGACACCGTGGCCATCGACCGCTACCCGCAGGTGGAGCGCATCAACCACGTGCACACCGGCGGCAACTCCTCGGGCATCGTCGACGGTGCCGCCGCGGTGCTGATCGGCAACGAGCAGGCCGGCCGCGACCTGGGCCTGACCCCGCGGGCGCGCATCGTCGCCACCGCCGTCATCGGCAGCGAGCCCACCATCATGCTCACCGGACCGGCCCCGGCCGCCCGCAAGGCACTGCAGCGCGCCGGCCTCACCGCCGACGACATCGACCTGTTCGAGATCAACGAGGCCTTCGCCTCGGTGGTGCTGAAGTTCCAGCGCGACCTCGACCTCGACCCGGCCAAGGTCAACGTGCTCGGTGGCGCCATCGCGATGGGCCACCCCCTGGGCGCCACCGGCGCCATGATCCTGATGACCCTCGCCGACGAGCTGGAGCGCCGCCAGCTCCGTCGCGGCCTCGCCACGCTCTGCGTCGGCGGCGGCATGGGCATCGCCACCATCATCGAGAGGGTCTGACCGACCATGAGCAGCGAATTTGTGAACACTGACAGCTCGGCCATCAAGTACGACCGCGACGCCGACGGTGTCGTCACCCTCACCCTGGACGCCCCGGGCCGCTCCGCGAACACCATGGACGCGGTGTTCCGCAGCTCGCTCAAGGAGACCGTCGAGCGGCTGACCGCCGAGCGCGAGCAGGTCACCGGCATCGTCATCACCTCGGCCAAGAAGACCTTCTTCGCCGGCGGTGACCTCAACGAGCTCATCAAGGTCACGCCGGAGACCGCCCAGGACTTCGCCGCGGGCGGCAACGAGATGAAGGGCCACCTGCGGGCCATCGAGACCATGGGCGTGCCCGTGGTCGCCGCGATCAACGGCGCCGCCCTCGGTGGCGGCTGGGAGATCGCGCTGTCCTGCCACCGCCGCATCGCGGTGAACAACCCCAAGATCAAGCTGGGCCTGCCCGAGGTCACCCTGGGCCTGCTGCCCGGTGGCGGCGGCGTGGTCCGCACCGTCCGGCTCATCGGCCTGGCCGCGGCGCTGCCGCTGCTCACCGAGGGCCGCCAGCTCACCCCGGAGAAGGCCCAGCAGGCGGGCCTGCTGCACGAGCTGGTGGAGACGCCGGAGGAGCTGCTCACCGCGGCCAAGGCCTGGATCAAGGACAACCCCACCAGCGCCCAGCCCTTCGACGCCAAGGGCTACCAGATCCCCGGCGGCAGCGTGCGCGACGCCGGCATGATGATGGCTGCCATCCCGGCCATGCTGCGCAAGAAGACCCACGGCACCCAGCCCGCCCCCGAGGCGATCGTCTCCGCCGCCGTGGAGAGCATGAACGTCGACGTGGACACCGCCCTGCGGGTGGAGACGGCCTACCTGGCCGAGCTCGCCGCCGGGCAGATCTCCAAGAACATGATCAGCGCGTTCTTCTTCCAGCTCAACCAGATCAACGGCGGCGGCTCGCGGCCCGACGGCCCGGCCAAGCGCACGCCCACCAAGATCGGCGTCATCGGCGCCGGCATGATGGGTGCGGGCATCGCCCACGTCGCCTCCACCCGGGGCATCGAGGTCGTCCTGGTCGACGCCAGCCTGGAGGCCGCCGAGCGCGGCAAGAAGCACGGCGCCGACATCCTGGACGCCAAGGTGGCCAAGGGCCGCCTGGCCCAGGACAAGCGCGACGCCACCCTGGCCCTGGTCACCGCCGTCGACGACGCCGCCCAGGTGGCCGGCTGTGACCTGGTGATCGAGGCTGTGTTCGAGGACCGCAAGGTCAAGGCCGAGGTGCACAACAAGGTCGCCGCTGCGGCGCCGGAGGCCACCATCGCCTCCAACACCTCCACCCTGCCCATCACCGGGCTGGCCTCGGCGGTGCCGGACCCGGCCAAGTTCGTCGGCATGCACTTCTTCTCCCCGGTGCACAAGATGCAGCTGGTCGAGCTGATCCGCGGCGAGAAGACCAGCGACGAGACGCTGGCCTTCGCCTTCGACACCGTGCTCGCGCTGGGCAAGACGCCCATCGTGGTCAACGACGCCCGCGGGTTCTTCACCTCCCGGGTGTTCGGCACCTTCACCAGCGAGGGCCAGGCCCTGCTGGGCGAGGGCGTGCCCGCGGCGCGCATCGAGACCGAGGCCCTCAAGGCCGGCATGCCGGTGGGCCCGCTGGCGGTGTCCGACGAGGTGTCCATGACGCTGATGCTGGCCATCCGCAAGCAGACCCTGGCCGACATCGCCGAGACCGGCGACAGCAGCGGCATGAGCGCCGACCACCCGGGCTTCGCGGTGACCGACAAGATGGTCAACGAGTTCAACCGCCCGGGCAAGGCCAAGGGCGCCGGCTTCTACGACTACCCCGAGTCCGGCGGCAAGCGCCTGTGGCCCGGGCTGGCGGAGAACTTCGGCAAGGCCGACGGCGGCGCCGAGCTCACCGGCCAGGACATCCGGGACCGCTTCCTCTTCGCGGAGGCCCTGGAGTCGGTGCGCTGCGTGGAGGAGGGGGTCATCGACTCCGTCGCCGACGCCAACATCGGCAGCATCTTCGGCATCGGCTACGCCCCCTGGACCGGTGGCGTGCTGCAGTTCCTCAACGGCTACGGGCTGCCGCAGGCGGTGGAGCGGGCCAAGGAGCTGGCCGAGCGCTTCGGCGAGCGGTTCGCCCCGCCCGCGCTGCTGGTCGCCAAGGCTGAGGCCGGCGAGCAGTTCTAGAGCTCTCCCCGCGCACCCAGCACCGCCCCGTGACCCCTGGTCGCGGGGCGGTGCTGCTCGTTCAGGGGCCGCCCGCTCAGCGCTGCTGCGCGGCCAGGTAGGAGCCGGGTGAGTGCCCGGTCCACCGCCGGAACGCCCGGTGCAGGGCGCTGGCCTCGGAGAAGCCCAGCCGCACGGCCAGCTCGTCCAGCGGCTCGTGGGCGTCGGTGATGCTGGCGGTGGCCAGGTCGCGGCGCAGCGCGTCGCACACCGCCGAGTAGGAGGTGCGCTCGGCGGCGAGGTGGCGGCGCAGCGACGCCGGGCTGTAGCCCAGCCGGGCGGCCACGTGCGGCAGCGTGGGCAGCAGCCCGGTGGCGGCCAGGTCCTCACCCACCACCCGGCGCACCGCGGCGGCGCGGCTGGTGCCGTGCTCGCGGCGGGCCAGCAGGTCGGCCGGAGAGCTGCGCAGGAACCCGGCCAGCGCCCGCTCGTCGCGCTGCACCGAGGTGTGCAGGTCTGCGGTGTCCAGCACCAGCGCGCTGCACGGCTGGTCGAAGACCACCGGCGCCCCGAACAGCTGGGTGTACTCCCCGCGGTGCGCCGGCGGGGGATAGGCCAGCTCCACCGCCAGGGGCACGATCGGCGCCCGCACCAGCCAGCTGGCAAAGCGGTGCCAGATCATCAGCAGCGACTCGGTGAGGAACACCCCGGGCCCGGGCGCCAGCTCCAGCCGGGTCTGCTCTGCACCCACCTGCAGCCGAAACCGCGGCCCACCGGGAAAGAGGTGGTAGAACGCGGTGGCCCGGGTCAGCGCGGTGCGCAGGTCGGGGCAGTGCACCGCCAGCAGCCCCATGGTGGCGAAGGTGCCGCGCCGGCTGGGCACCGGCCAGTGCCCCATCAGCTCGTCGTCCAGGTGGTCCCACACCCCGCGCACCAGCCGGGCGAACTGCTCGGTGGACACCACATGCGGGCCACCTTCGCCGTCGAGCCCGGTGCCGTCGAGCCCGGTGCCGTCGAGCCCGGTGCCGTCGATGCCGGCACTGGTGAGCAGCTCGGCCCGCTCGTCCGCGACCACTCCCTGCAGCACCGCCCGCACGTGGTGGCTGCCGATCCCTGCGCTGGGCACGTCCGTCAGTCGGCGGCGGCCACGAGCGGCTCCAGGGTGAGCCCGGGGTGCTCTTTCTGGATGTACTGCAGGCGCCACTTGTCGCTGACCAGTGCCAGCAGCACCCCGTCGCTGCGGGTGAACACCTCGATGCCGCGCTGGCGGTTGAGCTCGTCGGCCGACTCCGCGTCGGTGCGCCGGGCCAGCGAGTAGCCCAGGTTCTCCATCTTGGCCTCGACGTCGAACTCGGCCTTCATCCGCGCGGCCACCACCTCGAACTGCATGGGGCCCACCGCCGCCAGCACGGGGGAGGCGTCGCCGCGGAGGTCGTTGCGCAGCACCTGCACCACGCCCTCGGAGTCCAGCTGGTCCACCGCGCGGCGGAACTGCTTGTACTTGCCGGCGCTGTCGGCCCGCAGCACCGCGAAGAACTCCGGCGCGAAGCTGGGCATCGGCGGGTAGCGCACCGGCTCCTCGGTGTAGAGGGTGTCGCCGGGGCGCAGGGTGAGCGCGTTGACCAGGCCCACCACGTCGCCGGGGTAGGCGGTCTCCACCGTGGAGCGCTCGCGGCCGAACACCGACTGGGCGTACTTGGTGGTGAACGGCTTGCCGGTGGCGGCGTTGGTCACCACCATGCCCCGCTCGAAGGTGCCCGAGCACACCCGGATGTAGGCCAGCCGGTCGCGGTGCGCGGAGTCCATGCCCGCCTGCACCTTGAACACCACCGCGCTGAAGGGTGCCGTCACCGGGCGGGGGTGACCGTCCACGTCGGGACGGTCACCCGGCGGGGGAGCGAGGTCGACCAGCGCGTCCAGGATCTGGTGCACGCCGAAGTTGAGCATCGCCGAGCCGAAGATCACCGGGGAGGTGCGCCCGGCCAGGAACTGCTCCTGGTCGTGGTCGGCGCCGCTGATGCTCAGCAGCTCGCTCTCCTCCACGGCGTTGTCCCAGTCCACGCCCTCGCGCGCCGCGGCCGCCTCGGCGTCCATCAGCTCCTCGGGGGCGATCTTGGCGCCGCCGGCGGTGCGGGTGAAGCGGATGTAGGAGCCGTTGGTGCGGTCCAGCAGGCCGCGGAAGTCGCCGGCGATGCCCACCGGCCACAGCAGCGGGGTGGGCTTGAGGCCGATGCGCTCCTCGATCTCGTCCATCAGCTCCAGCGGCGCCTGGCCCGGCCGGTCCCACTTGTTGATGACGGTGATCACCGGGATGCCGCGGTGGCGACAGACCTGGAACAGCTTGAGGGTCTGCGGCTCCAGGCCCTTGGCGGCGTCGATGAGCATGACGGCGGCGTCGACGGCGGTGAGCACCCGGTAGGTGTCCTCGGAGAAGTCGGCGTGGCCGGGGGTGTCGACCAGGTTGATCACCGTGTCGCGGTAGGTGAACTGCAGCGCGGTGGAGGTCACCGAGATGCCGCGGGCCTTCTCCATCTCCATCCAGTCGGAGACGGTGGAGCGGCGGCCGGCCTTGCCGTGGATGGCACCGGCCTCGGAGATCACCTTGGCGTGCAGCGCCAGAGCCTCGGTGAGCGTGGACTTTCCGGCGTCGGGGTGGCTGATCACGGCGAACGTGCGCCTGCGGGCGACCTCGGTGGCCACTGCCATCCCGGCACGGTCGCTCGCGAGACGCTCCTCGGAAGCCGGTGCGGAGGGGGTCTGGGTCACGAGTGGTCCTTTCGGGTGGTCAGCACCCCAGGGTATCGCTCCGGCAAATGTGGCCGGTGCCCGCGTTTCCTGCCGAGCCCTGCAGAGGTTTGGGGCAACGCCCTCTATTGTGTTACCCGTGAGTACGTTTACCGAGACCCTGTACCGCACCGCTGCCACCTCCCCGAACGGGATGGTCACCGGTGAGCCGGATGCACCCCTGCGCCGCAGCTGGGGCGAGATCCACGCGCTGGCCCGCAAGGGCGCCGGTGCGCTGGCCGCCGCGGGGGTGGGCCCCGGTGACGCAGTCACCATCCTGGCCGGTGAGTCGGTGGAGATCGCCCCGGCGATCCAGTCGGCGTGGATGCGTGGCGCCAGCGTCACCATGCTGCACCAGCCCACCCCGCGCACCGACCTGGGCGTGTGGGCCGAGGAGACCATGACGGTGCTGGACATGGTCGGCGCCAGCGTCGTCCTGCTCGGCGAGCCCTTCGGCGCCATCAAGCCGCTGCTGGAGGAGCGCAAGGTCGCCGTGGTGGAGATGGCTGACCTGGTCACCGGCCCGGACACGGACCCGCTCGAGGTGGACGAGGACGCCACGGCGCTGCTGCAGCTGACCTCGGGCTCGACCGGGACCCCCAAGGGCGTGCGGATCACCCACCGCAACCTCAACGCCAACATCCTGGGCATGGCCAAGGGCGCCAACTTCGACTACGGCAACGACGTCATGGTCAGCTGGCTGCCGCTGTTCCACGACATGGGCATGGTCGGGTTCCTCACCGTGCCGATGACCCTGGGCGTGGACCTCATCTCCATCACCCCGATGGACTTCCTGCGCTCCCCGCTGCTGTGGCTGGAGCTGATCAGCCGCTACAAGGGCACCATCACCGCCGCCCCGAACTTCGCCTACGCCGTGGTCGCCAAGCGCCTGGCCAAGGAGGAGGACGGCAAGTACGACCTGTCCTCCATGCGCTTCGCGCTCAACGGCGCCGAGCCGATCGACCCGGCCGCGGCGTTCAGCTTCCTGGAGGCCGGGGCCCGCTTCGGCCTGCGCTCCTCGGCGATGGTTCCCGCCTACGGCATGGCCGAGTCCACCCTGGCCATCTCCTTCCACCCGCTGGACACCGACCTCATCGTGGACACGGTGGACACCGACGCGCTGGAGCGCGACCGGGTGGCCAAGCCCGCCACGGGGGAGAACACCCGCGGCTTCCCGAGCCTGGGTCTGCCGCTGGAGGGCATCGAGGTGCGCACCGTCGACCCGGAGGGCAACGTGCTGCCCACCCGCGGGGTCGGCGTGCTGCAGCTGCGTGGCGAGCCGATCACCCCCGGCTACCTCACCGTGGACGGCCCGCAGGACATCCGCGACGACGAGGGCTGGCTGGACACCGGTGACGAGGGCTACGTCACCGAGGACGGTCACGTGGTGGTCTGTGGCCGCGTCAAGGACGTCATCATCATGGGCGGGCGCAACATCTACCCCACCGACATCGAGCGGGCGGCGGCCACCGTCGCCGGGGTGCGTGCCGGCAACGTGGTGGCCGTGCGGATGGAGGCCGGCGAGCGCCGGGAGTCCTTCGCCGTGGTGCTGGAGAGCAACCAGCACGCCGACGAGACCCAGGTGGAGCGCATTCGCAAGGAGGTGACCGCCGCGGTGGTCAGCGCCACCGGGGTGCGCCCGCGCAACGTCACGGTGCTGGCCCCGGGCTCGGTGCCCAAGACCCCGTCGGGCAAGCTGCGCCGCTCCACCTCGGTGGCCCTGGTCAGCTAGTCCCCGCACAGACACAGCACCACCAGACACAGCACCGCCCCGGCCGCACCTGCGGACCGGGGCGGTGCCGTGTCTGGGGAGGCACGGGGGCTAGCGGGCGTGCACCACCTGCTGGGCGTCGGTGAGGCTGCGCACCAGCAGCAGCTCCACCGCGTCGGCGGCGTCGTCCACGGCGAGCTCCACCGCGGTGCGCTCGGAGCCCGCGAACGGCTTGAGCACGTAGTCGGCGGGATCCATCCGCCCGGGCGGGCGGCCGATGCCGACGCGCACCCGCAGGTAGTCCTTGCTGCCCAGCGAGCGGCTGATGGAGCGCAGGCCGTTGTGCCCGCCCTCGCCGCCACCGCGCTTGAGCCGCACGGTGCCCAGCTCCAGGTCGAGGTCGTCGTGCACCACCACCAGCTCGCTCACCCCGACCGAGAAGAACTTGACCGCCGAGCTCACCGGGCCGCCGGCTTCGTTCATGAACGTGCGCGGCTTGACCAGCACGGTGCGCCGGTTCGCCAGCCGCCCCTCCACCACCTCGGCGTTGCTGCGCTTGTGCGCGCTGAAACGTCCACTCATCCGGGCGGCGAGCAGGTCGGCGACGAGGAAGCCGACGTTGTGGCGGGTGCGGGCGTAGGACGGCCCCGGGTTGCCCAGACCCACGACCATGGCGGGCAGCGCGGGGTCGGGCGGGGCCGCGGCGACCGCGGTCGCGCTGGCGTGGGCGCTCGGGCGGCCCGGCGCCGCAGCGGGCGGTCCGGGAGTGTGGTCGGGCATCGGTCCTCTTCGGAGTGTGGGGGTCAGCCGGACGCACCAGCGGCGCGCCACCCGCAGAAGGGGAGACGCGCCGCCGGTGTGACTGCGTTGAGCGAGAGGCTCAGCTCTGGTCGGCCTCGGAGGCGTTGTCCGCGGCGGGGGCCTCGTCGGCCACGGTGCCCTCGTCCGGAGCATCCTCCACCACGCCGGCGCCCTCGGTGTCGAGCTCGGCCTCCAGCGCGGCCTCGGAGGGGGCCTCCACGATGTTGACGACCAGCATCTCCGGGTCGGAGACCAGGGTCGCGCCCTCGGGCAGCGCGAGGTCGCTGGCGACGATCTGCGTGCCGACGGGGCGGCCGTCGATGGACACCTCGATCTGCTCCGGGATGGTCATGACGTCGGCCTCGACCTCGACCGTGCTGGCGTCCTGGGTGACCAGGGCGCCGGGGGCCGGGTCGCCGACGATGGTGACGGGGATCTCGACGTTGACCTTCTCGCCGCGACGGATCACCAGCAGGTCGGCGTGCTCGATGTAGTTGCGCAGCGGGTGCACGACGACGGTCTTCACCAGAGCCAGGTGCTCCTCGCCGTCGGCGGTGACGGTGATGACGGCGTTGGTGCCGTGGGCGCGCAGCACGCGGGCGAACTCCAGCGCGGGCAGCGCCAGGTGCACGGGGTCGGTGCCGTGGCCGTAGACCACGGCGGGGACCTTGCCGGCGTTGCGGGTGCGGCGGGCAGCACCCTTGCCGAACTCGGTGCGCTTCTCAGCGTTGAGGGTGATGTTCTCGGCCACGATGACTCCTTGGTGCGGTTCTTGGTGCGACAGCTGGTCCGGGGCCCGGCGAGGGGTGGACACGTCACAGCCGTGCGTCGTCAAGACCGCAGCCGCGTCGATCACGGGACCCTGCACGTGCGGGTCACCCTCGCCGAGACAACTGGGGAAGCCTACCGCACCACCGCGACCGCTCCGCACCGACGGGTGTGCGGGGAGGCTCAGTCCCCGCGCTCGGCCCGCAGCCGGGCGTTGTCGCTCTCCAGCTGGCTGTTGTCCGAGGTGAGCTCGTCGTTGCTCCGGCGCAGGCGCACGTTGTGCTGCTCCAGCTCCACGATGTGGGCGACCCCGACCAGGTTGACCCCGGCCTCCACCAGCTCCGCCACCCGCTGCAGTCGGCGCAGGTCGTCCTCGCTGTAGCGGCGGGTGCCCCCGTCGGTGCGCGAGGGTGCGACCAGCCCGCGGCGCTCGTAGAGCCGCAGCGTCTGCGGGCTGATGCCGGAGAGCTCGGCGGCCACCGAGATCCCGTACACCCCGCGCTGCGAGGCCGGTGTCTCCGCCATGGTTGCTCCATCCACCAGCACCGGCACGAACGGCGCCAGACTAGCAGCCGCCGTGCAGCTAATCTGCTAGCTGTGCGGCAGATTATCCACCGTGCGGCTGCCGGTGAGCAGCGACGGGTTCAGGCGTCGCCGTCGAAGAGGCTGGTCACCGAGCCGTCCTCGAAGACCGCCCGGATGGCGCGGGCCAGCAGCGGCGCGATGGAGAGCACCGTCAGCTGCGGGAACTGCTTGTCCTCGCCGATGGGCAGGGTGTTGGTGAAGATGACCTCGCGGGCGCCACAGGTGGACAGCCGCTCGGTGGCCGGGCCGGACAGCACGCCGTGGGTGGCGGCGATGATGACGTCCTTGGCCCCGGCGTCGCGCAGCACCTGCACGGCGCTGGCGATGGTGCCGCCGGTGTCGATCATGTCGTCGATGAGGATGCAGGTGCGGCCCTCGACGTCGCCGACCACGCGGTTGGCCTTGACCTGGTTGGGCACCCGCGGGTCACGGGTCTTGTGCACGAACGCGATGGGCACGCCGCCGAGGGTGTCGGCCCACTTCTCCGCCTGGCGGACCCGCCCGGAGTCGGGGGAGACCACGGTGACGTTCTCGTCGGGGTACTTGCTGGTGACGTACTCCGAGAGCAGCGAGGTGGCCAGCAGGTGGTCCACCGGGCCGTCGAAGAAGCCCTGGATCTGTGCGGTGTGCAGGTCCACGGTCATGATGCGGTCCGCGCCGGCGGTCTTGAACATGTCCGCGATGAGGCGGGCCGAGATCGGCTCCCGGCCGCGGTGCTTCTTGTCCTGCCGGGCGTAGGGGTAGAACGGCATGATCACGGTGATCCGCTTGGCGGAGGCGCGCTTGAGCGCGTCGACCATGATCAGTTGCTCCATCAGCCAGGTGTTGATGGGCGCGCAGTGGCTCTGCAGGACGAAGGCGTCACACCCACGCACCGACTCCTCGAAGCGCACGAAGATCTCGCCGTTGGCGAAGTCCCGGGCGGTCTGCGGAGTGATGGAGACCCCCAGCTGCTCGGCAACCTGGTCGGCCAGCTCGGGGTGCGCGCGCCCGGCAAAAAACATCAGGTTCTTCTTGGGCGTTGCGGGCATAGCGCTCACAGAGCTTCGCCGTCCTTAGGAGTTGAGAGGGTGGGGGTGGTGGGGGTCTGTGGTGCTGCTGCGGTGGCGCGGGTGGCCTCGGCGGCCTGCGCGGCTGCGGTGCCGGGGCGCTTGCGGGCGACCCAGCCCTCGATGTTGCGCTGGCGGCCCCCGGAGACGGCGAGCGCTCCCGGCGGCACGTCCTGGCTGACCACGGTGCCCGCGCCCGTGTAGGCGCCGTCGCCCACCCGCACCGGGGCGATGAACATGGTGTCGGAGCCGGTGCGGACGTGCGAGCCGATCTCGGTGCGGCTCTTGCTCACGCCGTCGTAGTTGACGAACACGCTGGAGGCGCCGATGTTGCTGTGCTCGCCCACGGTGGCGTCGCCGACGTAGGTCAGGTGCGGGACCTTGGAGCCGGCGCCGATGCTGGCGTTCTTG
This sequence comes from Rhodococcus sp. Z6_132, assembly GCF_058133635.1. NCBI lineage: Bacteria > Bacillati > Actinomycetota > Actinomycetes > Mycobacteriales > Nocardiaceae > Rhodococcus > Rhodococcus sp. Z6_132. The sequence continues at coordinate 344,112 of NZ_JBYUNP010000003.1, forward strand.
GTCTCCACGAAGGTGCCGATCTTGCCGGCCGCGCCCAGCACGGTGCCGGGGCGCAGGTAGGCGAACGGGCCCACCGTGGCGTCCGCGCCGATCACGGCCTCGCTGCCATGGGTGCGCACCACCGAGGCGTTCGCCCCCACGCGCACGTCGGTGAGGGTGGTGTCCGGCCCCACCTGAGCGCCGGTGTCCACCCGGGTGCGCCCGTGCAGCTGCACCCCGGGGTGCAGCTGCACGTCAGGGGCCAGCTCGACGGTGACGTCCAGCCAGGTGGTGGCGGGGTCGACCACGGTCACGCCGGCGCGCATCCAGCGCGCCAGCACCCGCCGGTTGAGCTCCGCGCCCAGCTGGGACAGCTGCACCTTGTCGTTGACGCCGGCCACCAGCCAGTCGTCGGTGACGGCCAGCCCGGCCACCCGGTGGCCGTCCGTGCGGGCGCCGTGCACCAGGTCGGTCAGGTACAGCTCGCCCTGGGAGTTGTTGGTGTCCAGCCGACCCAGCCCGGTGCGCAGCACGGCCGCGTCGAAGGCGTACACACCGGAGTTGACCTCGGTGACCGCCAGCTGCTCCGGGGAGGCGTCCTTGTGCTCCACGATGGAGCTGACCTGCCCGGTGTCGTCGCGCAGCACCCGGCCGTAGCCGGTGGGGTCGGACAGGTGGGTGGTGAGCACGGTGACCGCGGCGTCCTGCTCGGTGTGCGCGGCGAGCAGCTCGCGCAGCGTCGCGGTGTCCAGCAGCGGCACGTCGGCGTAGGTCACCACCACGGTCCCGGTGAGGTCGGCGGGCAGCTCGGCCAGCGCGCACTGCACGGCGTGGCCGGTGCCGTTCTGCTCGGCCTGCACGGCGGCGGCGACGGGGCGGTCCAGCTCGGCAGCAACATCGGCCACCGCCGCGCCGACCCGTTCGCGGTCGTGCCCGACCACGGCGACGAGGTGGCGGGGGGAGAGCCCGGCCGCGGCGTGCAGGGAGTGCGCGAGCAGGCTGCGCCCGCCCACCTGGTGCAGCACCTTCGGCAGGCTGGAGCGCATCCGCGTCCCGGCTCCGGCAGCCAGCACCACCACTGCGGCGGGTTCGGCGGATGGACCAGTGCGCATGCGTTCAGCCTGCATACCCGTAGAAGCTCCTCACGACAGTCTGGGGTCACACCGCACGGGCCACCGCACGCGGGTCGGCCGAGGCCAACCACTCGCAGTGATCCTACGGCCCGCCCGGTGCCGGGCAGGCGTCGCTCCGCCGCCAGGATTCGAACCTGAACCATCTGAACCAAAATCAGAGGTGCTGCCTTTACACCACGGCGGAAAGCGTGCCCGACGATGGTCTCACGAGCGGAGCCCTGGGCGGACACGGCCATGGTCGGCGGCGGCGGTGGATAGGCTCGGCTGGCCAAGTGGTCACTGGTGACGCGGGCAGAGTGGAGCATCGTGTCAGCTGAGCAGCACCTCCCCCCGCCCGTCCGGGCCCGGATGACCGGTTTGCAGCGCCGTGCGCAGCTTGTGGACGTCGCCCGTGCCCTCTTCGCCGAGCGCGGCTACGCCGCGACGTCGGTGGAGGAGATCGCGCTGCGTGCCGGGGTGAGCAAGCCGGTGGTGTACGGCCACTTCGGTGGCAAGGACGGCATCTACGGCGTGGTGGTGGAGCAGGAGACCCAGGAGCTGCTGCGGCGGATCAGCACCGCGCTGTCGGTCGGGCAGCCGCGGGTGCGCTCGGCCGCGCACCCGCGGGTGCGCCTGGAGCAGGCGGCCATGGCGCTGCTCACCTACGTGGAGGAGTGCACCGACGGCTTCCGCGTGCTGGTGCGGGACTCACCGCCGTTCACCCTCGCCGGCCACTTCTCCGGGCTGCTCAACGACGTGGCCAGCCAGGTGGAGCACATCCTGGGTCACGAGTTCGCCGAGCGCGGCTACCCGCGGCAGATGGCGCGGATGTACTCGCAGTCGCTGGTGGGCATGGTGGCGCTGACGGCGCAGTGGTGGTTGGACGAGCGGGTGCCGGACAAGCAGGCGGTGGCCGCGCACCTGGTGAACCTGTGCTGGAACGGGCTGGCGCACCTGGAGAGCACCCCGCGGCTGCGGGTGACCTGAGCGCCGCTGCTCATCCGGCGCCAGGCCGTCTGACCAGGCATTCTCTGCTCCATGGGTCACAGGATCACGGTGCTGGGCACCGGGTACCTGGGCGCCACCCACGCGGCGAGCATGGCCGAGCTGGGCCACGACGTGCTCGGGGTGGACGTGGACCCCGGCAAGGTGGCCAAGCTCAACGACGGCGAGGTCCCGTTCTACGAGCCCGGGCTGCAACAGATCCTGCAGGCGCACCTGGCCGGTGGCCGGCTGCGGTTCACCGGCTCCTACGCCGAGGCCGCCGCCTGGGGCGACGTGCACTTCCTCACCGTCGGCACCCCGCAGAAGACCGGCGAGCTCTCCGCCGACCTGACGGCCGTGGAGGCGGTGATCGACTCGCTGGCCCCGCTGCTCACCACGCCGGCGGTGGTCCTCGGCAAGTCCACCGTGCCGGTGGGCACCGCCGCCGTCCTCGGTGCGCGGCTGCGCGCGGTGGCCCCGGCCGGCGACGAGGTGGAGCTGGCGTGGAACCCCGAGTTCCTCCGGGAGGGCTTCGCCGTGCAGGACACCATCCACCCCGACCGGCTGGTCCTCGGCGTCGACGCGGACCGCCCGGGCACCGCGGAGCAGCTGACCCGGGAGATCTACGCCCGGCTGCTGGCCGAGGACGTCCCGCTGCTGGTCACCGACCTGGCCACCGCCGAGCTGGCGAAGGTCGCCGCCAACGCCTTCCTGGCCACCAAGATCTCCTTCATCAACGCCATCGCCGACGTCTGCGAGGCCGCCGGCGCGGACGTGGTGCGGCTGGCCGACGCCATCGGCTACGACGACCGCATCGGCCGCCGCTTCCTCAACGCCGGCATCGGGTTCGGCGGCGGCTGCCTGCCCAAGGACATCCGGGCGTTCATGGCCCGTGCCGGCGAGCTGGGCGTGGGCCACGCCATGGCCTTCCTGCGCGAGGTGGACAACGTCAACATGAGCCGCCGCGCCGCCATGGTCGAGCGCACCCGCCTCGCCGTCGGGGGCTCGCTGCTCGGCGCCCGGGTGGCGGTGCTGGGGGCGGCGTTCAAGCCCGACTCCGACGACGTGCGTGACTCGCCGGCGCTGAACGTGGCCGGGCAGATGCAGCTGCAGGGCGCCGCGGTGAGCGTGTACGACCCCAAGGCGACGGAGAGCTGCCGGCGGGTGTTCCCCACGCTCACCTACGCGACCACCGCGCTGGAGGCCTGCACCCGCGCCGACGCGGTGCTCGTGCTGACGGAGTGGGAGGAGTTCCGCCAGCTCGTCCCGGAGTCCCTCGCCGGCCAGGTCGGCGCCAGGGTCGTCATCGACGGCCGCAACTGCCTGGACCCGGCCCGCTGGCGGGCGGCGGGGTGGACCTACCTCGGAGTGGGCCGGCCCTGAGCCGGGGCCCTCAGCCGCCGGTGGGGGTGACCCGCAGCAGCTCGTCCCCGGAGCCGTTGTCGGTGGTGAGGTAGAGGGCGCCGTCGGGGCCCTGCTGCACCGAGCGCAGCCGCCCGTGGGTGCCGTCCAGCTCGGGCAGCTGGACCACGTCGCTCACCTGGCCTGCGGGGTCCAGCCGCAGCACCAGCGCCTGCTGGCCCTTGAGCGCGGCCACCACCAGCCCGCCCTCCAGCGGGCCCCACTGCGCGCCGGTGAGGAAGGTGGCGCCGGAGACCGCCTCGGTGGGATCGCCGGAGGACCACAGCGCGGCCACCGCGTCCGGGAAGCGTGTGGTGTCGGTCATCGGCACCGACTCGTCGTAGCTGGTCTCGGTGCCGCCCTGGCTGGGGTCCCACCCGTAGTTGGCGCCCGCGCGCAGCAGGTTCACCTCGTCGTCCACGTCCGGCCCGTGCTCGGCGGTGTACACCTGCCCGCTGCCCGGACGCACCGCGACGCCCTGCAGGTTGCGGTGGCCGTAGGTCCACACGTAGGGGTGCTCGGGCAGCGGGGCGCCGGGCAGGGCGGCGCCCGTGGCCAGGTCGGCGCGCAGGGTCTTGCCACCCAGCGAGCCCAGGTCCTGGGCCACGCCGGCGCGGGCGGTGTCGCCGGTGGCGACCAGCAGCTCGCCGGCGGGACCCAGCGCGAGCCGGCAGCCGGAGTGGCGCCCCGAGGGGTTGAGCGGGATGCCGGACAGCAGCGGGTCACCGACCCGGGTCGCGCTCGCGCCGTCGGCGGACAGCTGCCAGGTGCTCACCCGCACGTCCACCGCTCGCTCGTCCTGGGCGTGGGCGTGGCAGGTGGAGAACTGCCGGCTGGCGGCGAAGTCGGGGTGCACCAGCAGGCCCATCAGGCCCGCCTCGCCGCGGGCGTGGACGTCGGAGAGGTCGGCGCGCACCGCGGTGGTGACGCCGTCGCGCACCAGCTGCAGGCGCCCTGCCCGCTCGGTCACCAGCATCGACCCGTCCGGCAGGAACCCCACGTCCCAGGGGTGTTCCAGCCCGGCGGCCACGGTCTGCACCTGCAGCGCGGGGGTGCCGGGCGGCGGCGGGGCCGGGGGCGCGGTCGGCTCGGTGGTGCAGGCGCTCAGCAGCAGCACGGTGCCGAGCGTCCACGTGATCACCCTGGGTAGCTGCACCACGTCAGTCTCACGGTCGCTGCTGTTGATCGCCAGGGGAGCCGGTGGCACCCGTCAAAGCCCCAGTACCGTGCAGCCCGGCCTAAACTTGAGGTGAGGCACCGCCCGGGTCGCGCAGATTCGGCGGTGGCCTGCCGTGCTCGCTGAACTACCTCTGGAGCTCCTCGTTGTCTGCACCGCTCGCCGGTCTGCTCGCCACTGCCCTTCCTGACTCCGCGCTGCAGGCGGTCACCGAGGCCGTCGGCACCGCCCACCTGGAGCTCGAGGGCCCCAGCTCCGCCCGCCCGTTCGTCGTCGGCGCCCTCGCCCAGCAGGTGCCCGTGCTGGTGGTCACCGCCACCGGCCGCGAGGCCGAGGACCTGGGTGCCTCGCTCACCGAGATGCTCGGCGAGCACCGGGTGGCGCTGTTCCCCTCCTGGGAGACCCTGCCGCACGAGCGGCTGTCCCCGCGCGCGGACACCGTGGGCCGGCGCCTGCAGACGCTGCGCCACCTGGCCCACCCGGAGGAGAACCCCGGGGGCGAGCCGCTGCAGGTGGTGATCACCACCGTGCGCAGCCTGGTCCAGCCGATGGCGGTGGGGCTGGGCGAGATGGAGCCGGTGCGGATGAAGGTGGGCGAGGAGCACAGCTTCGACGGCGTGGTGCAGCGCCTGGTCGAGCTGGCCTACGCCCGGGTGGACATGGTGGGCAAGCGCGGTGAGTTCGCCATCCGCGGCGGCATCCTGGACGTCTTCCCGCCCACCTGTGACCACCCGGTGCGGGTGGAGTTCTGGGGCGACGAGGTGAGCGAGCTGCGCGCCTTCGCGGTGGCCGACCAGCGCTCCCTGGACGACGTCGAGGTCGCCGTGCTGGAGGCGCCGGGCTGCCGGGAGATGCTGCTCACCGCCGACGTGCGGGAGCGGGCCCGTGCGCTGGCCGCCGACCACGCCGAGGACGCCGCCCTCACCGAGATGCTGGAGAAGCTGGCCGACGGCATCCCGGTGGAGGGCATGGAGGCCCTGCTGCCGGTGCTGCTGCCCGGCCAGCTGGAGCTGCTCACCGACGCGATGCCCACCGGCTCGCACGTGCTGCTGTGCGACCCGGAGAAGATCCGCACCCGCGCCCACGACCTGGTGCGCACCGGCCAGGAGTTCCTGGAGGCGTCCTGGACGGCGGCCTCGGTGGGGGCCGCCGCCCCGCTGGACCCCAAGGGGCTGAACCTGGGCGCCTCGGCCTACCGCGGCCTGGACGAGGTGCGCGAGAACGCCCAGCAGCACGGCACCCCGTGGTGGACGCTGAGCCCGCTGCTGTCCGGGCGCGAGGGCTCCGGCGCGCTCACTCTGGACGTCACCGCCGTCAAGCCCGCCCGCGGGCTGGAGCCGGAGATCGCCGCCACCTTCGCCATGCTGCGCGCCCACTGCGCCTCCGGAGGCGCCGCCGCCGTGGTGGTCGCCGGCGCCGGCACGGCCCAGCGGGTGCTGGAGCGGCTGGTGGAGGCCGAGGTGTCGGCCGTGCGCGGCGAGCCCGGTGCCGCCCCCGAGCCCGGCCACGTCACCGTGCTCTGCGGCAGCCTCTCCGACGGCGTGGTGCTGCCCGGCGTCCGGCTGGTGGTGGTCTCGGAGTCCGACCTCACCGGCAACCGGGCCGCCTCCACCACCGACGGCCGCCGGCTGCCCGCCAAGCGGCGCAACCAGGTGGATCCGCTCGCCCTGCACGCCGGTGACCTGGTGGTGCACGACCAGCACGGCATCGGCAAGTTCGTGGAGATGGTGGAGCGCACGGTCGGCGGCGCCCGCCGGGAGTACCTGGTTGTGGAGTACGCGCCCAGCAAGCGCGGCCACCCCGGCGACCGGCTGTTCGTCCCGATGGACTCCCTGGACCAGCTCTCCCGCTACGTCGGTGGCGAGCTGCCCGCGCTGAGCAAGCTGGGCGGCTCGGACTGGGCGCACACCAAGCGCAAGGCCCGCAAGGCCGTCCGGGAGATCGCGGCCGAGCTGGTGCAGCTCTACGCCGCCCGCCAGGCCGCCCCCGGCCACGCCTTCGGCCCGGACACCCCGTGGCAGCGGGAGATGGAGGACGCGTTCCCCTTCACCGAGACCGTGGACCAGATGACCGCCATCAACGAGGTCAAGTCCGACATGGAGAAGCCGGTCCCGATGGACCGGGTGATCTGCGGCGACGTCGGCTACGGCAAGACCGAGATCGCGGTGCGCGCGGCGTTCAAGGCGGTGCAGGACGGCAAGCAGGTCGCCGTGCTCGCGCCCACCACCCTGCTGTCGCAGCAGCACCTGCAGACCTTCACCGAGCGGATGACGGGCTTCCCGGTCACCGTGCGCGGGCTGTCCCGCTTCACCGACCCCAAGGAGGCCAAGGAGACCTTGGCCGGCCTGGCCGACGGCAGCGTGGACATCGTGGTGGGCACGCACCGGCTGCTGCAGACCGGCGTGCAGTGGAAGGACCTCGGCCTGGTGGTGGTGGACGAGGAGCAGCGCTTCGGCGTGGAGCACAAGGAGCACATCAAGGCGATGCGCACCGCGGTGGACGTGCTCACCATGTCCGCCACCCCCATCCCGCGCACGCTGGAGATGAGCCTGGCCGGCATCCGCGAGATGTCCACCATCCTCACCCCGCCCGAGGAGCGGCACCCGATCCTCACCTACGTCGGCGCCTACGACGACAAGCAGGTCGCCGCCGCGGTGCGCCGCGAGCTGCTCCGCGACGGCCAGGTGTTCTACGTGCACAACCGGGTGTCCTCGATCGACAAGGCGGCCAAGCGCATCCGTGACCTGGTGCCGGAGGCCCGGGTGGCCGTGGCGCACGGGCAGATGAACGAGGACGTGCTGGAGAAGACCGTCGAGGGCTTCTGGAACCGCGAGCACGACGTGCTGGTGTGCACCACCATCATCGAGACCGGGCTGGACATCTCCAACGCCAACACGCTGCTGGTGGAGCGGGCCGACGCCCTCGGCCTGAGCCAGCTGCACCAGCTGCGGGGCCGCGTGGGCCGCAGCCGTGACCGGGGCTACGCCTACTTCCTGTACCCGCCGGAGAAGCCGCTCACCGAGACCGCCTACGACCGGCTCGCCACCATCGCGCAGAACTCCGAGCTGGGCGCCGGCATGGCGGTGGCCATGAAGGACCTGGAGATCCGCGGCGCGGGCAACGTGCTCGGCGCCGAGCAGTCCGGGCACGTCGCCGGCGTCGGCTTCGACCTCTACATCCGGCTGGTGGGCGAGGCGGTGGAGGCCTACCGCGCCGCCGCCGACGGCCACGCCATCCCCACCGCCGAGGAGGTCAAGGAGGTGCGGGTGGACCTGCCGGTGGACGCGCACATCCCCCCGGACTACGTGGACTCCGACCGACTGCGCCTGGAGGCCTACCGCAAGCTGGCCGAGGCGCAGGACGAGGACGCCCTGGCCGGCCTGCAGGAGGAGCTGGTGGACCGCTACGGCCCGCCGCCGGAGCCGGTGCACAACCTCTTCGCGGTGGCCCGGCTGCGGTTGCTGTGCCGGCACTACTCGGTGACCGAGGTGACCGTCACCGGCACCCAGCTGCGGCTGTCGCCGCTGCCGCTGGCCGACTCCCAGCAGGTCCGGCTCAAGCGGCTCTACCCGAGCGCCCAGCACAAGCCGACCACCCACCTGGTGCAGCTGCCGCTGCCCCGCTCCGGCAGTGGTGGGATCGGGGCAGAGCGGTTGCGCGACACCGAGCTGCTGCAGTTCGTGGCGGACCTGCTGCTGCAGCTGGACGGCAAGCCCGCCGGCATGGTCAGTGTGACCCCGGCCACTGCTGCAGTGGGTTGAGGTGTGTGGCACCGTGGCGCCCGTGACCGTCTCCCAGCCCGTGCGGGCACCCCGCCGCCGGACCGCTCTTGCTCTCGCCGCTGCTGCCGCCGCCCTGGTCGTGACCGGCTGTGGGGGAGGCCCGGCGCTGCCCGGCGCCGCGGCCACCGTCGGCGACGCCCGCATCAGCGTGGAGCAGCTGCAGTCCCAGGTGGACTCGGTGCTCACCTTCCGCGGTGGACCCGAGAACGCCGCGGTGCGCGACCAGCTGCCCACGATCACCCAGCAGGTGCTCTCCGGGGAGGTCCAGCGCGCCCTGGTCGCCCGGGCGGTGCAGCGCACCAACCTGCCGGTGGACGAGCAGGCGATCGCTGACCAGGTGGCCAGGATCGACCCCAAGGTGCTGGACGGGCAGGGCGTCACCTTCATCACGCCGCAGACGCTGCCGCAGTTCGTCCACGACCAGCTGGTCATCGCCCAGCTGGGCGCCACCTCCTGGGACAGCCTCGCCGTGGTCGCCGACCTCACCACCGCCACCGACCAGGCCGACGCGGAGGCCAAGGCCCGGCGGATGGCGGAGAGCCCGGAGTCCTCCCGCGCCGTGGTGGACGAGGCGAAGGCCCAGGGCCAGCAGACCCAGGTCGGCTACCCGCTGAGCCCGGCGGTGCTGGAGGGACTGGCGGGCAGCCCGCTGTTCGCCGCCGCCGAGGGCAGCGGCATCGCCTTCCGGCTGGACCAGCAGTGGCAGGCCGCACGCATCGTCAGCCGCACCACCACCGCGCCGAAGACCACCTCCGCCGACGCCGTGGACGCCAGCCAGGCCCAGGCCAGCTCCACCTACGCCCTGGGCGTCACCCTGCTGCAGGAGCTGGCCGGCAACCCCGAGGTGCGGGTGAATCCCCGCTACGGCACCTGGGACCCGTACCAGGGCCAGGTGGTCAACGAGTCCGACCCGCGCTCCGTCGTCTTCAGCCCGCGGTCGTGAGCGCGCCCGACCCCGGGCAGGCGCCGACCGTGGTGCTGCTCGACCCGCTGCGCCCCGACGACGTGCCCGCGGCGGCGCTGGCCCTGCTGCGCGGCCCGGTCAGCTGCACCCCCGACGTGCCCGACGCCGTGCGGGCGGCGTGCACCGTGGTGGCCGACGCCCCCGTGCTGGTCAGCTCCGACGAGGCCCACCCGCAGGTGCTGCAGCGGCGGGCGGCCGGTGCTGCGGTGGTGCGCAGCCACCCGCCCACCGGGTCCCAGCTGCTGGAGGCGGTGGCGGTGATGGACCGCCTGCGCTCGCCCGGCGGCTGCCCGTGGGACGCCGAGCAGACCCACGACTCGCTGCGCCGCTACCTGGTGGAGGAGTGCTACGAGCTGCTGGACGCGCTGGACTCCGGTGCGCCCGTGCACGTGGTCGAGGAGCTGGGCGACGTGCTGCTGCAGGTGCTCTTCCACGCCCGCGTGGCCGCCGAGCAGCCCGCCGCCGACGGTGGCTTCGACATCGACGACGTGGCGCGGGCCCTGGTGGTCAAGCTGGTGCACCGCCATCCCCACGTGTTCGCCGACCCCGCCCACGGCGCGGTGGAGCGGGTGGCCGACTCCGCGGCGCAGCAGCTGCGCTGGGAGGAGCTCAAGGCGGTGGAGAAGCGCCGCGACTCGGCGGTGGAGGGGGTGGCCACCGGTCAGCCCGCGCTGGCCCTGGCGGCCAAGATGGTCTCCCGCGCCACCCGCGCCGGTCTGCCCGCCGACCTGGTGCCCGCCGAGCTGGCGGCGGTGGGCGGCGGTGACGCCGAGGACACCCTGCGCCGGGCAGCGCTGCGCTTCGCCGCGCAGGTGCGGACGGCCGAGAGCGCCGCGCGCGGCGACGGCGTCGACCCCGCGGCGCTGTCCGAGCCCGACTGGCGGCGGTACTGGGCCTGGGCCCAGACACGGGTGACTCAGCCGAACAGCGTGGAGCCCCAGTAGTCGGTGCTGCCCAGCCCCGGTGGGCAGGCGAACACGGCGGAGCCGTTGTGCTCCAGGTACTCGGTCATCGCGTCCCTGCTGGCCAGCGCCAGCTGCATCGGCACGAACTGCGTCTGCGGGTTGCGGCAGCAGGCCAGGAAGAACAGGCCCGCGTCGAGGTGCCCCACCCCGTCGGAGCCGTCGGTGAAGTTGTAGCCGCGGCGCAGCAGCTGGATGCCGCCGAGCTCCTCGGCCGAGGCCAGCCGCACGTGTGAGTCCACCGGGATGACCGGCCCCCGCGAGTCGCGGATGCCCAGGTCGACGGGGTCGAACTCGTCCACCTGGCCCAGCGGTGCCCCCGAGCCCTTGGTGCGCCCCACGATGGTCTCCTGCTCCTTCAGCGAGGAGCGGTCCCAGGTCTCGATCTGCATCCGGATGCGCCGCGCCACCAGGTAGGTCCCGCCGCTGAGCCAGGCCGGTCCGTCGCCGGGCTGCACCCACACGTGCTGGTCCAGGGCTGCCGGGTCCTCCGCCTTGAGGTTGCGGGTGCCGTCCTTGAACCCGAACAGGTTGCGGGGGGTGGCCTGCGTGGTGGAGGTGGAGGAGGTGCGCCCGAAACCCAGCTGCGACCAGCGCACCGACACCACCCCGAACCCGATGCGGGCCAGGTTGCGGATGGCGTGCACCGCCACCTGCGGGTCGTCGGCGCAGGCCTGGATGGCGAGGTCGCCCCCGCTGCGGGCCGGGTCCAGCTGGTCGTGCGGAAAGCGCGGCAGCTCGGTGAGCGGGTCCGGGCGCTGCCCGGCGATGCCGAAGCGATCCCCCTGGGCGGGGTGCGTGAACAGCGACGGGCCGAAGCCGATGGTGAGGGTGAGCGAGGAGGCGGGCAGGCCCAGTGCCTCGCCGGTGTCCCCGGGCGGGGCGTGGGCCTTGCCGCCGGTGGCGCCGTCCGGCACCGCCTCCTGCCCGGCCGTCATCCGCTCGGCCGCCCGGGTCCACTCCCGCAGCAGGTCCACCAGCTCGGTGCGGGAGTCGGTGGTGACGTCGAAGGCGACGAAGTGCAGCCGGTCCTGCGCCGGGGTGATGATCCCGGCCTGCCTGCTGCCGCGGAAGGCCACCGTGGCGGAGCCCGGCACCGTGGCTCCGCCGGCGGTCTCCCGCCCAGCCACCACCCCTACCCCGGCCGCGGCCACCGCGGCGCCACCGAGCCCCAGCAGCCGGCGCCGGGAGAACCGCCCGCCCGGGGACGGGGTGCTCACTCCGCGACCGTCCCGGCCACGCTGCTCAGCGGCTCCGCCAGCGCGTCCACCTTGTCGGAGAGGTCCTTGACCTGCTCGGGGGTGAGCTGGTCGTAGAGCACGTAGCCGTCCCCGGACTGCAGCGCGGTGAGGGCCTGGTCCACCGCGGTGAAGCGAGCGTCGAGGGTGGGGACCAGGTCGGGGTTGCGCTCCTGCAGCACCGGGCGCAGCGACGCGATCGCGGCCTCGGAGCCGTCGATGTTGGCGCGGAAGTCCCACAGGTCGGTGTGCGAGTAGGCCTCCTCCTCGCCGGTCACCTTGCCGGTGGCCACCTCGTCCAGCAGGGCCTTGGCGCCGTTGGCCATCTCCAGCGCGGAGAGCTCCACGGTGCGGGCCCGGGTGGACACCTCGTTGACGTTGGTCTGCAGCTGGTCGGCCATGGCCACGGAGTCCGGCTGCAGGCCGTCGCGCCACAGGTCGCGCTCCAGGCGGTGCCAGCCGGTGAGCTCCTGGCCGGGTTCCAGGGCGTCCTCGCGGCCGTCGGTGATCGGGTCGAGGTCGCCGAAGCTCTCCGCCACCGGCTCGATGCGCTCCCAGTAGGTGCGGGCCACCGGGTACAGCGTCTTGGCCAGCGCCACGTCACCGGCCTTGACGGCGACGACGAACTCGGCGGTCTTGGCGGTGAGCGCGTCGGCCTGGCTGTTGACGTAGCGCTGGTAGCTGTCGGTGGCGTCGTCCAGCTTGGTGTCGGTGTCGCCCTGCACGGTGTCCCCGCTGACCAGGAAGTCCCCGCGGATGCCGTCGCCGACCATGCCGGGCTTGCAGGCGGTGGTGTAGCTGCCGGCTTGCGGGACCTCCACGATGAGTCGTCGGCTGAGCCCGGGACTGATGTTCTCCACCTCGCCCATGATCCGGTCGCCCTCGGCGTAGAGGTAGAACTCGGTGGTCTTGCTGCCGGTGTTGGTCACCTCGAAGGTGGTGTTGCCGGTGCTCGCGCTGGTGGTGGAGACCTCGCAGGAGCTGTCGCCGGCCTTGACCGAGACCACGCCGTGCGCACTGCTGCCGGCCTTGGCGGTGCACCCGGCCAGGGTGAGCGGCACGAGCACGAGGGCAGTGGCCAGCGAGAGAGGGCGGGCGAGGGGGGTGCGAGGCACGGCTGACACCTTTCGGGGCGGGGGCGCGCTCACGAGCGGAGTGCGGCGGTGGCGGGGGTGGGGGCGGCGCTGCGGGTGGGGCGCAGGAACAGGGTCAGCACGATCACCACGTAGAGCACCCAGACCACCGCCTCGAGCACGGTGGTGGCGGGGGAGAAGTTGAAGATGCCCTTGAGCAGGGTGCCCAGCCAGGAGTCCGGCCGAACGTGGGCGCTGACGTCGAAGGCCAGGGTGTTCAGTCCCTGCAGGATGCCGGCCTCCTGCAGGTCGTGCACGCCGTAGGCGAGGATGCCGGCGGCCACGACGACGAGCAGTACGCCGGTGACGGTGAAGAAGCGGCTGAGGTTGATCCGCACGGCGCCGCGGTACATCAGGTAGCCGAGGACGACCGCCGTCGCGAGGCCGAGGGCGAACCCCAGCAGCGGCTGGGCGGTGCCGCCGTTGGCCGCCTGGACGCTGGAGAAGAAGAACAGCGCCGTCTCCAGGCCCTCCCGGCCGACCGCGAGGAACGCCATCGCGGCCACCGCGACCGGGCCGGCTCGCAGCGCCGTCTCCATGCCCGCCCTGAGCGTGCCGGACAGCGAGCGCGCCGCGGTGCGCATCCACAGCACCATCCAGGTGACGAAGGCGACCGCCACGATGGAGGCGAACCCGCCCACTGCCTCCTGGGCGGTGAAGGACAGCTCGGAGGTGCCGTAGTGCAGGGCCGCGCCCACCGCCACGCTGAGGAGCACGGCCGCGCCGACGCCCAGCCACACCCAGCGCAGAGCGGAGCTGCGGTCGGTCTTGACGAGGAACGCCACCAGGATGAGCACGACGATCGCCGCCTCGAGGCCCTCCCGCAGGCCGATCAACGCGTTGCTGACGAGCATCGACTCTCCCCAGGTGAGGCAAGGCAAGGCTTACCCGAAGGTACCGACGAGGAGGCCGTGCTGCCGGGCGAGCGCGTGCCCACCGGCAGATCAGGCACCATGGTGTGGTGGCGCGCAGAGCTCGACGACGACGATCGATGCGCCCCGTGGTCGGTTCGCTGGCGCTGCTGCTGGTCACCGTGCTGGCGGCCGCGGCGCTCGTCAGCTGGTTCTCCGCCCTCACCAGCTCCAACATGATGGACCGGCGGGTGCGCGCGGAGGCGCCGCCCGCCCCCGGGGCACCGGTGCCCGCCCTCGACCTGGCCCTGCCCGTCGGCGCCCACCCGCAGCTCGCCGAGTGGGCGCAGCGCCTGTCCACGTCCGTCGGAGTGCCCGCCCTGGCGCTGCAGGCCTACGGCTACGCCGCGGCCAGCCAGGCGGCGGCCCGCCCCCAGTGCTCGCTCGGCTGGACCACGCTGGCGGGGATCGGCTCGGTGGAGTCGCGCCACGGCAGCTACGGCGGCGCCCGGCTCGACCTGGCGGGCACGGCCCGGCCGGCCATCATCGGGATCCCGCTGGACGGCTCGCCGGGGGTGCAGGAGATCGCGGACACCGACGAGGGGGTGCTGGACGGCGACACCGCCGTGGACCGGGCGGTCGGGCCCATGCAGTTCATCCCGGAGACCTGGCAGCGGTGGGGAGCCGACGCCAACGGCGACGGGGTGGCCGATCCGAACAACGTCAACGACGCGGCGATGGCAGCGGCCCGCTACCTGTGCTCCACCGGGGCCGACATGGGCTCCGCGGACGGGTGGCGATCAGCGCTGTTCACCTACAACCGGTCGGCGGTCTACGCCAACCAGGTGCTGCAGAACGCGGCCGGCTACGCGGTCGGGGTGGTGGAGTAGCGACGGGGGAGTCGGTGACCAGCACGAATGGTTCGTCGGCGTAACTTAACGGGGGATGGACCGTTGGACTTCTCGTGAGAGCACGCGGATACCTGGCACGCGTCCTGGTGGCCCTGGTAGCGGTGGGGCTCCTGGTCGGTGCCGTGGTGGGCGCCCAGGCCGTCACCTCGACCAGCGGCAGCACCCGTCCCGTGGTGGAGGCGCTGGCCCCGGTGGCGGTGGACGGCAGCCTGAGCAGCGATCCCGCCTCGGTGCCCGTCAACGCCGACGCCCCGGCCACCGCGCCGCTGCCGCCGCAGAACGCCGCGCTGCCCGCCCCGGCCGCTGAGCCAGGCGCCCCGGTGGCCGACCCCGTGCCCAACCAGCCTGCGCCCAACCAGCCGGCGCCGGTCCAGCCGGTGCCCAACCAGCCCCGGCCCACGACGGCGGTGCCCGCCCCCCGGCCCGCCGCTCCGGAGCCGCAGGCCTCCACCGTGCCCGCGGGGCTCTCGCCCTACTCGGCCTGGGCCGCGGGCCTGGCCAGGCGCATCGACGTGCCGGCTCGCGCGCTGCAGGCCTACGGCAACGCCCAGAACGTGCTGGCCAAGGAGCAGCCGCGCTGCAAGCTCTCCTGGACCACGCTGGCCGGCATCGCCCGGGTGGAGAGCAACCACGGGCGCTACAACGGCCGTGTGTTGCAGGCTGACGGTCGCTCGTCCGTGCCGATCATCGGCATCCCCCTGGACGGCGGGCCCAACGTGCAGGCCATCCCGGACACCGACGGCGGGGCGCTCGACGCCGACACCACCTGGGACCGCGCGGTCGGCCCCTTCCAGTTCATCCCCACCACCTGGGCGCGCTGGAAGGCCGACGGCAACGGCGACCGGATCGCCGACCCGCAGAACATCGACGACGCGGCCGTGGCCGCCGGGCGCTACCTGTGCGTCGGCGGACGCAACCTCACCAACGGCGAGGACTGGTGGCGGGCCATCCTCAGCTACAACCTGTCCAACGCCTACGTGCAGGACGTGTTCACCGGCGCCGACAGCTACGCCCGCGCTGCGCTGGACTGATCGACGGCTGGTGCGCACCCGACGCTGACCGGCGGGACCCGCTCCCGCGTGCCGCGCTCGGGCGGGCCTGCGGGGCCGATACGCTGGGGGTCACTTTGCCGTCAATCGCGTTGAGGAGACACACCCGTGGCCGTCATTGAACAGGTCGGAGCGCGCGAGATCTTGGACTCGCGCGGCAACCCCACCGTGGAGGTGGAGGTGGCGCTGGACGATGGCACCTTCTCCCGCGCGGCCGTGCCCTCGGGCGCGTCCACCGGTGAGCACGAGGCGGTGGAGCTGCGCGACGGGGGCTCCCGCTACGGCGGCAAGGGTGTGCAGAAGGCCGTGCGCGCGGTCCTCGACGAGATCGGCCCGGAGCTGGTCGGCATCGAGGCCGTCGAGCAGCGCATCGTGGACCAGAAGCTGGTCGACCTGGACGGCACGCCGGACAAGTCCCGCCTCGGGGCCAACGCCCTGCTCGGCGTGTCCCTCGCCGTGGCCCGCGCCGCGGCCGACTCCTCCGGCCTGGACCTGTTCCGCTACGTCGGCGGCCCCAACGCCCACGTCCTGCCGGTGCCGATGATGAACATCCTCAACGGTGGCGCGCACGCCGACACCGGCGTGGACGTGCAGGAGTTCATGGTCGCGCCGATCGGTGCCGCCAGCTTCCGCGAGTCCCTGCGCTGGGGCACCGAGGTCTACCACGCGCTGAAGTCGGTGCTCAAGAGCAAGGGCATGTCCACCGGCCTGGGCGACGAGGGTGGCTTCGCCCCCAACGTCGCGGGTACCAAGGAGGCCCTCGAGGTCATCGCCGAGGCGGTCAGCGCGGCGGGCTTCACCCTGGGCACCGACGTGGCGCTCGCCCTGGACGTGGCCGCCACCGAGTTCCACTCCGCCGAGGGCTACGCCTTCGAGGGCCAGGTCCGCAGCGCCGAGCAGATGTCGGCCTTCTACGCCGACCTCGTCCGCGACTACCCGCTGGTCTCCATCGAGGACCCGCTGAGCGAGGACGACTGGGACGGCTGGGTCGCGCTCACCACCCAGCTGGGCGACCAGGTGCAGCTGGTCGGCGACGACCTGTTCGTCACCAACCCCGAGCGCCTGGAGGATGGCATCCTCAAGGGCGCCGCCAACGCGCTGCTGGTCAAGGTCAACCAGATCGGCACGCTCAGCGAGACCCTGGACGCGGTCACCATGGCGCACAGCTCGGGCTACCGCTGCATGATGAGCCACCGCTCCGGCGAGACCGAGGACACCACCATCGCCGACCTGGCCGTGGCCACCGGGTGTGGTCAGATCAAGACCGGCGCCCCCGCCCGCAGCGAGCGCGTGGCCAAGTACAACCAGCTGCTGCGCATCGAGGAGACCCTGGGCGACGCCGCCCGCTTCGCCGGCGACCTCGCCTTCCCGCGCTTCCGCATCGAGGGCTGACGTGGCGAGGGGCAGGGCGGGACGCACCTCGCGCACCAGCCGGACCAGCACCGACCGGGCGGCCGGCGCGCGGACGGGACTCGGCCTTCGGCTGAGCCTGTCCACCCGCAGGGCCGCGGTGCTGGCCCTGGTGGTGTGTGGTCTCGCCCTGACCCTCGCGGTGCCGCTGCGCACCTACGTCGGCCAGCGCCAGCAGCTGGCCGAGACGGTGGCCCAGCGGGAGGAGCTGCGCAACCAGGTCGCCGACCTGCAGCAGCAGCGGCTCCGGCTGGACGACCCGGCCTACGTGCAGTCGCAGGCCCGGGAGCGGCTGCGCTACGTCCGGCCGGGCGAGACGCCGTACCAGGTGCAGCTGCCCGGCGACGCCGAGCGTGCCGAGGCCGCGGAGAACCCGGTGAGCCCGCCCAGCACCGACTGGTACGCGGCGCTGTGGGCCTCGGTCAACCAGCCCGCGGGAGCACCGCGGTGACCAGCTTCCCCACAGGCGGCGAACCACCAGACAGCGACACGACCGGCAGCGACACGCCCGGCAGCGACACGCCCGGCAGCGACACAACTGACATCGAACCAGCAGAGGACGAGGCAGCAGACGTGGACCCGAGCAGCGTGAGCACCGCTGACCTGGAGGCGGTGCACGCCCAGCTCAAGCGCGAGCCGCGCGGCGTGCTGGCCATCGCCGCGCGGTGCCGCTGCGGCAAGCCCACCGTGGTCACCACGGCGCCGCGGCTGCCCGACGGCACGCCGTTTCCCACCCTGTACTACCTCACCTGCCCCCGGCTCAGCGCGGCCTGCAGCACGCTGGAGTCCGAGGGCGTCATGCGGGAGATGACCGAGCGGCTGGGGGAGGACCCCGAGCTGGCCGCGGCCTACCAGCGTGCCCACGACAGCTACCTGGCCGAGCGCGACGCCATCGAGCCGCTGGGCACGAAGGTGACCGCGGGCGGCATGCCGGACCGGGTGAAGTGCCTGCACGTGCTGGTGGCGCACTCGCTGGCCAAGGGGCCCGGCGTCAACCCGCTGGGTGACGAGGCGCTGGAGCGGATCGGCGAGTGGTGGCGCAAGGGACCGTGCGTGTGACGAGCACCGAGCGTGTGACGAGCACCGTGGGTGGGAGGAGAGCTCGGTGAGCAGGGTCGGAGCAATCGACTGCGGCACCAACTCCATCAGGCTCCTGGTGGCCGACGTGTCCCCCGGTGGTGACTTGCGGGACGTGCACCGCGACATGCGGGTGGTGCGCCTGGGTCAGGACGTCGACCGCACCGGTCGGCTGGCGCCGGAGGCGATCGAGCGCACCCGGGTGGCGCTGGTGGAGTACGCGGGCGTCATGGCGCGCAAGGGTGTGCAGCGGGTGCGCATGGTTGCCACCTCCGCCACCCGGGACGCGGCCAACCGGGAGGACTTCTTCGCCATGGTCCGCGGCGTGCTGGGCGTGGACGCCGAGGTGATCACCGGTGACGAGGAGGCCCGCCTGAGCTTCGCCGGGGCGGTGGGCGAGCTCGACCCGGACGAGGGCCCGTTCCTGGTGGTCGACCTCGGTGGTGGTTCCACCGAGCTGGTGCTGGGCGACGCCGACGGCGTGCAGGCGGCCTTCTCCACCAACATCGGCTGCGTCCGGCTCACCGAGCGCTGCCTGCCCGACGACCCACCCACGGCGGAGCAGGTCCACGCCGCCGAGCAGGTGGTCCGGGACGTGCTGGCGGAAGGCTTCGCCGCGGTGCCGGTGGCCAAGGCCCGCACGTGGGTGGGGGTGGCCGGCACCATGACCACCATCGCCGCGGTCAGCCACGAGCTGCCCACCTACGACCGCGACCTCATCCACCTCTCCCGCACCCCGCTGGAGCGGGTGCGCGAGGTGTGCACCGACCTGACCGCCCGCAGCAGCACCCAGCGGATGGAGCTGCCCCCCATGCACCCGGGCCGCGCGGACGTCATCGGTGGTGGCGCCATCATCACGCGGGTGCTCGCCGAGGAGCTGGCCGAGCGGGCGGGCATCACCGAGCTGGTGGTCAGCGAGCACGACATCCTGGACGGCATTGCGCTCTCCATCGCCTGAGCACCTGGCCCGGAGGTGCTCCGTCCGGCGCCGCCGTCGCTGACCTGCCTGCTCGGACCAGTGTGGACGGTGCGAGGATCTACGCGTGAGCAACGCGAAGCCCGCCCGGATCCTCATCGTCGGCGGCGGCTATGTCGGCATGTACACCGCGCTGCGCCTGCAGAAGAAGCTGCGTCGGTCCGAGGCCCAGATCACCGTGGTGGACCCGCAGCCGCACATGACCTACAAGCCGTTCCTGCCCGAGGCGGCGGCCGGCTCCATCGAGCCGCGCCACGTGGTGGTGCCGCTGCGCAAGGCGTTGCGCAAGTGCAAGGTGGTCACCGCGCGGGTGGACAAGGTCGACCACTCCCAGCGCACCGCCTGGGTCTCCACCCCGGAGGGCGACACCTCCACCATCGAGTACGACATCCTGGTGATGTCGCCGGGCTCCATCGCCCGCACGCTGCCCATCCCGGGTCTGGCTGAGCAGGGCATCTCCTTCCAGACCGTGGGCGAGGCCATCTACCTGCGCAACCACGTGCTGTCCCGGCTGGACACCGCTGCCACCACCACCGACCCAGTGGGCCGGCAGAAGCTGCTGACCTTCGTGGTCATCGGTGGCGGGTACGCCGGCATCGAGGCGCTGGCGGAGCTGGAGGACATGGCCCGCTACGCCCTGCGCTACCACCAGGAGATCAAGCCCTCGGAGATGCGCTGGGTGCTGGTGGAGGCCACCAACCGGGTGATGCCCGAGGTCAGCCCCAAGCTGGGCGTCTACACGGTGCAGCGGCTCACCGAGCGCGGCATCCAGGTGTACCTGGACACCCGGGTGGAGTCGATGGTCGACGGCAACGTGCGGCTGTCCGACGGCACCGAGTTCCCCACCGGCACCATCGTGTGGACCGCAGGGGTCAAGGCCAACCCGATGCTCGCCAAGACCGACCTGCCCCTGGACGAGCGTGGGCGGGTGCGCTGCACCACGGCGCTGCAGGTGGCCGGCCGCTCGGACGCCTACAGCGCCGGCGACTGCTCCGCGGTCCCCGACCTGTCCAAGCTCGAGCAGGACTCCGGCGCCACCTGCAGCCCGTCGGCGCAGCACGCCGTGCGCCAGGCCCGGGTGCTGGCGGACAACGTCGTCGCCGGGCTGCGCGGCAAGGACGCCACCCCCTACGAGCACAAGTACGTCGGGTCGGTGGCCAGCCTGGGCCTGTACAAGGGCGTCGCCGACGTCTACGGCATCAAGCTCAAGGGGGTGCCGGCCTGGTTCATGCACCGCACCTACCACCTCAGCCGGATGCCCACCTTCAACCGCAAGGTGCGGGTGCTCATCGACTGGACCGAGGCGCTGCTGCTGCGCCGCGAGGTGGTCGCGCTCGGCCAGATCCACGACCCCAAGGCCGAGTTCGACCGGGCCGCCGCCAGCTAGAGTTCCGCACGCACGCCGCGCGGGGCACCTCGCGCGGCGCTCGCCCCCGTGGCCCAACTGGCAGAGGCAGACCCCTTAAAAGGGTTACCGGTGTCGGTTCGACTCCGACCGGGGGCACCGAGGGCACGCGGTCGGCGCGTCATGCGCCTCGCCGCCCCGTCCCGCGCGGCTTGCGGGGCTTGGGCGGCGGCACGCGCGCCGCGGTCTCCGCGACCACGCCCTGCAGCCAGTCGTGGTCCTCGAGCAGCTCACGGGGGATGCGCCAGTACGGCTTGGACCCCGGGAACAGCTCACCCTTGAGGTCGTCGGTGAGGCGGTCGTCGACGAGCTCGGTGATCTTCAGGCTGAGCGTGTCGTCGGTGACGAACGCCGGGATCGTCCCGTTGAGGTACAGCGCGTGCCCCCCGAACAGGGGCCGGGTGGTCACCGGCAGCGGGGCGAGCTGGTCGAGGATGTGCTCGAGCAGCTCCGGATCCGTCGTCATGCACCGACGGTACAAAGGTCCACCGGCTCCTCGCCCGGTCAGCGTCCGATTTGTCTCGTCCGTGCCGGGAACCTTGTACCGTTGAGACGCGTTACTCCTGCAAACGGGCTGTTGCCCGTCGCTACTCATCCCGCAAGAAGGGAACACATCGTGCGCACCAGCAGCAACCCGGTATTCCGCACCCTGCCCAAGGACAGGAACGGGTACGCAACGTTCGGGTCCGGCGCGGCGCCCCAGACCGGCCAGGCCCCCTACGGCCAGGCGCCCTACGGCCAGCAGCAGCCCTACGGCCAGGCCCCGTACGGCCAGCAGCAGCCCCACGGCCAGGCCCCGTACGGCCAGCAGCAGCCGTACGGCCAGCCGCAGCCGGCGCAGCCGTTCTCCACCGAGCGGGCGATGACCATCGACGACGTCGTGGTGAAGACCGGCATGACCCTGGGCGTGCTCACCGTGGCCGGGATCATCTCCGCGCTGGTGTGTGCGGCCAACCCCGACCTGGTCACCCCGCTGGCCATCGGCGGCGTGGTGATCGCGCTGGTGCTCGTGCTGGTGGCCACCTTCGGCCGCAAGATGAACCCGGGCATCGTGCTGTCCTACGCCGCTGCGGAGGGTGTGGCCATCGGGGCCATCTCCTTCGTCTTCGCCGACCTCTTCGGCAGCGCCATCGTGGGGCAGGCGGTGATCGGCACCGTCGGTGTCTTCGCCGGCATGCTCATCGTCTACCGCACCGGGGCCATCCGCGTGACCCCCAAGCTCACCCGGATGATCGTGGGCGCCATGATCGGCATCCTGGTGCTCATGGTGGCCAACCTGGTGGGGTCGCTGTTCGGCCTGGAGATGGGCCTGCGCGACGGTGGGGCCCTGGCCATCGGCTTCAGCCTGATCTGCATCGCGGTCGCCGCGTTCAGCTTCCTGCTGGACTTCGACCAGGCCGACCAGCTCATCCGCGCGGGCGCGCCGGAGAAGGCCGCGTGGGGCGTGGCCCTGGGCCTGACCGTCACCCTGGTGTGGCTGTACCTGGAGATCCTGCGCCTGCTCAGCTACTTCCAGAACGACTAGCACCAACTCGCTCCCCCCGGAGCGACGAGAAGGGCCCGGCAGCAGCGCTGCCGGGCCCTTCTCGGTGTCTAGCGGGTGATCAGCTGAGGCGCTCGATCACCATGGCCATGCCCTGGCCGCCGCCGACGCACATGGTCTCCAGGCCGATGCTCTTGTCCCGGGAGGACAGGTTGTTGAGCAGCGTGGTGGTGATGCGCGCACCGGTCATGCCGAACGGGTGGCCGATGGCGATGGCGCCACCGGAGACGTTGAGCTTCTCCTCGTCCAGGCCCAGCTCACGAGCGGAGCCGATGACCTGCACCGCGAAGGCCTCGTTGATCTCGGCGAGGTCGATGTCGTCGATGCTCATGCCGGCCAGCTTCAGCGCCCGGCGGGTGGCCTCGATGGGGCCCAGGCCCATGATCTCCGGGGAGAGGCCGGAGACGCCGGTGGACACGATGCGCGCCAGCGGGGTCAGGCCGAGCTCCTTGGCCTTGGTGTCGCTCATGATCACCAGGGCGGCAGCACCGTCGTTGAGCGGGCAGGCGTTGCCGGCGGTGACCACGCCGTCCGGACGGAACACCGGCTTGAGCTGGGAGATCTTCTCGTAGGTGGTGCCGGCGCGGGGGCCGTCGTCCTTGCTGACCACGGTGCCGTCAGCCAGGGTCACCGGGGTGATCTCTCGCTCGAAGAAGCCGCTGTTGATGGCCTCCTCCGCACGGTTCTGGCTGCGCACGCCCCAGCGGTCCTGCTCCTCGCGGCTGATGCCGGTGTAGGAGGCGACGTTCTCCGCGGTCTGGCCCATGGAGATGTAGGCGTCCGGGATGAGGCCGTTCTCGCGGGGGTCCTGCCACGCCCCGGCGCCGCCCTCGGCGCTCTTGGCGGTGCGGGCCTCGGCGTCGGCGAACAGCGGGTTGTGGGTGTCCGGCCAGGAGTCGGCGTTGCCGCGGACGAAGCTGGACACGCTCTCGACGCCGGCGGAGATGAAGACGTCGCCCTCGCCGGCCTTGATGGCGTGCATCGCCATGCGGGTGGTCTGCAGCGAGGAGGAGCAGTACCGGTTCACCGTGGTGCCGGGCAGGCCGTCGTAGCCCAGCTGCATGGCGACCATGCGCGCCATGTTGAAGCCGGACTCACCCGCGGGCTGGCCACAGCCGAGCAGCAGGTCGTCGATCGTGGTGGGGTCGAGCTCAGGGACCTTGGCGAGGGCAGCGGCCACCATCTGCGTCGCAAGGTCGTCGGGACGAACACTGGCCAGCGATCCCTTGAACGCTCGCCCGATCGGGGAGCGTGCAGTGGAAACAATGACGGCCTCGGGCATGGGAGAACTCCTCTGTCGGCGTGTTGAGCTACCTGCCGAGAGGTTACTGGTCGGTGGGGAGCGCCTCGCCACGGCGCTGGACATCGGCCCTGCGCAACAGCTCTGTGGCCCACCGTCCCCCGGTCCGCGCCCGCTGGTCGAGGTTCTGGTTCAGCGCGGCGGTGAGCCGAGAGGTGGGGCGCCGCGCCTCGGCGGTGACCGAGCGGAGGGGGAGCTCGGCCAGCGGCGGCCCACCCCACAGGCCCAGCTCGGAGCACACCGCCGGCAGCATCAGGGTGGCCGCTGCCTCGTAGCCGGCCGCCGAGGGGTGGAACTGGTCGGCGGAGAAGAAGACCTCGGGGCGGGTGAGGAACTCGGGGGAGAGCAGGTCGGCCAGCGGCACGGCGCAGCCTCCGGCGGCGGTGATGGCCACGCTCTGCGCCTTGGCCAGCCGCAGGCTCCAGGAGCGCACCACGCTGCGCAGCGGCTGGGGGATGGGACGGACAGCGCCCAGGTCGGGGCAGGTGCCGGCGACGACGGCGGTGCCGTGCCCGCGCAGCCGGGCCACCGCCGCGCCGAGGCGGTCCGCCGAGGCCTGCACCGACTGCTTGGAGGTGACGTCGTTGGCGCCGATGAAGATGACCGCGGCGTCCGGGGCGCGGCCGCCCTGCTCGGACAGCGCCCGGGAGATCTGGTCGTCCAGGGTGGTGGAGTTGGCGCCGACCACGGCGTAGGTGTGCAGCCGCACCGGGCGACCGGTCTCGTCGGCGAGGCCGCGGGCCAGCCGCACGCCGGGGAGCTCGGCCGCGGTGGCGCACCCCAGGCCGGCGGCGGTGGAGTCCCCGAACAACCCGAGCGTCAGCACGTCCGTGCCCGGCCCGGCGTCCGGGTCGAGCACCGCGCCGCCGGGGCAGGGCTCGGTGGCCTGCGGCTGGTACACGCCGTCGGCGCGCGGGGCGAGGGAACGGGGTGGGCCGATCTTGCGGCGGGCGTGCTTGGACTGCTCGATCAGCAGGCGGTAGGCCGTGCCCGCGGAGGAAGCAGTGACCACCGCCGCGACGGAGATTCGTCGTGTCCGGGCCACGCTGCTCCCCTCTGTCGGCGGTCGTCTCGCGAGCACGGTATACCTCGGTGCCGGTCTGCAGACCCGGCCCACGGGGCGACCTGACACGATGGGGTCATGCGCATCGCCGAACACATCGTCGACCTCGTGGGCAACACCCCCCTCGTCCGGCTGACCTCCGTCACCGACGGCCTGGTGCCCCTGGTCGCCGCCAAGGTGGAGTACCTCAACCCTGGTGGCTCCGTGAAGGATCGGATCGCCGTCCGCATGGTGGACGCCGCCGAGGCCTCCGGCGCGCTCAAGCCCGGCGGCACCATCGTGGAGCCCACCTCGGGCAACACCGGGGTCGGCCTGGCCCTGGTCGCCCAGCGTCGCGGCTACCACTGCGTGTTCGTCTGCCCGGACAAGGTGGGCGAGGACAAGCAGAACGTGCTGCGGGCCTACGGCGCGGAGGTCGTGGTGTGCCCGACCGCGGTGCCCCCGGAGCACCCGGACAGCTACTACAGCGTCTCCGACCGGCTGGTTCGCGAGATCGACGGCGCCTGGAAGCCGGACCAGTACTCCAACGAGATGGGTCCGCTGAGCCACTACGAGACCACCGGTCCGGAGATCTGGAACGACACCGACGGCAAGGTCACCCACTTCGTCACCGGAGTGGGCACCGGCGGCACCATCACCGGGACCGGTCGCTACCTCAAGGAGGTCTCCGGCGGAAAGGTCCGCGTGATCGGCGCGGACCCGGAGGGCTCGGTGTACTCCGGCGGCTCGGGTCGGCCGTACCTGGTGGAGGGCGTGGGGGAGGACTTCTGGCCCAGCGCCTACGACCCGTCCATCCCCGACGAGATCATCGCGGTCAGCGACGCCGACTCCTTCGAGATGACGCGGCGGCTGGCCCGCGAGGAGGGGCTGCTCGTCGGCGGCTCCTGCGGCATGGCCGTGGTGGCGGCGCTGCGGGTGGCTGAGCGCGCCGGCCCGGACGACGTCATCGTGGTGCTGCTGCCCGACGGTGGGCGCGGCTACATGGGCAAGATCTTCAACGACGAGTGGATGTCCTCCTACGGCTTCCTGCGCAGCCCGCTGGACGGGCACACCGTGCAGACCCGGGTGGGCGACGTGCTGCGGGCCAAGTCCGGCGCGATGCCCGCGCTGGTGCACACGCACCCGCAGGAGACCGTGCGCGACGCCATCGAGATCCTCCGTGAGTACGGCGTCTCCCAGATGCCGGTGGTGGGCGCGGAGCCACCGGTGATGGTGGGCGAGGTGGCCGGCAGCGTCAGCGAGCGCGACCTGCTGGACGCGGTGTTCGCCGGTCGTGCGCACCTGGCTGACCCGGTGGCCAAGCACATGAGCCCCGCGCTGCCGCTGATCGGGGCGGGCGAGCCGGTCGCCGAGGCCACCGCGGCGCTGACGGAGACGGACGCGCTGATGGTCATCGACGACGGCAAGCCCGTCGGGGTGATCACCCGCCACGACCTGCTGGGGTTCCTCAGCGAGAAGCTCTGAGCGCCAGCCAGTCGGCTGCGGCGGTGCCGGGCGCGCACGAGCGGGGTTGCCGCGGCACGGGATTCGTGATCTCGGGGCACGGCGCCACGCCGGGACGCTCGGCACCGTGTGGCCTCTCGGCGGGTTAACGTACCGCGATCACTCGCGCGCGCTTGCCCACCAGAGGAGTCACATGAGCGACAAGTCCTACGGCCCCCCGTCGGAGCAGGACCCGACGTCGGGCTCCGGGGCGTACCAACAGGGCGGGCAGGGACAGCCCGCCTGGGACAAGAACGCCGGCCCCGGCCAGCAGGGCTGGGACCAGGGCGCCGGCTACGGCCAGCAGGCCTACCCGCCTGCGGGGTACGGCCAGCCGGGCTGGGACCAGAACGCCGCGTACGGCCAGCAGGCCTACCCGCCCGCGGGGTACGGCTACCCGGCGCCCAACCCCGACGCCTACGCGTCGTGGCCGCTCCGGGCGCAGGGGGCACTGGTCGACTACGTCGCGCCGGCGGCAGTCTTCTACCTGTTCTACGGGATCACCCTGGGTGGTATCGGCGGGGTCGTGGGCGCCATGCTCGCCCTGGTCGTGGTGCTCGCCTACGCCGGCTTCACCATCTGGAACCTGTTCATCCTCCAGGGCAGCACGGGCCAGAGCCTGGGCAAGCGCTGGGCCGGCACCCAGTTGGTCGACGAGCGCACCGGACGGCCGATCGGCGGCGGAATGGCCTTCGTCCGGCACCTGGCGCACTGCGTGGACTCACTGATCTGCTACGTCGGCTGGCTCTTCCCGCTGTGGGACGACAAGCGGCAGACGCTGGCCGACAAGATGGTGCACACCATCGTGCTGCCGGTGGCCCCGACCAACCCGGGCCAGGGCTACGGCCAGCAGGGCTATGGCCAGCAGGGCTATGGCCAGCAGGGCTATGGCCAGCCGGGTCAGACCGGCCAGGGCTGGTAGCCCTGCGCGGCCAGCGCGTCGATCCGGGCCCGGTCCACCACCAGCCCCGCGGTCACCGCGTCGAACACCGCGCTGGCCGTGCGTGATCCCCACACGGAGCGGGTGCCCCCGAACACCTCGGGCGCACCCGCTCCGTCGTGCTCGGGGGCCGGCGGGTGCGGGGCTGGTGGACACAGTGCTGGCGGCGGACACAGGGCGGTGACGGTGTCGGTGGCGGTGCCGGTGCCGGCCACCCCGAAGGTGAGCATGGCCTGCGTCTTGGCCTCGGTGACGGTGCCCACCAGGTTCACCAGCGCCGCGTCGGTGAGCGCCACGGGCAGCTGCACCACCACGTTGATGGTGCCCGGCCGGTAGGGCACCGCCGCGGCGCCCGCGGCCGCCCAGGTGGGGGCGCCCACCCCGGTGGTGGCGGTGACCACCACCCCGTCCTGCTCCACGGTGACGGCGGCGCGCACGTCCACCGCGGTGAGCAGCCCGACGCCGGGCCCGCCGAGCCCGAGGTGCTCGGCGATCTCGCGCAGGTGCGCCTCCGGGTCGGTGCGGCCGTAGTCGGCGGGCACGGTCGCGTTGACCACCCAGCCGCGGAGCCCGACGCCACCGCCCAGCGGGGCCGAGGAGATGGCCCGCCACGGTGTGGGGCTCACCCACAGCTGCAGCGGGTGGCCGTCGTGGACGTGGTTCGTGGGGTGCACCGACTCATTGTGTCGGCCAGGCACGTCGGCGCTGTGCCCGGCTCGGGGTGCCCCGCGCCCGCCACTAGGCTCGGGCGCATGACCCACGACTCGTCGCACAGTGCCGGCAGCAACCTCGCCGGTCCCGGATTCGCCACCCGCGCCATCCACGCGGGGCAGGAGCCGGACCCCACCACCGGTGCGGTGATCGTGCCGATCTACGCCACCTCCACCTACGCCCAGGACGGGGTGGGTGGGCTGCGCGGCGGCTACGAGTACTCCCGCACCGGCAACCCCACCCGGGCGGCGCTGCAGACCGCGCTGGCGGCGCTGGAGGGTGGCGCGCACGGGCTGGCCTTCGCCTCGGGCATGGCCGCCAGCGACACCGCGCTGCGCGCCATCCTGCGTCCGGGCGACCACCTGGTGATCCCCAACGACGCCTACGGCGGCACCTTCCGGCTGATCGACAAGGTGCTCAGCGAGTGGGGCATCGAGCACACCCCGGTGTCCATGAGCGACGTGGACGCGGTGCGGGCGGCGCTGCGTCCCAACACCAAGCTGCTCTGGGTGGAGACGCCCACCAACCCGCTGCTGAACATCGCCGACATCACCGCGCTGTCGGAGGTGGCCCACGACGCCGGGGTGACGGTGCTGGTGGACAACACCTTCGCCTCCCCGTACCTGCAGACGCCGCTGGCGCTGGGCGCCGACGTGGTGCTGCACTCCACCACCAAGTACCTGGGTGGGCACTCCGACGTGGTGGGCGGGGCGCTGGTCACCAACGACGCCGAGCTGGCCGCGGCGTTCGCCTTCCTGCAGAACGGGGCGGGCGCCGTGCCGGGACCGTTCGACTCCTGGCTGGTGATGCGCGGGGCCAAGACCCTGGCGCTGCGGATGGAGAAGCACAGCGACAACGCCGAGCGCGTGGTGGAGATGCTCAGCGCCAGTCCGGCGGTCGCCAGCGTGCTCTACCCGGGCCTGCCCGAGCACCCTGGGCACGCGGTGGCCGCCAAGCAGATGCGCCGCTTCGGCGGGATGGTGTCGCTGCGCCTGGCCGGGGGCCGCGAGGCGGCGCTGGCGCTGTGCGCGCGGACCCGGTTGTTCACCCTGGCTGAGAGCCTGGGCGGGATCGAGTCGCTGATCGAGCACCCCGGCGCGATGACCCACGCGAGCACGGTGGGCTCGGCGCTGGAGGTGCCCAACGACCTGGTGCGGCTGTCGGTCGGCATCGAGGACGTCGCCGACCTGCTGGCGGACCTGGAGCAGGCCCTGCCGACGAGCTAGGGGCGGTTGCCCTGGCCGTCCGGCACGGCCGCCGGCGTGGTCGGGGCGCCGGGGACCACCAGGTCACCGGCGGCGACGCAGCCGCCCACCAGCTCCACGCCGCCGTCGGCGCGGGTCTGCAGGTGGGCGGGGGTGTCGCAGCCGGCCTGGGTGACGGTGAACAGCGCGCCGCCGATCAGGCTCGCGCTCGCCGCGACGGTGCAGAGCAGGCCGAGCAGGGAGGTGCGGTGTGCCCTCATCGGCCGGACCTCCTCGTTCGTGCGGCTGGGACGGGACTCGCGGACGAGCGAACCCCGGTGGCGCTCTGCCCTTGACGCTACCCACACCGGGTGCGGAGAGCGGGGAGGACCACCGGGGCAGGCGCGTCAGGCCTGGTAGGGCTCCGCGCTGGTGAGCGTGACCTTCATCGTGCCGCCGCTGGGCAGCGGGTACTCGCGGCTCTCGCCGACCTTGGCGTCCAGCAGGGCCCTGCCCAGCGGAGAGCTGGGCGAGTAGACCTCGAGGCGGCCGTGGCTGCCCTCCTCGCGGGTGGCGATGAGGAACGTCTCGGTGTCGGACTCGTCACCGTCGTAGTACACCTTCACGACCGAGCCGGGCAGGGCCACTCCGGAGGTGGTGGGGGCCTCGCCGACGTGGGCGTTGTTGAGCAGCTCCTGGAGCTGGCGGATGCGCCGCTCCTGCTGGCCCTGCTCCTCGCGCGCCGCGTGGTAGCCGCCGTTCTCCTTGAGGTCGCCCTCCTCGCGGCGGGCGTTGATCTCCTCGGCGATGACGGGACGGTTGGCGATGAGGTTGTCCAGCTCGGCCTTGAGCCGGTCGTGGGACTCCTGCGTCAGCCAGGTCACCTGGGTGTCGGTCATCGTGTCCACTCCCTCGTTGCGGGTCGACTACCTACGGTGGGCACCCGCTCAATACGACGAAACACGGCCCCGTGCGGGACCGTGCCATGAGCCAAGGCTAGCAGTCTTCCGCCGTCGGCGCCCGTCTCCGCGGCGGGCGCCGACGGCGTCAGCGTCGGCGCGTCAGGGGGTGAGCAGGTAGCTGGGGACGTCGTAGCCGCAGCCGAACACGTCTGCCACCACAGGCTTCTCGGAGGCGCGGATGACAGCGTCGTACTGGGCGATGTCGGTGTCGCTGGGCGGGATGAAGACCTCTCGGCGACCCGTCTCGGAGTGGTCGGTGGTCAGCGCACGCACGACGCAGACCGCCGGCTTGGCCGGGTCGTCGCGGGTGACGGTGAAGGTGACGCTGATGGAGGAGTCGTCGAGCGTCTGGTAGCCGGTGCTCTCGCTGGAGATGGGGCTGGAGCCGAAGTTCCGGTAGAGCAGCAGGGCGATCAGGGCGCCGAAGACGAGGGCGGCCACGACGGCCAGGGCCGCGGTGAGCCGGGGTGAGCGGTGTCGCTTCGTGCCCGTTGAGTACCGGCCGGCTGGCAGGGTGGTGGCCATGGGGTGCGACTCCTGGAGGTGCCGACGCGCAGCAGTGCGGTCAGATGGGATCATGGGTCTCTAGTGCGACATCTGTGTCGCACCACCCCAGGTTACGACCAGGCCGATGTACGAGGTGAGGACGCCGGTGAGTGGACTACGGCTGATGGCGGTGCACGCGCACCCCGACGACGAGGCCAGCAAGGGCGCGGCCACGACGGCGCGCTACGTGGCCGAGGGGCACGAGGTGATGGTGGTGACCCTCACCGGTGGGGAGCGCGGCAGCATCCTCAACCCGGCGATGGACACCCCCGGGGTGCACGAGCGGATCCACGAGATCCGCCGCGACGAGATGGCCGAGGCAGCCAAGATCCTTGGCGTGCAGCACCGCTGGCTGGGCTTCGTGGACTCGGGGCTGCCCGAGGGCGACCCGCTGCCGCCGCTGCCGGAGGGCTGCTTCGCCCTGGTGCCGCTGGAGGAGCCCACCGAGCGGCTGGTGCGGCTCATCCGCGAGTTCCGCCCGCACGTCCTCACCACCTACGACGAGCACGGCGGGTACCCGCACCCCGACCACATCCGCTGCCACGACGTGACCATGGCCGCGTTCGAGGCCGCCGGCGACCCGGACCGTTTTCCGGACGCGGGCGAGCCCTGGCAGCCACTGAAGGTCTACTACTCGCACGGCTTCAGCCGCCAGCGCCTGCAGCTGTTCCACGACGCCCTGGTGGCCAAGGGGATGGACTCGCCCTTCGCCGAGTGGCTGGCGCAGTGGGACCCCTCTCGCGGGGACGTGATGCAGCGGGTGACCACCCAGGTGGAGTGCGCCGACTACTTCGAGGTGCGCGACGCCGCGCTCAAGGCGCACGCCACCCAGATCGACCCCAACGGACGCTTCTTCGCCATCCCGGTGGAGATGCAGCGCGAGCTGTGGCCCACCGAGGAGTGGGAGCTGGCGCGCTCGCTGGTCGACACCGACACCCCTGAGGACGACCTCTTCGCGGGGATTCAGGAGACAGTTCAGGCATGACGGGCACACTCTCCCTGCTGGCCACCGAGGTCCTGCTGGGCCAGGGGCCGACCCCCACGCCGACGCCCAACCCCAACCCGAACTCCACGGGTGCGGAGTTCGGCAAGGCGGCACCGGCGGGCCTGGTGCTGGTGCTGCTGCTGCTCGTCGGGCTGATCCTGCTGATCCGGTCGATGAACCGGCACATGCGCAAGCTGCCCACCGAGTTCGACCAGGCCAAGGCCGACGCGGAGTCCGGCCCGGCCGGCCCCGCGGGCTCCACCAGCTAGCGGGGCAGTGATTCTCACCCTGGGGCCCGCCACCCTGGGGTCCTTCGCCCAGGGGCCCGCCACCCTCGTCGAGGTCGGTCCCGGCCTGGTCGTGGCCATGGTCGTGCTCACCGCGGCCGCTGCGGCGGTCGCCGTGGCGGGCCGCGTGGGAGTCGGGCGCGAGGTGGTCGTGGCGGTGCTGCGCGCCGTGGTCCAGCTGGCCGCCGTCTCGCTGGTGATCGCCGCCATCGTCGGCTCGCTGGCCGCCACCGTGGCGTTCGTCGCGCTGATGGCGGTGGTGGCCAGCGGCACGGCCGCCCGACGGATGCGCACCGGGCGCAACGGCTGGTGGGCGGCGCTGCCGGTGCTGGCGGGCACCACCCCAGTGGTGCTCGGCCTGGTGCTCGCCGGCCTGCTGCCCACCACCGGGCTCGCGCTCATCCCGGTGGCGGGCATCCTCGTCGGCGGTGCGATGACCGCCACGGCGCTAGCCGGACGCCGCGCGCTGGACGAGCTGGCCCAGCGGCACGGGGAGCTGGAGGCGGGCCTGGCCATCGGGCTGCCCACCCGCGAGGCTGCCCTGCTGGTGTGCCGGCCGGCCGCGGGCCAGGCCCTGGTGCCGGCGCTGGACCAGACCCGCACCGTGGGGCTGGTGACCCTGCCGGGCGCGTTCGTGGGGATGCTGCTGGGCGGGGCGAGCCCGGCAGCTGCCGGGGCCGTGCAGCTGTTCGTGCTGGTGGCGCTGCTGGCGGTGGAGACCGTGGCGGTGGTGCTGGTGGTGGAGCTGGTCGCCCGCGGGACGGTGCGGCCGGTCCGCTAGCCCTGCTGCTCCTTGACCGAGGAGGCGTAGGCGTCGACGTACTCCTGGCCGGAGAGCTTGGCGATCTCGGTCATGATCTGGTCCACGATGGCGCGCTCGGCCCAGCGGTCGCCGGCCAGGCCGTCGTAGCGGGAGAACTCCAGCGGCTTGCCGAAGTGGATCTCGATGCGGTGCGGGCGCCACATCTTCGAGCCCACCGGGTTCAGCTTGTCGGTGCCGATCACCGCCACCGGCAGCACCGGGGCGCCGGTGGCCAGGGCCACCTTGGCCACGCCGGTGCGGCCCTTGTACAGCCGGCCGTCGGGGGAGCGGGTGCCCTCCGGGTAGATGCCGAAGGCCATGCCTCGCTCGACGTGCTCGATCACCACGTCCACCGACGCCGAGGCGGCGCTGGCGTCGTCGCGCTGCACCGGGACCATGCCGATGGCGCCGAAGAAGATGGCCCGGGCCCGGCCCACCAGGCCAGTGCCGGTGAGGTACTCCGCCTTGCCCAGGAAGATCACCCGCCGCGGCATCACCAGGGGCACGACGAAGGAGTCGGCCACGGCGAGGTGGTTGCCGGCCACGATCACGCCACCGGTCTTGGGGATGTTCTCCCTGCCGGTCACCCGGGGGCGGCTGAGCAGCATCATGAACGGACCCGGGCACACATGCTTGAAGAGGAAGTAGAGCACCTGGTGAACCTACCGTCAGTGCGGGGCGCGGGGCAGCGACACCCGGAAGGTGGCCCCTGCGCCAGGAGCGCTGTCCACCCGCACGGTGCCCCGGTGGGCGGACACCAGCGCCGCCACGATGGACAGGCCCAGCCCGGTGCCGCCGCTGGCTCGGGTGCGGGAGGAGTCGGCGCGGTAGAAGCGCTCGAAGACTCGCTCGGCCGCCTCCGCGGTGAGGCCGGGACCGGTGTCGCTGACCTCCAGCACGCTGTGCTCGGCGTCGGTGCCCACCCGCACGGTCACCGCGGCCTCCGGCGGGGTGTGCACCAGGGCGTTGGTCACCAGGTTGCCCAGCACCTGGCGCAGTCGGCCTTCGTCGCCGAGAACCTCGGGCGTGCCTGGCCCGTCCACCACCTCCAGGCGGATGCTGCGCCGGGGGGCGACGGCCTGGGCGGCGTGCACCGCGTCGCTGGCCACGGCGAGCAGGTCCACCGGCTCCCGCTCCAGCGGGCGCTGGGAGTCCAGGCGGGCCAGCAGCAGCAGGTCCTCCACCAGCAGCCCCATCCGGGCTGACTCGTCCTCGATGCGCGACATCAGCCGCTGCACCGCCGCCGGGTCGGTGGCCGCCCCCTGCCGGTAGAGCTCGGCGAAGCCGCGGATGGTGGTCAGCGGGGTGCGCAGCTCGTGGCTGGCGTCGCCGACGAAGCGCCGCATCCGCTGCTCCGAGCTCTGCGCGGCCTGTGCCGAGGCCGCGGCGGAGTCGAAGGCGGACTGAATCTGGCTGAGCATGCCGTTGAGCGCCACCGACAGCCGGCCCACCTCGGTGCGCTGGCCGAGGTCGGGCACCCGCCGGTCGAGCTCACCGGTGGCGATGGCCGCAGCGGTCTCCTCCACCTCCACCAGCGGGCGCAGGCTGCGCCGGACGACGAGGTAGCCGAGCACGGCCAGCAGCAGCAGCACGACCAGCCCGATGGCGGTCTGCAGCAGCACCAGCCGGTGCACCGTGGAGCTGACGTCGGCCAGGCTGGTGGCCGCCACGACGCTCGCCGCGCTGCCGTCGGTGAGCACCACCGGCTCGGCCACCACCCGCCACTGCGGTCCGCCGGCGGTGGAGGTCACGGTGACCGGGCCGTGCGCGGTGCTGTCCGGGCGGATCGAGGTCAGGTCGGGGGCCGTGGCCAGGCCGGGATCGTCGATCACCTGCAGGGTGGTGCCGTCCGCGGCCACCAGGGCCACGTAGTAGCGGGCCGGCGGCCGTGGGGCGCCCGGGTCGTTGAGCGGGGCGACCGGTGCGCTCATCCGGTGCAGGAACGCCCCGGCGTCCTGGCCCAGCTGGGCGTCGGTGCGCTGCACCAGGAAGTCCTTGAGGTAGGTGGTGGTGGCCACCCCCGAGGCGAGCAGGCCCAGGGTGACCAGGGCCAGCAGCGCCGCCACCAGGGTGACCCGCAGCGGCACCCCGCGGGCCGGCCCGGCCCGCCGGGGCAGCGTCACCGGCGGGGTTGCCGCAGCACGTAGCCGACGCCCCGGAGGGTGTGGATGAGGCGCGGCTCGGTGGTGTCCACCTTGCGCCGCAGGTAGGAGACGTAGGACTCGACCACGTTCATCTCGCCGCCGAAGTCGTAGTTCCACACGTGGTCGAGGATGCGCGGCTTGCTCAGCACGGTGCCGGCGTTGGCCATCAGGTAGCGCAACAGCTTGAACTCGGTCGGCGAGAGGGTGACCGGCTCGCCGGCCTTCCACACCTCGCGGGTGTCGTCGTCCAGGGTGAGGTCGGCGAAGGTCATCCGCGAGGAGCTGGCCAGCCCCTCCAGCGTCCCGGTGCGGCGCAGCACCGCCCGGATGCGGGCCACCACCTCCTCCAGGCTGAACGGCTTGGTCACGTAGTCGTCGCCGCCCAGCGTGAGCCCGGTGATCTTGTCCGCCACCGCGTCCCGGGCGGTGAGGAACAGCGCGGGGCACTGGGTGCCGTCCGCCCGCAGCCGGCGCAGCACCCCGAAGCCGTCCATCCCCGGCATCATCACGTCCAGCACCACCAGGTCCGGGCGGAAGGTCCTGGCGACGTCCAGGGCGCGCATGCCGTCAGCCGCGGTGGCCACCTCGAAGCCGACGAACCGCAGGCTGGTGCTGAGCAGCTCCACGATGTTGGGCTCGTCGTCGACCACCAGGATCTTGGCCTCGGGCACCGTCGGGACCCGTGCCCCCGCGGACCGCGCTGCGTGCTGCATGGGGTCAGTGTCGCGCGTGCGCCTGTGCCGAGGCTGGCGGTTTGCTGTGAGCTCCCTGTGCGACCTCCGAGCGCCCGATTGGTCCGTTCTCGGTCACCGAGACGCTGGTCATCGCGTCGGTCTATGCCTAATAGGTTGAGTGCGCTCCGCCTGCTGGCGGAGCGCGAGCTCGCCCGACGTGGAGGACAGATGGAGCACGGCAGCGACGAGGTACAGCGCCTGACGACGGTGCTGGCGCAGCAGCAGGAGGCCTTCCTGGCCGAGGGCCCACCCAGCGTCGAGGTGCGCCAGGCCCGCCTGCAGCGCGTCATCGACATGCTGGTGGCCTGCCACGAGCCGCTGGTCGCCGCGATCGGGGCCGACTTCGGCAACCGCCACCCCGGCTACTCCACGATGAACGACGTGCTGGGCTCGCTGGCCTCGCTCAAGTTCACCCGTGACTCGGTGGCGCAGTGGATGGAGCCCGACCCGCGTCCGGCCTACGCGCCGTGGGACCAGATGGGCGCCACCGCGCACGTGCAGCACCAGCCCAAGGGCACCGTCGCCATCATCGGCACCTGGAACGCCCCGGTGTACACCCTGCTCGCCCCGCTGGCCTACGCCCTGGCCGCGGGCAACCGGGCCGTGCTGAAGCCCTCCGAGCTGGTGCCGCGCACCGCCCAGCTGCTCGCCGAGCTGGCGGCCGAGCACCTCGACCCGACCGAGGTCGCGGTGGTCACCGGCGGTCCCGAGGTCTCCGGCGCGCTGTCCTCGCAGCCGCTGGGACACATCATCTTCACCGGCGGCACCACGGTCGGCAAGATCATCATGACCAACGCCGCCAAGAACCTGGTGCCGGTGACCCTCGAGCTGGGCGGCAAGTCGCCGTCGGTGGTCTCCCGCAGCGCCGACCTGGCTATCGCCGCCGGCAAGGTGGCCGTGGCCAAGGCCACCAACGGCGGCCAGCTGTGCGTCAACGCCGACCTGGTGCACGTGCCCCGCGAGCACGTGGACACCTTCGTCGCCGAGCTCAAGACCCAGTTCGCCCAGCTGTTCCCGACCGTGGCCGACAACCCGGACGTGGTGGCCGCGATCAACGACCGCCACCGCGACCGGGTGCAGGGCTACGTGGACGACGCCGCGGCCCGTGGTGCCCGGGTGGAGGTGAGCCCGGAGGGGGAGCAGGTGCCCGCCGACTCCGGCCGCCAGCCGCTGCGCATCGTGGTCGACCCCGCCCCCGAGGCGGCGATCATGCAGGAGGAGATCTTCGGCTCCGCGGTGGTGGTGCTGCCCTACGACACC
This sequence comes from Rhodococcus sp. Z6_132, assembly GCF_058133635.1. Classification (NCBI taxonomy): domain Bacteria; kingdom Bacillati; phylum Actinomycetota; class Actinomycetes; order Mycobacteriales; family Nocardiaceae; genus Rhodococcus; species Rhodococcus sp. Z6_132. The sequence goes on from NZ_JBYUNP010000003.1 coordinate 380,466, forward strand.
GTCGAGGACGTCATCGCCGACATCAACGCCCGGCCCGCGCCGCTGGCGCTGTACTACTTCGGCACCGACGAGCAGGAGAAGCAGCTGGTGCTGGAGCGCACCCGCTCCGGCGGCGTGACGGTCAACGGCCTGATGCTGCACCCGGGCATGTCGGAGGCCCCCTTCGGCGGCGTCGGCGCCTCCGGGATGGGGCACTACAACGGTCGCGAGGGCTTCCTCGAGCTCACCCACGCCCGCACCGTCTTCGAGGCGCCCGCCGGCGCCGACCCGCGGCACGACTGGGGCATGCTGCCGCCCTTCGGCGAGCAGTTCCACGCCGGCATGGTCGCCGCCATCACCCCCTAGCCGGCGCCTGCTTCCACCCGCACCACCCCACCCACCAGTACGGCTCGACCCAGAACTCAGGAGCAACTGTGCAGACTCGCGGCGCCATCATCCGGCAGGCCCCCGGCAAGTACGAGGTGGTCGACCTCGAGCTCGACCGGCCCCGGCAGAACGAGCTGCTGGTGAAGATGGTGGCCTCGGGGCTGTGCCACTCCGACGACCACCTCGCCACCGGTGACCTGCCGGTGGGCAGCTACCCCTTCTGCGGTGGCCACGAGGGCGCCGGCGTGGTGGTCGAGGTCGGCCCGCACACCCTGGACTGGGCCGAGGGCGACCACGTGGTGTTCTCCTTCCTCGCCGGCTGCGGACGCTGCCGCTGGTGCGCCACCGGCATGCAGAACCTGTGCGACCGGGGCGCCTCGGTGCTGGTGGGCAGCCGCCCGGACGACCCGTCCAGCTACCGGATGAGCCTGGACGGGCAGGCGGTGGCGCAGAACAGCGGCATCTCCACCTTCAGCGAGCACACCACCGTGCACGTCAGCTCCGCGGTCAAGGTGGACAAGGACCTGCCGCTGGACAAGCTCTGCCTGCTCGGCTGCGGCGTGGGCACCGGCTGGGGCGCGGCGGTCAACTCCGCCGAGGTCTACCCCGGCCACACCGTGGTGGTGATGGGCGTCGGCGGCATCGGGATGAACGCGGTGCAGGGTGCGGCCCACGCCGGCGCCGCCCACGTGATCGCGGTGGACCCGGTGGCCTTCAAGCGCGAGACCGCGCTGGCCCTGGGCGCCACCCACGCCGTGGCCACCATGGAGGAGGGCACCGAGATCGCCCGCTCCTTCACCAACGGCCAGGGTGCGGACTCCGCCATCGTCACCACCGGCGTGGTCACCGGTGACCAGGTGGCGCAGGCCTTCGCTGCCATCCGCAAGGCCGGCACCTGCGTGGTGACCGGGCTGGGCAACGCCATGCAGATGGGTCTGCCGATCAACCTGGTGGAGCTGGTGCTGTACCAGAAGCGCATCCAGGGGTCGCTGTTCGGCGCCTCCAGCCCCAGCTCGGGCATCCCCTGGATGATCGACCTCTACACCAGCGGCAAGCTCAAGCTCGACGAGCTGGTCACCACCACCTACAGCCTCGACCAGGTGGCGCAGGGGTTCGAGGACATGCACTCCGGCAAGAACATTCGCGGCGTCATCCTGTTCGACTGACCTCCTCGCCCCGTCGGGAACACACCCGGCGGGGCGGAGGTTGTCCTGACACGATGGCCGTGCGGCTTGGGGGAGCCCGACCGACGCCGAGTGGAAGGACACCCAAGTGAACCAGCTGGCGGAGTCGTCTAGCCCGTACCTGTTGCAGCACAAGGACAACCCGGTGCACTGGCAGGAGTGGTCCGCGGCGGCGCTGGAGGAGGCCAGGCAGCGGGACGTGCCGGTGCTGCTGTCGGTGGGCTACTCCGCCTGCCACTGGTGCCACGTGATGGCGCACGAGTCGTTCGAGAACCCCGAGATCGCGGCGCAGATGAACCGTGACTTCGTCTGCGTCAAGGTCGACCGCGAGGAGCGTCCGGACATCGACGCGGTCTACATGGAGGCCACCGTCGCCATGACCGGCCAGGGCGGCTGGCCGATGACCTGCTTCCTCACCCCCGACGCCGAGCCGTTCCACTGCGGCACCTACTACCCGCCCACCCCGCGGCAGGGGATGCCGTCCTTCCCGCAGCTGCTCACCGCGGTCACCCACGCCTGGACGGACAACCGCGCCGAGGTGCTCAAGGCCGGCGTGGCCGTGGTGTCGGAGCTGGAGCGTGCCTCGGGGGTGCTGCCGCCGGCCGCCGTCACCCAGGACGCGCTGGACTCCGCCGTGGGCAAGGTGCTGCGGGACGCCGACCTGGTGAACGGCGGGTTCGGCACCGCCCCCAAGTTCCCGCCGACCATGCTGTGCCAGGCGCTGCTGCGCCACTACGAGCGCACCGGCGCGGAGGAGGCGCTGGCCACGGTGGTGCGCACCGCCGACGCGATGGCCCGCGGCGGCATCAACGACCAGCTGGGCGGTGGCTTCGCCCGGTACTCGGTGGACGCGGCGTGGGTGGTGCCGCACTTCGAGAAGATGCTCTACGACAACGCCCAGCTGCTGCGGCTGTACGCCAACCTGCACCGGGTGACCGGCTCGGCGCTGGCGCTGCGGACCGCGCAGAGCACGGCCGACCTGCTCCTGGGCGCGCTGCGCACCGAGCAGGGTGGCTTCGCCTCGGCCCTGGACGCCGACACCGACGGCGTGGAGGGGCTCACCTACGTGTGGACCCCGGCGCAGCTGGCCGAGGTGCTCGGACCCGACGACGGCGCGTGGGCGGCCGAGCTGCTGGTGGTGACCGAGGGAGGCACCTTCGAGCACGGCGCCTCGGTGCTGCAGCTGCCGGTCGACCCGGACGACTCCGACCGGTGGCAGCGGGTGCGGGCCACGCTGCTGGCCGCCCGGGCCCGGCGCCCGCAGCCTGGCCGCGACGACAAGGTGGTGACCGCCTGGAACGGGCTGGCCATCACCGCGCTGGCCGAGGCCGGTGCGGCGCTGGACCGGCCGGAGTGGGTGGAGGCGGCGGCGGCGTGCGCCGAGCACCTGCTGGCCACCCACCTGGTGGACGGACGGCTGCGGCGGGCCTCGCTGGGCGGATCGGTGGGCTCGGCCGCGGCGGTGCTGGAGGACCACGCGTCGCTGGCGACGGGGCTGCTGGCCCTGCACCAGGCGACCGGGGCCCTGAGCTGGCTGGAGCACGGTTGCACGCTGGTGGACCTGGCCGTGGAGCACTTCGCCGACGGCACCGAGCCGGGCGCCTGGTTCGACACCGCCAACGACGCCGAAGCCCTGGTGCGCCGTCCGCGCGACCCGATGGACAACGTCACCCCGTCCGGGGCGTCCGCCATGGCGGAGGCGCTGCAGGTGGCGGCCGCGCTCACCGAGCCCGAGCGCTCGGCGCGGTACGCCGAGCTGGCCGACACCACCCTGGCCCGAGCCGGCGTGCTGCTGGACCGGGCGCCCCGGGCGGCGGGCAACTGGTGGGCGGTGGCCGAGGCTGCCCAGCGCGGGCCGCTGCAGGTGGCGGTGGCCGGCGGGGGAGCACTGCTGTCCTCGGCGCGGCGCAACGCCCCCGGCGGCACGGTGATCGTGGGCGGCAAGCCCGACTCCGCGCCGCTGCTCGCCGGGCGGGAGCTCATCGACGGCCACCCCGCGGCCTACGTGTGCCGCGGGTTCGTCTGCGACCGCCCGGTGGCCAGCGTGCCCGAGCTGCTGCAGCTGCTGGGCCGGGGCGCCGACAGCGTCTAGGTCCACAGTCCCGCTCGCCGTTGTTCGGTGGTCGCTGTGCCATGATCGCCCGGCTCCGTGACTGTGCTGTCAGCACGACGGGGGTTGCGGTGACGACGCCGCACGCGGGACCCGGGAGCGGGCCTGCGCTGGGTTCGGGGCCTGGTCGGACGAGTCCTGTCGGCGGGCAGTCTTGGGGGAGGCTTCGTGCACGCACGCATGCGCCAGTGGTCAGCAGCGGTGCTCCTGCTGGTGGCGTTGACGGCCTGTGGCCAGTCGGCGCCGGCGCCGGCTCCGGCTCCGCAGGACGGCAGGTCAGCAGTGCCGCAGTCGCCAACGGCGGCCGTGACGCAGCCGCCGGTGCCGGCGACACCGGCGGAAGCTCCGAGCGGGGACGTTACCTCTGCTGAACCGGCGCCTGCGCTGACCTGGCGAGACAACCCGGCTGCCTTCGTGGCGGCGGGGGCGGCGACCGACCCGGCGGCCTACGCAACCCCCGCGGGCCACCAGCTCGTCACGCCCAGCGGCAACGTGCGCTGCGGCACCAGCCCCGACGCTGCCGAGCTGGCGTGCATCGTCCAGGGCCGGACCTACCCCGACCCGCCGAGGCCCAGCCCCTGCGTCGGAAACTGGTCGCCGCAGATCGTGCAGCTCACCGCTGCGGGGCTCGCGCCGGCGTCGTGCTTCGGTGGTCCGCCGATCGACACCAGCATCGCGCCGGTGGCGGTGCTGCCGTACGGCAGCACGGTGCAGCTGGGCGGCGTCGCCTGTCGCAGCATGCAGGACGGGCTCACCTGCGTGGCAGCCAGCTCGGGCAACGGGTTCCACCTCAGTCGTGGTGATCGAACCCCGCTGACGGCGCAGGGCGGCGCAGCGCCCCCGACGAGCGCGGTGCCGGTGAGCGCCCCGTGTGGCATCAACCTCGAGGCGCCGGCGGTCAGCGCCGCCATGCTTCGCCAGCCCCGCGAGCCGGTGACCGGTGCACGCTTTGGGCACGTCATCGACGGCAACTACGACCCGTGCGCGACGCTGTCCACCGCGCTCGTCACCGTCGACGGGGCTACCGGGTCGTCGCCCGTGCAGGCCCTGATGTTTCACCAGGGGAAGTACCTCGGTACCGGGACCACCAAGGCGTACGGCTTCACCGGCTTCAGCACCGCATCCAGCGACCGCACGGTCGTGCTCACCTACAAGGTCGTGGGCGAGTGCAACGCGTGCCCGGCCAAGGGCTTCGTCACCGTGAAGTACCACTGGCAGGACAACCGCGTCGTCATGGAAGGCGCCCCGCCGGAGCAGTAGGTAGTGATGCAGGCTTCGCCGCTGCCGGCAGCAGCGGAGCTGCACCACCTGCTGGAAGGTGGGCCGGTTCTGCCCGCTGATCGTGGGGCCGGTTACCCCACCGAACGGGGCGTGCATGTGCCTGCGCTCGCGGCGCTACCCGGTCCATGTCCGTGATACCGCCCACGTCAGCGTGCAGTGGGGTGAACATGATCGTCCGCTCACCCGAGCGTCAACAGGGTCGTTCAGGTGCCGAACGACGGCCCGGCGGGGCACCGATCAGCGGCAGCGCGAGGGGAGCGGGGCGGGCCGCCGGGGCCGGCGCGTCAGGAGTAGATCGCCAGCCAGATGGCCACGTAGTGGCACAGCGCGGCGAGCACGGTGGAGGCGTGGAAGAACTCGTGGAAGCCGAAGGTGTCCGGCCACGGGTTGGGCCACTGCACGCCGTAGAAGATCCCGCCCACGGTGTAGAACAGCCCACCGATGATGAGCAGCAGCAGCGCGGCGAGCCCGGCGTGGTGCAGCAGCTCGGGCAGCACGAAGACCGCCACCCAGCCGAGCGCCAGGTAGAGCGGGACGCCCACCCAGCGCGGCGCCGAGGGCCACGCCATCTTCAGCACGACCCCCAGTGCCGCACCGACCCACACCACGGCAAGCACCCGGTTGCCGGTGTCGCGGGGCATGCACAGCAGCGCGAACGGGGTGTAGCTGCCGGCGATGAACACGAAGATCATCGAGTGGTCCAGCCGCTTCATCCAGGTGCGCGCGCGCTCGCTGCGCCAGGCCCGGCGGTGGTACAGCGCGCTCACCCCGAACACCCCGCACACGGTGACTCCGTAGATGCCGGTGCCGAGCGCCGCGCGGCCGGAGACGGTGGACGCCGCCAGGGTGACCAGCACCGCGGCGGCGACCACCGCGGCGCAGAACGACCAGAGGTGGATCCAGCCGCGCATGCGCGGCGTGACGAGCGAGGGGGCGGGGGTCAGGGTGGTCACGGGACGGCCTCCTCCAGCTGTGGTCACCGCACCAGCGGCGAGACCAATCACAGGGTACCCAGCCGAGGCGCTCACTCGGACACCGTTCTGGGCGGTCCGCTCCCAGGCGTAGGGTCCCCTCCCGTGGAGGGCGGCGCCAGGAGGACTCAGCAGTGACGGTCAGGGAGACGACGAGCAACCTGGCCTACGCCTTCTACGAGCGCCACCTGCTGCGCCAGCTCCGCGGCGTGGAGCGCCCGCGCCACATCGGCGTGATCATGGACGGCAACCGCCGCTGGGCCCGTGAGGCCGGCTTCGACGACGTCAGCCACGGCCACCGGGTGGGGGCGCAGAAGATCGCCGGGATGCTCGGCTGGTGCGACGCCGCCGGGGTGGAGGTGGTGACGCTGTACATGCTCGCCACCGACAACCTGCGGCGCGACCCCGAGGAGCTGGAGGCGCTGCTGCACATCATCACCGACGTGGTGGACGAGCTGTCCGGGCCGGAGGCCAACTGGCAGCTGCGCATCGTGGGTGCGCTGCACGCGCTGCCCGAGCCCTTCGCCAAGGGCCTGCGCGCGGCCGCCGAGCGCACCAAGGGACGTCCGGGAGTCTCGGTGAACATCGCCGTCGGCTACGGCGGGCGCCAGGAGATCGTGGACGGCGTGCGCTCCCTGCTGGCGGAGCGGGCCGCCGCGGGCGTGCCGGCCGAGCAGCTGGCCGCGACGGTGACGGTGGAGGCCATCGGCCAGCACCTCTACACCTCCGGCCAGCCCGACCCCGACCTGGTGATCCGCACCAGCGGCGAGCAGCGGCTGTCGGGCTTCCTGCTCTGGCAGAGCGCGTACTCGGAGTTCTACTTCTGCGAGACCTACTGGCCGGAGTTCCGCCGGGTGGACTTCCTGCGGGCGCTGCGCGACTACGGGGCACGGCACCGCCGGTACGGCTCCTAGCCAGCACCGCCGGTACGGCTCCTAGCCAGCACCGCCGGTACGGCTCCTAGCAGCACCGCCGGTACGGCTGCTAGAGCTTGCGCAGCCGGACCCGGCGGATGGAGTGGTCGCGGTCCTTGCGCAGCACCAGCGTGGCCCGTGGCCGGGTGGGCAGGATGTTGGCCACCAGGTTGGGCTCGTTGATGGACAGCCAGATCCTGCGGCCCTCCACGCGCGCCTGGGCGTCGTCGAGGGAGGAGTAGTGGTGGAAGTGCGAGCCCGGCTGGGCGAAGGCCGTGCTCCGCAGCGCCAGGAAGCGCTCCACGTACCACCTCTGCAGGTCCTCCATGGCGGCGTCGACGTAGATGGAGAAGTCGAACAGGTCCGAGACCATCAGCCGCGGGCCGGGCTGCAGCACGTTGAGGCCCTCGACGATGAGGATGTCCGGCTTGGACACCACCTGCTCGGCCCCGGGCACGATGTCGTAGTCCTCGTGCGAGTAGACCGGCGCGGCGGCGCGCTCCACCCCGTTCTTCACGCTGGTGACGAAGCGCAGCAGGGCGCGGCGGTCGTAGCTCTCCGGGAAGCCCTTGCGGTCCAGGATTCCGCGGCGGGTCAGCTCGGCGGTGGGGTAGAGGAAGCCGTCGGTGGTCACCAGGTCCACCTGCGGGTGGTCGGGCCAGCGAGCGAGCAGCGTCTGCAGCAGCCGGGCGGTGGTGGACTTGCCCGCCGCCACGCTGCCGGCCACGCCGATGATGAAGGGCACGCGGGTGCTGGCCGGGGTCTCGCCGAGGAACGTGGTGGTGGCGTTGTGCAGCTGCTGGCGCGCGGCCACCTGGAGGTTGATCAGCCGGGCCAGCGGCAGGTACACCTCCGCCACCTCGTCCAGGTCCACCTGCTCGCCGAGGCCGCGCAGGGCGCTCAGCTCGTCGTCGTTGAGCGGCAGCGGGGTGGAGAGCCGGAGGTCGCGCCACTGTGCCCGGTCGAGCTCCACGTACGGGCTGGGCTCCTGGGTGCTGCGCGTGCTGGTTCGAGCCACGGGACAAACGGTACGCATAGGCCTGGAGAGGGAGAAGCCGTGGGGCGCCTGGACCGGCGTGGCGACTAGGCTTGACGGTCGTGGACGCGAACACGATGGTGCGCGAGTACCTGCTCCTGGGGCTGCGCTTCGACCGACTGGAGCCCGGGTTCGTCGACGCCTACACCGGCGACGCGGCCCTGCGCAGGCAGACCGAGAACGAGCCCCCGCCCGACCCACGTGCGCTGGCCGCACGGGCGGCCGACCTGCGCGCCGAGCTCGCCTCGGTGGCCCTGGCACCGGAGCGGGAGCGCTTCCTGGACGTGCACCTGCGGGCGCTGGAGTGCTCGGGACGCAAGCTCGCCGGCGACGCCATCGACTTCGTCGAGGAGGTCGACGCCTACTTCGACGTGCGGATCACCCCGGGTGACCCGGACGAGTACCTGGCCGCGCACCGCGCCCTGGCCGCGGAGCTGCCCGGCGACGGCCCGCTGCCGGCCCGGCTCAACGCCGCCCGGGCCCTGGAGGAGATCCCGCCGGAGCGGCTCAGCGCCTGCGTGCACGCCTTCTCCTCCGCGCTGCGCGACCGGGTGCGCGACCAGTTCGCGCTGCCCGAGGACGAGACCGTGAGCTACGAGATCGTCGGTGACAAGCCCTGGTCGGGCTTCAACTACTACCTGGGCAACCACCAGTCCCGGGTGGCCATCAACTCCGACCTCAAGCAGCGGATGAGCCACCTGCCGCACCTGGTGGCCCACGAGTCCTACCCCGGCCACCACACCGAGCACTGCCGCAAGGAGTCCGGCCTGGTGGCCGACGGCCAGCTGGAGCAGACGCTGTTCCTGGTGAACACCCCGCAGTGCCTGATGGCGGAGGGGCTGGCCGACCTGGGCCTGGACGCCGTGGTCGGGCCGGGCTGGGGCCTGTGGGCGCAGGAGATCTTCGCCGACCTGGGGCTGCGCTTCGACGGGGCGCGGGCCGAGCGGCTGCACAACGCCTCCACCCAGCTGCTCAAGGTGCGCCAGGACGCGGCCCTGATGCTGCACTCCCAGGGCGCCGAGGAGGACACGGTGGTGGACTTCCTGCAGCGGTGGCTGCTGGTGCCCGCGCCCCGGGCCCGGCAGATGCTGCGCTTCCTGTCCGACCCGCTGTGGCGGGCGTACACCACCACCTACGTGGAGGGCTACCGGCTGCTGCACTCCTGGTTGGACGCCCGGCCCGCCGACGAGCCGCTGGGCACCCGCTACCTGCGGCTGCTGGACGAGCCGCTGGTGCCCGCCACCGTGCGCGCGGAGATCGCCGCCGCCTGAGGGCCGTGAACGCCCGGTAAACCGCGGCGTGTCCTGCATCACCCTGGCGATCGCGGCGGCTAGCGTCGGCGGTGTCGGGTGGTGGGGAAGCCACCCGTCCGGGAGGTTCCAGTCGTGAGTGTCTGCACGAGGGGGCCGGCACCCGGTCCTCGTCACCGTCAACCCTGACGGCGGCCAGGAACGGTCCGGCCGAGCAAACCGCTTGCGCGGGTGCCGCGCTGGTGAGGGAGCCTGCTGTGGCTGCACGAACGTACGTCCTGGACACCTCAGTGCTGCTGTCCGACCCGTGGGCGCCGACCCGCTTCGCCGAGCACCAGGTCGTGCTCCCGCTGGTGGTGATCAGCGAGCTGGAGGGCAAGCGGCACCACCCCGAGCTCGGCTGGTTCGCCCGCGAGGCGCTGCGCCTGCTGGACGACCTCCGCCTGGAGCACGGACGGCTGGACCAGCCGGTCCCCGTCGGCGCCCACGGCGGCAGCCTGCACGTCGAGCTCAACCACACCGATCCGGCGGTGCTGCCCTCGGGCTTTCGCACCGACTCCAACGACTCCCGCATCCTGGCCTGCTCGTTGAACCTGCGGGCCGAGGGGCGCGACGTGGTGCTGGTCAGCAAGGACACCCCGCTGCGGGTGAAGGCCGGGGCGGTGGGTCTGCCCGCCGACGAGTACCGCGCCCAGGACGTGGTGGACTCCGGCTGGACCGGCATGACGGAGCTGGCGGTGACCCAGTCCGACGTGGACAACCTGTTCGCCACCGGGCTGATCGACCTGGACGAGGCGCGGGACCTGCCCTGCCACACCGGCATCCGGCTGCTGGCCGGGCAGCAGTCCGCGCTGGGCCGGGTGACCCCGGGCAAGCAGGTGGCGCTGGTGCGCGGGGAGCGGGAGGCCTTCGGGCTGCACGGGCGCTCGGCCGAGCAGCGCATCGCCCTGGAGCTGCTGATGGACCAGAGCGTGGGCATCGTGTCGCTGGGTGGGCGTGCCGGCACCGGCAAGTCGGCGCTGGCCCTGTGCGCCGGGCTGGAGTCTGTCCTGGAGAGACGCGAGCACCGCAAGGTGGTGGTGTTCCGGCCGCTGTACGCCGTGGGTGGGCAGGACCTGGGCTACCTGCCGGGCAGCGAGGCCGAGAAGATGGGGCCGTGGGGGCAGGCGGTGTTCGACACCCTCGAGGGCCTGGCCGACCCGGGCACCATCGAGGAGGTGCTGGCGCGGGGGATGCTCGAGGTGCTGCCGCTGACCCACATCCGGGGGCGGTCGCTGCACGACTCGTTCGTGATCGTGGACGAGGCCCAGTCGCTGGAGCGCAACGTGCTGCTCACGGTGCTGTCCCGGCTGGGGTCGGGCTCGCGGGTGGTGCTCACCCACGACGTTGCCCAGCGGGACAACCTGCGGGTGGGCCGGCACGACGGGGTGGCGGCGGTGATCGAGAAGCTCAAGGGGCACCCGCTGTTCGCGCACGTCACCCTCACCCGCAGCGAGCGCTCACCCATCGCTGCGCTGGTCACCGACATGCTGGAGGAGTTCGTGCCGGAGTCCTGACCCTGCGGCGCCCCAGGGGAGCGAGCTACCAGCGGCGGTTGGCCAGCACGGGCAACGACGCCCGCGCCGCAGCCACCGCGGCGAGGTCCAGGTCGACCACCAGCAGCTCCGGGTCGGACTGCGCCCCCGCCAGCACCGCGCCGGTGGGGGAGACCACCACGCTGTGGCCCACCCCGGTCGGCGCGCTGCCGGGCTCCTCGCCCAGGCTCGCCGGGTCGGCCTGCCCGCAGGCGAGCACGTAGCTGGTGCAGTCCAGCGCCCGGGCCCGGGCCAGCAGCTCCCACTGCGCCACCTTGTCCGGGCCGGCGCCCCAGGACGCCGACACCACCACCACCTCCGCGCCCCGGTCGGCCAGCTGCTGGTACATGCCGGGGAAGCGGATGTCGTAGCAGGTGCTCAGCCCCACCTGCACCCCGTCCACCGGCACCACCACCAGCTCGTCGCCGCCGGCCACGGTGCGCGACTCGGTGAACCCGAGGGCGTCGAACAGGTGCACCTTGTCGTAGTGGGTGTCCACGTCCGGCCCCACCACCAGCAGCGTGTTGCGCACCCGCCCGTCGTCGGCGGGCGTGAACATCCCCGCCACCACCGTCACCCCGGCCGACCGGGCGGCCTCCCGCACGCCCTCGGCCCAGGGCCCGTCCAGCGGCTCGGCCACCGGCCCCAGCGGCACCCCGAACCGGCACATGCTCGCCTCCGGGAACACCACCAGCGACGCGCCGGCGGCGGCGGCCAGCCCCACCTGCTCGCGCACGGTGGCCAGGTTGGCGGCGGGGTCGGTGCCGCTGAGCACCTGTGCCAGCGCGACTCGCATCAGTCCTGCTTGACCCGGGCCATGGCCAGCACGTCCAGCGCCGCGTCCAGCTTCTCCTCGCTGATGCGGTCGGGCACGTGCCCACGGTCGATGACCACCTCGCGGATGGTGCGCCGCTCGGCCAGGGCCTGCTTGGCGACCTTGGCCGCCTCCTCGTAGCCGATGGCGGAGTTCAGCGGGGTGACGATGGACGGCGAGGACTCCGCCAGCTCGCGGCAGTGTTCCTCGTCGGCCTCCAGGCCGTCGATGCAGCGGTCGGCGAGCAGCCGGCTGGAGCTGCTGAGCAGCCGGATGGACTCCAGCAGGTTGCGGGCCATCACCGGGATCTGCACGTTCAGCTCGAACGAGCCCGACGCGCCCGCCCAGGCGATGGCGGCGTCGTTGCCCACCACCTGCGAGCACACCTGCAGGGTGGCCTCGGGGATCACCGGGTTCACCTTGCCCGGCATGATCGAGCTGCCCGGCTGCAGGTCCGGCAGCCGGATCTCGCCCAGGCCGGTGCGCGGTCCGGAACCCATCCAGCGCAGGTCGTTGCAGATCTTGGTGAGCGACACCGCGATGGTGCGCAGCGCGCCGGAGGCCTCCACCAGTGCGTCCCGGGCGGACTGCGCCTCGAAGTGGTCCACGGCCTCGGTGAGCACGTCCAGGCCGGTGGCGTCGCGCAGGGCGGCCACCACGGCCGCGCCGAAGCCCTCCGGGGCGTTCAGCCCGGTGCCCACGGCGGTGCCGCCGATGGCCAGCTCACCCAGCCGGGGCAGGCAGGCCTGCAGCCGCTCGATGCCGGCGGCGACCTGGCGGGCGTAGCCGCCGAACTCCTGGCCCAGGGTGATCGGCACCGCGTCCATCAGGTGGGTGCGCCCGGCCTTGACCACGTCGCGCCACTGCTGCTGCTTCTGCACCAGCGAGGCGTGCAGGTGCTCCAGCGCCGGGACCAGGTCCTTGACCACGGCCTCGGTGGCGGCCAGGTGGGTGGCCGTCGGGAAGGTGTCGTTGGAGGACTGGGAGGCGTTCACGGTGTCGTTCGGGTGCACGGTGACGCCCGCCTTGCCGGCGAGGGTGGCGATCACCTCGTTGGTGTTCATGTTGGAGCTGGTGCCCGAGCCGGTCTGGAACACGTCGATGGGGAACTGCTCGTCGTGGCGGCCGGCGGCGATCTCGTCGGCCGCGCTGGCGATGGCCGCGGCGTCGGTGTCGGCGATGATGCCCAGCTGGGCGTTGACCCGGGCGCACGCGCCCTTCAGCAGCCCCAGGGCGCGGATCTGGGCGCGCTCGAGGCCGCGTCCGCTGATGGGAAAGTTCTCCACCGCGCGCTGGGTCTGCGCCGCCCACAGCGCGTCGACGGGCACCCGCACCTCGCCCATCGTGTCGTGCTCGATCCGGTAGCCGTCCTGGGTCTGTGTCTCGCCGTTGGTCATGGGCCCGACCTTGCCACTCGGCGTGGGCGCGGGCCAGCGCGCGGGTGCCCACCGGCTCCCACGGTGAGCCGGGTCACGAATCGGACCGGCTCTGCCTAGGGTGGGGAGTCACAGCCGAGACGAGGAGTTCGTGTGACTGAGACCACGTGTGACTTGTTGGTGGTCGGCGCAGGGCCGGCCGGCCTCTACGCCGCGTACTACGCCGGGTTCCGCGGGCTGTCGGTGGTCGTGGTGGACACGCTGCCCGAGCCCGGCGGCCAGGTCACCGCCATGTACCCGGAGAAGATGATCTACGACGTCGGTGGCTTCGCCGCGATCAGGGGCCGCGACCTGGTGGCCGGCCTGGTGGAGCAGGCCGGGCAGTACAAGCCCACCTACCTGCTCGGCCGCCAGGCCGTGCACCTGCACGACGCCGCGGGCGGTGGCTTCGACGTGGAGCTCGACGACGGGCAGGTGGTGGGCAGCCGGGCGGTGCTGGTCACCGGGGGGATGGGCACCTTCACCCCGCGCCCGCTGCCGGTGGGGCAGGAGTGGTCCGGGCGCGGGGTGGTCAACTTCGTGCCCGCGCTGGCCGCGCACGCCGGCCAGGACGTGGTGGTGGTGGGCGGCGGCGACTCCGCCTTCGACTGGTGCCTGGCCCTGCACCCGGTGGCCAAGAGCGTCACCCTGGTGCACCGGCGCGCCAAGTTCCGGGCCCACGCCGGCACGGTGGACGCCGTGCGCAGCCTCGGGGTCGAGCTGGTCACCGACGCCCAGGTGAGCGCGCTGCGGGCGGGGGAGAGCGGCGCCCTGGCCGAGGTCGACGTCGAGGTGGACGGCGTGGTGCGCACCCTGCCGGCGCAGTCGGTGATCGCCGCGCTCGGCTTCACCGCGGACCTGGGGCCGCTCACCGAGTGGGCGCTGCAGATCGACCGGCGCCAGATCGTCGTCGACTCGACCATGCGCACCGCCCGCCCGCTGGTCTACGGGGCGGGCGACATCGTCACCTACCCGGGAAAGGTCAGCCTGATCGCCACCGGCTTCGGCGAGGCGGCGACGGCGGTGAACAACATCGCCGTCGAGCTGGATCCGTCGGCGCACCTGTTCCCCGGGCACAGCTCCAGCGAGGGTTGACGCACCACCGGCGCCGCTCCCTGGTGGGGGCGGCGCCGGTGGTGGTGTCCCGACCTGCGATCAGGGGAGCGGGCGGTCGCCCTCGTCGCCGGCGTTGTCGAAGTCGATGCTGGAGTACTCGCGGAGCTTGGTCAGGCGGTGGTAGCCGTCGATCATGCGCAGCGTGCCCGACTTGGAGCGCATCACGATGGACTGCGTGGTGCAGCCGCCGCCGCGGTAGCGGACGCCGCGGAGCAGGTCGCCGTCGGTGATGCCGGTGGCGCAGAAGAACACGTTGTCCCCGGAGACCAGGTCCTCGGTGGTGAGGATCCGGTCGAGGTCGTGACCGGCGTCCAGGGCGCGCTGGCGCTCGGCGTCGTCGGTGGGAGCCAGCCGGCCCTGGATGGCGCCCCCCATGCAGCGCATGGCGGCGGCAGCGATGATGCCCTCCGGCGTGCCACCGGTGCCCAGCAGCATGTCCACGCCGGAGTCGGGGCGGGCGCAGGCGATGGCGCCGGCCACGTCACCGTCGGAGATCAGCTGGATGCGGGCGCCGGCGGAGCGGACCTCGCGCATCAGGTTCTCGTGCCGGGGGCGGTCCAGGATGCAGACGGTGACCTCGGAGACGTCGCTGCCCTTGGCCTTGGCCACGCGCCGGATGTTCTCCGCCACCGGGACGCTGATGTCGATGACGTCGGCGGCCTCGGGGCCCACCGCGATCTTCTCCATGTAGAACACCGCCGAGGGGTCGAACATCGCGCCGCGCTCGGCGACGGCGAGGACGGCGATGGCGTTGGGCATGCCCTTGGCCATCAGGGTGGTGCCGTCGATCGGGTCCACCGCGACGTCGCAGTCGGGCCCGTCGCCGTTGCCGACCTCCTCGCCGTTGAACAGCATGGGCGCCTCGTCCTTCTCGCCCTCGCCGATGACGACCACGCCGCGCATGGAGACGGAGCCGATGAGCTTGCGCATGGCGTCCACGGCGGCGCCGTCACCGCCGTTCTTGTCGCCGCGGCCGACCCAGCGGCCACCCGCCATGGCCGCAGCCTCGGTGACCCGGACCAGCTCCATCGCGAGGTTGCGATCCGGCGCCTCCCGGCGGCGTTGGGTCGATGGAACCTGCTCGGTCGGGTTGGTCACTGAGGGCCTCCTGGTCGGCGCGCGGGACGCGGGGTTTGCGGTGATTCTCGCAGAAGGAGGTGTTGCCCGCCTCACCCTGGGCCGGTGGACGGGCCACAGGCTGGTGGTAGGCGTGCTGAGCGGTGCGATGATGGAGCGGTGCCTGCCGACAAGCCCCGCCACCTCCAGACCAGCGGTGACATGTTCATCACGATCATTCCGCTGGTCCTGATCGTCATGGCGCTGGCCGGGCTCTCCCGGGCCTGCAGCTTCAGCCCGGGTGGTCCCACCGAGGGTCCGCCGCTGAACGTGGACGTGGCCGCCGAGCTGCGCACCGACGCCGCCGTGCTGGACTTCCCCGTCCGCCTGCCCCAGCTGCCCCCGGAGTGGCACGGCAACTCCGCCAGCCGCGGCGAGGTGTCCGGCCCGCAGGGTGGCCCGAGCGCCACCGTCGGCTGGATGACCGGCTCGGGGCGCTACCTGCGCCTGGTGCAGAGCACCGCCGGCGAGGACGCCCTGCTGGCCAGCCAGGTGGGTGGCGTGCGCAGCGCCTCGGGCACCAGGGAGGCCGGCGGGCGCAGCTGGGTGGTGTACCCCGAGCAGGACGCCGAGGCGGTGTGGGTGGCCGACCTGGGCGACGTGCGGCTGCTCATCACCGGCAGCGGCAGCGCGGAGGACTACCAGACGCTGGCCGCTGCGGCCGCCGAGGCCCAACCGCTCAACGGCTGAGCCCGGCCGGAGCGGCCTAGGAGCCGGAGCCGTTGGCGCCCTTGGCCAGGGCCTGCTCCACCCGGGCGCGGGCACCGGCCAGGTGCTCGTCGCAGCGCTTGGCCAGGGCCTCGCCGCGCTCCCACAGGGCCAGCGAGGCATCCAGGTCCAGCCCGCCCTGCTCCAGCAGGCGCACCACCTCCACCAGCTCGTCGCGCGCCTGCTCGTAGCCGAGCTCGTGGGGCGGGGTGGTCACTGCGGGGCCTCCGGAAGGTCGGGCGGGGTGGTGTCCTGGCTGGTGCTGGCGGGCACGACGCGGGCGTGCACGGCGCCGTCGGCCACCCGCACCCGCAGCGCGGAGCCGAGGGGGGCGTCGGCGGTGGAGCGCAGCACGTGGGCCGCGCCGCTGTCGTCGATGCGCTGCACCACGGCGTAGCCGCGGGCCAGGGTAGCGGCCGGACCGAGGGTGGACAGCCGCGCCCGCAGGTGGGCCACGGCGGTCTCCGCGCGCTCGAGGTGGCGGCGCACGTCCCGACGCCCGCCGGCCCGCAGCCGAGTGATCTCCTCGGCCCGGTTGTCGATGGTGCGCAGCGGGTCGGCCAGCACGGGGCGGCTGCGCAGCTGCGCGAGCGAGCGCGACTCGCGCACCACCCACGCCTGCAGCGCGGCCCGGCTGCGAGCCCGCATCTCCGCCACCCGGCGGCTCTCCTCGGCGGCGTCGGGCACCAGGCGCTTGGCGGCGTCGGTGGGGGTGGCGGCGCGCACGTCGGCCACCAGGTCCGACAGCGGGTTGTCCGGCTCGTGGCCGATGGCGCTGACCACCGGGGTGCGACAGGCCGAGATGGCCCGGCACAGGGTCTCGTCGGAGAACGGCAGCAGGTCCTCCACGCTGCCCCCGCCGCGGGCCAGCACGATGACGTCCACCTCGGGGTCCCGGTCGAGCTCGGTGAGCGCGGCGCAGATCTGCGCCACGGCGGTGGGACCCTGCACGGCGGTGTTGCGGACCGCGAAGCGCACCGCCGGCCACCGGGCACCGGCCACGCTGAGCACGTCCCGCTCGGCCGCGCTGGCCCGCCCGGTGACCAGGCCGATGGTGCCGGGCAGGAAGGGCAGTGGGCGCTTGAGCCGGTCGTCGAAGAGCCCCTCGGCGGCCAGCAGGCGGCGCAGCCGCTCGATGCGGGCCAGCAGCTCGCCGATGCCCACCGGGCGGATCTCGTCCACCCGCAACGAGAAGGTGCCGCGGCCGGCGTAGAAGGTGGGGGAGCCGTGCACGATCACGCGGCTGCCCTCGGTGAGCGGGACCGGGCTGGCCTGCAGCAGCCGCGGCGAGCAGGTCAGCGTGAGGGAGACGTCGGCGGCTGGATCGCGAAGCACCAGGAACGCGGTGGCGGTGTTGGGCCGGGCGTTGATCTGGGTGAGCTGGCCCTCCACCCACACGTCACCCAGACGCTGGATCCACTGCGCCACCTTCATGGAGACGGTGCGCACCGGCCACGGCTGTTCCGGGGTGCTGGGGGCGGTCACGAGCAACGAGCAGTGGTGACTCGACTCACTGCGAGGTCAGGCTCACTGGGCGTTCACGGTGCTGATGCGGTTGTCCAGCATCGTCAGGTACGGGGCCCGGGCGCGCTGGGCCTGCTCGTAGGCCAGCAGCGCCTCCAGCTCGACCAGCGTCAGCGTGCGCAGGCGGGCGCGCAGCTGGGCCAGCGTCATGGTGTCGTAGCCACTCACCGGCTCCTCGGCGCCCACTGCGGAGCCGGACTCCTCGGTGTCGTCGCTGTCCGCGGTGGTGGCGTCCACCGGCACGTTGGAGTACAGCGCGAACCGTCCGTTCCCGCTGCGGCGCACCGACTCCGACGGCGCCTCTGGGCGCTGGATGGGCTCGTCGAAGGTGGCCCACTCCGGCTTCTCCTGGGCGGGGTGCAGGAAGGACAGCACCTCGTCACCGCGGATGGCCAGTGCCGTCACCTGCTGCTGCACCCGCATAAGGTTCTGCAGGACCTGGCTCACGGCGGTGACCGGGAGCGAGACGACGGTGCTGGGGAGGTTGCGCACCTCCGTGGCGGTGGCGGCCGCGAGCCCGGCGGCGACCCGCACGGCGAGTGGGATACGAGGCATGGCACCAGAGTGCCTCATCCGCTGGTGAGACACACAACTGGCCACCGCCGCAGCGTGTCACCGTAGGCTGGGGCCATGTCGTCTGTACTTGATGCCCGACCTGCCGGCTCCACCAAGCGCGTCCTGCTGGCTGAGCCCCGCGGCTACTGCGCCGGCGTGGACCGCGCCGTGGAGACGGTGGAGCGGGCGCTGGAGAAGCACGGTGCGCCGGTGTACGTCCGCAAGGAGATCGTGCACAACCGGCACGTGGTGCAGACCTTGTCCGACCGTGGCGTCATCTTCGTGAACGAGGCCGACGAGGTGCCCGAGGGCGAGCTGCTGGTGTTCTCCGCGCACGGCGTGTCGCCCGCGGTGCACGCGGAGGCCGCGGGCCGGAACCTGCGCACCATCGACGCCACCTGCCCGCTGGTGACCAAGGTGCACCAGGAGGCCAAGCGCTTCGCCCGCGACGACTTCGACATCCTGCTCATCGGCCACGAGGGCCACGAGGAGGTGGAGGGCACCGCCGGGGAGGCGCCGGAGCACGTGCAGCTGGTGGACGGTCCCGCCTCGGTGGACAAGGTGACCGTGCGCGACGAGTCCAAGGTGATCTGGCTGTCGCAGACCACCCTCAGCGTGGACGAGACCATGCAGACGGTGGCCCGGCTGCGCGAGCGCTTCCCGCTCTTGCAGGACCCGCCGAGCGACGACATCTGCTACGCCACCCAGAACCGGCAGGTCGCCGTGAAGGCCATGGCGCCGGAGTGCGACCTGGTGATCGTGGTGGGCTCGCGCAACTCGTCCAACTCGGTGCGCCTGGTGGAGGTGGCGCTGGGTGCCGGTGCCCGGGCCAGCTACCTGGTGGACTACGCCGAGGAGATCGACGACGCCTGGCTGGACGGCGTGCAGACCGTGGGCGTCACCTCGGGCGCCTCGGTGCCGGAGATCCTGGTGCGCGGGGTGCTGGACCGGTTGGCCGAGCGGGGCTACGGCGAGGTGCAGCCGGTGACCACGGCCAACGAGACGCTGGTGTTCGCGCTGCCGCACGAGCTGCGCAAGGGCCGCGGCCCCCGCTAGCGGCCGGCGGTGGCCTCGGACCGGGTCTTGCTGCTGGTCGGGGCGGTGGGCCGCTGGATGAGCTGGCGGCGCGGCCGGTAGCTCTCCCGGTCCGACTCGATGCGCTCCGGCGTGTCGCTGGGGTAGGCCCGACGCTGGATGAGGATGCGCGCCACGCCCAGCCCGACGGTGACCGCGGTGGTGACGGCCATCGTGGGGAAGCCGTTGATCAGCGGCAGCGCGAGGGTGATGATCTCGTTGCGCAACCCGCCGCGGGCGGAGCTGCCGAGGCTGTGCACCACCAGCGGCACGGTGACCGCGAGGATCAGCGGCGGCTGCACCATGGCGGCGAAGATCCCGCGGTGCTGGACCGCGAGCACCGCCGCGACGCACCCGACGGCGTAGAAGACCAGGAAGATCTTGGTGAGCGTGTCACCCAGGGTCAGGTCGATGGCGATACCCGTGCCGGTCATCGCGAACGCGCCGAGGACTGCCCCCCACCACGGCACCCCGGTCTTGGTGGCCACGACCGAGCGGTCGGCCAGGGGGACCCGTCGCGCGGGTGGGATGGTGGTGCTCACGGCGCAACCTTACCGTCCGGCACTGCTAGGCAGTGTGCTCCTGCCGCTCCGGCGACGCGGTGTCCTGCAGCTCTGCGGCCATCACCCGGCGCGGCAGCCGGTCGATCTGCGTCGGCTGCGGCACCTCGGTGGTGGACACCTGCAGGTCGTTGAGCCGGCGTGCGGTGACCAGCACCCGACTCTCCATCGAGCTGACGGTGGCGTTGAAGGAGTCGACCGCCCGGCCGAGCTGGGAGCCCAGCTTGTCGAGGTGGCCCCCCACCGTGGCCAGCCGCCCGTGCAGCTCCCGGCCGAGCTGGTGGATGACCGCGGCGTCGCGCGAGAGCGACTCCTGCCGCCAGGTGTGCGCCACCGTGCGCAGCAGCGCGATCAGCGTGGTGGGGGTGGCGATGACGATGTTGCGGGCGAAGGCGTGCTCGAGCAGCTCGGGGTCGGCGGTGAGCGCCGCCTCCAGGAACGGGTCGCCGGGCACGAAGAGGACCACGAACTCCGGGCTCGGGCTGAACGCCTTCCAGTAGGTCTTGCTGGAGAGCTGGTCGACGTGGGTGCGCAGCTGGCGGGCGTGCCGGCTCAGCAGGGCGCGGTGCTCGGCCTCGTCGGTGGCCTCGGTGGCGTCGAGGTAGGCGGCGAAGGGGACCTTGGCGTCCACCACGATGTTGCGGTCGTTGGCCAGGCGCACCACCATGTCCGGCCGCAGCCGCACCGGTCCGTCGGCGTCGTCCAGCGTGGTGGAGACCTGGGTGGCGAAGTCACAGTGCTCCACCATCCCGGCCAGCTCCACCACCCGCTCCAGCTGCAGCTCGCCCCAGCGCCCGCGGACCTGCGGGGCGCGCAGCGCCGTCACCAGCTGGTTGGTCTGGCTGGACAGCAGCGAGGAGGTGCGGTGCATGCCGGCCACCTGCTCGCGGAGGCCCGAGTAGGCCTCCAGCCGGGAGCGCTCCACGGCGTCCAGGTGCGCGGCGAGGGCGCCCACCGCCTCGCGCAGCGGTCCGACCACCCCGGCGACCTCGCTGCCGATGGCCCCGGACTGCCGGCGGGCGGAGTCCTCGCTCAGCAGGCTGATGGAGCGGCGCACCGCCTCCTCGTTGGCCCGGCCGGCCTCCAGCGCGGCCTCGGCACCGGCCAGCCGGGCACCGCTGCGCGCGGCGTTGGCGAACCACCCCAGCGCCGCTCCGATGAGCAGCACGACGAGCAGGGCGAGGGCGGTGAGCAGGTCCATGGCGCCCATCGTGGACGTGGGCACCGACACTCCCGGCACCACCCCAGTTCTGTCGGAGCCGTGCCCTAGCGTGCTGGGCATGCGAATCCTGCACACCTCCGACTGGCACGTCGGCCGCACCTTCCACGGCGTGGACCTGCTGGCCGACCAGGAGCAGGTGCTGGCTGCGCTGGCCGATCAGGTCGCTGACCAGCGAGTGGACGTGGTGCTGCTGGCCGGCGACGTCTACGACCGTGCGGTGCCCAGCGCGGAGGCGGTGGCGGTGTGCACCCGGGCGCTGGAGCGCATCCGGGACGCCGGCGCGGTGATCATCGCCACGTCCGGCAACCACGACTCCGCGCCCCGGCTGGGTGCGGCCGCGTCCTTCGCCGCCGCCGGCGGGCTGCACCTGCGCACCCGGGTGGCCGAGCTGGACACCCCGGTGCTCTGCACCGACGAGCACGGCCCCGTGGCGTTCTACGGGCTGCCGTTCCTGGAGCCGGACACCGCCCGCCACGCCCTGGCCGAGCCCGCGGCGCGCAGCCACGCGGCGGTGCTGGAGGTGGCCATGGACCGGGTGCGCGCCGACCTCGCCCAGCGCCCGGGCACGCGCAGCGTGGTGCTGGCGCACGCCTTCGTGGTGGGCGGGGAGAGCACCGGGTCCGAGCGCAGCATCTCCATGGGCGGGGT
Organism: Rhodococcus sp. Z6_132; assembly: GCF_058133635.1. Taxonomy (NCBI): domain Bacteria; kingdom Bacillati; phylum Actinomycetota; class Actinomycetes; order Mycobacteriales; family Nocardiaceae; genus Rhodococcus; species Rhodococcus sp. Z6_132. The sequence continues at coordinate 401,904 of NZ_JBYUNP010000003.1, forward strand.
GGAGACCGTGCCCGCCAGCGTCTTCGACGGGGTGGACTACGTCGCGCTGGGCCACCTGCACTCCCCGCAGACCCTCACCGAGCGGGTCCGCTACAGCGGCAGCCCGCTGCCGTACTCCTTCGGCGAGCGCAACCACCGCAAGGCCACCTGGCTGGTGGAGCTCGACGCCACCGGGCTGGGTGCGGTGCAGCGGCTGGACCTGCCGGTGGTGCACGGGCTGAGCCAGCTGCAGGGCACCCTGCCCGACCTGCTCAGCGACCCCGCCCACGCCGCGGCCGAGGAGCACTACGTCTCTGCCGTGCTCACCGACGAGGTCCGGCCGCTGGACGCCATGCGCCAGCTGCAGAAGCGCTTCCCGCGGGCGGTGCACCTGGAGTGGTGCCGGCCCGGGGGACAGCCGGCGATGCGCTACGCCGAGCGGGTCCGCGGGCGCAGCGACGCCGACGTGGCGCACTCCTTCCTCACCGACGTCCGCGCCGCACCGGCCGCGGCCGAGGCGCACCTGCTGGAGCGGGCGTTCGCCGCGGCCCTGGGCAAGGAGTCGCGATGAGGCTGCACTCGCTGCAGGTCAGCGCCTTCGGCCCGTTCGCCGGCACCGAGCAGGTGGACTTCGACACCCTCGGCGCCGACGGGCTGTTCCTGCTGCACGGGGAGACCGGCGCGGGCAAGACCACCGTCCTCGACGCCGTGGCCTTCGCGCTGTTCGGCCGGGTCCCCGGCGCGCGCAGCGAGGCCAAGCGGCTGCTGTCCGACCACGCCGCACCTGGCGCCCGCCCCGAGGTCACCCTGGAGCTGACCGTGGGCGGGCGGCGGATGCGCATCGTGCGCAGCCCCGAGTACCAGCGGCCCAAGCGGCGCGGCACCGGCTCCACCAAGGAGCAGGCCAAGGCCTCGCTCACCTGGGTGGACGAGCCGGGGTCAGAGGGCCTGACGCGGCTGGACGAGATCGGCGCGGCGGTGTCGGACCTGCTGGGGATGAGCGCGGAGCAGTTCTTCCAGGTGGTGCTGCTGCCGCAGGGGGAGTTCGCCCGGTTCCTGCGGGCCAGCACCGAGGAGCGGGCGACCCTGCTGCAACGGCTGTTCGACACCGGCCGCTTCGGTGACGTGGAGGCCTGGTTCCGGGAGGAGCGCCGGACCAGCGCCGCCCGGGTGGCGCAGTCCGAGGCCGCCCGCACCGTGCTGCTCGGCAAGCTCGCGACCGCCGCCGGGGTGGACGACGCCGAGCCCGGCGCCGAGCAGGATCCGCAGGAGTGGGCCGCCGAGCTGCTGCACGCCGCGGAGACCGCAGCCGTGCAGGGCGACGTCGACCTGGAGGCGGCGCGGGTGGCCGCCAAGAAGGCCAGCACCGCGCTGTCGGCGGCCCGGGAGCGCGCGGCCCTGCTGCAGCGCCGTCGGCGGGCGCAGGGCGAGCTGGCCGCGCTGGAGGCCGACCGGCCCCGGCTGCGGGTGCTCGACCAGGAGCTGAGCGCCGCACGCAAGGCGCACCCGGTGCAGCTGGCCGTCGCCGACGCCCGGGAGGCCCGCGCCCGCGCCCGCACGCTCGGTGCGGAGGTCACCCAGCTCAGCGAGACCGTGCGCAACGACGTGGACGGGGCCTGCGGGCTGGAGGCCGAGCTGGGCGACTCCCTGGCGCAGTGGCGCGCGGAGATCGGCCGGCTCACCGAGCTGGTCGACCTGGCCGAGCGGACCGAGGCCGACGTCGCCGCACTGGCCGGGCTGCGCACGGAGATCGGCACCGCCACCGCCGCCCTGGAGCAGCTGCGCCAGCAGCTCGAGGCCCTGCCCGGCGCGATCGAGACCGCCGAGCAGCACCTGGGGCAGACCCGCCGCGCCGCCGACGCGGTCCCCGCCCTGGCGGCGCAGCGCACCCGCGCGGCCGAGGCCGCCCAGGCTGCCGGCACGCTGGAGAAGGTGCGGCTGCAGGCCGCGGAGGCCCGGCAGGCGCAGCTGCACGCGATCGAGGCCCACCAGGAGGCCAAGCAGCACTGGCTGAACCTGCGTGAGCGTCGGCTGGACGGCATGGCCGCCGAGCTGGCCAGCACCCTGCTTCCCGGCGAGCCCTGCGCGGTCTGTGGCTCCGCCGAGCACCCGGCCCCGGCCACCGCCGGCGAGCAGCGGGTGACCCGTGCCGAGGAGGACGCCGCGCACCAGGTGGAGCAGCGGGCTGCCGCGACGGCGGAGGCCGCCACCGGGGCACTGCACGAGCTCGACCGCACCGTCGACAGCCTCACCGTCCGCACTGGCGGCGTGACGCTGGAGGAGCTGCTGGCCACCCAGGCCGAGATCGACGCCGAGCACGCCCGTACCCAGGCACTGGCCGACGAGGCCGACACGGCCGCGCAGCTGCTCACCGCGCTGCGGGCCGAGCGCGGCCGGCTGGACGCCGAGGCCGCGACGGTGCGCAGCGCCATCGACACCCACCGGGAGCGGGTGCGGGCCACGGAGGAGCGCATGGCCGCCGCCAAGGTTCGGCTGAGCGATGCCTGTGGGCCCGACGCCGACGTGCACACCCGCCGGGTGCGCCTGCAGCGCCTGGCCGAGGCCGCGGAGGCGCTGCTCAGCGCACAGGTGGCCGCTCGCGCCGCCGAGCGCCAGGCCGAGCAGGCGCAGGCCAAGGCTGAGCGTGCCGCCGCTGACGCCGGGCTGGGCGAGCTGACGACGGCGCTGGCCGCCGTGCGGTCCGACGCCGAGGTCCGCGCGCTGGAAGAGCAGCTGCAGCAGGCCCGCGGCGCCGAGGCCGCAGCCCGCGCGGTGCTCGCCGAGCCCGAGGTGGCCGCCGTGCCCGACGCGGAGGTCGACCTGGACACCCCGCAGAACACGTGCGAGACGGCCGAGGCTGCGCTGGCCCAGGCCACCGGGGCGGCAGCCGATGCCTCCCGCCGGCGCAAGGAGGTGCGCCGGCTGCAGACCGAGCTGGACCAGCACTGCGCGGCGCTGGGCCCGGAGCTGGCCCGCCACGCCGAGCTGGCCGCGCTGGCCGACGTGGTGAACGGGCTGGGGCAGAACAGCCGCCGCGTCTCCCTGCACTCCTACGTGCTGGCCGCCCGCCTGGAGGAGGTGGCGGCGGTGGCGTCGGTGCGGCTGCGCCGGATGTCCGGGGACCGCTACGAGTTCGTGCACTCCGACGCACCCGGATCGCGGGGCACGCGCGGCGGGCTGGGGCTGGACATCCGCGACGACTACACCGGCGCGGTGCGCTCGGCCAAGACGCTCTCCGGCGGGGAGTCGTTCCTGGCGTCGCTGGCGCTGGCGCTGGGCCTGGCCGAGGTGGTGGCGGCCGAGGCGGGCGGCATCCTGCTGGACACCTTGTTCATCGACGAGGGCTTCGGCTCGCTGGACGCCTCGACGCTGGAGGAGGTGATGGCGGTGCTCGACGAGCTGCGCGCCGGCGGCCGGGTGGTGGGCCTGGTCAGCCACGTGGACGAGCTGCGCCAGCGCATCCCCAACCGGCTGCTGGTCTGCAAGGGGCGCACCGGCTCACACCTGCAGATGAGCTCGGCGTAGCGCGCCGCGCCTAGGCCTGGTGCCGGTGGTCGGGCTCGGCAGGCTGCTGCACGGCCCGCCGGTGGCCACAGCCGCCGGGGCCGCGCAGCAGCATCGCCAGGCCCGGGGACAGCTCGGCCACCGACTGCACCGGCCGGTCGAAGCTCAGCCGCAGCGTGTTGGCGCCCGCGTCGTCGAGGATGCTCAGCTCCAGGCCGTAGCGGTCCAACCGGCGCGGGTCGGCCCACAGCACGCCGGTGTGGCCGTGGGCCCGCACGCAGGCGGTGAGGTCGGCGCCGTGGTGGTGGCGCAGGTGGTCCAGGATCGCCGGCGCCTCGTCGCGCAACGGGTCGGCCGTCGCCGCCCAGTACTCGTCCACGTCCACCGGCTCGCCGACCCGCTCGCCCACGCGCACCGCGCCGACGTCGAGCCGGTAGTGGGTCAGGCCCTGGTCGTCGGCGCGCTGCAGGCGCCGGGCGGCGCCCTGGATGGTGACGGTCTCGCACCCCTCGGGGGACAGCCGCACGGTGCCCAGCGGACGTCGCTCCAGCGTCTGGGCCGCGAGGGTGTGCCGCGGCAGCCGCAGCAGCAGGGCGCCGTCGGCGTCGCTGACCTGCACGGTGGCCAGCACCGAGCGGGCGTTGCGCGGATAGGTGGTCAGCACCGCCACCCGGGCACGGGCGACAGCGGTACGGGCGAGCTCGGCAGAACTGGGCGTGGACATGGCGGCGGCTCCGGTAGTTAGGGCAACCTTACCTAATATGGTCCGCGTCGCTGTGTCAAGGGTCATCCCGCTCTAGAGCTGGCCGGCCAGCACCTTCCTGGCCATGTCGTCCATCACCGCTTCCTCGTCGGCGGTGCTCACCAGCAGCCGGGGCAGCCCGAGGTGGCGCAGGCGGTCGCAGATCGCCTCGCGCACCTGCGGGGAGTGCTCCCCGATGCCACCGGTGAACACCAGGGTGTCCCAGCCCGGCAGCACCGCGGCGGCCGAGGCGATGGCCTGCGCGGCGCTGCGGGTGAACACCCGCACGGCCAGGTCGGCGGCGGCGTTCTCCGTGCGCTGCGCCAGCAGGTCGCGCATGTCGGTGGTGCCGCCGGAGACCCCCGCCAGCCCGCACCGCTTGTCCAGCAGGATGCGCAGGTCGGGCACCTTCCAGCCGTGCTGCTCCACCAGGAACAGCGCCACCTCGGGGTCGAGGTCGCCGCTGCGGGTGGCCGAGATCATCCCCCCGGTGGGGCTGAAGGACATGGTGTTGTGCAGCGAGCGGCCCTGCGACACCGCCGTCACGCTGCAGCCGCTGCCCAGGTGGGCCACCACGGCGTTGCCCAGGTCGGGGATGCGGTCCACCACGTTCTGCACCGACAACCCGTGGAACCCGTAGCGGCGAATGCCCAGCGCCACCAGGTCGTCGGGCAGCGGCAGGCGCTTGCCCTCGTCCGGCATCGTGTTGTGGAAGGTGGTGTCGAAGCAGGCCACGTGGCTCAGCTGCGGCCAGGTGGCGCGGGCGGCGGCGATGGACTCCAGGTTGCCCGGGGTGTGCAGCGGCGCCATCGGCGTCACCGACGCCAGGGTGGCCACCACGTCGTCGGTGATCACCGTCGGCTCCAGCAGGGTGGGGCCGCCGTGCACCACCCGGTGAGCCACCGCGGCGACGTCGATGCCGCGCCGGCGCAGCTCGGCGGCCACCGCCTGCACTGCGTCGGTCAGCGTCCGTCCCGGCGGCGCCTTCTCCGAGGTGCCCGCGGAGTCGGTGAACCACAGCTCGGCCCGGTCGGTGCCCAGCCGCTGCACGTGCGCGTTGACCACCACCTCGTCGGTGCGCACGGTCGCCTTCAGCGACGACGAGCCCGGGTTGAGGGCGAGTACTGCCGCGGTCACACCGGCTCACCGGCCCACGTCCACTGCGCGATCTCCGGGATGTCCTCGAAGTGCTCGCGCACGTAGCCGTGGTGCTTGGTGAGCATCTCCCGGCAGTGCGCCGCCAGCTTCTCCCCGTTCTCCGGCACCCGGCGGGAGCGGCGCAGCGCCTCCAGCACCAGGTCGTAGCGGCTCATCCCGTTGAGCACCACCATGTCGAACGGCGTGGTGGTGGTGCCCTGCTCGTTGAAGCCGCGGACGTGGAAGCGTGCGGCGTTGGTGCGGCCGTGGATCAGCTCGTGCACCGCGCGGGGGTAGCCGTGGAAGGCGAAGACCACGTCGGTGTCACGGGTGAACAGGTCGATGAACCGCTGCTCGCTGTAGGCGTGCGGGTGGTCGCCGGGAGCCAGCAGCGCCATCAGGTCCACCACGTTCACCACCCGCACCCGCAGATAGGGCACCCACGTGCGGAGCAGCTCGGCGGCGGCCAGCGTCTCCTGCGTCGGCACGTCCCCGGCGCAGGCCAGCACGATGTCGGGGTCCTCCGGTGCACCGATGGCGGCCGGCGCGTTCTCCGTGCCCGCCCACTCCCAGATGCCGGCACCAGCGGCGCAGTGCGCGTTGGCCTCCTCCATGTTCAGGTACTGCAGGTGCATCTGCTTGTCGGCCACGATCAGGTTGACGTGGTCGTGGCTGCGGAAGCAGTGGTCGCTGATGGACAGCAAGGTGTTGGCGTCCGGCGGCAGCCAGACCCGCACCACCTCGGGCGAGAGCGGGATGGCGGTGTCGATCAGGCCGGGGCCCTGGTGGCTGAACCCGTTGTGGTCGTTGCGCCACGCGGTGGAGGTCAGCAGGATGTTCAGCGAGGCCACCGGTTGGCGCCAGGGCAGCTGGTTGGCGTGCTGCAGCCACTTGACGTGCTGCACCAGCATGGACGCGCTGACCATGGCGAACGCCTCGTAGGTGGCGAAGAGCCCGTGCCGGCCGGTGAGCAGGTAGCCCTCCAGCCAGCCCTGGCACAGGTGCTCGCTGAGCACCTCCATCACGCGCCCGTCCGGGGAGATGTGGTCGTCGGTGGGCAGAAGGGGCAGCTGCAGGCACCGATCGGTCACCTCGAAGACGTCCTGCAGCCGGTTGCTGGCCGTCTCGTCGGGGGAGAACAGTCGGAAGGTGCCGCCACCGTCGGCGGTGGTGGTGCGCTGGTAGATGTCGCGCATCATCGCGCCCAGCGGCTTGGTGGTCTGGTGCATCACCTGACCGGGCGCGGGCAGGTCCAGGGCGTAGTTCTCCATCGGCGGGACGTCCAGCGCCCGCAGCAGCCGTCCGCCGTTGGCGTAGGGGGTGGCACCCATCCGCTTGTCACCCTCGGGGGCGAGGCTGGCGACGTCCTCGACCAGCTTGCCCTCGGCGTCGAACAGGGTGTCGGGGGAGTACGAGCGCAGCCACTTCTCCAGCGTCTGCAGGTGCTCGTGGTTGTGGATGATGTCCGACAGCGGGACCTGGTGGGACCGGAAGGTGCCCTGCACCTGCTTGCCGTCCACCACGTCGGGGCCGGTCCACCCCTTGGGGGTGCGCAGCACGATGGCCGGCCACTGGACGAACTCGTGCTCGGCACCCGGAGTGCGGGCGGCGTCCTGAGCGGCCTTGATCCGGGCATAGGCGTCGGTCAGTGCCTGGTAGAAGGCGGGGAAGACCATGGTGGGGTCGTCGCCCTCGACGATGATGGGGTCCCAGCCCTGCGAGGCCAGGAAGCGGCGCACGTCGCCGTCGGAGGTGCGGCCGAGCACCGTCGGTCCGGCGATCTTGTACCCGTTGAGGTGCAGGATCGGCAGCACCGCGCCGTCACGGCGGGCGTTGAGGAAGGCGGGCAGCTTCCACGACCCCGCGAGCGGGCCGGTCTCGGCCTCGCCGTCGCCGATGACGCAGGCGACCACCAGGTCGGGGTTGTCGAACGCCGCCCCCGCGGCGTGGATCAGCGCGTAGCCCAGCTCGCCGCCCTCGTGGATGCTGCCGGGGGTCTGCACGCTGACGTGGCTGGGGACGCCCCCGGGGGTGGAGAACTGCCGGGCCAGCCGGCGCAGCCCCTCGGCGTCCTCGGAGATCTTCGGGTAGACCTCGGAGTAGGTGCCCTCCAGGTAGACGTTGGCCACCAGGGCCGGGCCGCCGTGGCCGGGCCCGGCCACGTAGAGGCAGTCCACGTCGGTCTTCTTGATCAGCCGGTTGAGCAGCGTGTAGATCATCGACAGTCCCGGGCTGGTTCCCCAGTGCCCGAGCAGCCGCGGCTTGATGTCCTCGATGGTCAGCGGGTCGCGCAGCAACACGTTGTTCTGCAGGTAGATCTGGGCGACGGTCAGGTAGTTCGCCGCGTCCCACCAGCGGAGGTCTCGCTGCAGCTCGGAGGTCGGGTAGCTCGCGGTGTCCGGGTTGCTCATCAAGGGGCCTCCGTCGTCGTCGGTAGTACCAAGGATGCGCGAGGACGTGGGTTCGCGCACTGGTCCTGGACTGGGTGTGTGGGGACTGGTCGGGTCACGAGGACCCGGAGGCGGCGACGGTGGTGATCGTGACCGCGCTGAGCACGGCGGCCTGCACCGCCTGCACCGACTGGGCCACGGCGCCGGACACCGCGGCGCTGGCCTGGGTCTCCTGGGAGATCGCCTTGGCCCGGGCCTTTGCTGCCTTGCGGTGCGGCTTGTCCACCGCCCTGCCCGCCAGGTCCAGCGGGTGCAGCAGCGCGATCAGCAGGGCCGTCCGCGGGTCGGGTGTGGTGCCGTCCACCAGCACCGAGCCGAGCCGGGCGAGCAGCACCTTCTCCGGGCCGCTGTCCACCGTCGGCCAGGTCGTGGTGGGGAAGAGCTTGAGCACCTTGCGGTGCTCCTCGGTGAGCAGCCCTCGCTGCACCAGGGAGCGCCCGACCGTGGGCGCCAGCGGCTTCAGTGCGGTGGGGAGCCTGCGCACCCAGTGTCCGGCGGAACGGGGACGGTCGGCGGCCAGCAGCTCGTCGTGGGCTGCGGCCAGCAGCGGGTGTGCGGGCGTGCCCGGTGCCGCGACGACGGTCTTGCCCTTGGCGCCCAGCAGCGACTCCGCGGCCAGGTCCAGCAGCAGCGCCCCGGCCAGGCCCTCGTCCAACGCGAGGGTGACGTCAGCCTTGCCCGAGGTGTCGTCATGGGTCAGCAGGAAGAGCTCCTCAGCGAGGAGCAGCTGGTCCGTCATGCCAGCTGATCATTCCACAGTGGCCTGGACGAGGGGTGGCTGGACACGGCTGCCGACGGCTGACGAAACGTCTTGGCTGGCCTGGGCTACGAGGAGGCGGCGACGACGGCGATCGCGAACCGCAGCACCGTCCAAGCGGGCAGGAAGGCGAAGCCCAGGACGATGGCAGTGATGGCCAGGTACCGGTTGCCCGGCCGGGGCTGGTCATGCCTCGGGCCGGGGCGCGAGAGGGCGTTGAACGCCTGGGCCAGGGCGATGACCCACAGCACGAACGTGGGCAGGGCAACCGCCCAGAGCCAGCGACCTGCGCTGGCCGCGGCCGCCTCCTCAGGTGAGCCGGGCTCGGTGTACACCACGGCCTCGTTGAGCACTGTGCCGAACAGCTCCACCGCCACCGCACACAGCGGGAGCACGAGAACCATGAGCAGGATCGCGACGACGGCCTGCCGCTCCTTGCGGGCCAGCACCGCCTGCACGGGCTCGGGCCGCCACTGCGCGGGCAGCGGCTGGTGGTCGGTGGCTGCGGGGAACGGGTGGCTGCTCATGCCCCTCACCCTTGCCGCACCAGCGCCCGGTGTCGTGAGTAGCGCTACCTGGTTCGCTGCCCGGACCTAGGCAACCGGGTGCGGTGGTGACCGGCGGCTACCGTCGCCCCGTGCCCGCTGACGCTCTGCTCCCGCCCAGGTCGGCCCCCGGCGCCGACCTGCCGGTGCGCCCCGCCTTGCCGCAGCTGGTGGCCGCGCTGCGCAGCCACGGAACGGCGGTGCTGGTGGCCCCGCCGGGCTCGGGCAAGACGTCACTGCTGCCACTGGCTCTGGCCGACGCCGTCGATGGCACCGTGGTGGTGGCCGAGCCGCGACGCCTGGCCACGCGGGCGGCCGCGCACCGGCTGGCCGCGCTGGTGGGGGAGCGCCCGGGCCAGCGGGTGGGCTACGCCATGCGCGGGGAGCGCACGCCGGGCTCGCGGGTGGAGGTGGTCACCACGGGGCTGCTGCTGCAGCGCCTGCAGCGGGACCCGGAGCTGCCCGGCGTCGGCGCGATCGTGCTGGACGAGGTGCACGAGCGCCACCTCGACGCTGACCTGGCGCTGGCCTTCGGCGTGGACGTGCGGGCCACCCTGCGCGAGGACCTGCTGCTGGTGGCCACCTCGGCCACCCCGGACACCGACCGGCTGACCGCCGCGCTGGGCGGCGCCCCCGTGATCATCGCCGAGGCCACCACCTACCCGCTCGACGTGGTGTGGGCACCGCCGGAGCGCCCGCTGCCGCTGCTGGCCGACGCACGGGTGGACCCGCGGCTGCTCGACCACGTGGCCGACGTGGTTCGCCGCGCGCTCACCGAGGCGCCCGGGGACGTGCTGGTGTTCGCCCCCGGCGAGGCCGAGGTGCACGGCGTGGTGCGGCGGCTGCACGGCGTGGCGGCCGACGTGCTGCCGCTCTACGGGCGGCTGGCCAGCGCCGAGCAGGACCGGGCGCTGCGGGTGGGGGAGCGCCGGCGGGTGGTGGTGAGCACGTCGGTGGCGGAGAGCTCGCTGACCGTGCCGGGCGTGCGGGTGGTGGTGGACGCCGGGCTGGCCCGCCAGCCCCGCACCGACCACCGCCGTGGGCTGGCCGCGCTGGTCACCACCCGGGTGTCGCAGGCCTCGGCCGCCCAGCGCGCCGGGCGGGCCGCGCGGGAGGGCCCCGGCCGCGTCTACCGCTGCTGGTCGGCGGTCGAGCACACCCACCTCGACGCCCACACCCCGGCCGAGATCGCCACCGCCGACCTCACCGGGTTCGTGCTCACCGTGGCGGCCTGGGGCGCTCCCGGTGGGCGGGGCCTCGCGCTGCTCGACCCGCCGCCCGAGCCAGCGCTGGCCGCGGCCACCACGCTGCTCACCGAGCTGGGTGCGCTGGACGCCGACGGCCGGATCACTGCGCGGGGGCAGCGGATGGCGGCGGTGGGCGCGCACCCGCGGCTGGCCCGTGCCCTGCTCGACGGCGGTGAGCTGGTGGGGCCGGGGCGGGCCCGCGAGATCGTGGCGCTGCTGTCCGACGACACCCTCACCGGCCGCGACGACGACCTGGTGGCCCGCTGGCGGTCGCTGCGCCGCGGCACCGACCGGGCGGCCACCGCCCGCTGGCGTGCCGAGATCCAGCGCCTGGGCCGCGGCGGCGGGAGCGCCACGACCGACCTGCCGGACGACCTGGCCGTGGGCACCGTGGTGGCCCTGGCCCACCCGGACCGCATCGCCAAGGCCCGCGCACCGGGCTCCGCCGACTACCTCCTGGCCGGCGGCACCGGGGCCGTGCTGGACGCCGGATCACCGCTGCGCGGCACCGAGTGGCTCGCCGTGGCGGTGGCCGACCGCCCAAGAGGCCGGGTGGCCGCCCGCATCCGCTCCGCCGCACCGCTGGACGAGGCCACCGCCCGCGAGGTGGCCGCGGCCATGGTGCACGAGCAGGTGCAGGTGCAGTGGCGCGACGGGGCGCTGCTGGCCCGGCAGCGGGAGAGCCTCGGCGCCATCACCCTGCGGGAGACGCCGCTGGCCGACCCGGACCCCGCCGCCGTGCTGGCCGCGGTGCGCGAGGGCCTGGCCAGCACCGGGCTGAGGGTGCTGCGCTGGACCCACGACGCCGAGCAGCTGCGGGCCCGGCTGGCCTGCGCGCACCGCTACCTGGGTGCACCCTGGCCGGACGTCGGCGAGGAGGCGCTGCTGGCCAACCTCGACGCCTGGCTGGGCCCGGACCTGCTGCAGGTGCGGCGCACCGCCGACCTGGCGCGCATCGACGTCGCCGCCGCGCTGCGCCGGCTGCTGCCCTGGCCGGCGGCGGCGCGCTTCGACGAGCTGGTGCCCGAGCGGCTGCCGGTGCCGTCGGGGTCGAAGGTGCGCCTGGAGTACGCCCTGGCCGACGAGCCGCCGGTGCTGGCGGTGAAGGTGCAGGAGGCCTTCGGCTGGACCGAGTCGCCGCGGGTGGCCGACGGGCGGGTGGCGGTGGTGCTGCACCTGCTCTCGCCGGCGGGGCGGCCGGTGGCGGTGACGTCGGACCTGGCGTCGTTCTGGCGGCAGGGCTACCCGCAGGTGCGGGCCGAGCTGCGCGGGCGCTACCCGCGCCACCCCTGGCCGGAGGACCCGCTGACGGCCACCCCGACCCGGCGGGTCTCGCCCCGGCGCTAGGCAGCTACAGCAGGGAAGCGAACAGGAACAACACCAGCAGGACGGCCGGCAGCGCCAGCACCCCGATGCCCAGGGTCCACGCCGGCAGGCGCCGCTGCCGGCGCAGGTCCAGGCGGGCCAGCGCCACCAGCGCCATGCCCATCGAGGCCACCCACAGGACGAAGGCCACCGCCTGCAGCGACCAGAACGGGATGATCGCGGCCTCGGTGTCGGCCTGCTGCTGCGGGGTCTGGGCGTTGTCGAACACCCCGTCGGCCACCGGCCCGAGGTAGAAGAACGAGGCGACCAGGGCGGCGTAGGCCGCCGCCAGGGTGAGCGCGGCAGCGATCGACAGGCCCTGGCCCCACTGCCGCGCGGGACGGACCGGGCGGCGCTGCGCCTGCGTGGTCATAGGCACGCAGCATTGCCCATCGCGGGACAGACTGCACGCGGGGGAGGGGCCGCGCGGCAACCAGCACCGACCGCCGCCCGAACACTGCCCGTCAGCGCCGTAGACTCCACAGACCGTGAGCCTCACCCTTGGAATCGTCGGTCTGCCCAACGTCGGCAAGTCCACCCTGTTCAACGCGTTGACCAACAACGACGTGCTGGCGGCGAACTACCCGTTCGCCACCATCGAGCCGAACGTGGGCATGGTGCCGCTGCCGGACAAGCGGCTGGACGAGCTGGCCAAGATCTTCGGCTCGGAGAAGATCGTCCCGGCCACGGTGTCGTTCGTGGACATCGCCGGCATCGTCAAGGGCGCCAGCGAGGGGCAGGGCCTGGGCAACAAGTTCCTGGCCAACATCCGCGAGGCCGACGCCATCTGCCAGGTGGTCCGGGTGTTCGCCGACGACGACGTGGTGCACGTCGACGGCAAGGTGGACCCGCTGGCCGACATCTCCGTGATCGAGACCGAGCTGATCATCGCCGACCTGCAGACGCTGGAGAAGGCCATCCCACGCCTGGAGAAGGAGGCGCGCACGCAGAAGGACCGCAAGGCGGTGGTGGAGGCGGCCAAGGCGGCCGAGGCCGTGCTGAGCGACGACCGCACGCTGTACTCCGCGGCCAAGGAGCTGGACCTGGAGCTGCTGCGCGAGCTGAGCCTGCTCACCACCAAGCCGTTCCTCTACGTGTTCAACGCCGACGAGAGCGTCCTCACCGACGACGCCCGGGTGGCCGAGCTGCGCGCCGCGGTGGCCCCGGCCGACGCGGTGTTCCTGGACGCCAAGGTGGAGCAGGAGCTGCTGGAGCTGGACGAGGAGTCGTCCCTGGAGCTGCTGGAGTCCATCGGGCAGGCCGAGCCCGGCCTGCACCAGCTGGCCCGCACGGGGTTCCACACCCTGGGGCTGCAGACCTACCTGACGGCGGGGCCCAAGGAGGCCCGGGCGTGGACGATCCCCAAGGGCGCCACCGCCCCGCAGGCCGCCGGCGTCATCCACACCGACTTCGAGCGCGGCTTCATCAAGGCCGAGGTGGTCTCCTACGACGACCTCGTCGAGGCTGGCTCCATGGCGGCGGCCAAGGCCGCGGGCAAGGTGCGCATGGAGGGCAAGGACTACGTGATGGCCGACGGCGACGTGGTGGAGTTCCGTTTCAACGTCTGAGACGGCGTGTTTGAGCAGTTCGGAGCGTTGCGGGTCCGGCAAACCCGCAAGAGTTCATGCATGGGCCATGGCGGCGCCCAAATTCTGCATCCACGACGGCGAGCCGGATTCAGGATCTTCGGCAGTCAGGTGGAGCCGTCAGCAGTCGTCGTTCTTCCAACCGGATCCTTCGATCAGCCAGGGCTCGTCTGTCTGGTTGATAGCCGGGACGGCGTACGTGTACGTCGCCATCGCCTTGTCACCGTTGATCTTGACGTCGACGCTCTCGATCTTCACGTCACCGTAGAGGTTCTGCGCTAGCTCGGTCAGGCCGGCGAACTCTGACAACGGAAGTACCCCTCGGCAACGCTGAGACAGCAGGTTGTACGCCGCCGCGCCGTCCCCGGTTAGGTAGGCCGTCGAGTAGTCGCTGATTGCCTTCGTGAGGTCATCCTCCAGCGTCGTTGGGGGCGCAGAACTGGAGGTCGGAGTGGCCGTCGTGGCAGCGGTGCTGGCCGATGGGGTCGCGTCTGCATCATCGCTACCGCTACCGCTACAACCAGCGAGCACGATCAGAAGGAGGAGGGGGACGGGAGCAAGGCCGGGGGTTTTCATTACCCGCAGACTAGTTCTTGCTACTAATCGGAATCCTGACGATTGCTTCAGCTACTGGCCGACGTCGTCAATCAGCAATCGGTTTCACCAAGTGGGCCTAGCAGCGCGCGGCAGCCGCGTGGATGGATGCAATGCGGCTCGCGCCCACCTGACGTTCAGGGCCCATCTCGGACGTGCAGGAGGTGGCACTCCGGAAACCGGTGGTGGCCAGTCGTGGGCTGGGTGATGATCCGCCAGCGCTCGGTCAAGCCGACGTCTGCCAGCGCTGCCGACATCGCATCAGGCTGCCAGCGCCAGGCACGCGCCACAGCGTGGTCGAACTCCTCCACATCCTCGACGTCTTGGGACGAGAGCGCCTGAAAGGCCGTGAGTACCACGCCGCCACGCTGCAACCGAGCGGCCCACGAGGCGAGAACGTCTGCGAGCTGGTCCGGTGGTACGTGGATGAGGCTGTAACGGGCGAGGACGCCAGAAATTGGACCGGGCCCTACCGCGCGTAGACGCGCATCGTCCTGGATCAGCGCGAGGTCGGGAAACCGTCGACGCGCACGTTCCAGCATTTGTTCGGACGGATCGATGCCGATGACCCGCAAACCTCTCGAGGCGAGGCCGTGAGAATGGTGTCCCGTTCCGCATCCGACATCGAGGACGGGGCCCCTCGCCTCAACGCGACAAACCTCAGTGGCGAACAGCTCCACCGCCAATCGCTCCAGGTCAGTCGAGTAGGCCGCTGGAAAGGTCTGGTCGTACAACTCGGCCAGAGCGTCGTACCCGGGCTGTTCCATCACCGGCAGAACCTAGCGCCCACTGAACTTGCCGTCTCCGCGTCCTTCGATGGCGGTCTGCGGGCACGGCTATCCATGCGCGAAGGTAGCGCGATAGGCCGGGCCCAGGTCATGTTCGAGACGGGTCCAGAGCTCACGTCCGATGCGACGCACTTCTTCGCTCTCGGTCACAGCGGGCCTTCTGTGCAAGGGGTGGAGGGGTCGGTTCACCCGCACGCCGCAACCGCCAAGGACCGTCCGTCGCGACGGCCGCCCCTCAGCTCGCGGCGAGCGCCTTGCCCGCGGCGGAGGCAGCCTCGTGCGCGGCGCGCTTGAGCTCGCCGCCCACCTCGGCGAACTGGTCCAGGGCGGGGTTGATGCCGACGAGGGTGAACTCGCGCTCCACCACGGTGAGGTTGGCCCCCCACACCTCCTCCAGCACCCGGCGCAGGTAGCCGACGCTGTGGTCCCAGCCCTCCTTGGGTGTGCCGGGGGCGTAACTGCCACCCCGCGTCACCAGCAGGACGACGGGCTTGCCGTCCAGGATGCGGTCGTCGGGTGCGCCGCTGGCGAGGACCAGGTCGATCCAGGTCTTGACGTGCTGGGAGACGCCCCAGTTGTAGAGCGGGAACGCCAGCACGACGTGGTCGGCACAGGTCAGCTCCGCACGCAGCGTCTGCGTCACGGCCTGCGCCGCCCGGTGGGCGTCGGTGCGCTGGTCCTCCGGGGTGTGGTTGCAGTCGATGGCCGTGGCCCAGACGTCCGAGGGCAGCGGGTCGGTGCCGAGGTGACGGGTCACCACGGTGTCGTCGGGACGCTCGGCCGTCCAGGCGGCGAGCACCAGGTCGGCGAGCTCGCTGCTGGCGGACAGCGGGCCGAGGATCGTCGCGTCGATGCGCAGGAGGGTCATGGTGGTCTCTTTCCGGGTCGGAGTGCCCGGTGATCTCCCCGGGCAGCGAGTTGAACGTTCAACTCGCGAGAAGCATGGCAGGGTTGAGTTGAACGGTCAACTCGCGGGCTATGCTGCCTCCCATGAGCGAGGAAACGCCGTGGCTGTCACCGGCGCAGCTGCGTGACTGGCTCGTCGTGAGCGCGGCCATGACCGTCCTGCCGGACGCCGTGGAGAGCCAGCTCAAGCGCGACTCCGGGCTCAGCTACTTCGAGTACACGGTGCTGGGCGCCCTGTCGGCCGCACCGGGGCGAGCCATGCAGATGTCGCTGCTCGCCTCGTACTCCCACGGAACACCGTCACGGCTGTCGCACGCCATCAAGCGGATGGAGCGGGCCGGCTGGGTGCAGCGCCGGGCCGGCACAGGGAGCTCGAGGGCTGTCGACGCCGTGCTCACCGACGCCGGCCACGCCAAGGTCGTCGAGGCGGCGCCGCGGCACGTCGTGGAGGTGCGCCGCCTGGTGGTGGACGTGCTGAGCCCCGACGAGCTCGACCAGCTGCGCGACCTGCTCCGCAAGCTCGTGGCCGCGGCCGATCCGCAGACCGCCGAGCTGGTGGACCTGATGGTCGACCTGCATGCGGCGGGGGCTGATGCACCGGCCGACCAGGCGTTGAAGGCTCGCGCCCAGGGTCGCTGATCAGGCCTTCCGCATCTGGTCGGCGATCACCTCTCCCACCAGCACGGCGCTGACCGCCGGGCCGCGCAGCGGGGCCGTCGGCAGGATCGAGGTGTCGGCCACCCGCAACCGGCGGACCCCGTGCACCCGCCCGTCCGGCGCGACCACCGCGGCCGGGTCGTCGGCCGCGCCGAACGGGGCGGTGCCGCACGTGTGGAAAGAGGTGCTGAGGTGGGCGGCGATCCAGCCGTCCAGCGCGTCGTCGTCCGAGGCGGTGGCGACGTCGAGGTCGACGACGCCGGCTGACACGTCTCGGAAGGCGCGGGCGGTGAGGACGTCGACCGACGCCCGAACGGCCTGCCGCATCCGCCGGCGGTCATCAGCAGTGGCGAGGTAGCGGTAGTCGAGGAACGGCGTCTGCCGAGGATCCGCCGACCGGACCTCGACCCGGCCGGACCGCGTCGGTGCGTGGACCGAGACCAGCAGCGGCAGGGGAGCCCCGGACACGGGCGGTCCGCCGGCCAGCACGGGCAGGGGCACGAGGGACTGCAGCACCTCCGTGTCGCCCGAGGCCGGTCCGCCGTCGAGCGAGACGTTGAGCGCGGCCCCCGTCCACGAGCCCCCGGGTGCGGGCAGGTCGACCCGGGGTTGCCACTCGACCACGACCTGGGGGTGGTCGCTGAAACCCCCGACGGGGGCGTCGCGCACCACCGGCAGCCCGAGCCGGTCCAGCACGGCGCGCGGGCCGATGCCGGAGAGCACCAGCAGGTGCGCCGACCCGACCGCCCCTGCGGCCAGCACCACCTCGCCGGCGGACACGGTCTCGACCCGACCGTCGCGCTCGACCTCGCACCCGGTGGCCACGCCGTGCTCGATGATCACTCGGCGCACCAGCGTGCCGCCCAGCACGGTGAGGTTGGGGCGGGACAGCGCAGGCACCACGTAGGCCAGGCCAGTGTTGACCCGCACGCCGTCGACCACGTTGCCCGGCACCGGGCCGACGCCGCCCACCCCGGCGGCGTTCTTGTCCGGCTCGGTGGCGTGTCCCAGCTCAGTCGCTGCGGCGACGAAGGCGGCAGCGGCGGGGGAGTCCAGCGCTGGACGCCGCACCGGCATCGGCCCGGTGCATCCGTGCTCCGGAGCCGAGCCGAAGTCCAGGTCGTGCTCGAGGGTGCGGAGGAAGGGCAGGACGGCATCCCAGCTCCACGTCGTGCCGCCGGCGGTTGACCAGCGGTCGAGGTCCTCGGGCCGTGGCCGCACGAAGTAGCCGCCGTTGGTCGTCGTCGAGCCGCCCAGCACCCGGCCCCGGGTGACCACCCAGGGGCGACCGTGGGCCAGGCTCGCGGGGAAGCGCCAGCTGGTGGGTGCGCTTGGTTCAGCGCCGGGTACCCGGCGGGCATCCAGCAGACCAGGGGGGAACGCACTGCGACGGGTCGGTGCCGGGCCGGCCTCCAGGAGCAGCACCCGCCGGCCGGCGTCCTCGCTGAGCCGGGCCGCCAGCACCGCACCGCTGCCGCCCGCTCCGATGACGACGACGTCCCACGCGCTCATCCGCTGCTGTCTCCTGATCGCTCCATCACCCGAGACGAGAAGTGGCACTGGCGCTCACCCTACGGCGAGGCCGCTGTTTTGCCTGTTCTTTACGATACGCACCCGTTCCGTATCGTGTTAGCCTCGGCGGCGTGCAGATCAGCGACACCGATGCAGCCGCGCAGGAGCCCCGGCGGGGCCGTCCTCGGGACCCGAGCCGCGACCACGCGATCATCGACGCGACGATCGACGTCCTCGTCCGGGACGGCTACGACCGCCTGTCCATGGAGGGCGTCGCCACCGCGGCGGGCGTCGGCAAGGCGACGGTGTACCGCCGGTGGGGCAGCAAGGCCGAGCTCGTCATCGACGCGATGATGTCGCTCAAGCCCGTCGTCGACACCATCGACACCGGCTCGCTCGAGGGCGACATCGAGCTGCTGACCGCCGCCTCCTGCAGCCCGCGCACGCAGCGCCTGCAGCAGGTGATGGTGAGCATCTGCTCCGCCCTGCCCCGCGAGCCCGAGCTGCTCGAGGCGTTCGCGACCCGCTTCACCGAGCCCCGCATCGCCCGCATCACCACGGTGCTCGAGCGTGCCCGGGGCCGCGGCGAGCTGGGCCCCGAGGTCGACATCGCCATGGCGGCGAGCCTGGTGCCGTCGCTGATGCTGCAGCGAGCACTCATGACCGGCAAGCCCGCCGGCCGCGCCTACGCCGAGCAGGTGGTGGGCAGCGTGCTGCTCCCGGTGCTCGGGCGTCCCCCGCGGCCCATCGCACCCACTGATGTGGAGAACCCCCATGACTGACGCACCACCCTCACAAGCGACCCGCAACGGCGGTCTCGCCCTGACCGTGATCTGCGTGGCGCAGCTCATGGTCGTCCTGGACGCCACCGTGGTGAACGTGGCGCTGCCCAGCATCCGCGCCGATCTCGACTTCTCGCTGGACAACCTCACCTGGGTGGTCACCGCCTACTCGCTGGCCTTCGGCGGGCTCCTGCTCTTCGGTGGACGCACCGGTGACCTCTTCGGCCGGCGGCGCATGTTCATGATTGGCGTCTCGCTCTTCGCGGCCGCCTCGCTGGTCGGCGGCCTCGCGAACAGCGAGGCGATGCTGATCATCGCCCGGGCCGCGCAGGGTGCCGGTGGTGCCATCGCCGCCCCCACCGCGCTCGCCCTGCTGGCCACCACCTTCACCGAGCCGGCGGCACGGTCTCGTGCCTTCGGCGTGTTCGCGGCCATGGGGGCCTCGGGAGGCGCCTTCGGGCTGCTGCTCGGCGGGATCCTCACCGACTACGCCAGCTGGCGCTGGGCGCTGTTCATCAACGTCCCGATCGGCGCGATCGTGCTGCTCCTGGCGCCGCGCGTGCTCCACGAGTCCCAGGGCTCGGGCACCAAGCTCGACCTGCCGGGCGCCATCACCGTCACCGCCGGCATGTCCACCCTGGTCTACGGCCTGACCAAGGCCGCCAGCGACGGCTGGGGCTCCACGTCGACGGTGGTGACCCTGGGCATCGCCGCGGCGCTGCTGGTCGCCTTCGTCGCAATCGAGCACTTCGCGACCCACCCGCTCATGCCGTTCCGCATCTTCGCTAACCGCAACCGCACCGGCGCGTACCTGATCATGTTGTTCCTGGCCGCGGGCATGTTCACGACGTTCTACTTCCTGGCGCAGTACCTGCAGAACGTGCACGGCTGGAGCCCGGTGCGCACCGGCATCGGCTTCCTGCCCATGCCGACGACGATCATGTTCCTGTCCGTCGTCGTGGTTCGCCGCCTCATCCCGCGGATCGGCATCCGCCCGTTCCTCACCATCGGTCCGATCTTCGCCCTCGCGGGGATGGTCTCGTTCGCGCAGCTCGACGCGAGCAGCAGCTACTGGCCGTTCCTGGGCGGCCTCCTGCTGCTCGGCGTGGGCATGGGCTGCAGCTTCGTGCCGCTGACCATGACCGCCGTCAACGGCGTCGCGCCGCACGAGACGGGCCTGGCCTCGGCGCTGCTCAACACCGGTCAGCAGGTCGGCGGCGCCATCGGGCTCGCGGTCTTCGGCACGGTCTTCGCGCACGCCGCGACCGATCGCGCCGGCGAGCTGGGTAGCGGTGCCGGCACCGCGACGGGCCAGACGGAGGTCTTCGTGGCCGGTCAGCAGTCCGCCTTCCAGGCGGCCGTCGTGGTGACCGTGCTGGCGCTCGTCGCGTCGCTGGCGCTCATCCGCGTCAACAAGGTCGCTGCGCCGGACCCGTCCACGTCCCCGGACCCGGCCTCCGGCCCGGTCCGCGAGGAAGAGTCCGCCCGCACCCCTACCTGAGGGTGAAGTGCTCGAGCGTGGGTTCGTCGAGCATCGCGGCCAGGGTTGGCTTGTCGAAGGGCCACAGGTCGACGGTGCCGTGCTCCGTCAGGTACCACGAGCTGCAGCCGGTGTTCCACACCGTGGACCCCATGGCGTCGGCGACGCTCTGGTTGAACTCGTCGGTGGCCTCCTCGGTCACCGTGACGGACCTCGCCGTGCCGGTGGCGAGCAGCTCGAGCAGGTGCAGCAGATACCGCGCGGTGCGCTCGGCGGAGTACTGCAGCGAGATGGACCCGGTGGGCGAGTTCGGCCCGAGGATCGTGAACAGGTTGGGCAGGCCCGGGATCGCCGTCATCCGGTACGCGCGCGGGCCCTGGGCCCAGAGCTCGTCCAAGGTGGTGCCCCCGGGCCCGGTGATCGTCATCGGCCGCATGTAGCTGTGCGCGTCGAACCCGGTGGCCAGCACGAGGGCGTCAGCCGGGTGGTGGGCGCCGTCGGCGGTGGTGATGCCCGCAGGGGTGACCTCGACGATCTTCTCGGTGACCAGCGCTGCGTTGCGGCGCTGGATGGCGCGGTAGTAGGTGCCGGAGACCACTGGCCGCTTGCAGAGCGGCTCGTCGTCGGGCGTGAGCTGGCGGCGCAGCTGGGGGTCGCGCACCTGGGCGCGCAGGGACAGCCGTGCGTAGGCCTGGACGAGGCGGCGCCGCCAGGACGGGCGCGTGGTGACGTCGGCCAGGAATCCCGAGCCGCGCAGCAGCGTGTCGTAGAGCGTGTGGTGCAGGGCAGGGAACCGGCGCAGCAGTGTGCCGACGGCCTCGAGCTGGCGCAGCGACATGGGTGCCCAGAGGATCCACTGTGGAGTGCGTACGAAGTGGGTGATCGCGGCGGCCTCCGGCTGCAGGGCCGAGACGATCTGCACCCCGGTGGAGCCAGTGCCCACCACGGCGACGGTGCGGTCGCGCAGGTCGAGCTCGCTGTCCCAGCGCGCGGTGTGCACCACCGGGCCGGTGAAGGTGTCCAGGCCGGGGATCTCCGGGGTGGCCGGGTGATGAAGGATGCCGGTCGCGCAGATGACGACCTCGGCCTCGAGGTGCTCGCCCTCGGCGGTGGTGAGCGTCCACGAGGAGCGTTCCTCGGACCACTGCGCGGACACGACCTCGGTGTTCAGCCGCAGGTGGCGGTCGAGGTGGAGGTCGCTGACCACGTCGCGGTGGTACTGCTGGATCTCGGCGCCGCTGGCCCAGACGTGCGACCAGTCGGGCTTTGGCGCGAAGCGGAACTGGTACAGCTGGGACGGCACGTCGCAGGTGAGACCCGGGTAGCGGTTCCAGTGCCACACCCCACCCACGTCGGAGGCCTTGTCCACCACGGTCACGTCGGTGAACCCGTGCTCGGTGAACACGTGCAGCGCGGTGATGCCGGAGAGTCCGGCGCCGATGATGACGATGCGCGGGCGGGGTCGCTCGACGGTCATGGGCGTGGAGCCCCGCGGCCAGAAGGTCACGGGGCTCCACGCTACTGGCAGCTCTGGGAGCGTGGGGCTCAGCGTGCGTCGCGGCCCTGTGCCGCTGAGGTGACCAGGTCGCTCTTGGGCAACGGCTTGCCGGCCTGCAGCGCAGCAACCCAGGTGTCGGTGTCGGCCACCGCGGCCCAGCTCGAGTGGAGCAGCGCCATGAGGGTCTCGTGCACCTGCCGGGCGGGCACACTGCCGGCGTCGTTGGTCAGGTCGATCGCGCCGGTGGCGTCCGAGAGGACCTCCACGGAGAAGCCGAGGCCCTCCGAGCCGGCGGCGGAGGCGAGCACGCAGTTGTTGGTCATGTAGCCGACCAGGGTGATCGTGTCGACGTCGCGCTCCCGCAGCCACGCCTCCAGATCGGTGCCGGCGAAGACGCTGGAGAGCTGCTTGGTGATGCGCTTGGACACCTGGTTCTCGCGGGCGGCGACGTCGGGGTGGTTGGCGAAGGTGGCCGATCCGGAGGCGAAGACCGGGGCCTCGGCGGGGAGCCCGTGCTGGACGAGCACGACCGGAGCACCTGCGTGCTCGGCGGCGTCCATCGCCACCTGGATGCGCGCAACGGACTCGTCTGGGTCGGGGTGCTGGATCCGGAGCAGCCCGTCGAAGTACTCCTGCTGGGCATCGATGACGATCAGGGCGCGGCGGGGTGTGGTCATGTCGTTCTCCAGGGTGTCGGGGTGGGGTGCGAGCGGACGGGTCGTCACGCGCGCGGGAGGTGGTAGTGGTCGGCGAGGAGCTCGATCCCGTGCTCGTCGAGGGTTGCCGAGTGCCCGCTGACGACGAGCATCAGCTCGTCGGCGCCGGTGCGTTCATGCAGGCGCTCGAGACGGTCGGCCACCGCGGCAGGGGTGCCGTGGAAGCTGCGGCTGGTGTAGGCGTCGAGGATCTGCCGCTCCTGCGATGTGGCCGAGTACGCCTCGACCTCCTCCGGCGGCAGGAGCAGGTAACCCTGGCCCTTGAACATCCGGAGCATCGCCATCGCCGACGTCGCTGCCTGGCGCTGTGCTTCGGCCGGATCATCGCTGATCGCGACGGGCACGCTGACCAGGGCGTGGGGGTGATCGAGCACGTCGGAGGGCCGGAAGGTCTCCCGGTAGATGCGCAGGGCCGTGTCGACGTCGGCGTCGCCGAACTGCAGCGCGAACGCGTAGGGCCGGCCGAGCTGCGCGGCCAGCTGCGCCGAGTACGGCGAGGAGCCCAGCACCCACACGTCCGGTCCGACCGAGTCCGAGGGCACCCGGTTCTGGGCGGCCTGCCACGGACCGGGCACCGCGTGGACGTTCCGGTACGGGTGTCCGGCTGGGAACGCCTCGCCCAGGAAGCCCAGCAGCTCGAGCAGCTGCTGGGGGAACCCGTCGTTGGCGTCGGCTCCGCGGCGCAGGGCCGCGGCAGTTGCTCCGTCGGTGCCCGGGGCGCGCCCCAGCCCGAGGTCGATGCGGCCGGGGGCCAGCGCCTCGAGCATCCCGAACTGCTCAGCGATCAGCAGGGGAGCGTGGTTGGGGAGCATCACCCCGCCTGCGCCGAGACGGATGCGCGCCGTCTCGGCGATGAGCCGGGCGACCATCAGCGGCGGGGAGGACACCGACGTCGCGCCCATCGCGTGGTGCTCGGACAGCCAGAACCGGTGGTACCCGAGCACGTCTGCTGCCCGGGCCAGCGAGACGGTGCTGGCGAGTCCCTGGGTCGCGGTGGTCCCGACGCCGGTGCCGCCGCTGGCGAGCACGGACAGGGCGACGGGCGCCGTGCCGGAAGGGGGTGGCAGCTGCATGCATGACCTCAGATCTCATGGAAATGTCTAACGTTTGACGTGGCCGGAGGCTAGCAGCAGTATCACGGTAAAATCCACCTGATACCGTGTAACGCATGGTGGAGAACTCACAACCGGTGGTGCCGGGCGTGCAGGAGCACCCCAGCCTCGCCCTGGTGAACAGCGTCACCGACCAGCCCGGCGGCAGGCGTCACGACGACCTGGCCGACCCGGTGGCTGCGACGGCCTGGCTGGTCGACCGCGACCTGGTCGCGCCGGAGGCCGTGCTCTACGAGCACTGCCGCGGCCGGCTCGCCGAGTTGCGCGCGGAGCTGCGCGAGCTCTTCACCGCGCACGTCGCTGGGCGCCCGCCCAGGCCTGAGGCGGTGGCTGCCCTCAACCGGGCGCTGACCAGCGCTCCGGGGGCGATGCTCCTGCGTCACGACCCGACGTCAGGGTTCTCCCGCGGCGCCGACCACCCGGCGACGCAGGTGGTGGAGAACGCGATGGCGGTGATCGCCGAGGATGCCGCTGCCCTGCTGGCCGGCGACGAGGCGTCGTTGCTCGCCGCGTGCGAGTCGGACTCCTGCCAATGGTTCTTCCTGCGCACACACGCACGACGCCAGTGGTGCTCCAACCGGTGCGGAGACCGCGTGCGTGCTGCGCGCGCCTATGCCCGCCGACGCGCGGTGCTCAGCGAGCAGACCAGCTGAGCGGCCGCTGGCCGTCTGCAGGGCTCAACGGTTATGGGCGGCTTTGTCGGCCTCCAGCGCCGCGCGGACGGTGGCTGGCGTGGTGAGCATCGCCGACTCGAACGCGCGTCGCCGCCGACCCCGACGCATGAAGTTGGCGCCCAGGCCCGCGAGGTCGGCGGCGGTCGGCAGGATCGGCACCACCTGCTGGCCGCGCGCGCGTGCTTGGGCGATCTCGGCGGCGAGGCTGGACGACATTGGGCGGCGCAGGGCGCGGTCCTCGACCAGGCCGCCGAGTCCCGGGCCACGGACTCCCCGGGGTGACGCCATGGGGGCGATGACGATGATGCGGTCGGCGTCGGCAGGGGAGATGAGGTCGACCGACGCGGTGGACGCGGCGCCACCATCGACGAAGCTCCTGGTACCGATGGTGACCGGTCGCATCCAGCCGGGAATCGCCCAGGACGCGCGCAGGGCCTCCGACACGGTTGCCGGCGGGGCGTCGGGCGCACCGAAGGCGACCCGCTCACCCCGCTGGTAGTCGTAGGCCACCATGCGGACGGGCCGAGCGAGGTGCCCGGTGGAGTCGGTGAAGTCGTCGGCGAGCTGCTGCAGCCAGGCTTGGCTGCCCGTGCCCCGCGGCACCAGGCCGGTGAGAGCGGCGAGGCCCGACTGGGTCTTGAGCAGGGACGGGTTCAGCAGGGGCAGCCGTGGAAGAGGCGGTCGTCCGGACGGGGTGTTGTCGAGGTGCCGACGCAGACGGGGATCGTCGCTCTCTTTTCGCTGCATCGCCACGAGGTCATCGACCGTGGCTCCGCCGCCCAGCATGGTGAGCAGCTCCGCCCCGGCTGAGGTGCCCTGCACGACGCTGGCCTGGGCGGGGTCGAACCCCGACTCGTCGGCGAGCGCCTTGAGCGTGGCGATGATCCAGGCGCCACCGATCGTGCCGCCGCAGCCGAGGACCAGCGCTGTCCTCGTCATTGCCTGGGTACCTGGGAACGGACAACGGTGACCACTGTGGACTGCGGGTGCGCGGCCCGGATGCGCTGCACTGTCATGGACCCCCTCGGCTCGAGTGTTGACCGTACGGACAGAGGCTTACTCAAGTATTTGGAGTCCGGCGGCTTATGGCTGCGGAAACGTTCTGGCAGACCTGCGACCTGAAGTGAGCTTGTGCTGCGCTCCCTTCGGATCGCGGCGCGACGCCGAGCGAGCGGCGGCGTACGCGTGGCTCAGGGCACAGCCGCTGGGCCACTTGCTCCGGAAGGCGGTCGACGAAGCCGTGCGGTACGTCTTGGACGGTGCCCGCACATGGAGGTTCGGTCTATTCGACCCAAAGGTGGACTCCGGCGAGCGGTCGCAGTCGGCACCAAGCTCCAGTCCGACGTCATCGAGCAGGTGCGGGTCGGGCTGAGTCGCTGGGCGCGGACAGCGGCACCCGGCCGCGAGTGCCCGCGGGTCCACCGGTGGGTGGTGATCCGCGGCGCCTGGATGTGGTTATATGCCTTGAGTACCTTGGAGGTCGGCAACTGCTCCTGGCGCAGCTCGTGCTTTCATCGGCCCCTGTGCCATTAATCAGTGCCGTAGGCGAAGCAGGTCTATCACTGCAGTGCTGCGGGCATCGTCCAGTACCGTAAATCCCTGGATACTGTTGTTCTCCTTGTAACCTACAGCACGATTTATGTCCAAGACTGGCACGTCGAGTTGACGAATGTCATCAATGGCGAACATAAGTTCCCAGGTTTGACCCTTCTCATCCCGCTTCCACAGGCGCTCCGCGACAACTTCGCTGCGAAACGTATATCGAATGGATGCTCCCGCAAAGGCGTGGCCATTCTCGACGAAGACGACGTAGTCACCAGCACTCAACTTGGCATGCTTGCTGATGTTGCTCCTATTCAGCGCAGGTGTCACGCCCCAAAGCCGGGCCGCCCCTGAGGGAAACGCGCGTTGGAGCCTTGATCGATCAGTACGGTTCAAGTCGCTTAATTCGACTAGAGGAACGGGGGTGGTGACGGTGTTTTGGTAGTTTCGCTGAGCAGCCGCGCCACCAGCGGGCTGTAGGGCGATGAGGGTCACTGTTATGCCTCCAGCTCAAGTCCGCGTGCTGCGGTAGGGGTCACAGTATGCCTCGGGGCTCGGCTCGGCCTGTGCTATCGCAGGCTTCTTGGACTCGTCGTCGCGAACTCGCCTTACCCCGGGGAGCGCTAGCAAGAGGTCGCTGGGGCGCTCGATGTCCAGCAGACCCGACGTTGGGGAGAGGGCCGATTGGGGCGTTGACCTCTGGCGTTTCATCCTCAACGGGTTCGATCAATCCGCACTAAAGCACTTTGAATAGCGACACGCTTAACAAAGTGCACGAAGGCTCGCCGTCGTGCAGGTGAGGGGGAAGGGCGCGATACGGGTCGTGCATCGTAGTGCGACCCGCATACGGTGCTCGCCTTGCATGCTAGGCCGACTGCCTACGGAGGAAATCTGGCTGAAGCCGAGTTCGTGGCAGAAGATGGCGATCTCACTCTCGCTCCGTGGTCAGTGTGCCCCTTCGCGGCACTCTACGAACCGCCAGAGTGGGCCGCGCCGCACCGGCTGGCCATAAGCCTCCTTCAGTGGACCACCTGCACTCCAGATCGTTTTGCGGCTCTCAGCCGTATCGGTGCACCCTCCAAGGCGGCTCGGAAGCATCGGTCAGGGCAATGCCGCGAGCTTGCCCTGCAGAATGCCGCGCTCGCGCTCGTTGCGGCAGCGCTTCACCGCCTGCTCCAGCTCGTGCCGCGCCTCGGCGGTGCGCCCCAGCCGGGTGAGCAGCTCACCCCGCACGCTCGGCAGCAGGTGCGAGCCCGGCAGCGCGCCTGCCGCCGCCAGCTCGTCCACGATCGCGAGCGCTGCCGCCGGGCCCTGCGCCATCGACACCGCCACCGCGCGGTTCAGCTCCACCACCGGAGAAGGCCCCAGCCGGCCGAGCACCTCGTAGAGCAGCACGATGCGCTCCCAGTCGGTCGCCTCCACCGAGGGTGCCACCGCGTGGCACTCCGAGATCGCCGCCTGCACCCCGTACGGGCCCAGGCCACGGCCGGTGCGGCTGGCCCGGGCCAGTGCCGCCCGGCCGCGACGGATGGCGGAGGTGTCCCAGTGCCGCCGGTCCTGCTCGGCCAGGAGCACCGGCTCACCGTCGGCACCCACCCGCGCGGGAAAGCGGGCGGCGGTGAGCTCGAGCAGCGCCAGCAGCCCGTGCGTCTCCGCCTCCTCGGGCGTCAGCCGTGCCACCACCCGGGCCAGGCGCACCGCCTCGTGGGCCAGGTCCGGGCGGATCCACTCCGCGCCGGATGTGGCAGCCGAACCCTCGGTGAAGATCAGGTACAGCACGCTGAGCACCGACCCCAGCCGCTCGCGGCGCTCCTCGGGCGCGGGCAGCACGAACGGCACCTGTGCGGCGGCGATGGTCTTCTTGGCCCGGGTGATGCGGGCCTGCACGGTGGCGGTGGGCACCAGGAACGCCCGGGCGATCTCGTCGCTGGTCAGCCCACCGAGCACCCGCAGCGTCAGCGGCACCTGCGCCTCCCGGGAGAGCACCGGGTGGCAGGCGAGGAACATCAGCGCCAGCACGTCGTCGTCGACGCGATCGGGGTCCCACAGCAGCCCGTCCTCGGAGGCCGAGCCGGCGGCAGCGCCGGCCTCGCGGGCGAGGACGGCGTACCGCTCGTCCAGCGCGGCGCGACGTCGGTAGGTGTCGATCGCCCGGCGCCGCCCCACCGTGAGCAGCCACCCCGTGGGGTTGCGCGCCGTGCCCTCGCGGGACCAGGTCACCAGCGCCTCGGCCAGCGCCTCCTCGGCCAGCGCCTCCTGGGCCAGGTCCTCGGCCAGGGCGAAGTCGCCGGTGAACCGGGCCAGGGTGCTCACGATCCGCGCGGAGTCGATCCGCCAGACCGCCTCCACGGCCTGGCGTCCGGTGCCGGCCGGGCTCAGAGCTGGCCGGTTTCCTCGCGCCACGCCCGCTCCCGCTTGACCCACTCGTTGTCCTGCGGAAACTCGTCGATGCTGGCGATGCGCCGGATCTCGGTCTTCATCCCCGCCCCCGCCATCGGGGCCCGCCTGGCCCACTCCACGGCCTCCTGCTGCGACGCGACGTCCAGGATCCAGAATCCGCCGAAGAGCTCCTTGGTCTCGCCGTAGGGCCCGTCGGTGACCACCGGCGGCTGGGCGGAGTAGTCCACGACCACCCCCGTGGACGGGTCGTCCAAGCCCTCGGCCGCGACCATCACCCCGGCCGCGATCATCTCCTCGTTGAAGCGGCCCATCGTCTCGAGCATCTCGTTCATGTCGACGTCCTGCATGGCGGCGTAGCCCTCGTCGGTGCCGCGCATGATGAGCATGTACTTCATGGTGATCCCCTTCCCTGGGAGGGCCCTGGGTGGACCCTCTCACCTGCAGGTCGAACGGGGGAACCCCCAGATCGACACCCGGCCCGGCACAATCAGGTGCCGCACCGTCCACGCTCAGGAGCCCCCCGTGAAGCTGTCCATCGTCGACCTGGGCACCGTGGCGCCCGGCACCACCGAGCAGGACGGCATCGCCGACTCCCTGGCCGTCGCGCGCCACGCCGACGCCGTGGGCTTTCACCGCATCTGGTTCGCCGAGCACCACCTGAGCCGGATGGGCGCCTCCCACCACCCGGAGCTGCTCATCGCCGCCGCCGGGATGCAGACCAGCGGCATCCGCATCGGCTCGGGCGCGGTGCTGATGAACCACTACAGCCCGTTCAAGGTGGCCGAGATGTTCGCCCAGCTGGCGGCGATGTTCCCCGGCCGGGTGGACCTCGGGATGGGCCGGGCCACCGCGGGTCCGGCGATCGACCTGGCGCTGCAGCGGGACCGTCAGCACCCCGCGCAGGCCGATCACCAGCAGCAGGTGCTGGAGACCCTCGCCTGGCTCTACGAGGCGTTTCCGTCCGACCACCCCTTTGCCGACAAGCCGCTGGTGCACACGCCGGCGGGCAAGCCGCAGACCTGGCTGCTCGGCTCCAGCCCCAGCGGGTCGGCCCTGGCCGCGGGCCTGGGCATCGGCTACACCTTCGCCGGGTTCATCAACCCCACCGGCGCGGCCCCGGCGCTGCGGCACTACCGCGAGCAGTTCCAGCCGCAGGGCTTCGGCCTGGAGAAGCCGCGGGCCATCCTCGCGGTGAACGTCACGGTGGGGGAGAGCGCCGCGCACGCGCAGCACCTGGTCGGCTCGGCCAAGGGCTACTACGCCCGGCTGCGCACCGTGGGTGGCGGTGCACTCCTGCCCTCGGCCGAGGAGGCCGCCCGCGAGCTGAGCCCGACGGAGAAGGCGCAGCCGACGACGATCGTGGACGGCCGGTGGCCGCAGTTCGTCGCCGGTGACCCCGCCCAGGTGCGCGCCACGCTGGAGCAGATGATGGTCCAGAGCGAGGCGGACGAGGTGATGGTGCAGAACCTCATCGCCGACCCCGCCGACCGGATCCGCTCACACCAGCTGCTGGCCGAGACCTTCGGCCTGACCCCGCGAAACAGCTGACGTCCCCCTCGGCGTGGTGACGCTGAGTAACGGATGTCCGGATCTACGATCACCAGGTGCTTGCACCGCCGTACTACCTGATCGGCTCCGCCGGATACCCGAACTTCGGTGACGAGCTGATCGCAGCGTCCTGGCTGCGGCACCTCGCCGAGGTGGCCCCGGCGGTGGACGTCTGGCTGGACTGCCCGCAGCCGGGCATGGCGCAGAACCTGTTCGAGGGCCTGCACCCACGGCTGCGCACCACCAACACGCTGTGGCGGGCCGTCGGCGATGCCGCTCACCTGCCGGTGGAGGAGGTCGGGCCGCGGGTGGCGGCGCTGATCCACGACCTCGGCTCACCGCACTACGACCTGGGTCTGCTGCGGCTGCGCAGCGTCCGGTCGATGCACCTCATCGGCGGTGGCTACGTCAACGGCGTCTGGCCGCACCACGCCGGCCTGGTGGAGGGCATGAAGGCGGTCAAGCAGCTCACCGGTGCCCCGCTGTACGCGACGGGGCAGGGGCTCATGCCCGCGGCCGTCGACGCCGCCCCGGAGCTGTTCGCGAACTTCGACCACGTCACTGTGCGTGACGACGCCAGCGCCCAGGCGCACCACCTGCCGCTGGGACTGGACGACGCCTTCCTCGGCGCGCAGGCGGAGATCGCGCGCCGCGCAGCCCCGCCGGCGGGGCTGTACGTGTGCATCCAGAGCGACATGGCCGACGAGGGACGGTTCGACGAGGTGGTCACGGCCGCTCGTCCCCTCGTCGAGCACGCCGCCCGGCAGGGCAAGGCAGTGCACTACGTGGAGGCCATTCCCGGCGTGGACCGGCTGGCCTACGACCGGCTCGCCGACCTCATCCCGGACGAGCACTTCGTGCCCTTCTCCGACGTGTGGACCCGCGGACTGCCCGTCTCCGCCGAGCAGGAGTGGATCACCACCCGCTTCCACCTGCACCTGCTGGCCTCCGCAGCCGGCGCCCGGGGGGTCGCGGTGCCCATCCGCCACGGCTACTACGACGTCAAGCACCACTCGCTGCGTCGGCTGGGCAGCGGCTGGGGAGTGGCCGACGGTCCCGGCCCCCTGCAGGTGCCGCAGGGGACGGGCAGCCTCGCCGAGGTGCTGCCGGATCTGGCCGCCCGCAAGCGTGCCGAGGCCGACCTGCTCTACCCGCTGGCCCGCACCCCCGAGGTGCTCGGGGTCTAGCGGGGCGCTCGCAGGCCCCGCGCGCCGCGCCAGCACGGCGGCGCGCCAGCACATCGGCCGCGCCCCGGCGGCGCCGCGACCGTAGTCTCCTTCGCATGCCGAACGATCTGGTCGGGGCGCCGCTGTCCGAGCCGGCCACTGCCCGCCGCCGTGCCCAGCTCGGGGTGATGGCCTCAGTGGCGTTCACCGTGGTGGTGATCGGCTCCAACATCCCTGCTCCGCTGCTGCCGCTGTACCAGGAGCGGCTCGGGCTGTCCGCGCTGACCACCTCGGCGCTGTTCGTCATGTACTTCGTCGCGCTCATCGCCGTCTTCGTGCTCATGAGTCGCACCCACCTGGCGCGGTTGTCGTGGCTGCTGCTGCCGGTGGCCCTGCTGATCGGGGTGGTGGGCGACGCGCTGCTGTCCGTCGGCGCGGACAGCGTCGGGCTGCTCTTCGCCGGGCGGGCCACGGCCGGCCTGGCGGTGGGGCTGGCGACCGGCTCGGCGGCCACGCTGGCGGTGGTGGGCAAGGGGGAGCGGGGTCGCACCATCGCCGCCAGCGGCGCCATCGCCGGGTCGCTGCTGGGGCTGGTGCTCGCCGCGTTGGTGGGCGACCTGCTGCCGCGCCCCACCGAGCTGATCTACCAGGCGCACGCGGTGCTGCTGGTGCTCGCCGCCACGTCGCTCAGCGTGGTGCTGTGGCGCAACCGCGCCGTGCTCGCCGTGGCGCTGGCGCACCTGCCGGCACCGCAGGACACCGCGTCGGTGCTGCCGCGTCCCCGGCTCGGGCGGCGGGCCGCCGCGGGCTACGTGCTCGGTGCCGCGGGCTGGACCGTGGGGGGCATCGCGCTGGGAGTGTTCCCCTCCGCGCTGCGCTCCGGGTCAGCGAGCGACTCGCTGCTGCTGGGGGTGGTGGCCGGCGTGGTGCTGCTCGCGGCGGCCTGGGCCACGCCGCACCTGCTGCGCGCGCTGGGCCGGGCGTTCACCGCTCCGCAGGCCCTGGCCATCCTGACCGTGGGCACCGTGCTCAGCTGCGCCGGCCTGCTGGCGGACGCGCTGTGGCTGATGATCCTGGGCTGCCTGTTCTGGGGTGCCGCCCAAGGCTTTTGCTACGCCTTCGGCCTGCGCCTGCTCACCCAGGGGCTCTCGCCGGTGATGCAGGGACGGCGCACCTCGGTGTACGCCTCCACCTCCTACGGCTTCTGCGGGGTGCTGGTGCTGTGCATCGGTGGGCTGACCACGGCGTGGAACGTGGACGCCGCGATGGTCTGCGCGACGGTGGCGTTCCTGGGCTGGTGCCTGCTGGCGGCCGTGCTCGGCCACGGGCGGTGGGCGGCGGACGCGGCGCCCGTGGAGGAGCAGGAAGGCCCGTACCTGCCGACGGCGGGCACCGAGGCGCGGTAGCGCCCTGGCACCCGCCGTCGGCGGTGGTCAGTGCTCGATCAGTGGGTCAGTGCTCGATCAGTGGGCAGTGCCTCGGTCTGCTCGACCACCGGCGTCTCAGCCCTCGGGGTGAGCGTGGCGAAGGCCAGCATGGACAGCACGGTGCACACCAGCATGGCCACGGCCATCGGGACCGCGGTGTGCTCCCCGCCGATGCCCACCAGCGGGGTGATGGCCGCAGCCAGGAGGAACTGCACGAAGCCGAGGAACGCCGAGCCGGTACCGGCGTGCGAGGTGACCTGCGCCAGCGCCAGGGCGGTGGCGTTGGAGAAGATGAAGCCGAGCGAGCCCTGGAAGATCGCGAACAGCACCAGCGTCGGCACGGTGGGCAGCCCGCTCAGGGCGGACACCAGCAGGCCGACGGAGGCCAGCGTCATCACCGTGACGCCACCGACGACCATGCGGCGGTAGGACACCCGGCCGGCCAGCGCCGCAGCGACGCTGCTGGTGAGCACCACCAGCAGGGCGTTGCCACCGAAGACCAGGGAGAACTGGCCCTCGGAGAAGCCCAGCACGTTCTGCACCACGAACGGCGACGCCGAGATGTAGGCGAACAGCGCCGCGAAGGAGAAGCAGAAGGTGAGCAGGTAGCCGACGTAGCTGCGGTTGGCGAGCACCGTGCGCGCGCCCTGGACGACGGACGCGAAGCCACCCGGGTGCCGCTCGCTCGGCGGCAGGGTCTCCTTCGCCAGCGTCACCGCACCGAGCAGCATCAGCGCGGTGAGGGCGGCCAGCGCCCAGAACACCACGCGCCAGCTGGTGCTGGCCACGATCGCTCCACCGGCCAGCGGGGCGACCACGGGCGCGATCACCATGATCACCATCATCACGCCGATCAGCTTGGCCGCGGCGGCGCCCCGCGCGGTGTCGGAGATGATCGCGCGGGCCAGCACCACCCCGGCCGCGCCGCTCAGGCCCTGCACCAGGCGGGCGACGGTGAGCAGCTCGACGTTGGGGGCGACCGCGCAGGCGACCGTGGCCACCAGGCACACCACCGAGCCCACCAGCAGCGGCTTGCGACGCCCGATGGAGTCCGACAGCGGTCCGATCAGCAGCTGCCCCACGCCCATGCCGAGCAGGAACGCGGTGAGGGTCAGCTGGATGCTGGTGGCACTGGTGCCCAGCTCGTCCGCCATCTCGGGAAACGCCGGCAGGTACATGTCGGTGGCGAGCGGGGACACCGCGGTGAGCAGGGCCAGGATGAGGATGAGTGGGGTGGAGACGGGGCTCCGCGGCCGGGTTGGCGCAGAAGTAGGTGGCGCAGCAGAGGTTGACGCAGCCGAGGTTGACGCAGACATGGGTGCCTTCCGGACAAGCAGGAACCACGGGAGCGGAGTCGGCGGGGGCCGGACTCATCACAGGCGCACCTCGGGGGGTGCGCCCGTCGTCGGTCTACAGCGGAACCGAGCCGGGAACACCATGGTAGGTCCGCCGAGCGGGTGTCCGGAAACTCGTCAACGGTGCTGATTCTCACGCCTGCCCGGCTTGAGATCTGCAGTCCTGGTCGCTACCAACGCACCCGCTGATCGGCGTGTGCCGGTGCGACATGTTCCTTCTCGGGATGGTCTGGCCTACGTTCGGACAACACCACCCACCTCAGGAGGCCCCGTGTCGGACGAGCTGCGACTGGACGGTCAGGTGGCCGTCGTCACCGGAGCTGGCGGCGGGCTGGGGGCGGCGCACGCCGCGCTGCTCGCTGAGCGCGGCGCGCGGGTGCTGGTCAACGACCTCGGCACGCCGGGGGTGGCCGGGGACGGCGATCCTGGTGCGGCGGAGCGGGTGGCCGCCGCCATCCGGGCCGCGGGCGGGCAGGCGCTGGCGGACACCCACTCGGTGGCCACCGTCGACGGCGCAGCGGCGATCGTCGACCACGCGCTGCAGGAGTGGGGCCAGGTCGACGTCGTGCTGAACAACGCGGGCATCTTCGGCCGCGGCGCCTTCTCGCCGCCCGAGGTCTACGAGGCGGTGCTGTCCACCCACCTGATGGGCACGGTGAACGTGCTGCGGGCGGTGTGGCCGCACTTCCTGGAGCGCGGTTACGGCCGGGTGGTCAACACCGCCTCCTCCTCGTTCCTGGGCACTCCCGGCTCCGGCGACTACGCCGCGGCCAAGGGTGGGGTGATCGGGCTGAGCCGGGTGCTGGCCACCGACAACCGCGACCGCGACATCGCGATCAACGTCCTCATGCCGGTGGCGCACACCCGGATGACCGCGGCCGCGCCGGACCCGGTGTACACCGACTGGCTGCAGCGCTGGTTCGCCCCGGAGAAGGTGGCGGCCTTCGCGCTGCTGCTGTGCCACCGCTCGGTCCCGGTGTCCGGGGAGACGTTCCTGGTGGGGGCGGGGCGGGCGTCCCGGGTGCTGTTCGCGACCACGCGCGGACACTTCGAGGACGACCCGTCGCCGGAGTCGTTCCGGGACCACTTTGCCGAGGTGATGGCGGGCCACGACCTGCAGACGCCGACCAGCGGGCAGGGCGACCTGATCCGCTACGCCGAGCTGCTCGGTGACCCGGGACCGTTCGCCCCGGCGGTGCCCGGCTGAGCTAGACCTCGGCAGCGCCCTCGATCAGCTCGTTGCCCAGCTCCCGCAGGCGAGCGTGCATGTTGCCCGGCGGCATCTGCTCGGCGATGAGCACGCACTGGTTGCCCAGGCGACGCATCAGGTCCGCGGCCACGGCCGGGTCGGGTGCGTCGCTCTCGAGCTCGCCGCGCAGCTCGGCCAGCATGCCGCCTATCTCCTCCAGGAGCGGTCCCTCGACACCGTCGAGGCGGTTCTGCCACCGCTCGATCTCCAGCACTCCGCCGGCCAGTCCCAGGTCGGTGGGGCCGGCCTTCAGCGCGCTCGTCGTCAGCTCGAGGTCGTGCTCTGCGGGATCGCTCATCTCTCGAGTATGCGCCCGGAGACGGAGTGGCGTCGGGGCCGCGGACGGGGCCGGTGCTAAGGTCCGATCAAGCGCTTGCTCAACAGCAGGAACCGCACCACCCGCACCGCACCAAGCCCGGGGCCGCCGGCCCCGGCCGAACCGACGGAGCACACCGCCCTGATGACGACCACAGCAGGCGCACCGGGCCTGGCCACCACGCCCGCCCTCGACGCCGACCACCGGGAGGCCGCCGAGGACCTGGTGCGCGCGGCCCGCGAGGTGATGCTCGCCGTGGCCACCAGCGAGGCCGAGCCCGCCCAGCTGCGCGCGCACGCCGCGCGGCTGCGGGCGGCTGTCGCGGACATGGGGGGCCAGGGCCGCCCCCGGGTGATCCGCGCGCCCTTCCCCGGCCCCGCTGCCGCCAAGGCCGCCGGGCTGGACCAGCCGTGGGCGCTGTTCCGGTACAACCCGCAGGGCATCCCGATCGACGTCTTCTTCGACGGCACGACCGCGCGGGCGACCCTGCGCACCGACGCCCTGCTGGAGGGCCCGCCCGACCACCTGCACGGCGGCTTCAGCGCGCACCTCATGGACTGCATGCTCGGGGTGCTGCTGCAGGCCCAGGGCAAGCTCGTGGTCACCGCCACCCTGGACCTGCGCTACCTGCACCGCACCCCGCTGGACGCCAGCGTCGAGCTGCACGCCCGCATCCTCGACGTCAGCGGCCGCAAGACGGTGGCCGAGGGCTGGATCGAGGTGGACGGGGTGCGCACCGTCGAGGCTCGTGGCCTGTTCATCGAGATCACCCGCGCCGAGCTGGCGGCCAGGTCGGCCGCCGGCAGCCGGCTCACCGCACCCGACGTGGAGGTTTGACGTGGAGACGTTCGCCGAGATCGTTCGGTCCCGAGCAGGCGACCAGGCGGTGGGTCTGCGCTTCGGCGACGAGCAGTGGACCTGGGACCAGGTGGTCCAGGAGTCCGCCGACCGCGCGGCGGCGCTCGCGGCGCTGGCCCCGGTGCCCGCGGACCGGCAGGTGCACGTCGGCGTGCTGCTGGAGAACGTCCCGGACTTCGTCTTCTGGCTCGGCGCGGGGGCGCTGGCCGGTGCGGTGGTGGTGGGGATCAACGCCAGCCGCAGCGGGCCCGAGCTCGCCCACGACATCGCCCACGCCGACATCGACGTCATCGTCACCGAGTCCCGGCTCAAGCACCTGGTCACCGGCACCGGTCAGCCGGTGCCCGCCGAGCGGGTGCTGGACGTGGACGACCCCAGCTACCAGCAGCTGCTGGCGCCGCATCGGGGCGCCGCGCTGCCCGCGGCGCTGCCCGGCCCGGAGCAGCTGGCGCTGCTGATGTTCAGCTCCGGCTCGACCGGCGCCCCCAAGGCGGTGATCGTCGGTCAGGGCCGTCTCGGTCGCCTCACCGGGGCGCTGGTGGACCGGGTGCGGATGGACCGCTCCACCGTGGCCTACCTGTGCATGCCGCTGTTCCACGGCAACGCGGTGATGCTGAACCTGGCCCCCGCCATGGCCGTCGGCGGCACCGTGGTGCTCACCCGCAAGTTCTCCGCCACCCGCTTCGCCGCCGACATCCACCGCTACGGCGTCACCTTCGTCAACTACGTGGGCCGGGCGCTGTCTTACGTGCTCAACCAGCCGGAGGACCCGCGCGACCGCACCAGCACGCTGCAGCTGGCGTTCGGCACCGAGGCCTCCGAGGTGGACACCGCCCGCTTCCGGGAGCGCTTCGGCTGCGACGTGGTGGAGGGCTACGGGCTCAGCGAGGGCGTCTTCCGCATCGGCAAGACGCCGGACACCCCGACCGGCGCGCTGGGCCTGCCGCAGAACAACGCCGACATCCGCGTCTACGACGAGAACAGCGGGCAGGAGTGCCCCCGCGCGCGCTTCGACGAGTCCGGGCGCCTGCTCAACCCCGAGGCCACCGGACAGATAGTGGCGGTCGGGCTGGCCCACACCTTCGAGGGCTACTACCAGAACCCGGGTGCCATGGCCGACCGCGTCAAGGGTGCGGACTTCTGGTCCGGCGACCTCGCCTACCGCGACGAGGACGGCTACTTCTACTTCGCCGGCCGCTCCTCGGAGTGGCTGCGGGTGGACGGGGAGAACTTCTCCGCCGCACCCGTGGAGCGCATCCTGCAGCGCGTCCCCGGCGTCACGGCGGCGCCGGTGTACGCCGTGCCCGACCCGCGCACCGGCGACCAGGTGATGTGCGCGGTGGAGCTCAGCGCCGGGGCGTCGTTCGACCCGGCGGTCTTCGGCGCCTTCCTGGCCGACCAGCCGGAGATGGGCGCCAAGTGGTGGCCCCGCTTCGTCCGCGTGGTGCAGCAGGTGCCGCTGACCGGCAGCAACAAGGTGAACAAGGCCCCGCTGCGGGCGCAGG
This sequence comes from Rhodococcus sp. Z6_132, assembly GCF_058133635.1. Lineage (NCBI taxonomy): Bacteria > Bacillati > Actinomycetota > Actinomycetes > Mycobacteriales > Nocardiaceae > Rhodococcus > Rhodococcus sp. Z6_132. The sequence continues at coordinate 439,301 of NZ_JBYUNP010000003.1, forward strand.
CGTGGAACACCGCCGACCACGTCTTCGAGCGGGTGGGGCGCACCAGCGAGTACGTGGCGCTCGACGACGCCCGGCGCACCCAGCTCGAGGCGGAGTTCCGCGAGCACGGGCGGCTGGCGCTGCTGCCCGCCCCGCTGGAGCAGCAGGTCGGCTGAGCAGCGGGCGCGGTGCCGGGTCAGCCCTGCTTCTCCGGCACCGCGGAGCCCTTCCCCGGCACCGCGAAGCCGGAGAAGAACAACGTCGTCATCAGCTCGGCGAACTCCTCCACGGTGTGCCCGCGCCGGTTGGGCCAGTGGTTGGTGGCCCACAGGGTGTCGCGCACCGTGCGGTAGAAGACCTCGGCCGGGATGTCGGTGCGGAAGGTGCCGTCCGCGGCACCGGTCTCGATCGCGGTGAGCCAGTGGGCACGCACGCCGCGGGAGGCGGTGTCGATGGGCTCGAGCAGCCCGTTGTCGCGCAGGTACTGGCGGTCGTTCTGGTAGATCGCGGTGGGGTGGGGGTGCTCGTCGATCACCAGCAGCGTCTCCCGGATCAGCCCGCGGACGGTCTCCGCCGGCGAGCTGGTGCCCCGGTCCACGCGGTCGAAGCGCTCCAGGATGTCGTCCATGAACAGCCGCAGGATCTCGCTGGCGATGGCGTTCTTGGACTTGAAGTAGTGGTAGAGGCTGCCGGAGAACACCCCGGCGGTCTCGCCGATGTCGCGCACGGTCGTCGCGGCGATGCCTTTCTCCGCGAACAGCTCCGCGGAGGACGACAGGATCATCGCGCGTCGATCGGGTGTGGCGGCCACCGGTGTCTCCCACTGTCTGCGGCACCTCTGCTGAGGATGCCGGCCGTTGATGCTAGGGCAGGTCGCCCTCCTGGCGTGCTGTGCCACCGCGTGGTGCGCGCGGTTGCGCCGGCGGGCCTGCTCCGGTGCTACTGTCTGATCAAGCGCTTGCTCAACTAGAAGGGTCCGCCGTGCAGAGCCTGGAGAAGCAGTTCGAGCAGTTCCTGGGGGTGGAGGCGGAGCCGCCCCGCGTCGCCCGGTACGAGGTCAACGCCCCGATGATCCGCAACTGGGTGGAGGCGCACGACGACCACAACCCCGTCTACGTCGACGCCGAGGCCGCGCGCGCCACCGGGCGCCCGGACGTGGTGTGCCCACCGGCCATGGCCTCGACCTGGGTGATGTCGGGCTACCGCCGCTACCGCGACGTGCAGCGGATGCGCAGCGAGGGAGTGGGGGAGGACTTCGCCTACTCCCGCCTGCTGCAGCTGCTGGACGACGCCGGCTTCACCTCGGTGGTCGCCACCAACCTCGAGCAGGAGTACCTGCAGGAGATCCACCCCGGCGACCACGTCACCACGCACTTCACCATCGAGGCGATCTCGCCGGTGAAGAAGACCGGCCTGGGGGAGGGCTGCTTCATCACCCTGCTGAAGAAGTACGTCAACCAGCACGACGACCTCCTCGTGGAGGAGCGCTTCCGCCTGCTCCGCTTCAACCCCAGCACCCAGGAGGGCGCGGCATGAGCGCACCGACCGAGAACACGCCCGCCCGCTCCACCACGGTGCCGCACCTGGTGGTCACCCAGGACAACGAGTTCTTCTTCACCGCCGCAGCGCAGGGCCGCCTGGAGATCCAGCGCTGCACCAGCTGCGAGACGCTGCGCCACCCCCCGGCGCCGGCCTGCCCGCAGTGCCGCTCCTTCGACTGGGACACCGTGACCGCCAGCGGCCGCTGCACCCTGCACAGCTACACCGTCATCCACCACCCGCAGGACCCCGCGTTCGAGTACCCGCTCGCGGTGGGCCTGGTGGACCTGCCCGAGGGCACCCGGCTGGTCGCCGACATCGCCGGGGTGGACCACGCCGAGCTCAGGCCGGGCCTGGAGCTGGAGATCGGCTTCGCCGAGCACGCCCACGGAGCGGTCCTGCCCCAGCTGCGCAAGCCCGCCGGCGGTGCGGCATGAGCGCCGCCACCACCGCCCGCTTTCCCGAGGCCGCGGTGGGCGACACCCTGCCGGTGCTCGAGCTGGACCTGGACCGCACCCTCATCGTCGCCGCGGCCATCGCCTCGCAGGACTTCGAGGACGTCCACCACGACCCGGGCAAGGCCCAGGACCGCGGCACCCCGGACATCTTCCTGTCCATCAACTCCACCAACGGCTTCCTGGACCGCTACGTCACCGACTGGTCGGGCCCGGCCTCCCGGATCGCCAGGATCTCCCTGCGCCTGGGCGTGCCCAGCTTCCCCGGCGACACCCTGCGCCTCACCGGCGAGGTGACCGCGGTGGACCGCGACGCCGTCACCCTCACCCTCCGCGGGGAGACCAGCCGCGGAGTCCACGTCACCGCCACCGCCACCGTGGTCCCCACTGCAGGAGGAGCAGCATGAGCACGCGAGGTTTTTCCCGGGACGCGGCGATCGTCGGCATCGGGGCCACCGAGTTCTCCAAGAACAGCGGCCGCTCCGAGTGGCAGCTGGCCTGCGAGAGCACGCTGGCCGCGCTCGCCGACGCCCAGATCGGGGTGGAGGAGGTGGACGGCTTCGCGCTGTTCACCATGGAGACCAACCCGGAGATCGCGGTGGCCCGGGCGCTGGGCATCCCCGAGCTGACGTTCTTCAGCCGCATCCCGCACGGCGGCGGCGGCGCCTGCGCCCCGGTGCAGCAGGCGGCGCTGGCGGTCTCCTCCGGGGTGGCCGACGTGGTGGTGGTCTACCGCGCGTTCAACGAGCGCTCCGGCCACCGCTTCGGCGCCGGCCCGCCGCCGTTCGCCTACAACGCCAACACCGACCAGGAGTACCGCAACTGGATCAACCCCTACGGGCTGCTCACCCCGGCCCAGCAGGAGGCGTTCCTGGCGCGCACCTACATGGAGCGCTACGGCGCCACCAGCGAGGACTTCGGGCGGGTGTCGGTGCTCTCCCGCAAGCACGCCGCCAACAACCCCAAGGCGTGGTTCCACAACCGTCCGATCACCCTCGCCGACCACCAGGCCTCGCGGATGATCGCCGACCCGCTGCGGATGCTCGACTGCTGCCAGGAGAGCGACGGCGGCCAGGCCCTGGTCATCGTCAGCGCCGAGCGCGCCCGCGACCTGCCGCACCCGCCGGCGCTCATCGCCGGGGCCGCCCAGGGGGTGGGGCCGCAGCAGATCTCCATGAGCAGCTACTACCGCGACGACATCGACCGGATGCCCGAGGTGGAGCTGGTGGCCCGGCAGCTGTGGCAGCAGTCCGGCGGCGGCCCGGAGAGCATCGACGCCGCGATCCTCTACGACGCATTCACCCCGATGGTGCTGCTGCAGCTGGAGGAGTACGGCTTCTGCGGGCGCGGCGAGGCCAAGGACTTCCTCCGCGAGGGCCACGCCGACCTCGACGGACGCCTGCCCATCAACACCCACGGCGGACAGCTGGGCGAGGGTTACATCCACGGCGTCAACGGCATCGCCGAGGGCGTGCGGCTGATCCGCGGCACCTCCACCAACCAGCCGTCGAAGTCCCTCGACAACGTCCTGGTCACCGGCGGCTCGCCGGTGCCGCACAGCGCCATCGTGCTCTCCGCCGACCGCTGAGGCGCCCGCGCCGCACCCCTGACCCCTGAAGGAGCACCACCATGACCGAGCGCATCACCTACGCCCGCGCCACCCACGGAGAGGAGGAGATCCAGGCGGTCGTGGACGTGCTGCGCAGCGGCCACCAGGGGCTGCGCATCGGCAAGAACGTGCACGAGATGGAGACCCGCGTCGCCGAGCTCAGCGGCAAGGCGTACGGGGTGATGTGCAACTCCGGGTCCTCGGGGCTGTACCTGGCCATCGAGCTGCTGGACCTGCCCGCCGGCAGCGAGGTCATCACCTCGCCGCTGACCTTCTCCACCGACGTGGCCCCCATCGTGCGGGCCGGGCTGGTCCCAGTGTTCGTCGACGTCGAGCCCAACACCTTCAACGTCGACGTGGCCAAGATCGAGGCGATGGTCAGCGACAAGACGCGGGCCATCCTCATCCCGAACCTGGCCGGCAACTGCCCCGACTGGGACGCCATCCGCGCGGTCGCCGACCGGCACGGGCTCAAGGTCATCGAGGACACCTGCGACGCGCTGGGCCCACGCCTGCACGGCACCCCCACCGGGACCCGCGCCGACATCAGCGTGACCAGCTTCTCGATGGCCCACATCATCACCTGCGCCGGCACCGGCGGCATGGTCATGGTGGACGACGTGGCGCTGCGCGACCGCGCGCTCCTGCTGCGCCGCTGGGGCCGGCGCTCCGAGCCCAACCTCTTCGGCAGCACCGGCACCGGCCGGGTGTTCCGCGAGGAGCTGGACGGGGTGGACTATGACAACGACTTCATCTTCGACGAGCTGTCCTGGAACTTCGAGCCCTCCGAGCTGGGTGCGGCCTACGGCGTGGTCCAGCTGGACAAGCTGCCGGCCAACTACCGGCGTCGTCAGCAGACGTTCGCCTCCTACACCGCGGCCTACGGCGCCCACCCGGAGCTGTTCACCACCCCGGTGCAGACACCGGGCCTGGACACCGCCTGGCTGTGCTACCCGGTGATGATCAACGCCGACGCGCCCTTCACCCGCAGCGACCTGCAGGAGGCCATCGAGGGCGACGGCATCGACACCCGCACGGTGTGGAGCGGCAACATCACCCGCCACCCGATGATGGGCGGCGTCGACTTCCGCCAGCCGGAGGAGGGCCTGCCGGAGGCCGACGCGGTGTTCGCCCGCGGGATGACGCTGGGCATGAGCCACGGCCTCACCGACGCCGAGGTGGAGCGCATCGCCGAGAGCATCCACCGCTTCGCCGCGAAGTGGCAGTAGCCGCGCGCCGGACGACCTGACCACTTCCCCCACCACCCGCAGGAGCCACCCCGATGCACCTGGACCTGTCCGCCGAGTCGAAGCAGCTGCGCCGCGAGCTGCGCGACTACTTCGCCGCCACCATCAACGACGAGGACCGCCGCGCGCTGGTCCACCAGACCGAGGGCGGGCCGGTCTTCACCCGGATCCTGCGCCAGATGGGCCGGGACGGGTGGCTGGGGCTGGGCTTTCCCGCCGAGTACGGCGGCCGGGGGGAGGACCCGGAGGCCCTCTACGTCTTCTACGACGAGGTGATCCGGGCCAACGCCCCGCTGTCGCTGGTCACCCTGAACACGGTGGCGCCGGCGCTGATGAAGCACGGCACCCAGCAGCAGAAGGACTACTTCCTGCCGCCCATCCTCACCGGCGAGCTGATCTTCGCCATCGGCTACACCGAGCCGGGCGCGGGCACCGACCTGGCCTCGCTGCAGACCAAGGCCACCATCGACGGCGACGAGCTGGTGATCAACGGCAACAAGATCTTCACCAGCGCCGGCGTCTTCGCCGACTGGATCTGGCTGGCGGTGCGCACCGACCCCGACGCCCCGCGCCACCAGGGCATCTCGGTGGTGCTGGTGCCCACCAGCGCCCCGGGCTTCTCGGTCACCGAGATCCACACCGTGGGCGGCATCAGCACCGCCGCCACCTACTACGACAACGTCCGGGTGCCGCTGACCAACGTGGTCGGCGAGCTCAACGCCGGCTGGCAGCTGATCACCCACCAGCTCAACCACGAGCGGGTGGCGCTGGCCGCCCGCGGCGGGGTGGCCAACGAGCTGTTCGCCGAGGTGCTGGCCTGGGCCAAGGAGACGCACCCGGACGGCCGGCGGCCCTACGACCAGCCCTGGGTGCGCGCCAAGCTGGCCGAGGTCTACACGCTGCTCAGCGCGGCCGACCTGATGAACCTGCGGCTGGTGGCCGACGTGGCCGCCGGCACCCTGGGCGGTGGGGACTCCGCGGCGGCCAAGATCTTCGGCACCGAGGCCGTGGTCAACGCCTACGGGATGCTGCAGGAGGTGCTGGGCGCCGAGGGGCTGCTCCGCGCCGAGAGCCACGGCGCCGCCATCCAGGGCCGGGTGGAGGCACTGGCCCGACGGGCGCAGAACAACACCTTCGGCGGTGGCACCAACGAGGTGATGCGCGAGATCGTGGCCGCCAAGTGTCTGGGCATGGCCCTGGCCGCCCGGCGCCGCGAGGACCCGAAGCAGCCCAGCACGAGTGGAAAGAGCTGACATGGAGTTCGAGCTTGACGACGACCTGGCCTCCGTGCGCGAGCTGGCCGGGCAGATCTTCACCGACCTCGGCGAGGTGGACCGGCTCCGCGCCGCCGAGCGCGACGGCAGCGGCTTCGACGAGAAGCTGTGGCGGGTGCTCAGCGAGGCCGGCCTGGTGGGCATCGCGGTGGGCGAGGAGCACGGCGGCGCCGGGCTGGGCACGCTGGGGATGATCACCCTGCTGGAGCAGCAGGGCCGCCGGGTGGCCCCGGTGCCGCTGTGGGCGGTGCTGAGCATGGCCGTGCTGCCGCTGGCCGAGCACGGCTCGTCCGAGCAGCAGCAGCGCTGGCTGCCGCAGCTGCTGGACGGCTCCACCCTGGTCACCGGCGCCTTCGACGTGCCGGCCGGGGTGGCGGCGGTGCTGCGGGCCGAGCCGGCGGGGCAGGGCTGGACCCTGCACGGGGAGGTGCCGGTGGTCCCCGCCGCGCAGCGCGCCGCCGCGGTGCTCGCCCCGGTGCTGCTGCCCTCCGGCGAGGTGATGGTGGTGGTGGTGCCCACCGACCGCGCCGGCGTCACGGTCACCCCGGTGCACGTCACCAACCACGAGAGCGCGGCGGCGCTGAGCCTGTCCGGGGTGGCGGTGGGCCAGGAGGACGTGCTGCCCGGCGACGGCGCGGAGATCACCGCCTGGGTGCGCCGACGGGCCCAGCTGGCGCTCGCGGCGCTGCAGCTGGGGGTGTGCGAGGAGGCGCTGGCGATGACCGCCAGGTACACGTCCGAGCGGGTGCAGTTCGGTCGGCCGCTGTCCACCAACCAGGCCGTGGCGGTGCGCGCGGCGGATGCCTACCTGGACACCGAGAGCATCCGGCTGACCACCCAGAAGGCGGCCTGGCTGATGGACGCCGGGCAGGAGGAGGAGGCGCGGGCGGCCACCTTGGTGGCCAAGTGGTGGGCGGCCAAGGGTGGGCTCCGCGCGGTGCACGCCACCCAGCACCTGCACGGCGGCATGGGCGCGGACATCGACTACCCGATCCACCGCTACTTCCTGTGGGGCCGCCAGATCGCCTTCACCCTGGGCAGCGCGGCCGCGGTGGAGGCAGAGCTGGCCGAGGTGCTCGAGCACGGCGGCGCGATCGGCTCCCCAGCCTGAGCCCAGCGTCCCCCTTCGGGCGTTCAGCTTCGAGGCGTTCAGGGCCCGCAACGCCCTTCTTGGGGGCCGTTGCCGGCGATGCGGGCCCTGAACGCCGGGGGGAGCGGGGGAGTCAGGCCCAGGTGAGGGTGTCGGCCTGCTCCAGGCGGGGCAGCCGGTCGAACCAGGCGTTCTCCGCGGCGGGGTGGCCGATGTTGACCACCAGCTGCGAGCGCCAGCGGCCGTCGCCGAAGAACTCCGCGTCGATGCCGGCGTGGTCGAAGCCGGCCATCGGGCCTGCGGCCAGGCCGGCCGCGCGCACGGCCAGGATGAAGTAGCCGGCCTGCAGCGCGGCGTTGAACGTGCCCATGCCGGTGCGCATGGCCTCGTCCGCCTCGAAGGCGTCGCGCATCCCCGGGTTGATCGGGAAGACGGTGGGCAGGTGGTCGTGGAAGCGGCTGTCCACGGCGAGCACGGCGACCGCGGGGGCGGAGGCGGTCTTGGCCTGGTTGCCCTCGGCCATGTGCGGCAGCAGCCGCGCCTTGCCCTCGTCGGTGCGCACGTAGAGCACCCGCATCGGCTGGGTGTTGGCGGCGGTGGGCGCCCACTTGGCCAGGTCCCAGATGCCGGCGAGCTCGTCGTCGGTCACGGGGGTGTCGGTGAAGGCGTTGGCGGTGCGCGCCTCGGTGAACAGGATCTGACGGCTGAGCTCGTCGATCGCGGTACCGGCGGTGGAGCTCGTCGTGGAGGTCACGTGGGTGCTACCTACTTCCTATTGGCTTCGAAAAAACAAGCAACAAGAGAGACGCTAGCACCTGCCTATGATGGTGTGGTGAGTCCAGCTGAGAGTGCCCCCCTGCACGAGCCGCGCGTCTGTGACGCCGCGCTCGCGCGGGCGTTCGGGTTCCTGGGCAAGCGCTGGAACGGCGTCATCCTCGCCACCCTGCTGGCCGGGCCGGCCGGCTTCGCCGTGCTGCGCCGCGGGGTGGGGGGCATCAGCGACTCGGTGCTCTCCGAGCGGCTCAGCGAGCTGAGCAAGGCCGGGCTGGTGCAGCGCACCGTCGCGGAGGGCCCGCCGGTGGCGGTGGAGTACAGCCTCACCCCCGCCGGTCAGGCGCTGCTGCCGGCGCTGAGCGAGCTCACCGCCTGGGCCAGGGACAACCTGCCCGAGGGCGGCTGCCCCAACAGCTGACCGCGCTGCGGCTCAGCCCTGCTGCAGCTCAGCCCTGCGGAACGCAGGTGCTCGGCGCCGGCTCGGTGCTGCCGGTGGCCGCAGCCACGAAGCGCTCGTAGAGCCAGCGCTGGGCGTCGGGCGCACCGAGCACGAACGGCAGCGCGTGGCCGATGCCGACCCCGGGGAACACCGCCGGCAGGGTGATCTCCTGCAGCTGCACCCGGGTGCCCGGCTGGGCGCACCAGTCCGCGGCGAGCTGGCGAACCTGCCCGATCGGGACCACGTCGTCGTTGGTGCCGCTCCAGAGGTAGACCGGGGCGTCCGGGGTGTGCCGACCCACCCGCAGGTCGGCCAGCGCCGAGGCGAAGGGCTCGGTGAACAGGAAGGAGGTGAACGGCTGACCGTCGACGGTGTACTGGCCGGACTGCTGGAAGCCGAACCGCAGGATGGTCTCGCCCAGGCACTGCGTGCGCACGGCCTGGACGAAGTCCTTCCCGCGCTGGTTCAGCCGAGCGTCGAAGGCGGCCGCCAGCTGGGGGTCGTTGGCGGCGAGGCTGTTGATCGCGTAGCCCAGCGCCCCGGAGAGGATGGTGCCGTCGCTGCCCATCGCCACCGGGACCACGTCGGCCGGGGGAGCCCCCACCGCGCTGCCCACCAGGTTCACCTGCGGGGCGTAGGTGGAGTGCAGCTCGGCTGCAGCCCCCGCCGCCTGCCCGCCCTGGGAGTAGCCGTAGATGCCGACCGGGCCGTCGGCGGGGACGTCGAGGCCAGGCACCTCGCGGCCCAGGTTTTGCGCTGCGGTGGCGGCGTCGAGCACGGCGTGCGCCTCCTCCACCGGGTTGAGGTAGCTGTGCACCCGGTCGGGGGTGCCCAGGCCGAGGTAGTCGGTGACCACCACGTTGGCGCCCGCGGCCAGCAGCGAGGGCAGGGTGATCGCCTCGTACTCCAAGCCCTGGCCGAGCAGCACCGACGGCGCGCACTGGTCGCCCTGGCCGATGGTGCCCACCGCGTAGCTGATCAGCGGGCGGTCGCCGCCGCCACGCCACGGGGCGGTGGCCTGCAGCACCGTTCCGGTGACAGCCACGGCCTCGCCGTTCGCGTCGGTGCTCTTGTACATGATCGTGGTGGCGGGCACGCCCAGGTAGGCCACGGTGGCGGGCCGGTGGCGGACGAGGTCGCCGTTGGTCGCGGGCAGCTCCGCGGGTGGCGTGTAGAACGCAGCCCCGCCCAGGGCAGCGTCTCCGGGAGCGGCGGCGCCGGCGGGCGTGGTGGCCAGCACCGTCAGCCCCACTGCGGCCAGGGCGATGACGGGGATGGTCCGCAACCGGTGCCGAGCGAGCATGGGTCCTCACCTCTCCTTGCGGGACAGGTGCGCGACGACTGCCGCGGCAGCGGGCTGCCCGGGCTCACCGTGACACAGCAAGTGGCCTGAGTCACGCACCACGGCGCCGCCGCGCTCGGTGGCCGGTGACCTGCCCTTGTCCTGCTCACCTCGACGTGGCTGGATGGACGGTGGCGGGGGCCAGCGAGGCCCTTGGCGGTGGCCGGAGGTGCGCATGAGCCTGGTGAGTGGACCGATCTTCCAGATCTGCTGGGTGGTGGAGGACCTCGAGGCCGCCGAGCAGTGGTTCACGGACACGCTCGGGGTGCCGCACTGGATGCGGGTTCCCAACGTGGTGTTCGGGCCCGAGCACGCCACGTACCGCGGGGAGCCCGCCGACTTCGTCATCGACGTGGCGCTGGGCTACTTCGGGGAGCAGCAGGTGGAGCTCATCCGGCCGGTGTCCGGGCCCAGCCTCTACACCGAGCACCTGCAGACCAGCGGCCCCGGGCTGCACCACGTGGCCTGGGTGCCCGAGGACTTCGACGCGGCGCTGGAGCAGGCCCGTGCCCAGGGGCTGACGGTCACCCAGTCGGGCACCTTCCCCGGTACCGGCATGGAGTTCGCCTACCTCGACGGCACCGCGGGCGGCGCCCCGCACGTCGAGCTGCTGCGCCTGTCCCCGGACATGGTGGCGCTGTTCGACTCCGTGCGGCACCCGGGCTGAGGCGGCACGCGGCTGAGCAGTCGGCGTGGTCCGATGTGTCCGATTTATCAGCACTGCCCGTGAGCAGGGCAGCATCCACCGGTAAGATGTGGATAAACCTCCCGCCCGTGCTGCCGGACCGTGTGCGTCCGGCTGTGTGACTCACTGACGGAGCTCCCCCTGCTCGTACTGCTGATCATCCATGCCGCCGCGGCGCTGCTCGCGCCTGCGCTCGTGCGCTGGATGGGTCGCAGGGCGTTCCTGGTCCTGGCCGCTGTTCCCGCCGCCGGCCTGGTGTGGTCGGTGCGCACCATGGGCACCGTCCAGGAGATCTACCACCAGTGGATACCTGGCCTGGACCTCAACTTCGTCCTCCGGCTGGACCCGCTCGCCTCGATCCTCTGCGTGCTGGTCACCGGGGTCGGTGCGCTGGTGCTGCTGTACTGCTCCCGCTACTTCGACGACGACGAGCCGCGCCTCGGGCTGTTCGCCGGTCTGATGGTGGCCTTCGCCGGGGCCATGTACGGCTTGGTCCTGAGCGACAACATGCTCCTGCTCTACATGTTCTGGGAGCTCACCACCGTCCTGTCCTTCCTGCTGGTGGGTCACTACGCCAGCAAGGCCCGCAGCCGTCGGGCCGCCACGCAGGCGCTGCTGGTCACCACTGGTGGTGGCCTGGCGATGCTGGTGGGCATCGTGATCCTGGGCCGGCTCACCGGCAGCTACCTGCTCTCCGACGTGGTAGCCGCCGGCCCCGGGCTGATCACCTCGCACAGCTGGCTCACCGGTGTGGGCATCGTGCTGGTGCTCGTCGGTGCGCTGAGCAAGTCGGCCATCGTCCCCCTGCACTTCTGGCTGCCCGGCGCGATGGCCGCTCCCACCCCGGTGAGCGCCTACCTGCACGCCGCGGCCATGGTGAAGGCCGGCATCTACCTGGTGGCGCGGCTGGCACCGGGCTTCGCCGACGCCGCCGCGTGGCGGCCCCTGGTGATCACCCTCGGCCTGGCCGCGATGCTCATCGCCGGGTGGCGGTCGCTGCGGGAGAACGACCTCAAGCTGGTGCTGGCCTTCGGCACCGTCAGCCAGCTCGGCTTCCTCACCGTGCTGGTGGGTGCGGGCACCCGGGACATGGCGCTGGCGGGGATGGCCATGCTGGTGGCCCACGCCCTGTTCAAGGCCACCCTGTTCCTCGTCGTCGGCATCATCGACCACTCCACCGGCACCCGGGACCTGCGCAAGCTCAGCGGGCTGGGCCGAAAGCAGCCGCTGCTGGCGGTGATCGCCATCGCTGCGGCCGCGAGCATGGCCGGCGTCCCGCCCTTCATCGGCTTCGTGGGCAAGGAGGCCGCCTTCGACGCGCTGCTGCACTCCGGCCTGCCGGCCACCTGGGGGCTGAGCGCCGCGACGGCCTCCACCGTCACCCTGGTGGGCCTGGTCGCCGGCTCGGCGCTGACGGTGGCCTACAGCCTGCGCTTCGTCTGGGGCGCGTTCGGCGCCAAGGGCGAGGCGGAGCCCAGCGCCAAGGTGCGCAAGCTGCACGCCCCCAGCCCGCTGTTCCTGGTGGCACCCGCCGTGCTCACCGTGACCGGTCTGCTGGACGGGCTGTTCTCGCCCCTCATCAGCGACATCTTCGCCGACTACGCCGACACCCTGCCCGGCTCCCAGTCCTACCACCTGGCCCTGTGGCACGGCCTCGGCCCGGCGCTGGCGCTCACCGGAGCGGCCTTCCTCGGGGGTGGCCTGCTGTTCGTGGCGCGGGAGCAGGTGGTGCGCCTGCAGTGGGCCAGCCCGCCGCTGGGCAACGCCGACCGGATCTACGACGGCGTGCTGCGCCAGGCCGACGTGCTGTCCCAGAAGCTCACCGGCACCACGCAGCGCGGCTCGCTGCCGCTGCACCTCACCACCATCCTGCTGGTGCTGCTGGTGCTGCCCTCGGTGTTCCTGGCCATCGGCACCGACACCGGTCTCCGGCTGAAGCTGTGGGACGCGCCGCTGCAGGTGGTGATCGGGCTGCTGGCGGTGGTGGCCGCGCTGGCGGCCACCCAGGTGCGCAACCGCCTCGCCGGCGTGCTGCTGGTCGGCGTCACCGGCTACGCCAGCGGCGTCATCTTCGCGCTGCACGGCGCCCCAGACCTCGCCCTCACCCAGTTCCTGGTGGAGACGCTGCTGCTGGTGACCTTCGTGCTCGTGCTGCGCAAGCTGCCGCCGGAGATGCTGGACAGCAACTCCATCGGCCGCCGGGGGCCGCGTGCCGCGCTGTCGATCGCGGTGGGCACGCTGCTCACCGTGCTGGGGGCGTACGCGCTCAACGCCCGCAGCGCCCTGCCGATCTCGGTGCAGCTGCCCGACCTGTCGTACCTGGAGGCGGGCGGGCGCAACGTGGTCAACGTGCTGCTGGTGGACATCCGCGCCTGGGACACCATCGGCGAGATCTCGGTGCTGCTGGTGGCGGCCACCGGCGTGGCCAGCCTGGTGTTCGGCCACCGTCGAGTGGGCACCGCGCCGCGGGTGTCGGACGTCGACGACAGCGACGGCGGGTCGCTGCCGGCCCCGGAGAACCAGCCCACCCCGAGCTCCCCGCAGGAGCCCGGCTTCCCGGAGAGCTCACCGCGCTCGCAGGAGGGCACCACCTGGCTGCGCGGTGGCGACGTGATCGACCCGCGCTACCGCTCGCTGATGCTGGAGATCACCGCCCGGCTGGTGTTCCCCACGATCATGGTGCTGTCGGTGTACTTCCTCTTCGCCGGCCACAACGCCCCCGGCGGCGGCTTTGCCGGTGGCCTGGTCGCGGGGCTGGCGCTGGCCGTGCGCTACCTCGCCGGCGGCCGCTACGAGCTGGGCGAGACGCTGCCGGTGGACGCCGGGCTGATCCTCGGCCTGGGCCTGCTGATCTCCGGCATCACCGCCGGAGCCTCGGTGCTCCTGGGTGCGCCGGTGCTGTCCTCGGCCATCATCGAGGTGACGCTGCCGGTGCTGGGCCACGTCAAGCTGGTCACCGCGCTGTTCTTCGACATCGGCGTCTACCTCATCGTCATCGGCCTGGTGCTGGACGTGCTCCGCAGCCTCGGCGCCGGCCTGGACCTGCAGGAGGAGTCCGCGGAGGAGGTCCGCGACGCGGACAACCGCGAGTCGCTGGAGGCGGCCAACGCAGGGGACTGGACCGGCAGCGACCCCACGGCTCACACACAGCGAAAGGAGTGGAACCGATGACCGCAAACCTGGGGATGCTCGTCGTCATCGGGGTGCTCTACTCCTGCGGGATCTACCTGCTCATCGAGCGCAGCGTCACCCGGCTGCTGCTGGGGGTGCTGCTCATCGGCAACGCCACCAACCTGCTGCTGCTCACCTCGGGCGGGCCCTCCGGGGCGGCCCCGATCGTGGGCCGCGCTGGTGAGCGCCCGATGACCGACGCGCTGGCCCAGGGCATGATCCTCACCTCGATCGTCATCACCATGGGGCTCGCCGCGTTCGTGCTGGCGCTGACCTACCGCGCGTTCCGGCTCAACCGGCAGGACCTGGTGGAGAACGACCCCGAGTCGGCGAAGATCTCCCGCCGCAGCCTGGCCGAGGCCCCGGACCGGGACCGCTCCGACGACCCCGTCACCGGTGAGCCCGCCCCCGAGGTGGACGAGTCGGAGTTCGACCCGTCGGAGTTCGAGGTCGAGGACCCCGAACCGGTGGGCGCCGACGGCGTGCCCGGGCCGGGCGGCCGCACCCGGGGGGAGCCGCAGTGATCGCCACCCTCGCTCCGCTGCCGGTGCTGCTGTCGCTGCTCGGTGCTGCCGCCACCATGGTCATGGGCCGCCGGCCCCGCGCGCAGCGGCTGATCAGCATCGTCGTGCTCACCGCCGTGCTCGCAGTGGCGGTGGCCCTGCTGGTGCTCGTCGACCGCGACGGCATGGCCGCGGTGCAGGTGGGCGGCTGGGCCGCTCCGGTGGGCATCACCCTGGTGGTGGACCGGCTCTCCGCGCTGATGCTGGTGGTCTCGGCGGTGGTGCTGCTGGCCGTCCTGCTGTTCGCGGTGGGCCAGGGTGTCAGCGACGGCGACGAGCAACGTCCGGTGTCGATCTTCCAGCCCACCTACCTGGCGCTGTCGGCGGGCGTGAGCAACGCCTTCCTGGCCGGCGACCTGTTCAACCTCTACGTGGGCTTCGAGGTGCTGCTGGCGGCCAGCTACGTGCTGCTGACGGTGGGCGGCTCGGCGGAGCAGATCCGCGCAGGGGTGTCCTACGTGGCGGTGAACCTGCTGTCGTCGCTGGTGTTCCTCTCCGGCATCGGCTTCGTCTACGCCGCCACCGGCACGCTGAACATGGCCCAGATCGCCCAGCGGATGCCCGACGTGCCGGAGGGAACCCGCAACGCCATCTTCGCGGTGCTGCTGGTGGCGTTCTGCCTCAAGGCCGCGGTGTTCCCCATGTCGGCGTGGCTGCCCAACAGCTACCCGACCGCACCGGCACCGGTCACCGCGGTGTTCGCCGGCCTGCTCACCAAGGTGGGTGTCTACGCCATCATCCGCACCCAGACGCTGCTGTTCCCGGGTGGGGCGATGGACCGGGTGCTGATGGTGGCCGGGCTGCTCACCATGCTGGTGGGCATCCTGGGCGCGCTGGCCCAGAACGACATCAAGCGGCTGCTGAGCTTCACCCTGGTCAGCCACATCGGCTACATGGTGTTCGGCATCGCGCTGTCATCGCAGGCGGGCCTGTCCGGCGCCATCTACTACGTGGTGCACCACATCGTCGTGCAGACCTCGCTGTTCCTGGTGGCCGGGCTGGTGGAGCGCCAAGGTGGCTCCACGTCGCTGCGACGCCTCGGCGGCCTGGCCGTGGCCAGCCCCCTGCTGGCGGTGCTCTACTTCATCCCGGCGATGAACCTGGGTGGCATCCCCCCGTTCTCCGGCTTCATCGGCAAGACCTCGCTGCTGCAGGCCGGGGTTGCCGACGGCAGCGTGCTCGCCTGGGCGCTGGTGGTGGGCAGCGTGCTCACCAGCCTGCTCACCCTCTACGCCGTCGCCCGGGTGTGGACCAAGGCGTTCTGGCGGCCCCGCGAGGATGCTCCCGAGGGGGAGCTGGCCGAGACCGGCCCGCTGGCCAAGGTCCCCGCCGCCTCGGACACCGCGGTGGCCGAGAAGGTCGGGCCCATGCCCGCCAGCATGCTGGTGCCCACCGTCGGCATCATCGGGGTGAGCATGCTGCTCACCGTGCTCGCCGGCCCACTGGTGGGCATCACCGACCGCGCCGCCACCGACCTGCGCCAGCCGGCGCACTACGTCGAGACGGTGCTGGGGCCGGGTGCGGGCCGATGAAGATCCTGCGCCGCAACTCCCTGCACGGCGCCGCCGTGGTCGCCTGGCTCGCCTTCGTCTGGGTGCTGCTGTGGGGCAACATCTCCGCCGCGAACATCCTGGGCGGCATCGTCGTGGCCATCGTCATCCGCACCCTGCTGCCGCTGCCCCCGGTGCCGGTGGAGAGCCGGGTGCACCTGTGGGCGCTGGTCAAGCTGGTCGCCCACGTGGTGTGGGACCTGGTGGTCTCCAGCACCCAGGTGGCGCTGCTGGCCATCCGCCCCGGACCACCGCCGCGCAGCGCCGTGGTGCGCACGCACATGCGGGTGGAGTCCGAGCTGGTGCTGGCCCTCACCGTCACCACGCTCACCCTGGTGCCGGGATCGATCGTGATGGAGATCGACCGCACCAACCGGGTGATCTACTCGCACGTCCTCGACGTCCGCTCGGAGAAGGACATCCGGCGCTTCAAGGAGCAGGTCCGACGCCTGGAGGACCGATTCATCGCGGCGTTCGAGTCCCCGGACGAGCCGAGCGCGGTGTCCCCGAGCGGGGGAGGTGTGCGATGACCGTGCTCGCCGTCGTGCTCGCCGTGATCTTCACCCTGGCCGGTGCGTTCACCGTGGTCCGCATCGTGCGTGGCCCCACCACGCTGGACCGGGTGGTGGCGGTGGACGTGCTGGTGGCCGTCATCCTGTGCGCGCTGGGCGCGCAGGCCGCGGTCACCAAGGACTCCTCCACGGTGCCCGCCATCGTGGCGCTGTCGCTGCTGAGCTTCGTCGGCAGCGTGAGCGTCGCCCGCTTCCGAGTGAGGGACGACCAGTGAGCACCTTCCTCGACGTGATCGCCGGCATCGCCCTGCTCGGCGGTGCGCTGCTAGCCCTGACCGCCTCGATCGCCCTGGTGCGCTTCCCCGACACCATGTCGCGCATGCACGCCGGCGCCAAGCCGCAGGTGCTCGGCCTGCTGCTGGTGCTGGCCGGCGCCACCATCCGGCTGCGCGGCAACGTCGACGTGGGGATGCTGGTGCTGGCCGGGATGTTCCAGCTGATCACCGCCTCGGTGGTCGCGCACCGGCTCAGTCGCGCGGCCTACCGGGAGCGGGACCGCTGCGTGCGCGCCGACCTGCTGGTGGCCGACGAGCTGGCCGAGGACGAGGGTGCCGGCGAGGCGATGTGCGAGTGCGAGGTGCCGCCGCCGGTGGCCCAGCCCCGCCCGGAGCCGGCCGTGCGCGAGGAGCCCGTGCACGCCCAGTCCCCCAACGGAGTGGGCCGGAGCTAGCCGGGCTACAGGGTGCTGACCTCCTGCTGGTGCAGGGACCGCGGCTCCACCCCGGCGCGGTTGAGGGCGGCCACCACCTCCGGCAGCCGCGCCTGGTCCACCAGCACCTCCACCCGCAGCCGGTCGTGGAAGCTGGACTGCTGCAGGCTCCCGCGGAACATCGCCGAGCGCAGCTCACCGGTGTACACCGCGGCGCTGGTGAGCTCCAGCGACTGGGCGCCGGCCGCCAGCAGGGCGTCGCGCAGCTCGTCGACCTGCTCGCTGCGCACCGTGGCCGTCACCAGGCGCAGGGCCCCGTGCCCGTCGCCGCCGGCGTCGGCGGGGGTGAGCCGGTGGCCGTTGGTGCGGGCCGGCACCGCCGACTCGGTGAGCCGGCTGGTGACGTCGCCCAGCGCGTAGCCGGTGGCGCCCTGCTGCACCTCGTCCAGGTGGTCCTGCTCGTCCAGGGGCTCGCGCAGGCCGATGGTGAGCTGCACCGCCATGGCGATGATCCAGCTGACCACCAGCGAGAAGACCACCACGCTGACCAGGGCCACCACCTGGTGCCACAGCAGGCTGCCGCCACCGCCGTAGAACACCCCGTCGGCGCCGACGGGGTTGATGTCGCTGCTGCCGAAGAACCCCAGCAGCAAGGTGCCCAGCACGCCGCCGAGGAAGTGCACGGCGATGACGTCGAGCGCGTCGTCGTAGCGCAGCAGGAACTTCAGCCGCACCGCCAGGTTGCACAGCAGGCCGGCGATGAGCCCGATGGCGACGGCGCCGCCGGTGCTGACGAAGCCCGCGCACGGGGTGATGGTGGCCAGCCCGGCGATCGCGCCGGAGACGGCGCCCACCAGGGTGGAGTGGCCGCTGGTGAGCTGCTCCACCAGCAGCCAGGTGAGCATGGCGGCGGAGGCGGCGATGTGGGTGTTCATCATGGCCTGCGCGGCTACTGCGTCGGCCTGCAGGCCGTCACCGGCGTTGAAGCCGAACCAGCCGAACCACAGGATCCCGGCGCCGACCAGCATGAGCGGCAGGTTGTTGGGGGAGGAGGCGGTGCTGGACCACCCCTTGCGCCGGCCGACCACCAGCAGCACCGCGATCGCGGCTGCGCCCGCCGAGGCGTGCACCACCATCCCGCCGGCCCAGTCCTGGGCGCCCAGGTCGGCCAACCAGCCCTGTGGAGCCCACAGCCACCGCGCCACGAGCGGGTACACGACGATGGACCAGATCACCAGGAAGCACACCCAGCCGAAGAACTTGAGCCGCCCGGCCACCGCGCCGGTGAGCAGCGCCGGGGTGATGACCGCGAACATCATCTGGAACGCCACGAAGGCCAGCGCCGGAATGGTGACCGCTCCGGCGACGGTGTGGAACTGCGGGGCGTCCACCTCCAGCAGCGAGAAGGCGTCGACGTTGCCGATGACGGAGTTGCCCTCGTTGGAAAACGCCAGGGTGTAGCCGACGATCACCCAGGTCAGGGAGATGACGCAGAGCGGAATGATGTTCTGCATGATCATGGTGAGCACGTTGTTGACGCGCACCATCCCGCCGTAGAACAGCGCCAGGCCCGGCGTCATGAACATGACGAGCGCCGCGCAGACGAGCACCCACGCGGTGTCGCCGGCGTTCATCGCCAGGTCCCGAGGTCGAGTGCCGGTGACGGGCTGCAGCTTCGGTACATGGCGACCACCAGTTTCGTGTCTGGTTCACGGGAGCTGTCGCCGAGCGCTCCCCGCCTCGGCGCTGCACGGGCCTCATTAGTCTACCGGCAGAAAAATTGCAACCAAAGTGTGGGAATTCACCACAAACGGGCGGGCGGACGGGGTTTTGGTTCAGCGGCGGCGCACCCGGTTCTGGGCCCAGGTGATGCGCAGCCCAGGAACCGCCTGCGGCGGCACGCCGGGCAGGCTGAACACGGAGCCGTCGCGCAGCTCGATGCGGGCCTGCTCGTCGCCAGGACGGGGGTCGAGCACCCAGCGGACCTCCCACCACGGCACGAAGATGCGCCGCATCACCAGGCGCAGCCCGTCCGGGGTGACCACCGTCAGCGGGACCAGCCAGATGGCCGCGATGCCCAGCGCGGCCAGCGGCACCAGCACCACCCAGGCGATGCTGTGCGAGGCGATGGTGAACATGACCAGCCAGGCCATCGTCATGCCGAACAGCATGGTCAGCCAGGTGCGTGCGTAGCGCGCCCCGCGGAAGCGGCCCAGCGCGGGTCGTTGGTCGTCGTCGTCCCTGCGTGCCACTGATCGAGGATATCGCCGGGCCCCGAGCGCGCCGCGGGCCCCGGTTGTCCGGAAGGATGGGGCGCCTGGCCACCGGGCCGGAGCGCGACCGACACCGAGGAGCAGCACATGACGGGCTTTGCGGAGCAGCTGGGACTGCAGCCGGGCACCACCGAGGACGGTCGGGCGGAGCTGGACTTCACGGCGACCGAGGAGCACCTCAACCCGGCCGGAGCCGTGCACGGCGGGGTGCTCGCGACCCTGGTGGACACCGCGATGGGCCTGGCCGTGCGCAGCCGCACCGGCGAGGACGACTCCCCGGCGACCAGCCAGCTGACCATCACCTACCTGCGGCCGGCCAAGCCGGGGGAGCTGCGGGCGGTCGGCAAGATCCGCACCCAGGGCGAGCACCTGATGGTGTGCGAGGCGGAGGTGCTGCAGGGCGAGGAGTCGGTGGTGCACGCCCTGGCCACCTTCGCCCTGCTGCACCGCTGAGGTCCGACCCGTGTCCGGCCCCGGCGGCGGTGACCCCGCGACCGACGACGTCCACCCGATCTGCGTGACCTGCGGGGTGCAGTACGACCCGCTGCTCGTGGTGGACGGCCGCTGCGTCGTGTGCGAGGACGAGCGGCAGTACGTGGGCTGGGACGGCCAGCGCTGGACCACGCTGGCCGAGCTGGCCGAGCAGGGCCACCAGACGGTGCTGCGCCAGGAGGGCGCGCTGTGGGGCGTCGGCACCGAACCGTCCTTCGCCATCGGGCAGCGGGCCCTGCTGGTGCCCGGCGAGGGCGGGAACCTGCTGTGGGACTGCGTGTCCTACCTCGACGCGGAGACCGTGGCCGCGGTGGCCGAGCAGGGTGGCATCGCGGCGGTGGCCGTCTCGCACCCGCACTTCTACTCCTCGGCGATCGCCTGGAGCGAGGCCTTCGGTGGTGTGCCGGTGTACCTGCACGCCGCCGACGCAGAGTGGGTCTGCCGCGACGGCAACATCGTCTCGTGGACCGGCGACACCCTGGAGGTGCTGCCGGGTCGGACCCTGCTGCGGGCCGGGGTGCACTTCGCCGGCGGCACGGTGCTGCACTGGGACGGTCGCGACGCCGGCGGCGTCACCCTCGCCGGGCCTGCGCTGTGCACCGGCGACATCCTCACCGTGGTGATGGACCGGCGCTACGTCTCCTTCATGTACAGCTACCCCAACCACGTGCCCGAGTCGCCCGCGGTGATCGACCGGGCGCTGCGGCTGCTGGAGCCGTGGCCGTTCGACACCATCTACGGCGGCTGGTGGCGGCGGGTGGTAACCGGTGACGCCAAGCTGGCCGTGCAGCGCTCCGCCGAGCGGTACCTGGCCCGGCTGGAGCACGAGCCGGACTAGCGCTGGGGCGGACTAGGGGCGGGAGCGCCCGGTCCAGGCCAGCAGGTCCGCCACCGGCCAGGTGTTCACCACCCGGTCGGGGTCGACGTCGCACTCCTCGGCCCGTGCACACCCGTAGGCCTGCCAGTCCAGCTGGCCGGGGGCGTGGGCGTCGGTGTCCACGCTGAACAGGCAGCCCGCGGCCACCGCCTGGCGCAGCAGCCGACGCGGCGGGTCCAGGCGCTCGGGGCGGCTGTTGATCTCCACCGCCACGTCGTGCTCGGCGCAGGCGGCGAACACCGCCTCGGCGTCGAAGTCGCTCTCCGGGCGCACCCCCCGGTCGCCGGTGACCAGCCGGCCGGTGACGTGGCCGAGGACGTCGGTGTGCGGGTTGCGCACGGCGGCCAGCATCCGCGCGGTCATGGCGGCTCGGTCGGTGCGCAGCTTGGAGTGCACGGAGGCCACCACCACGTCCACCTCGCCCAGCAGCTCGTCGGTCTGGTCCAGCGTCCCGTCCACGTTGATGTCGCACTCGATGCCCGACAGCAGCCGGAACGGGGCCAGCTGCTCGTTGACGGTGGCCACCAGGGCGAGCTGCTCGCGCAGCCGCTCGGCGGTGAGGCCCCGGGCGACGGTCAGCCGCGGGGAGTGGTCGGTCATGGCCAGGTACTCGTGGCCCAGCTCGACCGCCGTCGCCGCCATCTCCTCCACCGGGCTGCCGCCGTCGCTCCAGCTGCTGTGGCAGTGCAGGTCGCCGCGCAGCTGCGCCAGCAGCTTCTCCCCGCCCTCCACCAGGTGGCCGGCGGACTCCTCCAGCCGGACCAGGTAGTCGGGGGTGTGCCCGGTGTGCGCCTGGGTGATCACCGCGGCGGTCTTGGGGCCGATGCCGCCGAGGTCGGTGAGCGTCCCTGCCGCCACCCTCCGGTCCAGGTCGGTGGGGGAGAGCCGGGTGACGACGTCGGCGGCGTTGCGGAAGGCTTGCACCCGGTGGCTGGCCTCGCGGGCACGCTCGAGCAGGAAGGCGATCCGTCGCAGGGCCGTCACCGCGTTCATGGGGTGAGGCTAGCCAAGGTGGGCGGGGCTAGCCCAGAGGAAGATCAGCCGCTCGGCGCCAGGACCTTGGTGAGCACCTCGAGCTCCAGGTCGTCGCGCAGCGGCACGCCGAACCGCTCGTCGCCGTAGGGGAAGGGGCGCCGCTCGCCGGTGCGCCGGTAGCCACGCCGCAGGTACCAGGCGATCAGCTCGGCACGCTGGGTGATCACCGTCAGCTCCATCGTGGCGCAGCCCAGCTCGGTGACGGCGCGGCGCTCGGCCTCCGCCAGCAGCAGCCGGCCCAGGCCCTCGCTCTGGTGCCCCGGGCGGATGCTGAACAGGCCGAAATAGGCCTGCCCGGGAGTGTCCTGCCCGGGCGTGGGGCCGGTCAGCTCGCAGCAGCCCAGCAGGGCCCCGTCCGCCGCGCACAGCAGCAGCACCTGGGTGCCCGGCCGGGCCAGCAGCTGGCGCACCTGCCCGGCGTCGGTGCGCTGGCCCTGCAGCAGGTCCGCCTCGGTGGTCCACCCGGACCGGCTCTGCTCGCCGCGGTAGGCCAGCTGCACCAGCGCCGCGACCGCCTCGGCATCGGTGTCCTGGGCGGTGCGGAAGGTCGGGGAATCGGTCACCACGGTGCTAGTCCTACGCCACCGGGATGTAGCGGGCCCGTGCGGGTTCGCGGGCCCGACCGGTGTGACCTGAGTCGCTATACATTGGAGAGGTGAGCGTCCGGCACCCGCACGACATCGTGGAGCACGAGCTGGCGGTGCTCTTCCGTCGGGCCCGCTCGTTCTCTGGCGAGCTCGCCCGCGAGGTGCACCCCGGCCTGGAACCGGCGGCCTACGCGCTGCTGCAGCGGGTGGAGGAGGTGGGCGAGGTCCGGCTCACCGACCTGGCCGCCTTCTACGGCGTGGGCAAGCCGACGCTGAGCCGTCAGGTGGGGCTGCTGCTCAAGCTGGGCCTGATCAAGCGGATGGAGGACGCCGCCGACCGCCGCTCGGCCAAGCTGTCGATGACCGACGACGGACTGGTGCGGCTGGCGCACGCCCGCACCGCCCGGCGCCAGCGCTTCGCCCGGCTGCTGGACGACTGGTCGGCGGAGGACGTGAGCCGGTTCGGGGAGCTGCTGGTGCAGTTCAACCGCATTCAGGACTGAGGCCGACGAGGCTCTAGGGTGAGCGGGTGCGACTCCAGCAGGTCATGTCCCGGGCCCTCGCGCTGGTGCAGTCGCACTGGTGGCTGGCGCCGCTGGTCCTCCTCGTCTCCGGTGCCTCGCGCCTGGTGCTCAGCTTCCTCACCCGCACCGGGCTGAACATGGTGGACCTGCGCGTCTACAGCTTCGGCGCGCAGTCGCTCGAGCGCGGGGAGCTCTACACCTTCACGTTCTCGGAGATGACCCCCAACTTCCCGCTGCCCTTCACCTACCCACCGTTCGCGGCGCTGCTGTTCTTCCCGCTGCACTACGTGCCCATCACCGCCCTGGCCGTGCTGTGGCTGGTGGTCACCATGGTGGCGCTGTGGGGCGTGGTGCGCCTGAGCCTCACGCTGCTGCTGGGTGCGGAGCGCTCGGCCGAGCCCTTCTGGCGCAACGCCGCCATGCTGTGGGCCGCGGTGGGGATCTGGATGGAACCGGTGCGCACCACGCTGGACTACGGCCAGGTCAACGTCTTCCTGGTGCTGGGGGGCCTGGCCGCGGCCACCACCAGCCGGTGGTGGCTGGCCGGCGGCATCGTCGGCGTGCTGGCCGGGGTGAAGCTGACGCCGGCGATCACCGGCCTGTACTTCCTGGCCCAGCGCCGCTACCTGGCGGCGGTGTTCTCCGCCGTGGCCTTCGCCGCCACCATCGCCATCAGCTTCCTGGCCATCCCGGACGCCACCCGCACCTACTTCGGTGAGCTGCTGGGCAAGGCGGACCGGATCGGCCCGGTGGGCTCGGCCATCAACCAGTCGCTGCGTGGGGTGCTCAGCCGCTTCGCCGGCCACGACGTGGGCACCGGTCCGGTGTGGGTGGTGGCGGTGCTGCTGGCCGCGGCGCTGTGCGTGTGGGCCTGGCGGGGCCTGGCCGCCGACGACCGGCTCGGCACCCTGGTGATCGTCCAGCTGTTCGGGCTGCTGGTCTCGCCCATCTCGTGGAGCCACCACTGGGTGTGGCTGGTGCCCGCCGTGCTGTGGCTGGCCCACGGCCCGCTGCGCCAGACCAGGCTGGCCTTCGTCGCGAGCCTGGTGTGGGTGGTGGTCATGCTGATCGGGGTGATCGCGCTGCTGCTGCTGCAGCAGCCCAGCATCTGGGAGTTCGAGCGGCCCCTGCTGGAGTCGATCTCCGGCGCGATCTACCCGGCCGGCACCGCCTTCATCCTGGTGCTCATGGGGTTGCAGCGGCGTCTGGTCAGGCCTCGGCCAGCAGTGCCGCAACCTGCTGTGCCAGCTCCACGTCCCGTTGCGTGACGCCACCGGCGCTGTGCGTCGTGCACGCGAAGGTCACGGTGCGCCAGCGGATGTCGATGTCCGGGTGGTGGTTGCGCTGTTCTGCGACCTCGCCCACCGCGGCCACCAGCGCCAGCACGGCGGGAAAGCTCGCCAGCTCGGTGGTCAGCTGCAGACGGTCGTCGGTGAAGGCCCAGCCGGGCAGCTCGTGCAGCGCCGACTCGATCTCCGCCTGGGTCAGCAAGGTCGCCATG
This sequence comes from Rhodococcus sp. Z6_132, assembly GCF_058133635.1. Classification (NCBI taxonomy): domain Bacteria; kingdom Bacillati; phylum Actinomycetota; class Actinomycetes; order Mycobacteriales; family Nocardiaceae; genus Rhodococcus; species Rhodococcus sp. Z6_132. The sequence goes on from NZ_JBYUNP010000003.1 coordinate 463,528, forward strand.
GTTGATGGTGGCACGGGCCGGCACTGCCGGCACGGACAGCCCGGACGGCGCCGGTGACCACCGCACGCCTGGAGCGCGACGTCGCGGCGCCGCTGGCCACCACGGCCGGCGCCGTGCGCTCGGTGGTGGTGGCCGCCGCGCTGGGCGGACACGCCCGGGTGCAGGTACCGCGAGCACAGGGTCTCCTCGCCCCCGGGGACGTGGTGGCCGTGCGGCCCCGGCGCCTGCCGGTCACCCTCCGCCTGCGGGTGGCTGTCGCCGAGCTGCACCAGCTGCGGCTGAGCCGGCAGCGTGGCCCCCTGCCGTCCCTGGAGGTCACCGTCACGCTCGCGCCCACCACGGCGGGCACCCGCCTGGTGGCCCAGGTGCGGGGTCCGTCGGGTGGTCTGGTTCGCGGCTGGGTGCAGGCCGTGCTGGGGGAGTGGGTGGACCACGTGAGCGCCGCCGCCACCGCGATGGCCGCCGCCCGGGAGGTGGTGGCCGGTGCCGTGGTCGCCGACGGTCGGCTGCTGGTGGCCCAGCGGCGACGCCCGCCCGCGCTCGCCGGGAAGTGGGAGCTGGCGGGCGGAGGGGTGGAGCCGGGAGAGAGCCCGCAGCAGGCGCTGGTCCGCGAGCTCGACGAGGAGCTCGGCGTGGTGGTGGAGCCGGGCGAGCAGGTTGGCGCGGACGTGCTGCTGCCCGACGGTCGGGTGCTGCGCGCCTACCGCGCCGAGCTGGTCCGGGGCCCCGCCGAGGCCAGGGAGCACGCCGCGCTGCGGTGGGTGGGAGCCGGCGAGCTCAGCCGGTTGGACCTGGTGGTGAACGACCGGGGCTGGCGCGCTGAGCTGGCCCCGCTGCTGGTCGAGTGACCTGCAGTGCGGGAAAAGTTCGTGTGAGCGGGTAAGATGTTTGTCGCCGCAGTGGCTGAGTGGTGCGCGACGGACGAGAAGCACAAAAAGTCCGCGCATGCGCCCAGGTCGACGGCCACCCCGACCACGGATCGAGACCCTTCTCGGACCGTGGACTCTAGAGCTTTCAGGAGAACCTACCCAGTGACTAGTGCGCCCCGCACCGCCTTCCGCAACGTCGCCATCGTCGCCCACGTCGACCACGGCAAGACGACCCTCGTCGACGCCATGCTGCGTCAGTCGGGCGCTTTCGCTGAGCGGGCGGAGCTCGTCGACCGAGTCATGGACTCCGGTGACCTCGAGCGCGAGAAGGGCATCACCATCCTCGCGAAGAACACCGCGGTGCGTCGGCACACGCCCGACGGCGACGTGGTGATCAACGTCATCGACACCCCCGGCCACGCCGACTTCGGTGGCGAGGTGGAGCGCGGGCTGTCCATGGTCGACGCCGTGGTGCTGCTGGTCGACGCCAGCGAGGGCCCGCTGCCCCAGACGCGCTTCGTGCTGCGCAAGGCGCTGGCCGCCTCGCTGCCCGTCATCCTGGTGGTGAACAAGACCGACCGTCCCGACGCCCGCATCACCGAGGTGGTCGAGGAGGTCCACGACCTGCTGCTCGACCTGGCCTCGGACCTGGAGAACGAGGCGGCGCACGCCGCCGAGCTCGCCCTGGACCTGCCGGTCATCTACGCCTCCGCCCGCGCGGGCAAGGCCAGCATGACCCAGCCCGCCGACGGCGAGGTGCCCGACGCCGAGGGCCTGGAGGCCCTGTTCGACCTGCTCATGGAGTACGTCCCGGCGCCCAAGGGCGACCCGGACGCCCCGCTGCAGGCGCACGTCACCAACCTGGACGCCTCGTCCTTCCTGGGCCGCATCGGCCTGGTCCGCATCCACGCCGGTGAGCTGCGCAAGGGCCAGACCGTGGCCTGGATGCGCACCAGCGCCGAGGGTGTGACCGAGACCCACAAGGTCAAGATCACCGAGCTGCTGCGCACCGAGGGTGTGGAGCGCGTGGCCGCCGACCTGGGCGAGGCCGGCGACATCGTCGCCGTGGCCGGCATCCCGGACATCATGATCGGCGACACCCTGGCCGACGTGGACAACCCCGTCGCCCTGCCGCCCATCACCGTCGACGAGCCGGCCATCTCGGTCACCGTCGGCATCAACACCAGCCCGCTGGCCGGGCGCAACGGTGGCAAGAAGCTCACCGCCCGCCTGGTGAAGAGCCGGCTGGACTCCGAGCTCATCGGCAACGTGTCGCTGCGGGTGCTCAACACCGACCGTCCGGACACCTGGGAGGTGCAGGGCCGCGGTGAGCTGGCGCTGGCCATCCTGGTGGAGCAGATGCGGCGCGAGGGCTTCGAGCTGACCGTGGGCAAGCCCCAGGTGGTCACCAAGATGGTCGACGGCAAGATGCACGAGCCCTTCGAGCACCTCACCGTGGACGTCCCCGAGGAGCACCTCGGCGCGGTCACCCAGCTGCTCGCCGCCCGCAAGGGCCGGATGGAGGAGATGGTCAACCACGGCACCGGCTGGGTGCGCATGGAGTTCGTCGTCCCCGCCCGCGGCCTGATCGGCTTCCGCACCGAGTTCCTCACCGACACCCGGGGCACCGGCATCGCCAACACCTACTCCGCCGGCTACGAGCCGTGGGCCGGCGAGATCCGCAGCCGCCACACCGGCTCGCTGGTCTCCGACCGCGCCGGCGTGGTCACCCCGTTCGCGATGATCCAGCTCTCCGACCGCGGCACCTTCTTCGTGGAGCCGGGCACGGCCACCTACGCGGGTCACGTGGTGGGCGAGAGCCCCCGCTCGGAGGACCTGGACATCAACGTCTGCCGCGAGAAGAAGCTCACCAACATGCGGCAGTCGTCCTCGGACACCTTCGAGGCGCTGGCCCGTCCCCGCGTGCTCACCCTGGAGAGCGCGCTGGAGTTCTGCGCCTCTGACGAGTGCGTCGAGGTCGCGCCGGACGTGGTGCGCGTGCGCAAGCTGGTGCTGGACGCCAACGAGCGCGCCCGCACCCGCTCCCGCGACAAGCTCCGTGACAAGGCAGCCAGCTGATCTAGTCTGGGCGGACGCACCGGGCGAACCGGTGCAGCAGGCGGCCCCCGCGCGTGCGGGGGCCGGTCACGGTGAGCAGGGAGATGCACAGGTGCGCGGTCGGCACGGTGCCCGCCGAGGCGGGCGTTGGGTGGGGGCCGCAGCTCTTGCGCTGGTCGCGCTGACTCCGGCCTGCACCGCCCAGCCGGCGCCGGTGGTGGTCAGCACGGCCACCACCGTCACGCCGCCGCCCAAGGCGACGGTGACCAACTCGGTGGTGGTGGCCATCGACGAGGTGGGCCCGGGGTTCAACCCGCACCAGCTGGCTGACCTCTCCCCGGTGAACAACGCCGTCAGCGGCCTGGTGCTGCCCTCGGTGTTCCTCCCGGAGGCCACCGGCTCGGGGTGGACGCTGGATCCCTCCATCGCCGTCTCGGCCACCCCGGCCGCCACCACCAAGCCGACGGCGCCGTTCCAGGTGACCTACGTGCTGCGCAGCGAGGCGCAGTGGTCGGACGGGGCTCCCATCGCGGCGGAGGACTTCCGCTACCTGTGGCAGCAGATGATCTCCCAGCCCGGGGTGGCCGACGCGGCCGGCTACGACCTGATCACCGACGTCGCCTCCTCCGCCGGCGGCAAGACGGTGACGGTGTCCTTCGCCGCCGACTACCCGGCGTGGCAGCAGCTGTTCCGCTCGCTGCTGCCCGCGCACCTGCTCAAGGACCTGCCCGGGGGGTTCACCGCGGCCCTCGACGACGGGCTGCCGGTGTCGGGCTCGCGGTTCAAGGTCAAGAGCGTCGACCGCGACCGCGGCGAGGTGCTGCTGGAGCGCAACGACCGCTTCTGGGACACCCCCACCGCCCTGGACTCGATCCTGCTGCGCCGCGACGGCACCCCCAACCAGCTGGCGGAGTCGCTGCGCTCCAAGGACGCGCAGATGGCCCAGCTGCACGGCAGCGACGCCACCCGCACCCAGCTGGCGGCCATCCCCGACGTGCGCACCCTCACCGTGGCCCAGCCCTCCACCATGCGGGTGGCCGTGGACGTGGGCGCCAGCGGGTTGTCCGACGTCAACGTCCGAGAGGGCCTGCTCGGGCTGCTGGACGTGGACGCGCTGAGCATGATCGGTGCGGGCCGGGCGGTGGGGCAGTTCCGCGCCGACGCCCAGGTGCTGGCGCCGTCGGAGCCGGGCTACATCGCCACCCGCCCCGCCGGGGGCACCGTCACCGCCGCGGTGGAGGCGCTGGGCCGGGCCGGCTACAGCCTGCAGGCGGGTCGCTACCTGAAGAACGGCACGCCGCTGACGGTCATGGTGGGGGCGGCCAAGGAGGACAGCGCCGCCACCTCGGTCGCGCAGGCCGTGGCCGACCAGCTCACCAGCGCGGGCATCAACGCCAAGGCCTCCATCGTCACCTCCAGCGAGCTCTACGGCGACCGCCTGGGCAGCGGCGAGATCGGCATGCTCGTCGGCCGGGCGCCCGCCGGCGGGGACCCGGCCACCACGCTGGCGTCGACGTTCGGCTGCACCGGCTCGGCTGGTGTGGCTCCCGCCGGTGCGCCCACCCCGACCGCAGCTGCCGGTCCCACCGGCACCCGCAGCACGCCGACCACCCGGCTGGGCAACGTCTCCGGGGTGTGCGACCCCTCGCTGCAGCCGCAGATCGACGCCGCACTGAGCGGCGCCGTCGACGTGGCCGCCACGCTGGCCGAGCTGGAGCCGCGCCTGTGGGCGCTGCACGCGGTGCTGCCGCTGTACCAGGACAGCACCGTGCTGGCCGTGCGCAAGCAGGTCACCGGCGTGGACGAGCCCATCGGGCTGCGGGGCGGCCCGTTCGCCGACGCCGCCACGTGGTCGCGGAACGACCGATGAGCCTGTTGCGCCCGCGGCTGCTGCTGGTGCACGCCCATCCCGACGACGAGACCCTGACCACCGGCGGCACCATCGCCCACTACGCCGCACGCGGGGTGGAGGTCACGGTGCTCACCTGCACCCTTGGCGAGGAGGGCGAGGTGATCGGGGCGCGCTGGGCCGGGCTGGTGGCCGGGGAGGCCGACCAGCTGGGCGGCTACCGCATCAGCGAGCTGAGCCGGGCGCTGCACGCCCTGGGCGTGGGCGGGCCGCACTTCCTGGGCGGGGCCGGGCGGTGGCGCGACTCCGGCATGGCGGGCACGCCGTCGGCGGAGAACCCCCGCGCCTTCGTGCACGCCGGGCTGGCGGGCGCGCACGCGATGACCGAGGTGATCCGCCGGGTGCGCCCGCACGTGGTGGTCACCTACGACCCCCACGGCAGCTATGGCCACCCCGACCACGTGCAGGTGCACCGACTGACCACCGACGCCCTCGACCATGCCGCCGACCCGGCGATGTTCGCCGACGCGGGGCCTGCGTGGGAGGTGCCCAAGGTGTACTGGACGGTGGTGGAGCACCGCGCGCTGACGGCGGGCATCGCCGGGATGACCGACCTGCCGCAGGGCTGGCGGCTGCCCGAGCCCGGTGAGCTGCCCAGCGTGCCCGACGCCGACGTGGACGCCGTGATCGACGTGCACGCGGTGCGGCAGGCGAAGCTGGCGGCCATGCGCGCCCACGCCACGCAGGTCACCGTGGCGCCGAGCGGCACCGAGCTCGCCCTGTCCAACAACATCGCCCAGCCGGTGCTGCTCGCCGAGCACTACGTGCGGGTGCGCGGCGAGGCCGGTGAGCTGGGCCCCGACGGCCGGGAGCACGACCTCTTCGCGGGGATCACCCCGTGACCCGGCTCTGCCTGGGCCTGCTGGTCCTCTACGCCGCGGTGCTCGCGGTGCTCGAGTCCCTCTTCCTGCCGGTGTACGTCGGTGTGGTCCCGCTGCCGGTGGGTGCGTTCGCCGCGGCGCTCACCAACGCCGGGCTGGTCTGGCTGGCGGGCAGGCTCACGCCGCGAACCGGCGTGGCCGCCCTGCCGCTGGTCGGGTGGGTGCTGGTGGTGCTGGCGCTGGCCACCGGGGGTCCCGGCGGCGACCAGGTTCCGCCGCAGGACTGGCGCCTGATGGCGCTGTTCGGCTTCGGAGTGGTGCCGGCGGTGGTGGTACTGGGTGGCCACCTGGGCGAGGCTGCGAGGCAACGGGCAGTATCGGGGTCGTGACAACTGAGCCCGTGGATCTTCCGACCCCACCCCCGGTCGAGGTGACGCCCTCGGAGTCGGCGCTGCGGCGCGCGCTGCGGCGCGCCACCGACGGCAAGACCCTGGACGCCACCGAGGCCCACACCCTGCTGCACGCCCGCGGGGAGCAGCTGGACACGCTGTGCGCGGCTGCGGCCCGCGTGCGTGACGCCGGTCTGCTCGCTGCCGGCCGGCCCGGTGTGGTGACCTACTCCCGCAAGGTGTTCATCCCGCTCACCCGGCTGTGTCGGGACCGCTGCCACTACTGCACCTTCGTCACCGTGCCCGGCAAGCTCGCCGCCGCCGGGCACGGCATGTTCCTCGACCCCGACGAGGTCCTGGAGATCGCCGCGCAGGGTGCGGCGCTGGGCTGCAAGGAGGCCCTGTTCACCCTGGGCGACCGGCCCGAGGACCGCTGGCCGGAGGCCCAGGAGTGGCTGCACTCCCGCGGCTACGACTCCACCCAGGCCTACCTGCGGGCCATGTCCGTCCGGGTGCTGGAGGAGACGGGTCTGCTGCCCCACCTCAACCCGGGCGTGATGACCTGGGAGGAGATCTCCCGGCTCAAGCCGGTGGCGCCGTCCATGGGGATGATGCTGGAGACCACCTCGCTGCGGCTGCACACCACCAAGGGCGAGTGCCACTACGGCAGCCCGGACAAGCACCCCGAGGTGCGGCTGCGCACCCTCACCGACGCCGGCCGCCTGGGCGTGCCCTTCACCACCGGCATCCTGGTGGGCATCGGCGAGACGCTCACCGAGCGCGTCGACTCCATCCTGGCCGTCCGCAAGGCGCACAAGAGCTTCGGGCACGTGCAGGAAGTGATCGTGCAGAACTTCCGGGCCAAGGACGACACGGCCATGCGCGCCGCGCCCGACGCGGGGCTGGACGACTACCGGGCCACCATCGCCGTCACCCGGCTGCTGCTGGGCCCGGCGATGCGCGTGCAGGCCCCGCCGAACTTGGTGGACCTGGACGACTGCGCCGCCCTGCTGGGTGCGGGCGTGGACGACTTCGGCGGTGTCTCCCCGCTGACGCCGGACCACGTCAACCCGGAGCGGCCCTGGCCCCAGCTGGACGCCCTCGCCGCGGCGAGCACGGCTGCCGGGTTCACCCTCACCGAGCGCCTGGCCGCCCAGCCGGAGTACGTGCTGGCCGGCTCGCCGTGGATCGACCCCCGCATCAGCGCGCACGTGCGCGCGCTGGCCGCACCGGACGGGCTGGCCGACGCCGCAGCGGTGCCCACCGGGCTGCCGTGGCAGGAGCCCGACGCCTCCTGGGAGTCCAGCGGGCGCACCGACCTGCACAGCGCCATCGACACCGACGGCCGCAACACCGAGACCCGCTCCGACCTGGGCTCGGCCTTCGGCGACTGGGAGACGGTGCGCGAGCAGGTGCTGGCCATCGACGCCCCCGCCCTGCTGGGTGGGGACGTCACCGCCGCGCTGCGGGCCGCCGCCGACGACCCGGCCGGGTGCACCGACGAGCAGTACCTGGCCCTGGCCACCGCCGAGGGCCCGGCCCTGGAGGCGCTGTGCGCGCTGGCCGACGACCTGCGCCGGGAGACCGTGGGCGAGGACGTCACCTACGTGGTGAACCGCAACATCAACTTCACCAACATCTGCTACACCGGCTGCCGCTTCTGCGCCTTCGCCCAGCGCAAGGGCGACGCCGACGCGTTCACCCTGAGCCTCACCGAGGTGGCCGACCGGGCCGAGGAGGCCTGGAACCTGGGCGCGTCCGAGGTGTGCATGCAGGGCGGCATCGACCCGGAGATCCCCGCCGGCGGCTACGCCGACCTGGTCCGCGCGGTCAAGGAGCGGGTGCCGGGCATGCACGTGCACGCCTTCAGTCCGATGGAGGTGGTCAACGGGGCCGCGCACTCCGGGGCCAGCATCCGGGACTGGCTGGTGGAGCTGCGCGATGCGGGGCTGGACACCATCCCCGGCACGGCCGCGGAGATCCTCGACGACGAGGTCCGCTGGATCCTCACCAAGGGCAAGCTGCCCACCAGCTCCTGGATCGAGGTGGTGACCACCGCGCACGAGGTGGGGCTGCGCAGCTCGTCCACGATGATGTACGGCCACGTCGACCACCCGCGGCACTGGGTGGGCCACCTCAACGTGCTGCGCGGCATCCAGGACCAGACCGGCGGCTTCACCGAGTTCGTGCCGCTGCCGTTCGTGCACCAGTCGTCGCCGCTGTACCTGGCGGGGGCGTCCCGTCCGGGACCGACCATCCGGGACAACCGGGCGGTGCACGCGCTGGCGCGGATCATGCTGCACGGGCGCATCGACAACATCCAGACCAGCTGGGTCAAGCTGGGCACCGCCGGCACCCAGGCGATGCTCAACGGCGGGGCCAACGACCTGGGCGGCACGCTGATGGAGGAGACCATCTCCCGGATGGCGGGCTCGCAGCACGGCTCGGCCAAGACGGTGCAGGAGCTGACCGAGATCGCCGCGGGCATCGGCCGGCCCATCCACGAGCGCACCACCGGCTACGGCCGCCGCGAGGTTCCCGCCATGGCGAGCGGGCAGTGATGGCGCCGGCGATCACCGACGCGTACGTGGTCAGCGCACTGAAGGTGGTGGTGCACGGCAGCGGACCGGTGCTGGACGCGCTCACCCACACCGACCCGTTCCACCTCAAGGCGCGCACCCACGAGCGGCCCGACCCCGAGGTGGCCGAGGTGCGCAGCACCAGCCTCAAGAACCGGGCGGTGGGCAAGGCGGTGGACGCCTTCTACCAGGTGGAGTTCCCCGGCACGGCGGCGTGGCAGTCCATGACGCCGCAGCAGCGCACCACCTGGTGGATGAACCGGGTGGGACGCTTCACCACGCTGATCGTCGCCATCCCGGGCTTCGGTGGGGTGGTGGCCGACCGGCTGCCGCTGCAGCCGGCGTTGGGCAGCGCCAGCCAGGCGATGCTGCTGTGCGCGGTGGCCCGCGAGTGGGGCGTCACCGACGAGGTGGAGCAGGTGCGCATGCTCGCCTGGGTGCTGTGCGACCGCGACGTCAGCCGGGCCCTGGTGGAGGGCACCGCGGCGAAGCAGGAGGAGCAGCCGGGCAAGGGCAGCGCCCCCGAGCGGGGGGCGCTGGTCGGTGCGGCCCGGGCGCTGTGGCGCTACGCGCGGGTGCTGCGAGGCATCCTGGGCGAGCTGGACAAGCGCCCGCAGGGCCGCCTGCCCTACCGGGCGCTGGGCAAGGTGCCGGTGGTCGGGCTGGCGGGGGACTACCTCAGCGAGCACTCCGCCCTCAAGCGCGCAGTACGCAAGGCGGACAAGTGGGTACGCAGCTCGCGACACACGACGGGGTGAATTCACACCAGAAGGATCATTCGGGGATACTTGCTCACGAGTAGCCCCCGGCGAGATCAGGAGAACCGCAGTGACCTACACGATTGCTGAGCCTTGCGTGGACGTGCTGGACAAGGCCTGCATCGAAGAGTGCCCCGTCGACTGCATCTACGAGGGTGGGCGCATGCTCTACATCCACCCCGACGAGTGCGTGGACTGCGGTGCTTGTGAGCCGGTCTGCCCGGTCGAGGCCATCTACTACGAGGACGACGTGCCGGACCAGTGGTCGGGCTACACCAAGGTCAACGCCGACTTCTTCGTCGACCTCGGCTCGCCCGGTGGCGCCGCCAAGGTCGGCAAGACCGACTTCGACCCGGAGCCGGTGGCCAGCCTCCCGCCGCAGAATGACGGCGAGTGAGCAGGAAGCACCTCAGCCTCCCCAGCTTTCCGTGGGACTCGCTCACCGGCGCCGCCCAGCGCGCCGGTGAGCACCCCGACGGCATCGTCGACCTCTCGGTCGGCACCCCGGTCGACCCGGTCGCCGAGGTCATCCAGGACGCGCTGACCGCTGCTGCCCACATCCCGGGCTACCCCGCCACGTGGGGCACCACCTCGCTGCGGGAGACCGTCGTGCAGGCCCTCGCCCGCCGCCACGACGTGCACGGGGTCTCCGCTGACGCGGTGCTGCCCACCATCGGCTCCAAGGAGCTGATCGCGTGGCTGCCGACCCTGCTGGGGCTGGGGCCGGCGGACACCGTGGTGGTGCCCGAGCTGGCCTACCCCACCTACGAGGTCGGCGCCCAGCTGGCCGGCGCCCAGGTGGTCCGCTCCAACAGCGTGACCCGCCTCGGCCCGGCCACCCGGGGCTCCGGGCAGCCGGCCGTCCTGTTCCTCAACTCCCCGTCCAACCCCACCGGTGCGGTGCTGGGGGTGCCGCACCTGCGCAAGGTGGTGGAGTGGGCGCGCGAGCGGGGCACCGTCGTGGTCTCCGACGAGTGCTACCTGGGGCTGGCCTGGGACGCCGAGCCACGGTCGGTGCTGCACGCCGACGTCAACGACGGCGACCTGACCGGGCTGCTCGCGGTGCACTCGCTGTCCAAGACCTCCAACCTCGCCGGCTACCGCGCCGGGTTCGTCGCCGGCGACCCGGCACTGGTGGCCGAGCTGCTGGAGGTGCGCAAGCACGCCGGCATGATCGTGCCTCGGCCGGTGCAGGCGGCCATGGAGGCGGCGCTGTCCGACGACACCCACGCCGCGGCGCAGCGGGAGATCTACCGCAGCCGGCGGGCGAGGTTGCTGCCCGCCGTGCGAGCCGCGGGGCTGCAGGTGGAGCACTCCGAGGCCGGGCTGTACCTGTGGGCCACCCGTGACGAGGACTGTCGCGCCACCGTGGCCTGGTTCGCCGAGCGCGGCATGCTCGTCGCGCCGGGGGAGTTCTACGGCCCCACCGGCGGACAGCACGTGCGGATCGCGCTCACCGCCACCGACGAGCGAATCGACGCCGCGGTCGCTCGCCTGCAGGGCTGACCGGCGCCTGCGCAGCGGCAGTGTCGTTGCGGCGCTTCATGATCGGGCAAGACTTCAGAACAGTCTTGCTTGACACAGAGCGGCACATGGCAGTTACTGTGCGCTGCACGGGCACCTCGTCCCTGCGTCGTTGCTGCTCGGGCCGTCGTGGGGTCTTGAGCAGCCCTGCCCTGGAAGGCTTTCATGACCACTAGCTCGGGTACCCCTGGCGCGTTCCCCCCTCCGCCGCAGGCGCAGCCGTTCCCGTCCCACCAGGGCCAGGCGCCGGTTCCCCCCGGCACCAACACCGTGGCGATCCTCGCGATGGTCTTCGCGTTCGTGTTCTCCCCGGTGGGCATCGTGCTCGGCTTCGTCGGGCGCGCGCAGACCAAGCGCACCGGGCAGAAGGGCCGCACCCTCGCCACCGTCGCCGTCATCCTGGGATTCGTTTTACTCGCGCTCAGCGTGCTGGCGATCGTGCTCGTCGGAGTGCGCGGCGCCAAGATGGTGGACCGCGACTCCGTGGAGTCCCAGATCAGCCAGCAGTTCGCGGCCAACGGGCTGGGCACCCCCGATTCGGTGACCTGCCCGGGTGACCTCAAGGCTGAGGTCGGCGAGACCATGACCTGCACGGTGCGGGGCGAGACGAACGTCGAGGTTGGGCTCCGGGTGACCTCGGTCAGCGGCAACACCGCGCTCTTCGACATCGAGCCCAAGTAGCGGCTCGGACGCCGCGCCCACCTCGAGCGCAGACAGCACCGCCCGGACGCGACGTGCGTCCGGGCGGTGCTGTGTCGCGGCAGGTGCGCCGCTCGTGCGGCTGCCTAGTCGTTGGCGTGCAGGGCCTCGTTCAGCGCCACGCCGGAGCCCTCCCGGGCCACCACCTCCACCGCACCGGTGACGGAGTTGCGCCGCAGCAGCATCCCGTTCTGCCCGGACAGCTCGCGCGCCTTCACCGCGGTGCCGTCCGGGCCGGTGACCTTGGTGCCGGCGGTGACGTACAGGCCGGCCTCCACCACGCAGTCGTCGCCCAGGGAGATGCCGATGCCGGAGTTGGCGCCCAGCAGGCAGCGCTTGCCCAGGGAGATGGTCTCCGTGCCGCCGCCGGAGAGGGTGCCCATGATCGACGCACCGCCGCCCACGTCGGAGCCGTCGTCCACCACGACGCCGGCGGAGATGCGGCCCTCCACCATGGACGAGCCCAGGGTGCCGGCGTTGAAGTTCACGAAGCCCTCGTGCATCACGGTGGTGCCGGCGGCCAGGTGCGCCCCCAGCCGGACGCGGTCGGCGTCGCCGATGCGCACCCCGGAGGGCACCACGTAGTCGACCATGCGCGGGAACTTGTCCACGCTGTAGACGGTGACCGGGCCGCGGGCGCGCAGCCGGGCGCGGGTGAGCTCGAAGCCCTCCACCGCGCAGGGCCCGTGGTTGGTCCAGACCACGTTGGACAGCAGCCCGAACTGGCCGTCCAGGTTCACTCCGTGCGGCTGCACCAGGCGGTGGGAGAGCAGGTGCAGGCGCAGGTAGACGTCGCGCGCGTCGATCGGCGCGGCGCTGAGGTCGGCGATGGTGGTGCGCACCCCCATCACCTCGACGCCGCGGGCCTCGTCGGTGCCCAGCATCGCGGCCAGGGCGGGGTCGAGCTCCTCGGCAGTGAGCCGGGCGCTCGCGGACGCCTGGTGCGCGCCCAGCTGCGGCTGCGGGAACCACACGTCCAGCACGGTCCCGTCGGCGAGGACGCTGGCCACTCCGTCTGCTTGTGCTCCGGTCACGCCGGGCTCCAGTTGTGTGCTCACGCCGCACAACGCTACCGGCGCACCGATAACCTGCATGGGTGGCTCCCCGTGACGTGACTCCCGCTCTCGATCTCAGCTCCGACCCCGTGGACCTCGCGGCCGTGCTGGTGGACATCCCCAGCGTCTCCCAGCAGGAGAGCACCCTGGCCGACGCCGTCGAGCAGGCGCTGCGCAGCCAGGCCGGGCACCTGGAGATCGTGCGCAGCGGCAACACCGTGCTAGCCCGCACCCAGCTGGGCCGACCCAGCCGGGTGGTGCTGGCCGGGCACCTGGACACCGTGCCCATCGCCGACAACGTGCCCAGCCGCCGCGAGGGCAACCTCCTGCACGGCTGCGGCACCGTGGACATGAAGTCCACCGACGCGGTGTTCCTGCACCTGGCGGCCACCGTGCCCGAGCCCGCTCGCGACGTCACCCTGGTGTTCTACGACTGCGAGGAGATCGCGGCCGTGCACAACGGCCTCGGCCGCATCGAGCGGGAGCTGCCGGAGTGGCTGGTGGGCGACCTGGCCATCCTGGGCGAGCCCACCGACGGCACGGTGGAGGCCGGCTGCCAGGGCACCATGCGGGTGCGCCTGAGCACCACCGGCACCCGGGCGCACTCGGCCCGCTCGTGGCTGGGCAGCAACGCGGTGCACGCGATGGCGCCGGTGCTCGACCGCCTGGCCGCCTACTCGGCCCGCCAGGTGGACATCGACGGCTGCCTGTACCGCGAGGGCCTGCAGGCGGTGCGCATCAGCGGCGGCGTGGCCGGCAACGTGGTGCCCGACCGCTGCGAGGTGGACGTCAACTTCCGCTTCGCCCCCGACCGCAGCCAGGCCCAGGCCGAGGACCACGTCCGCGCGGTGTTCGCCGGCATCGACGGCCTCGGCTTCGAGGTGACCGACTCCGCCGCCGGTGCGCTGCCCGGGCTGGCCGCACCCGCCGCCGCCGAGTTCGTCACCTCCGCCGGGGGCGTGGCGCAGGCCAAGCTGGGCTGGACCGACGTCTCCCGCTTCGCAGCCCTCGGGGTGCCCGCGGTGAACTACGGCGCGGGTGACCCCAACCTGGCGCACAAGCGGGACGAGCACGTGCCCGTGGAGCAGATCACCCGCTGTGCCGACGTGCTGCGGGCCTACCTGACCTAGCGCGTGGTGGCACCTGGCTACCCTTTCCCCATGGCAGCAGAGGATCACGGGGCAGGGCCCCGCGGGGTGCGCAACCGCGGGCCGGTGCAGGTGCGGGGTGAGCGCAACAACGACCTCAGCACCACCGACCAGCGCCTGCTGGACCACCGCGGCCCCAGCGACTGGGTGCACACCGACCCGTGGCGGGTGCTGCGCATCCAGAGCGAGTTCGTGGAGGGCTTCGGCGCGCTCGCCGAGGTGCCCAGCGCGGTCACCGTGTTCGGTTCCGCCCGCACCCCCGAGGACGACCCGGTGTACGCCCAGGGCCGCGCCATCGGCAAGGCGCTGGCCACCGCCGGGTACGCGGTGATCACCGGCGGCGGCCCGGGCGTGATGGCCGCGGCCAACCGCGGTGCCTGCGACGCCAGCGGCAGCTCCATCGGCCTGGGCATCGAGCTCCCGTTCGAGCAGCAGCTCAACCAGTGGGTCGACCTGGGCATCAACTTCCGGTACTTCTTCGCCCGCAAGACGATGTTCGTGAAGTACTCCCAGGCCTTCGTCTGCCTGCCCGGCGGCTTCGGCACGCTGGACGAGCTGTTCGAGGCCCTCACGCTGGTGCAGACCCGCAAGATCACCCGGTTCCCGATCATCATGTTCGGCACCAGCTACTGGTCGGGCCTGATCGACTGGATCCGCAGCTCGGTGCTGGCCGCGGGCAACATCTCCGAGGTCGACATGAGCCTGCTGCACTGCACCGACGACGTGGACGAGGTGGTGGACATCATCGTGGAGTCCCGGCGCACCGGCGCGCTGACCACCCGGCACCTGGACGAGCCCGGTTCCGCCGACGACCTGCCCAGCGGACTGCAGTCGTGACCCGGTTCGTGGCCGGCTACTGCGCCTCCGGGCCGGTCGACCCCAGCTACCTCGACCTCGCCGAGCAGGTGGGGACCGGCATCGCCGCCCGCGGCTGGGGCCTGGTGTGGGGTGGCGGGAACACCTCGATGATGGGCGCCCTCGCCCGGGCCACCCGCCGCGGCGGTGGGCCCACCGTGGGGGTGATCCCGAAGGCGCTGATGGCCGCCGAGCACGCCGACGCCGCCGCCGACGAGCTGCTGGTCACCGACACCATGCGCGAGCGCAAGCGGCTGATGGACGAGCGCGCCGACGCCTTCCTGGCCCTGCCCGGTGGGCTGGGCACGCTGGAGGAGCTGTTCGAGGTGTGGACCTCGGGCTACCTGGGCATACACGACCGCCCGGTGGTGCTGCTGGACCCGACCGGCCACTACGACGGGCTGCTCAGCTGGCTGCGGAGCATGCCGGCCGGCTTCGTGTCCCAGCGCGGCCTGGACCACCTGGTGGTCACCCGCGACGTGCAGACTGCGCTGCAGGCCTGCGCGCCCCGAGCCTGAGGGTGTCGATGACCCCTGTGCCGACCACCGGAGCCCCGACCACCAGGTTCTGCGGACGTCGGGTGCCAGCTGACCGCGCGCTGGTGATGGCGATCCTCAACCGCACGCCCGACTCCTTCTACGACCGCGGTGCCCACTTCGCCGACGACGCCGCCCTCGCCGCGGCTGATCGCGCGGTGGCCGAGGGTGCCGACATCCTGGACGTGGGCGGGGTGAAGGCCGGCCCCGGCGTGCTGGTGGACGCAGCCGAGGAGGCGCGCCGCGTGGTGCCCTTCGTCGAGCGGGTGCGCGAGCGGCACCCGGACGTGGTGATCAGCGTGGACACCTGGCGGGCCGAGGTCGGCCGGCTGGCCTGCCAGGCGGGGGCCGACCTGGTCAACGACACCTGGGCCGGCTACGACCCGCACCTGGCCGAGGTGGCCGCCGAGCACGGCGCCGGGCTGGTCTGCTCGCACACCGGCGGCGCCCGCCCGCGCACCCGTCCGCACCGGGTGCACTACGCCGACGTGGTGGCTGACGTCATCGCCGACGTCTCCGCCCAGGCTCGCCGGGCCCAGGAGCTGGGGGTCGATCCCGGCTCGATCCTGGTCGACCCCACCCACGACTTCGGCAAGAACACCTTCCACGGCCTGGAGCTGCTGCGACGCACCGACGAGCTCGTCGCCACCGGGTGGCCGGTGCTGATGGCGCTGTCCAACAAGGACTTCATCGGCGAGACCCTGGGCGTGGGGCTCACCGAGCGGCTGGAGGGCACCCTGGCCGCCACCGCGCTGGCCGCCGCGGCCGGGGCCAGGGTCTTCCGCGCCCACGAGGTGCGTGCCACCCGCCGCGTGGTGGAGATGGTGGCGGCCATCGCTGGGCAGCGCCCGCCGGCCCGCACCACCCGGGGCCTGGCGTGAGCGCGCCGGAGCCGGGCTGGTTCACCACCCACACCTGGCACGAGCCGCCGTGGACCGCTGCCGAGCTGGTGGCCGCCAAGGCCGGACGGACGGTGTCGGTGGTGCTGCCCGCGCTGGACGAGGAGGAGACGGTGGCCGCGGTGGTCGCTGCCGTGCACCCGTTGCTGGGCACGCTGGTGGACGAGCTGGTGGTGCTGGACTCCGGCTCCACCGACGCCACCGCCCCCCGGGCAGCCGCGGCGGGGGCCCGGGTGGTCAGCCGCGAGCAGGCCTTGCCCGGCGTCGACCCGGTGCCGGGCAAGGGCGAGGTGCTGTGGCGCTCGCTCGCGGCCACCACCGGCGACCTGGTGGTGTTCCTGGACTCCGACCTGGTGGAGACCGACCCCGGCTTCGTGCCCGCGCTGCTCGGGCCGCTGCTCACCCGGCCGGGCACCGCCCTGGTCAAGGGCTTCTACCGCCGGCCGCTGCGGGTGGAGGGCGAGCACAGCGAGTCCGGCGGCGGCCGCGTCACCGAGCTGATGGCGCGCCCGCTGCTGGCCGCGCTGCGCCCGGAGCTGAGCGGGGTGGTGCAGCCGCTGGGCGGGGAGTACGCCGCCACCCGGGAGCTGCTGGAGAGCGTGCCCTTCGCCCCCGGCTACGGCGTGGAGATCGGGCTGCTGCTGGACACCTACGCCCGCTGCGGGCTCGACGCCATCGCCCAGGTCAACCTCGGCGTCCGCAAGCACCGCAACCGCTCGCTGCTGGAGCTGGGTGTGATGAGCAGGCAGATCCTGGGCACCGCGCTGCGCCGCTGCGGGGTGGCCGACACCGGGCACGGGCTCACCCAGTTCGAGCAGCGCGAGCACCAGTGGCACGGCGTGGGCCACGAGGTGGCGCTCGCCGACCGCCCACCCATGCGCGAGGTGCTCGCCCAGCAGCGCTAGGCCGCCAGCGCCAGCCCGGGGCGGCAGCGCCCGTGCGATCATCGGAGCATGGGTACCGCGCTGATCTACCTGCTGGTCATGGTGGTCGTCGCCGGGGTGCTCTTCTGGGTGGCCGCCACGGTGTTCGGCCGCGGTGAGGAGCTGGCGCCGCTGCCGCCGGGGCGCACCGTCACCGAGCTGCCCGAGCACGACGTCCGCGGCGACGACGTGCGGGCGCTGCGGTTCCAGCAGGTGCTGCGCGGGTACAAGGCCGCCGAGGTGGACTGGGCGCTGGCCCGGCTCGCGGGCGAGGTCGACCAGCTGCGCGCCGAGCTCGCGCAGGTCCGCCCCAGCGGTGCCGGCGACCGGCGCGAGGGCGGCAGCCGCGACGCCGCGGCGGAGCGCGAGTGAGCACGCGGACCGCCCTGCAGCTGCACCAGGACGTGGCCGCCCCGGCGCAGAAGGTGTGGGACGCGCTGGTGGACTGGCCGAGCCAGCACGAGTGGATGCTGGGCACCCGGGTACGGGTGAGCGCTGGTGACGGGCGCGGCGTGGGCTCGCAGCTCGCGGCCTTCAGCGGTGCGGGGCCGCTGGGTTTCCTGGACACCATGGTGATCACCGAGTGGGACCCACCGCGACGCTGCGTGGTCGACCACACCGGCCGGGTGGTCCGCGGAGCCGGCGTGTTCGCCGTGGTGCCCCGCAGTGCCCACGAGTGCACCGTGGTGTGGCGCGAGGAGCTCGACCTGCCCCTCGGGGTGCTCGGCGCGCTGGGGTGGCCGCTGGTCCGCGCGCCCTTCACCGCCGGGGTGCGGTCGTCGCTGCGGCGGCTGGCCCGGCGCTGCGAGGGCCCAGGAGAGGCGGGCCCAGGGGAGGCGGGCCCAGGGTGAGCGAGCATCCGCTGGTGCTGCCCGCCGGGTCGGTGCAGGGCGAGGACGGGGTGCGGCGCTGCGCGTGGGGGGATGCGCCGGAGATCTACCGCCGCTACCACGACGAGGAGTGGGGCCGGGTGGTGCACGGCCGCGACGCGCTCTACGAGCGGCTGTGCCTGGAGGCGTTCCAGGCCGGATTGTCCTGGATCACGGTGCTGCGCAAGCGGGAGGACTTCCGGCGGGCGTTCGCCGGGTTCGACCCGGAGCGGGTGGCCGGCTTCGGCGACGCCGACGTGCAGCGGCTGCTGGCCGACGCGTCCATCGTGCGCAACCGGGCCAAGATCGAGGCCACCGTGAGCAACGCCAGGGCGGTGCTGGACGTGGACGACCTGGACGCGCTGCTGTGGTCGTTCGCGCCGGCGCCGACAGGTGCGGACCAGTCCTGGGACCCGGCCACCTGGACCCCGCGCGCCACCTCGCCGGAGTCGGTGGCCATGGCCAAGGAGCTCAAGCGGCGTGGCTTCCGCTTCGTCGGACCGACCACCGCGCACAGCCTCATGCAGGCGGTGGGCATGGTCAACGACCACCACCCCGGCTGCTGGCTCGCCGACCCCCGCTGGCAGCCCCGGGACGCCTGACCCGGGTGACCGGGCCCGGTCCGGCTGCTCCTGGGCGGTGTGGTGCACACGCCGCGCCGCGCCGCGCCGTGCGGCCTCAGTTACCCACCAGCGCACCAATAGGGGACAATGGGACGGTAGGAGAGCGGCGGCCGGTACACAGCAGGCCAGCAACGATGCGGAGGGCACACGATGGCGGCCATGAAGCCCAGGACCGGAGACGGACCCCTCGAGGCGACCAAGGAGGGGCGGGGCATCGTGATGCGCGTTCCGCTCGAGGGCGGCGGCCGACTGGTCGTCGAGCTGACGCCCGACGAGGCCTCAGCCCTCGGTGACGAGCTCAAGGGCGTGACCAGCTAGATCCTGACGGGCCAAGCGGCTCGCCACGCGTACGGGGCCCCCGGTCGAGCACGGCCGTGGGGTCCCGCGTCGTCCGGTGCATGTTCTCCGGTGAAAGGTCGTGCAGCAGTGCCTCCCAGCGTCCATCCCCGTGTGCCCACCGACCTGGTCCAGGTGGAGCTGGTCGGCGCCGCCGAGGACGGGGTGCCCCAGGTGGTCACCTGCACTCCCGGCGACGCGGGCACGGTCGTGGTGGGCGAGGGTGGCGACCTGCCGCGGCAGGACTCGACGGTGCTGGCACAGCTGGGCTTCACCGCCGACGCCGGCGCCACCCAGGTGGTGGCCCTGCCCGGAGCCGACACCGACCACTTCTGGCTGCTCGGCACCGGCGACGCCGACGAGCGGGCCTGGCGCACGGCGGGGGCCCGGCTGGTGCGGGCAGTCGACGACCGCCTCGCCCGCACCGGCAGCGCGGGGCACGGAGCGGCGCTGCAGCTGTGGCTTCCCCCCACCGTCGACCCGCAGCAGGTGAGCGCGCTGGTCACCGGCCTGGTGCTCGGCAGCCACCAGCTGCGCGTCACCGGCAGCGACCACGGGCCGC
Organism: Rhodococcus sp. Z6_132; assembly: GCF_058133635.1. Classification (NCBI taxonomy): domain Bacteria; kingdom Bacillati; phylum Actinomycetota; class Actinomycetes; order Mycobacteriales; family Nocardiaceae; genus Rhodococcus; species Rhodococcus sp. Z6_132. The sequence continues at coordinate 482,940 of NZ_JBYUNP010000003.1, forward strand.
GGCTGGGCTCGGTCGCCCTCATCACCACCGCCACCTACGAGCTGCGCGACGCCGTGCGCCTGGGCTCGGTGCTGGGCCGAGCCACTGCCCTGGCCCGCGACCTGGCCGGGATGCCCTCGGACGTGAAGAGCCCGCAGTGGCTGGCGGAGACCGCGGAGCGGGCGTGCACCGAGGTGAGCGGCTTGCACGCCATCGTCCGCGACGAGCAGTGGTTGGCCGACAACGGCTTCGGTGGAGTGCTCGCCGTCGGTGGTGGGTCCTCGCGCCCGCCGCGGCTGCTGGAGCTGAGCTGGCAGCCGGCTGGTGCCAGCACCCACGTGGTGCTGGTGGGCAAGGGCATCACCTTCGACACCGGTGGCATCTCCATCAAGCCCGCCGAGGGCATGCACCTGATGAAGACGGACATGTCCGGTGGCGCTGCGGTGATCGCGGCACTGCGCGCAGTGGCCGAGCTGGAGCTGCCCATCCGGGTGAGTGGGCTGGTGCCCTGCGCGGAGAACCACGTCTCGGGCTCGGCCTACCGCCCTGGCGACGTGGTCACCCACTACGGCGGGCGCACCACCGAGGTGAGCAACACCGACGCGGAGGGCCGCATGGTGCTGGCCGATGCGCTGGCCTACGCCGTCGACACGCTCAGCCCCGACGCGATGGTGGACGTCGCCACGCTCACCGGCGCCATGAAGGTGGCGCTCGGGCTGCGCACCGGCGGGCTGTTCGCCACCACCGACGAGCTGGCCCAGCAGATCAGCACGGCCGGCGCCCGGGTGGGGGAGCAGTGGTGGCGGATGCCGCTGCTGGCCGACCACGCAGAGGCGGTGGTGAGCGACATCGCCGACCTGCGACAGGGTCCGCCCGGGCCGGGTGGCATCACCGCGGCGCTGTTCCTGCGAGAGTTCACCGCCGGGCTGCCGTGGGCGCACCTGGACATCGCCGGCCCGGCGCGCGCGGAGCAGGGCTACGACGAGGTGGCACCGGTGGCCACCGGCTTCGCCGCGCGCACCCTGGTGGAGCTGGTGCGGGCCATGGCGCCGACCGCCAGCCGCCCGCGGCTGCTTCAGACGTCGCCCAGGTAGAACCGCCCACCCTGGTCGTCCAGGCACTCCGCGGTGACGCCGTAGGGCTGGCGCTCGGGGCCGGCGACCACCGTTCCCCCGGCGGCGCGCACCCGGTCCACCGCGGCCGGCACGTCCACGGCCTTCCACATGGGCACCGTGGCGCCGTCCCCGCCGCCGGCCATCCCGGCCATGGGGTGCACGCCCACCGGTTCCCAGCCGTCCGGCGCCTGGCCAGGGACGAGCGTCCAGCCGAGCACCCTGCGGTAGAAGTCCCGCACCGGCGCGGAGCTTCCGCGTGGCCGGAAGGTGACGTAGCAGAGGTCTCCGGTGACGGTGCCGGTCAACGGTGGGCGATCCTCGCGCGAGGACTGCTCCTGCACGGCGAACGGGGCGCCCTGCACGTCGGTGCACCGGGCCACCAGCCCACCCGGGGTGTGCTCGGGGGCCTCGGCCGTGCCGCCGGCGGCACGGACCGTGCGCACGGCGACCTGCACGTCGTCCACGGCGAAGCAGCAGTACAGGGTGCTGGTGTCGTGGCCGCCCTCCACCCCGTGCGCTCGGGTCACGTTGCGCACCCGCGGGGCGGTGGCGGAGAAGCTCCAGCCCAGGACGGCGCGGTAGAACCGCTCCGCCCGCTCGGCGTCGGGCGTGCGCCAGGTGACGGCGACGATGTCGCCCTGGTGCACCGGCTCGGTGGGGGAGCGACGGGTGGGGACCGGGGCACTGAGCATCCACCGGTGGCCGAACGGGTCCACCAGCACGGCGCCGCGCCGGCCGTGGTTGTCGCCGGGCGGGCGCTCGAGCGTGGCGCCGGCCCGCAGGGCGCGGGCCAGGGCCGCGTCGGCGTCGGCCACCGGGAGCATCAGGCTCACCGACGTCGCACCGGCCTGCGGAGCGCGCAGGCCCAGCTCCGGGTACTCCTCGGCCAGGTAGACGACGCCGCCGCCCATGGCCAGCTCGCTGTGGCCGATGCGGCCGTCGGGCATGCGGATGGGCTCGCCGACCAGTCGGGCACCGAACGCCTCGACGTAGAAGTCGATGGCCTGCTGGGCGCCGCTCACGGTGAGGTACGGCAGCGCACCGGGGCGGGGAAAGCCCTCGGCGCGCCGGTCCAGCGACGGCTCCAGCATCTCCTCCACGGGGGGGTCGGGGGACAGGTCGAGCTCGGACGAGTCGGACATGGTGGCTCCTTGCGGGCGGGCGAGAGCAGCGGCGACGCGGTCGCGCAGCGCGGTGGCGAAGTCCGGGTCGGGGGACAGCGCGTCGATCGGGGTGGCCAGGGCGTCGAACGGGTCGGCTCCGTTGCTGCGGTCCGGGCGGCGTGGGTCAGGCACGGGGTCCCTCCTCTCCGGTGGCAGCGGCGGGATAGGCAGCGCGAAAGGCCCGGCGGGCACGGACGAGCAGCGCCTCGGTGGCGTGCACGGTGCGGTCGAGGACGGCGGCGCACTCCTGCACGGGGAGGTCGTCCACGTAGCGGAGAGTGAGCGCAGCCTGGTGCGCGGGGCTCAGCCCCCGCAGGGTCTGCCGGGCGAGCAGGCGGTCCAGCTGGGCGTCCCAGGGGTCGTCGGTCAGGTCCTCGGCCAGGTCCACCGTGGTGCTCTGCTGGTGCTCGCGCAGGCGCTGCTGCCTGCGCCAGTGGTCGGCGAGCTTGTGCCGGGCCACGCCGATCAGCCACGCCTGCGTCAGCGGGGCCGGCGCACCGGAAGGCTTGCGGGTGGCCTCCACCGCGGCGAGGAACGTCTCCGAGGTGAGGTCCTCGGCCAGGCCCCGCTGCCCGCAGCGCGACACCAGGTAGCCGTAGACGTGGGGCAGCGCCTCGTCGTAGAGCGCCAGCAGGGCCGTGCCCGCTGTCGTCGACGCACCTGTGCTGCCACCCATGCCCTGATAGTCGTCCCGGACGGCCAGGTTCCGACACCCCGGAGCGCTGTTTTCTGCCCTGCCCGCAAGGTGCTGAGGTGGACTAACGAGTTGGGGGCTCCTACCGTGCAGGCATGACGTCGACGCTGGGCCGCGGGACCGACCTCCCGGACCCCGTCGAGGCGGGTACCGGCGACTACCGGCGCATCTCCGTGGCCCTCTTCCTGGCGGGCGTGGCTACCTTCGGCCTGCTCTACGACACCCAGGCCGTGCTGCCCCAGCTCGGCGCGGACCTCGCGCTCTCGCCCACCCAGGCCAGCCTCAGCGTCTCCGTCGCCACCGGCGCCCTGGCGCTGGCGGTGCTGCCGCTGGCCACGCTGTCGGAGGCGGTGGGCCGGCGCCGCACCATGCTGCTGGCGCTGGGGGTGGCCGCGGTGGTCGGCGTGCTGCTGCCGCTGGCCCCCAGCTTCGGCACGCTGCTGGGCATGCGAGCCGTGCAGGGCGTGGCGCTCGCCGGGCTGCCGGCCACGGCGATGGCCTACCTGGGCGAGGAGATGTCCGCCAGGGCGCTGGGCGGGGCGATGGGCCTCTACATCGCGGGCAACAGCATCGGCGGCATGACGGGGCGCCTGGTGTCCGGACTGGTCGCGGACGTGAGCACCTGGCGGGTGGGGCTGGCGGCCAACGCCGCGGTCGCGGTGGTCTGCACGGTGGCCATCGTGGTGCTGCTGCCCGCCTCGCGGCGCTTCCGGCCGCAGCCGTTGCGGCTGCGGCCGCTGCTCGGCGGGGTGGGGGCCGCGCTCGCCGACCCCGCGCTGCGCTGGATGTACGCCGTCGCCGCCCTGCTCATGGGCACCTTCGTCGGGGTCTACAACTACCTCGGCTTCCGGCTCACCGACGAGCCCTTCGACGTGGCGCCGGCCCTGGTGGCGCTGCTGTTCCTGGCCTATGCCGTCGGCTCGCTCACCGCGCCGCTGGCCGGGCGGATGACCGTGCGCCTGGGCCGCCCCGCGGTGCTGGCGGGGTGGATCGTGGGACCCTGCTGGGCGTGCTGCTCATGCTGGTGGCGGCGCTGCCCGCGGTGCTGGTGGGGCTGGTGCTGATGACCGGCGGGTTCTTCGCCGCGCACGCCACCGCCAGCGGCTGGGTGGCCGCCCGGGCGCAGGGGCGGGCCCGGGCCCAGGCGTCGGGGCTGTACCTGTGTGCCTACTACGCGGGCTCGAGCATCGGCGGCTGGGCGGTGGGGGTGCCCTTCACCGACCACGGCTGGACCGCGCTGACGGTGGTGGTGCTCGGCTTCCTGGTGCTGGCGCTGGCGTGCGTGGGGGCGGCGGCCCGACTGGTGCGGCCACGGCCGGTGAGAGACTGGGCCGGTGCTCCCTGACGTCGTTGCCGTGCTCGCCTGTCCGCACTGCACGCAATCCCTGGAGCAGGTGGGGCCGGCGCTGCGCTGCGCGGCCGGCCACAGCTTCGACCTCGCCCGCCAGGGCTACGTGGCCCTGCTGACCGGTGGGGGCCAGGCCGCCACCGGCGACAGCGCCGCGATGGTCGCCGCCCGCGCTCGCTTCCTCGACGCCGGGCACTACCAGCCGATCATGGACGCCGTGGCCGGCGAGGTGGCACGGGTGCAGCAGCGCCACCCCGGTGGCTGCGTGCTCGACGTCGGGGCGGGCACCGGCCACTACCTGGCCGCGGCGCTGGAGCAGGCGCCGGCGGCCTGCGGGGTGGCGGTGGACGCCTCCAAGGCGGCCGCGAAGGTGGCGGCTCGGGCGCACCCCCGGGCCGGCTCGGTGCTGGCCGACGCCTGGCGCCAGCTGCCCGTGGCCGACGCCGCGGTGTCGGTGGCGCTGACGGTGTTCGCCCCGCGCAGCGCGGGCGAGCTGCACCGCGCGCTCACCGACGACGGGTCGCTGGTGGTGGTCACCCCCACCCCGAACCACCTGGCCGAGCTGGTGGGGCCGCTGGGGCTGCTGCACGTGGACGAGCGCAAGCCGGAGCGGCTGGAGCAGGCGATGCAGGGCTACTTCGCCCGGCGCCGCCACACCATGCTCGAGTTCACGATGACGCTGCGCCACCAGGACGTGCAGGACCTGGTGGGCATGGGGCCGTCGGCCTTCCACACCAGCGCCGCGGAGCTGGCGGAGCGGGTGGCGGGGCTGGAGGACCCGCTGACCGTGACCGCGTCCACCGTGGTCTCGGTGTACCAGCCGCTGGTGCGGGTGGGCAGCGCCGCCCCGCAGCACGGCTAGGGGTTGGGAGCTAGGGCTGCTGCAGCACGGTCCGGTACACGGCCAGGGTCTGCTCGGCGATGGACGCCCAGGAGAACTCGGCGATGGCCCGCTCGCGGCCGGCGGCACCCATCCTGGCCGCACGGGCGGGGTCGGCGACCAGCTCGTTCACCGCCGCGGCCAGGTCGCGGCGGAACGCCTCCGGGTCGGCGGCGTCGTGGTGCACCAGCAGGCCGGTGCGCCCGTCGTCGACCACCTCGGGGATGCCGCCCACGTCCGAGGCCACCACCGCGGTGCCACAGGCCATCGCCTCCAGGTTCACGATGCCCAGCGGCTCGTACACCGAGGGACAGACGAACACCGTGGCGGCTGCCAGCAGCTCGCGCACGTCGCCGGCGGGCAGCATCTCCCGTACCCAGAACACCCCGCTGCGGGTGGCGGACAGCTCGGTGACGGCCTGCTCGATCTCGGTGGCCAGCTCAGGGGTGTCCGGTGCGCCGGCGCAGAGCACCAGCTGGGCGTCGGGGTGCAGGTGGTGGGCGGCCGCCACCAGGTGGCCCACGCCCTTCTGTCGGGTGATGCGGCCGACGAACACCACCACCGGCCGGTCCGGGTCCACGCCCAGGCGCTCGAGCACCTCGGTGCCCGCCCCAGGGTGGTACGCCTCGGTGTCGATGCCGTTGCGCACCACGTGCACCCGTTCCGGCGCCAGGGACGGGTAGCAGGCGAGCACGTCCGCGCGCATGCCCTCGCTCACGGCGATCACGGCGTCGGCGTGCTCCATGGCGGTGCGCTCCACCCAGGAGGAGACGCGGTAGCCGCCACCGAGCTGCTCGGCCTTCCACGGGCGGCGCGGCTCCAGGGAGTGCGCGGTGAGCACGTGCGGCACCCCGTGCAGCAGCGCCGAGAGGTGGCCGGCCATGCCGGTGTACCAGGTGTGGGAGTGCACCAGGTCGGCTCCCGCCACGGCGTTGACGATGGAGAGGTCCGCCGACAGGGTGGCCAGGGCGGGGTTGGCGCCGGCCAGCTCGGGCGCAGGGGAGTGCGCGACGGCCCCAGGGCGTGGGGCGCCGATGCAGTGCACGTCCACCTCGCACAGCGCCCGGAGCTGGGTCACCAGCTCGGTGACGTGCACGCCGGCCCCGCCGTACACCTCGGGCGGGTACTCCTTGGTCAACACAGCTACTCGCACACCACGAACCGTATCGTCTCGCCGCCGAGACGCCACGCCGCACCGTGGGTGGACGCCGTGTGGCTCGAAGCGGGCGGAACGGCTAGATTTGCGCTGTGCGTAGTCAGCCGAACGTGCTCGGGATCGTCCTTGCGGGTGGTGAGGGCAAGCGTCTCTACCCCCTCACTGCAGATCGGGCCAAGCCCGCGGTGCCGTTCGGGGGTGCCTACCGACTGATCGACTTCGTGCTCTCCAACATGGTGAACGCCGGCTACACCCGGATCTGCGTGCTCACGCAGTACAAGTCGCACTCGTTGGACCGGCACATCGCCCAGACGTGGCGGCTGTCCGGTCTCACCGGTGAGTACATCGCCCCGGTCCCTGCCCAGCAGCGCCTCGGGCCGCGCTGGTACACCGGCAGCGCCGACGCCATCTACCAGTCCTGGAACCTGGTGGACGACGAGCGCCCGGAGCACGTGGTGGTGTTCGGCGCCGACCACGTCTACCGGATGGATCCCGAGCAGATGGTGGCGCGCCACATCGAGTCCGGCGCCGGCGTCACCGTGGCGGGCATCAGGGTGCCGCGCAGCGAGGCCCACGCCTTCGGCTGCATCGACGCCGACGCCGACGGCAAGATCACCCGCTTCCTGGAGAAGCCGGTGGACCCGCCGGGGACCGCCGACGACCCGGACGTCACCTTCGCCTCCATGGGCAACTACGTGTTCTCCACCGAGGTGCTGCTCAAGGCCATCCACGCCGACGCCGGCCAGGACGGCTCCGACCACGACATGGGCGGGGACATCATCCCGGCCCTGGTGGAGGCGGGCCTCGCGCACGTCTACGACTTCGCCGACAACGTGGTGCCCGGGGCCACCGAGCGCGACCGCGGCTACTGGCGCGACGTGGGGACGGTGGACGCCTTCTACGACGCGCACATGGACCTGGTGTCGGTGCACCCGGTGTTCAACCTCTACAACCAGCGCTGGCCGATCCGCTCGGCCACGGAGATGCGTCCCCCGGCGAAGTTCGTGCACGGCGGCCTGGCGCAGGAGTCCATCGTGGGTGCCGGCAGCATCATCTCCGGTGCGACGGTGCGCAACTCGGTGCTCAGCTCGGACGTGGTGGTCAGCGAGGGCGCCAGCGTGGACGGCAGCGTGCTGATGCCCGGCGTGCGGATCGGCCGGGGCGCGGTGGTGCGCAACGCGATCCTGGACAAGAACGTGGTGGTCGACCCGGGCGTGATCATCGGGGTGGACCACGAGCACGACAGGCAGCGCTACACCGTCAGCCCCGGCGGCATCGTGGTGGTGGGCAAGGGCTTGCGCGTCGACCACGGCTGAACGACGACGGCTGAACGACGACGGCTGAACAACGAAGGCTGAGCGCGCCCCGTGGGTGCGCTCAGCCTTCGTCGGAAGCGGGGTGGAGCTGGCTAGCTGGTGAGCATCGCGGCCTGCAGGCCCTCGCCCACGGGCAGCAGGACCGAGACGAAGCGGTCGTCCTCGGCGATCAGGCGCTCGGTCTCGCGCAGGGCCACCGTGGCCGGGTCACGCTGGGCCGGGTCGGCGATGCGGCCCCCGGCCAGCGAGCCGTGCAGCACCACCACGCCGCCCGGACGGAGCAGGCGGGTCGCCTCGGCCAGGTAGCGCGGGTGGTCGGCCGGAGCGGCGTCCACGAACACCAGGTCGTAGCCGCCGTCGGTGAGGCGCGGCAGCACCTCGAGCGCGCGACCGTTGATCAGCCGGAAGCGGTGCGAGGACAAGCCGGCGTCGCTGAACGCCCGGCGCGCGGCCCGCTGGTGCTCCGGCTCGATGTCGATGGTGGTGAGCACGCCGTCGGGGCGCATGCCGCGCAGCAGCCAGAGTCCGCTGACCCCGGTTCCGGTGCCGACCTCCACCACGGTGCGGGCCGCCATGACGCTGGCGAGGAAGGACAAGGTGGCGCCCGCCGAGGCTGTCACGGGCTTGGCGCCAAGGTCCTCGGCGCGCTCCCGGGCCGAGTGCAGCACCTCGTCCTCCACGACGGAGCTCTCCACGTGGGCAAAGGTGCGCTCGGCTGGGTTCGGTGGCACGCTAGAAGTCACCTAGCGAGGTTATCGTCACGGTGCGGTCAAGAGGTGTAGGCGCGCTGTCATCGCCACTCTCAGGTGTCGCACAGGTGGTTCTCATCGTCGTCTCACCCGGAGCGGGAATGCTCGAGGCTTCGACGCAGGCATGAGGCGAACCGGTCGAGCGGAACAGCGCGAACCTCATGTGTGTTGAACAGAACGCCTGGTGTCCACGACACGGCCCCAGGCACTGACCGGAGGCAGCCACCACCACATGACACCCGCCAGCGAACGCCGCCAGGACGTCCCGTCCACTGACAGCTCGCCGGCTGCGACCGCCCACGTTGCCGGCTTCAGCCCCGAGGACACCGAGTGGGTCCTGCCCACCTGGGACGAGGTGGTGCGTGACCACGCCGACCGGGTGTACCGGCTGGCCTACCGGCTCTCGGGCAACCAGCACGATGCGGAGGACCTCACCCAGGAGACCTTCATCCGGGTGTTCCGCTCGCTGTCCAGCTTCCAGCCGGGCACGTTCGAGGGCTGGCTGCACCGCATCACCACCAACCTCTTCCTGGACATGGTCCGCCGCCGCAACCGCGTGCGCATGGAGGCCCTCCCGGAGGACTACGACCGGGTTCCCGGCGACGAGCCCAGCCCCGAGCAGGCGTTCGCCTCCGCCCACTTCGACTCCGACCTGCAGGAGGCGCTGGACGCTCTCCCGCCCGAGTTCCGGGCCGCCGTGGTGCTCTGTGACATCGAAGGGTTGTCATACGAGGAGATTGGCGCGACGCTGGGGGTGAAGATGGGGACGGTGCGCAGCCGGATCCACCGGGGCCGGCAAGCGCTGCGGGCCGCCCTGGAGCGCAAGGGCAGGATGGGCGCGTACTCGGCAGCCGCCGGTTGAGCGTTGCCCCGCTCGGCCCGGGCACGGGGTCGTGAGAGCACCGAGCACGACCAGAGAAGCACCGAGAGACAGCACTGAGGAGGTTGCGGATGAGCCAGGACGCCCCCGGCTCTCGCGGCGCGAGCCGCTTGCGCAGCGCATGGGCCTCCGCCGGCCGATCCTCGACCGAGCACCTCGCCTCCGAGGCCGTCGTGGCCTACGTCGACGGCGAGCTGACCATGACCGCTCACCAGCGTGCCGCTGCCCACCTGGGGACGTGCCCGGAGTGCGCGGCCGAGGTGGACGGCCAGCAGCGGGCGCGCTCAGCGGTGCGCTCCGCGGCCCCGCTGGCGGTGCCGGCCGGGCTGCAGAGCCTGCTGTGCGGGATACCGCAGAGCCAGCAGCGCACCCGTCCCCAGCAGGTTTCCCAGCGCCAGGTTCCCCAGCAGCAGGTCACCCGAGAGCACAGCCCGGGTCGGCGCAGCACCCCCCCGCCGCGCCGCAGCAACCGGGGCGCGGTCCCGCTGGCCGTGGCCACGGTGTCCGCGCTGGCGGTGGGCGCGCTCACCATGGTGGTGACTTCTCCTGCTGCCGGACCCCGCAGCGCGCCGACCCCGCGCGCCAGCAGCTCGCCGGCCGTGGTGGGCGCGACCCTGCAGTCGGCCAAGGTCCCCGCACGCGCGATCGGCGCCAGCGTCAGCGCCACCTCCTGGGCAGGGCAGACGCGGACTTCACCGTAGGTCGGGCAGGCTAGCCCCCTATCCTGGCTGCCACGGGACTCTGCAAGGGCGCCCGGACGCCGTCGACACCGATGAGGGGTATCCGCCGAACATGACCGAACCGGGCGTGAGCTCCCCTCGTGCGGGCGAGCGCGGTTCCGAGGGGAGCCAGCCGCCGCGCCTCCAGCCGCGCCGCGTGCAGCGTCCTCCGATCGACCCGCAGCAGGCCCAGGTCTTCGGCCGCCCCCACGGCGTGGCTGGTTCCTTCGCTGGCGCTGCCCAGCGCCGTCGCGATCCGCGGATGGTGTCCGCCCCGCCGCCGGACCCGGCGCTCGCCCAGGCGTTCGGCCGTCCCCCCGGCGCGCAGGCGAGCCTGCAGCGCGGGGCCCCGGAGACCGTCGCGCCCACCGAGCTGGCGGAGAGCGACCCCTGGCGCGACGCCCGCTCCGGTGCGCGCCCTGGGCCACCGGCGCTCGGCGAGGACACCGAGCCGGAGGCCGAACCTGGCCCGCCCACGGCGAAGCTGGGTGCTCGTGAGCTGCTGCTGGGCTCCCGAGTCCGCCCGAGCGCCCTGGCCGCGCTGGTGGTCCTGGCGCTGGCGGTGGGAGCGATCGGCGGCCTCGTCGGGCGCGGCACCGCCGACGTCACCTCCGCGCTCACCGACGCCAACGTCACCCTGGCCCAGGTCGACGACGGCGCGGCACCGCCGGCCAACGGAGTGGCGGCGACGGCTGCCGCCGTGCTGCCCTCGGTGGTGTCGGTGGAGGTTCGTGCCGGGGACACCGGTGGCAGCGGGTCCGGCGTGGTCATCGACGGCGGCGGCTACATCGTCACCAACAACCACGTCATCTCCCAGGCGGCCACCAACCCCTCCGGCGCCACCCTGGACGTGGTGTTCTCCGACGGAACCCGGCAGCGGGCGCAGATCGTCGGTCGCGACACCAAGACCGACCTGGCCGTGCTGCGCGCCACCACCCCCAACCTCACGGTGGCGCAGCTGGGCCGCTCCAACCAGCTCAACGTCGGCGACCCGGTGATCGCCATCGGCTCTCCGCTGGGCCTGGCCGGCACCGTCACCACCGGCATCATCAGCGCCAAGCAGCGTCCGGTGCGGTTGTCCGGCGACGGCACCGACACTGATGCGGTGATCGACGCGCTGCAGACCGACGCCGCCATCAACCCCGGCAACTCTGGCGGTCCGCTGGTGGACTACGAGGGTCGGGTGGTGGGGATCAACTCCGCCATCCGGACCTCCGGCGGGGACTCCGGTGGGTCCATCGGCCTGGGCTTCGCCATCCCCGTGGACCAGGTGACGGCCGTGGCTCAGGAGATCATCCGCACCGGCTCGATGCGCCACCCCACCATCGGGGTGAACGTCCGCTCGGTGACCGACGGCTCCACCGACGGGGCCGCGGTGGCCAACGTGCAGGACGGCAGCGCCGCCGCGCGGGCCGGGCTGGCCGAGGGCGACGTCATCGTCCAGGTGGGCGACCGCGCCATCGCCGGCGCCGAGGAGCTCACCGTGGCCATCCAGGAGCGGACCATCGGCGAGCCGGTGCCCCTGCGCGTGGTGCGGGCCGGTCGCACCATCGACATCCAGGTCACTCCGGACTCCGACTGAGCCCGTCGGGCCGTAGGCTGGGCCCGTGTTCGGAAACATCGGCTGGGCCGAGTTCGCCGTCCTGGCGGTCGCAGGCCTGTTCATCCTCGGCCCGGAGCGCCTGCCGTCGGCGGCAGCCTGGCTGGCCCGCACCCTCAAGCAGGTGCGCGAGTACGCCACCGGTGCGCGTGACCAGCTCAAGGACGAGCTGGGCCCGGAGTTCGACGACCTGCGCAAGCCGCTGGCCGACCTGCAGGAGCTGCGCAACCTCAACCCCCGCACTGCCATCACCAAGCACCTCTTCGACGGCGACGAGTCGTTCCTGTTCGGGCCGAGCTCCCCGGCCGGTCAGGTCACCGAGGCTGTGCAGGACGCCCGGGGCGCGGTGGACATGACCAAGCCCGGCGCAGACCTGACCAAGACCCGGGTGAACCCGGAGACCCGCCCCGCGCCGCTGGCCAGGGACGAGCGGCCGCCCTACGACGCCGACGCCACCTGAGCCCACGCACGAGGCGCGGCTCAGGTGGCGCGGGGTTGGCTGGCCAGCAGCGTGCCGGCGGGACGCGCTGGTGTCAGGCGCTGCGGGACGGGCTCACGTTCAGCGACATCCCGGCCAGCCCACGGGCCCGGCGGGACAGCTTGTCGGCCACCGACTGGAGCGCGATCGCGGCGGGGGAGTCCGGCGCGCTGAGCACGATGGGCACTCCGGCGTCGCCGGCCTCGCGCACCCGGGTCTCCAGCGGGATCTGACCCAGCAGCGGGACGTCGGCACCCACGGCCTGGGTGAGCCGCTCGGCCACCGCGGCGCCGCCGCCGGAGCCGAAGACGTCCATCCGGGTGCCGTCGGGCAGCTCCAGCCACGACATGTTCTCCACCACGCCGGCCAGGCGCTGGCGGGTCTGCAGCGCGATGGCGCCGGCTCGCTCGGCCACCTCGGCGGCGGCCTGCTGCGGGGTGGTGACCACCAGGATCTCCGCCCCCGGGATGAGCTGGGCCACCGAGATGGCCACGTCACCGGTGCCCGGCGGCAGGTCCAGCAGCAGCACGTCCAGGTCACCCCAGAACACGTCGGCCAGGAACTGCTGCAGCGCGCGGTGCAACATGGGTCCGCGCCACACCACCGGGGCGTTGCCCGGGGTGAACTGGGCGATGGAGATCAGCTTCACCCCGTGCGACTGCGGGGGCATGATCATCTTCTCCACCTGGGTGGGCGCGGCGTCGGTGCCCATCATGCGGGGGATGGAGTGGCCGTAGATGTCGGCGTCCAGCACGCCCACGGACAGGCCCTTGGCGGCCATCGCCGCAGCCAGGTTGACCGTGACGCTGGACTTGCCCACGCCGCCCTTGCCGGAGGCCACCGCGTAGACCCGGGTGAGCGAGCCCGGCTGGGCGAACGGGATGACCGGGTCGGCGGAGTCGCCGCGCAGGTTCTTGCGCAGCTCGGTGCGCTGGGCGTCGTCCATCACCGACAGCTCCACGTTCACCGCGCCCACGCCAGGGACGTCGGCGACCGCGGTGGTCACCCGATCGATGATCTCGCTGCGCATGGGGCAGCCGGCGACGGTGAGGTACACGCCCACGTCGACCCGCCCGTCGGGGCCGATCACGATGTCCTTGACCATGCCCAGCTCGGTGATGGGCTTGCGGATCTCGGGGTCGTTCACACGGGAGAGCGCGGTACGGATGGCGTCTTCACTGGGTTCCACTGGCGCCATGGTAGGGGGACGCGCCGAGCCCGCCGCGCTCAGGCCCGCTCGCCCTGTGGTGCCGTGGCCGTGCCGGCGTCCAGGTCGTGCTCGACGAGCAACGTCTTGAGGTCCTCCAGCTCGCGCCGCAGGTAGTCGCGGGTGGCCACCTCGCCGATGGCGATGCGCAGCGCAGCGATCTCCCGGGCCAGGAACTCGGTGTCGGCCTTGGTCTGCGCCGCGCGCAGCCGGTCCTCCTCGAGCGAGACCCGGTCCCGGTTCTCCTGCCGGTTCTGGGCCAGCAGGATCAGCGGGGCGGCGTAGGCGGCCTGGGTGGAGAAGGCCAGGTTCAGCAGGATGAACGGGTACGGGTCGAACCGCCAGGCCACGGCGACGACGTTGATGGTGATCCACACGATCACCACGGCGGTCTGGATGGCCAGGTAGCGGCCGGTGCCCAGGAAGCGGGCGAAGCGCTCGCCGACCTGGCCGACGGAGTCGGGGTCGACGTTGAGCTGGAAGCGCCGGCTGCCGCGCGGCGTGCCCAGGCGCTGGCGGGCGGCGGAGGTGTCAGGCATGGCGAGCTCCCTCCGCGTTCAGGTCGGGCCGGGTCAGGTGGGTCTCGGTGAGGCGCCAGTCCTCCGGCAGCAGGTGGTCGAGCAGGTCGTCCACCGCCACCGCGCCCAGCATGTGGTTCTCCTCGTCCACCACCGGGCCGCACACCAGGTTGTAGGTGGCGAAGAAGCGGGTGACCTCCGACAGGGTGGAGGTGGGCGAGAGGGTGGGCAGGCCGGTGTCCAGCACCCCGCTCACCAGGTTGGCCGGCGGTTCCCGGAGCAGGCGCTGCAGGTGCACGCACCCGAGGTAGCGGCCGGTGGGCGTGGCCGTCGGCGGGCGCACCACGAAGATGATGCTGGCCAGGGCGGGGGTGAGGTCGGGGTTGCGGGCCCGGGCGAGCGCCTCGGCCACCGTGGCGTTGGGCGTGAGCACCAGCGGCTGCGGGGTCATCATGCCGCCGGCGGTGTCGGGGGAGTGCTGCAGCAGCCGGCGCACCGGCTCGGACTCCTCGGGGTCCATCAGGCCCAGCAGCGCCTCGGCCTCGCTGTCGGGCAGCTCGCCCAGCAGGTCGGCGGCGTCGTCGGGGTCCATCGCCTCCAGCACGTCGGCGGCGCGCTCCAGCTTGAGGTGCATGAGCAGCTCGGTCTGGTCCTTCTCCGGCAGCTCCTGCACCACGTCGGCCAGGCGCTCGTCGTCGAAGGCCTCGGCGACCTCCATGCGCCGCTTGGTGGGCAGCTCGCGCAGCGCGTGCGCCACGTCGGCGGCGCGCATGTCCTGGAACTGGGCCATCAGGTGGTCGGTGTTCTGCCCCGGCTGCGCCAGGGCCTTGCGGGTGAGCCCCTCCACCTCGTCGAAGCTGACCACGGTCACCGCGCCACGGCGGCCCAGCCGGGCCCGGCGCGGGCGCACCGCCACCTTGCTCACCACCCAGTCCCGGGTGCGGGTGGCCTCGATGGCGACGTCGGTGACCACCACGTCGCCGGTGAGCTCGGGGGACTCCGCCTGCACCGGGGAGTCGAGCACCTGGGCCAGCACCAGCACCTCGGTGGGCCGCTGGACGAAGCGGCGCAGGCTGACGTTGCCGGTGTTGAGGTTGATGGAGGTGGGCTCGATCGCGGTGACCCGCAGCATCGGCACGAAGATGCGCCGTCGGGTGGCCAGCTCGACCACCAGCCCCAGCACGCGCGGCTGCTCCCGGGAGATGCGCATGGTGATCACCACGTCACGCACGCGGCCGACGGTCTCCCCGTCGGGGCCCAGCACGGGCAGCCCAGCCATCCGGGCGACGAAGACCTTGCTCACGGCTGCCATGCGGCCAGGTTATCGCCTGGTCCCCGCACGCCACGGACCCGCTCAGGCGAGCTGGAGCTGAAACACCTCGTGCCAGTGGGCCGCCCCGTTGCGCCGGGCGGTGCGCAGCGCCGTGGCGGCGGCGGCGTCGGGCTCGATGCGCCGGGCGGTGCACGAGATCTCGGCCAGGCGGCTGCGGCTGCCGGGAGCGGCCACCACCACCTGCACCTCAGCACCGTCGACCAGGCCGGGGACCTGCTGCTCGGTGCCGCCGGTGGCGACCAGCAGCGACCCCGCCAGCGGCGGGCGGGCGAACCACACGCCCCAGACCAGCCGGCTGGGGTGGCCCTGGGGCTGCACCCACACCGCCGCGGCCTTGCGCAGCGCGGCGTCGAGCTGGGGCTTGGAGACGGTCGCGGTCATCGGGGCAGGCCGTCTAGTAGGTGGAGGTGTCGGAGGCGGCCATGGCGACGAGGATGATGAACCCGGCGAACAGCACCCAGAGCGCGGTGACCGACCAGCCGATGATGATGCCGGCGAGGGCCATGCCCCGTCCCTCCTCGCCGGTGCGCTTCATCTGGCTCATGGCCACGTGGCCGAGGATTGCTCCGACGAACGACAGCAGCCCCCCAGTCACCGGGATCGCGGCCAGCGCGGTGACCAGCGCGGCGATGGCCATCCCGTTGGTACGGGCGGCTTGCGGGTAGCCGGGGTACTGCTGGCCGTAGGGCTCAGCGCCGTACTGCCCGTACTGCTGCCCGTACTGCTGCCCGTACTGCTGGCCGTGCTCCTGCCCGTAGCCAGGCTGGGCGTACTCCTGCTGTCCGTATCCGGGCTCGGCGTAGGACTGCTGCTCCGGGTAGCCCCCGCCGGCGTAGGGGTCCTGCCCGCCACCCGCATAGGGGTCCTGGCGGGGCGCCTTGGCGAAGGGATCGCTGGGCGGGGTGTCGTCGCCGCGTGGGGTGCTCATCGGTCCAGTTCAGCAGTTCCGGGCGGAGCGCGTCTAGTCGTCGGGGTCAATCAGTACGGCTGTCCGGGACCCTGGTGGCCGGCGGCGGCGGACCGGCGCACGAGGACCACGACCAGGGCCACCGCTGCTGCCCCCAGCAGGATCACGCCGAGTGCGACCCACAACCACGGGCTGGTGCCCGAGTCGTGCTCGGCGGGGGCGGCCTCCGGGGTGGCCGCGACCGGCTCCGCGGTGGGCGTGGGGGTGGCGGTGACGGGCGCGGTGAAGGCGGCGGTGCTGGCCTCCACCCGGATCGGGTACTCCAGGTCGCTCACCGGCAGCTTGCCGGTGCAGGAGGAGCCCTGGGCGAGGGTGACGGTGAGGTAGTAGGTGCCGGGCGCGGCGATGCTGCTGGAGTCAGACTTGGTCTCGCCCACGGCCTCGTTGCTGGAGGTGACGCTCTCCGCCGAGGCGGGCTTGCGACCGTCGAAGCTGAAGATGTCGGTGTCCACCCGGTCGCCGCGGCCGTTGACGAGCTGGACGGTGCCGGAGCCCGTGCAGGCGTTGTCCACGGCGGAGGGGTCGCCACCCACCAGCACCAGCCCGCGCAGGCGCTGGCCCTTGGCCACGTCGACGGCGTACCAGGCGGTCTCGCCGAAGCGGAGGGTGTCGCGGACCGGGGTCGCGGGGCTCAGCCTGGGCGCGTTGGTGGACGCGCTGCCGGCCACCAGCGGGGTGGCGGGGGCGGGCGAGGCGGCGCTGAGGCCCTTGACGCTCACCTGGAGCTGGTAGTCGCGCTGGGGCAGCGGAGGCTGGCCGCCGGAGCAGGTCTGCCGGGTGAGCTCGACCTTGAGGTACCAGGTGCCGGCGACGTGGTTGGGGTACGAGGCGTCCTTGCTCAGCGGGGGCACCGCGTTGGTGCGCTCGCTGAGGTTGTTCACCGCGGTCACCGACTGCCGGCCGTCAAAGGACTTGGACGCGTTGTCCACCGTGCTCGCGGTGGGGCTGAGGATGGCACTGGTCAGCTCGCCCTTGCAGGACTTGTCCGCCACCGTCGCGGGCTGGTCGTTGCCCAGGGTGGTGGAGGTCTCCGGGCGGTCGTCCACGGCGGTGGGCAGGGCGTAGTACTTGGTCTGGCCCGGTGCGATGGTGTCCCGCACGGCGCTGCCGTCGGTGGGCAGGAACGGCGCGTCCACGGGGCTGGCGCCACCGCCGGCAGCGGCGCCCGCGGCGTTGAAGCCCCGCAGGGCGCGCTGGGAGGAGCTGGTCAGGGCCGCGGCGAGCTGGCCGGCGTCGGCGGCGTCGCGGTACTCGCCGCCGGTGGCGCCGGCGATGCACTGCAGCTGGCCGCGAGCCGGGTCGCCGGCGGGCAGGTTGAAGCCGATGGCCTCCACGGTCACCGGCACGCCGTCGGCGCTGAGCTGCCTGGCCACCTCGCAGGGGTCCGGGGGAGCGCAGGTGTCCAGCCCGTCGGAGACCAGCACGATGGTGCGGGGACCGGTGCTCGGCAGGTCCTTGGCGCCCTGCTGCAGGGCCAGCCCGATGGGCGTCCACCCGCTGGGCTGCACGCTGCCCAGCGCGGCGTTGATCGCAGCGGGGTTCACCGGGCCCACCGGCACCAGCAGCCTGCTGTCCTGGCAGCCCGCGGCCTTGTTGGACTCCTCGCTGCCCACCGTCGAGCCGTACACCCGCAGGCCCACCTGCGAGCCGGCTGGCAGCGCGGCCACGGTGCTGCTCACCGCGGTGCGCGCCTGCTCGATGAGGGCGGCGCCGCCCTGGCCGGGCGCGGCCATCGATCCGGAGACGTCCAGCACGACTAGCGCAGCCGGGGCGGTGGCGCCCTGCGCCCCGGCCGGCGGGGCCACGGTCAGCTGGCCCAGCGTCGAGGTGAGCAGGGCGGCCAGGACGAGACCGAGTGGACCGCGCAACCGTGAACGCATCGTGCTCCCTGGGTATCAGCGAGAGTTGATGAACCCGATCGTCTGGCCACAGCGGAACCACGCATTTCGGGCGTCGCGATCTTTGCACACCGGCGCGGCCTTGTCCCGCCTCATCTGCGAAGATGCGTTCGGCCGTCGACTCCTCCGGCGCGCGTCGTGGCGAAGAAGTATGGTGCAGGCATGGCCAATTCACTTCATTACACAGTTCCCGGAATGAACCCAGAGGACGGCGCGACGGTGGCCGCGACCCTCCAGAAGCGGCTCTACGCACTCAACGACCTGCACCTGACCCTCAAGCACGTGCACTGGAACGTGGTGGGCCCGCAGTTCATCGCCGTGCACGAGATGCTCGACCCCCAGGTCGAGGCGGTCCGTGCGATGGCCGACGCGGTCGCGGAGCGCATCGCGACCCTGGGCGCCTCGCCCAACGGCACCCCGGGCGCGCTGGTGCGCGACCGCACCTGGGACGACTACTCCGTCAACCGTGCGGGCTCCATCGCCCACCTCGGTGCCCTGGACGTGGTCTACACCGGCGTCATCGGTGACCACCGCAAGGCGATGGAGGAGGTCGGCGAGCTGGACCCGGTGACCGAGGACCTGCTCACCGGCCAGTCCGGCGAGCTGGAGCTCTTCCACTGGTTCATCCGCGCCCACCTGGAGAGCGCCGGCGGCGAGCTGTCCACCGACGGTGCGAGCAGCGAGGCCGAGGCGGCCAAGGACGCAGCCGACGCGGTCTGACCTGGGCGACAAGGCTTTTCCGCACGCCACCCGTGGCGTGCTCGTGAGGGGGTGTGCATCAGCACACCCCCTCGCGGCGTTGTGGGTGCAGCCGCCATACTGGCGAGTAACTTGTACGGGACCCGGTGTGCAGCCGGCGCTCCGACACGTTCGCCGGCAACCCGTCGCAGCGCTCACCACGCTGCGGCGTCCGACCCCTTGGAAAGGTGTTCTCTATGGCACGGCTCGCCCAGACTGCGGACCTCACGGAGATCCAGCAGGAGATCCTCTCCACCGTCCGTGACTTCGTGGACAAGGAGATCATTCCCCGTGCCCAGGAGCTCGAGCACTCCGACACCTACCCGCAGGAGATCGTGGACGGGATGAAGGAGATGGGGCTGTTCGGCCTCATGATCCCGGAGGAGTACGGCGGCCTCGGCGAGTCGCTGCTGACCTACGTGCTGGTGGTCGAGGAGATCGCCCGGGGCTGGATGAGCGTCTCCGGCGTCATCAACACCCACTTCATCGTCGCCTACATGCTGATCCACCACGGCACGCCGGAGCAGAAGGAGTACTACCTGCCCCGAATGGCCACCGGCGAGGTCCGCGGCGCGTTCTCCATGTCCGAGCCGGGCCTGGGCTCCGACGTCGCCGCCATTCGCACCAAGGCCACCAAGAACGCTGATGGTGACTACACCATCAACGGCGCCAAGATGTGGCTGACCAACGGTGGCTCCTCCACCCTGATCGCCGCGCTGGTGAAGACCGACGAGGGTGCGGACAAGCCGTACAAGAACCTCACCACCTTCCTCATCGAGAAGCCCTCCGGCTTCGGCGAGGTGAAGCCGGGTCTCACCATTCCCGGCAAGCTCGAGAAGATGGGCTACAAGGGCGTGGACACCACCGAGCTGGTGTTCGACGGCTACCAGGCCAAGGCCAGCGACATCCTCGGCGGCGTGCCCGGCAAGGGCTTCGGCCACATGATGGACGGCGTCGAGGTCGGTCGCGTGAACGTGGCGGCCCGGGCCTGCGGCATCTCCATCCGCGCCTTCGAGCTCGCCGTGGCCTACGCCCAGCAGCGCGAGACCTTCGGCAAGCCCATCGCCCAGCACCAGGCCATCGCCTTCCAGCTGGCCGAGATGGCCACCAAGGTGGAGGCCGCGCACCTGATGATGGTGAACGCCGCGCGGCTGAAGGACACCGGCAAGCGCAACGACGTCGAGGCCGGCATGGCCAAGATGCTCGCCAGCGAGTACTGCGCCGAGGTCACCACCCAGAGCTTCCGCATCCACGGCGGCTACGGCTACTCCAAGGAGTACGAGATCGAGCGCCTCATGCGCGAGGCGCCGTTCCTGCTCATCGGTGAGGGCACCAGCGAGATCCAGAAGACGATCATCAGTCGGGGCTTGCTGAAGGAGTACGCGCAGCGGCGCTGATCCGGACGACGAACCGGGCACGAAACGCGTGCTCGGTTCGTTGCACCGGAGAGACTGCAGTCCGTATCCCGATAAGGAGCTGAACCGATGACCAGCCCCATGTCCAACCGTGCGCTGTCCAACCAGGGCAAGGGGTTGTCGATGCCGACCCCACCGACGGGATGGCCCATCGGCTCCTACCCGACCTACGCCGAGGCTCAGCGGGCGGTGGACTACCTGTCCGACCGCGAGTTCTCAGTGGAGGACGTGACCATCGTCGGGGTCGACCTCATGCAGGTCGAGCGGGTGCTGGGGCGGCTGACCTGGCCCAAGGTGCTGGGGGCCGGTGCCGCCTCCGGCGCCTGGCTCGGCGTGTTCGTGGGACTGCTGCTCAGCCTCTTCGGCGAGGGCGGCCTGGCGGTGCCGCTGATCACCGGCATCGTCGTGGGTGTGGTGTTCGGCCTCATCTCCGGAGCCATGACCTACGGCGCCACCAAGGGCCAGCGGGACTTCTCCTCCACCATGCAGCTGGTCGCGGGACGCTACGACGTGCTGTGCGAGCCGCGCACCGCCGAGCGGGCCCGCGACCTGCTGAGCAAGCTGTCGATGGGCAACCAGGGCTGAGCCAGCACGACACGACTGGTTCAATGGGGCAATGGCTGAGGTGCTCGACCAGGTAGACGTCCACTTGCGCACCCACATCGTCGGGCCGGCTCCCGAGCGGGCGTCGGTGACCTTTCTCGGGGTGCAGTCGCTGGACGTGCTGCGCTTCGGGCCCGACTCCGACCGGATGGTTCGCTACGCCACCGTGGGCTGCTCGCGCCACCCCATGGGTGACCCCGAGGCGATCATGACCGACAGCGTGCACGGGCCCCGCGCCGAGCTGGTGCTGTCAGTGCGGGGTGGGGTCGACGGCGTGGTGCGCACGCTGGCCATCCTGGCCGCTGCTCCCGTCGTCGAGGGACTGGTGCTGCAGCCCGACGCGCTGATCGACCTGCGCGAGCCGCTCTGGGAGGGCTCGGCCTTCACCGCGGTGGTGCTGGGCGAGAGCGACGTCCCGGAGTTGGCGCTGGCCGAGCCGATGGACCCGGTGCGCTTCCTCGAGGTGGTGCCGGTGACCGGCACCGAGGCGGCCTGGGTCCGGCTGCGCGGCGCCCAGGCGCTGCGGGAGGCGTGGGAGGAGGCGGGCGTGGACGTCCGCGACCCCGGCCGCTCCGCAGTCACGCTGTGACGGCCCCCGGCCACCTCGGGCTCCCCGCGACCGGGTAGCGCGGCGGGCCGGCCGCCCGCGGGTCGCCGCACGATGGCCTGGCTCACTCCGTCACACTGAGACGTCACGTCGGACAAAGATCAACCGGGGCACTGCGCCCCGTGGAACCCAGCCTGGAGGTAGACGGTGCAGTTCGGTCGGTACTACGAGGAGTTCGAGGTCGGCGATGTGTACAAGCACTGGCCCGGAAAGACGGTCACCGAGTACGACGACCACCTCTTCTGCCTCATCACCATGAACCACCACCCGCTGCACCTGGACACCAACTACGCCGAGGAGACCACCGACTTCGGCAAGAACGTCGTGGTGGGCAACTACATCTACTCGCTGCTGCTGGGCATGAGCGTCGCCGACGTCAGCGGCAAGGCGATCGCCAACCTCGAGGTGGAGTCGCTGCGCCACGTGAAGCCGACCTTCCACGGCGACACCATCTACGGCGAGACCGAGGTGCTGGACAAGACCCCGTCGAAGTCCAAGGACGACCGCGGCGTGGTGTACGTGGAGACCAAGGGCTACAAGCAGGACGGCACCGTGGTCTGCATCTTCCGCCGCAAGGTGATGGTGCCCAAGCGCTCCTACGGCGAGGCGCGCGGCGGCGAGCAGCCCGGCCGCCCCGAGCCGAAGGCTTAGCGCACCAGCGACAGTCGCTTTCTGTCCTACCCGACGGGCACGTGCCCGCCGGGTAGGACAGCCGATCCAGGGACCAGGAAGGAGTGAGGACGCGTGCGCATCGACCTGCACACCCACTCGAAGGTCTCGGACGGGACCGACACCCCCGCCCAGCTGGTGACCGCCGCCGCCGCCGCGGGGCTGGACGTGGTGGCGCTGACCGACCACGACACCACCTCCGGGTGGGCGGAGGCTGCTGCTGCGCTGCCGGAGGGCCTCACCCTGGTGCCGGGCATGGAGCTGTCCTGCGCCTCCCCGGCCGAGGGCTTCGGGCCCGGCGCGGGTGGGCGCCAGGTCGCGGTGCACCTGCTGGCCTACCTGTTCGACCCCGAGCACCCCGAGCTGGCCGCCGAGCGGCTCCGGCTGCGCGGGGAGCGCACCCGGCGGCTGCGGGTGATGGCGGAGCGGATGGCTGCTGACGGCCTGCCGGTCGACCCCGACGCCGTGCTGTCGGCGGCGGGCCCCTCGGCGGGCCGGCCGCACCTGGCCCGCGCACTCATGGAGGCCGGGGTGGTCTCCTCGGTGGGCGAGGCGTTCAGCGACCTGCTGTCCAGCCGTGGCCGCTACTACGTGCACAAGGAGGACACCCCGCTGCTGCGCGGGGTGCACCTGGTGGCCGCCGCCGGCGGGGTGAGCGTGCTGGCCCACTGCCGGGCGCAGAGCCGCGGCGCGATGCTCACCGACGACGCCATCGCCGAGCTGGTCCCGGAAGGGCTGGGCGGGGTGG
The DNA here is from genome assembly GCF_058133635.1 of Rhodococcus sp. Z6_132. Lineage (NCBI taxonomy): Bacteria > Bacillati > Actinomycetota > Actinomycetes > Mycobacteriales > Nocardiaceae > Rhodococcus > Rhodococcus sp. Z6_132. The sequence goes on from NZ_JBYUNP010000003.1 coordinate 505,720, forward strand.
AGGTCGACCACGTGGACCACGACGACCGTGACCGCCGCCACCTGCGCAGCCTGGCCGCCGAGCTGGGGCTGTTCACCACCGGCTCCAGCGACTACCACGGGCGCAACAAGGTGGTGCGCCTCGGCACGCACACCACTGGGCCGCAGGACTACGAGCAGCTGCTGGATGCCGCCACCGGCGCCACGGTGGTGCGGCGGTGAGCGGCCGCCGTCGGGCGGTGGGCCCCGGGGGCAGCGACCAGCTGGGCCTCGACGGGATGCCCACGAGGCTGGTCAAGGTCACCCCGTCCAAGCTGGGCACCTGGACCGCCTGCCGCCGCCGCTACCGGATGACCTACCTGGACCGCCCCGCGCCACCCCGGGCCGGGGCGTGGGCGCACAACACCGTGGGCGCGGTGGTGCACGCCGCGCTGCGCACCTTCTTCGACCAGCCCGCCGCACGCCGCACGGTGGAGGACGCCCGCGCGCAGGTGCGCACCGCGTGGAGCGCGGTGCAGGGCGCCAGCGGGTTCGCCGACGCCGAGCAGTCCGCGCGCTACCGCGAGCGTGCCCAGGACTGGGTGGCCGACTACGTGGAGTCCCTCGACGGTGGCGCGGCCGAGGTGGAGCCCGTGGGCCTGGAGCGCTGGGTGGCCGCCCCGGTGGGCGCCATCGTGGCGGAGGGCCGCGTCGACCGCATCGACGCCCGGGTGAACGAGCAGGCACCGGAGGGCACCGAGCTGGTGGTGGTGGACTACAAGACCGGGCGCCGCCCGCTGACCGTGGACGACGCGCGGGGCTCGCAGGCGCTGGCCCTGTACGTGCTGGCCACCCGGCGCACCCTGCGCAAGCCCTGCCGCCGGGTGGAGCTGCACCACCTGCCCACCGGCGAGGTGCTGGCCTTCGACCACACGCCGGAGTCCCTCGCCCGGCACCAGCAGCGGGCCGAGGAGTCGGCGCAGGAGATCCAGCTGACCACGGACACGCTCGCTGCCGGAGGCGACCCCGACGTGCTGTTCCCGCCGAGCCCGGGGGCGCAGTGCTCCTGGTGCGACGTCCGCCGCAGCTGCGACCTGGGCCGGCAGGCGCCGGAGCTGGCGCCGTGGGCGGGGTTGGCGCCGTGAGCACCGTGCGCAGGAGAGAGACGTACACCGGGGGCCCGAGCGCGGGCGAGCGCCTGGCTGGGCTGGTGCGGATGATCTCCGGGGTGCTCACCGGCGGCCTGGTGATCCTCGCCGTGGTGGTGGTGGGCGCCACGGTGCTGGCCGCGCAGCGCGGGGCCATGGGCCCACCGGCCACCATGATGGCCGCGCACCTGCTGGTGGCGCTGGCCGCGGTGCTGGTGCAGGTCTACGGCGACCGCCGAGGGCCGGCCGCGGCCGTGGGCTCCGCTGCGGTGGTGCTGGCGCTCACGGGTGGTCTGCTGTGGACCCAGTGGTGGAGCTAGCCGCCCGCGCCCAGGCCTGCTGAACGGGCGGGCCCACCCGCACCCGCTCCGGCAGCGCCAGCGCCACGGTGCGCAGCCCGCGCAGCAGCACCCCCGCCGCCAGGTCGGTGGTGAACAGGCCGGGCAGCCGGTACATCCGCCGCGCCCAGGCCGGCAGCAGGCTGAACCCGAGCAGCGCCACCGCCGACCAGGCCGGGCGTGCCGGGGTGAGCAGCTGCACCCGCCACGGCATCGGCGGCACCAGCAGCACCCGGGCGGCGTCGCGGGTGGCCGAGCTGCACCGCAGCTGCGGGCGCACCCGCTGCAGGTACTGCGCCACCTCCGCCCGGCTGGCGGGCACCTCGTCCGCACCGAGCAGTCGCGCCGCCCGGACCTGCTCGGCCAGGAACTGGTCCTGCTCGGCCCCGGTGAGCGTCAGGCCGCCGCGCCGCGCCGTGTGCAGGAAGCTGGACACCTCCGTCACGTGCACCCAGGTCAGCAGGTCGGGGTCCTGGGCGGAGTAGCGCAGACCCGTCACCGCGTCGGTGCCGTGCACCAGGGTGTGCATCTGGCGCACCCGGGCGGCCACGGACTCCACCTGCGCGGTGGGGCTGAACCCCACGGTGCTGACGTACTCGGCGGTGTGGCGCAACCGTGGCCAGAAGCTCGCCTGGTAGTCGGAGTGCTCGTAGACCCCGGCCATCGCCAGCGGGTGCAGCGCCTGCAGGAACAGCGCCCGCAGCCCGCCGATCCCCATGGCCGGGTCGGCCAGCACCCGCCAGGTGATGCTGTCCGGGCCGAACAGGCCGAGGTCCTCAGCCGGGTCGGTGGCTGCGCCCGGCTGTGGGTTCGCGGTGAGCGGGGGCATCGTCCCAGCATGGCCCTGGTGCGGGACGCGCGCTAGCAGAGCTGCGTTGCTGCGCCTGACCGCGGTCCCGGCGTGGGAGTATCTGCCGGTGACCTTCACCCTGGCGGTAGCGAACCAAAAAGGCGGAGTGGCCAAGACCACGACGGTGGCGTCCCTGGGGGCGGCGCTGGCCGCGCTGGGGCGACGAGTCCTGCTCGTCGACCTCGATCCGCAGGCCTGTCTCACCTTCAGCCTGGGCCACGACCCGGACGGGCTCACCGCCTCTGCCCACGAGGTGCTGCTCGGCGACGCCACCGCCGCGACGGTGCTGCTGGACGTGGTCGAGGGCCCGCGCCTGATGCCGGCGACCATCGACCTGGCCGGCGCGGAGGCGATGCTGCTGATGCGCCCTGGCCGGGAGTACGCGCTCAAGCGGGCGCTGGCCACCGTGGCCGACGACTTCGACGTGGTGATCATCGACTGCCCCCCGTCGCTGGGGGTGCTCACCCTCAACGGGCTGACGGCCGCCGACGCGGTGCTGGTGCCGCTGCAGTGCGAGACGCTGGCGCACCGCGGGGTGGGACAGCTGCTGCGCACGGTGGCCGACGTGCAGGCCATCACCAACCCCGAGCTGGCGATGCTGGGCGTGCTGCCCACGCTGTACGACTCGCGCACCACCCACAGCCGGGACGTGCTCGCCGACGTCGCCGACCGCTACCAGCTGCCCCTGCTGTCGCCCCCGATCCCGCGCACGGTGCGCTTCGCCGAGGCGTCGGCGTCGGGCAGCTCGGTGCTCACCGGTCCACGCAACAAGGGCGCCCAGGCCTACCGCGAGCTGGCGGAGAACCTGCTGGCGCACTGGGACGACGGGGCGCAGCTGGTGACGGTCGACGTCGCCGTCAGCTGAGCGCCACCACCGTCGCACCGCGCTGCTCCAGCACCACCGTCCCGGCCACCGCCAGCTCCAGCGCCTGGCCGGGAGGTACTGACCCCGCCGGACGCGGCACGTCGATGGTGCGCATCCGCAGACCGGTGGCGGGGGAGAGCACCGCGATGCCCTCCGGCACCGGCAGCAGCAGCTGCGTGGCCATCTCCACCCCGGGGCCCAGCGCACCGGGCTGCGCCCACGCGGTGGAGTAGTCGCCGGTGCGCAGCGCCACGGTGGCGCGACCGGTCCACCACAGCAGGGTGGAACCCAGCGTGGTGGTGGGCTCCACCAGGCGCGCACCCTCGGCTGAGCCGGTGCGCGGGGGCGGGGCGTCGGCGGCGGCCACCGGGACGGTGCTCACCGGCCGCGCGCCGGAGTCGTAGACGGTGAGGACGGGCTGCTCACCGGGCAGGTAGACCACGGTGCGGTCGCCGGCCTCGGCCACCGCACGGGCGCCGTCGACGCCCAGCAGGGTGGTCGCCAGCTCGGCGGGCTTGGTGGCGTCGTCGGGGGTGGGGCCGAACAGCGAGAGCCGCTCGCCGGCCTCGCCGGGGCAGGAGAACACCACCGCGACGCGGCTGGTGGAGGAGGCCACCGATCGGATCGCGCACCCCTCGCGGGGCTGCGAGCCGGGGTTGACCGGGGCGTCCACCCGGCCCAGCTCCATGGTGCGCACCAGGTCCGAACGCCACACCTCGGTGCGGGTGGAGCCGATGGAGGCGAGGTAGACCCCGTCGCCGAGCAGCGTCACCTGGTCGTCGGCCAGGCTGGTCCGCTGCGCGCCGCGGGCTCCGGTGGAGGCCTGCAGCGCGGTGACGTCGCTGCAGCCGCGGTTGGTGCGGTACACCGCGACCACCAGGCTCCACTGCCCGGCTGCGGCACACAGCGTGCTGTTGGCGCGGGTGTAGCTCCACCGGGTCTGCCCGGTGCTGGGCGTGCGCCCGGCCACCTCGGAGCCGTCGGCGGTGGCCACCACACCACCGGCGACCACCGGGGCGGTGGTGGCGGCTGACGGCGCCTGCCAGGACTCGCTCAGCGTCGGTGGCACCGTGGTCGCGGGGACCAGCGCGGCGGCGGGCTCCTCGGCGACCATCGAGGTGGTGGCCCGGGCGTCGCTGCGCCACCACAGCAGCGCTGCGGCCACCACGACGACCAGGACGATCGCCGTGGCGGCCAGCACGTCAGCTCGCGTGCGCCGCTCCGGTGCCAGCACGGGGGAGCAGGTCAGTCAGCGCTGACGGTGCTGGTGGCCGGCGTCTCGCCCGAGGCGTTGCCGCCCGATCCGCCGCGACGGCGACGACGGCGCTTGCGGGGTGCGTCGCCGCCCTCGCCACCCTCGGTGCCTGCCGTGGACGGAGCGACCGTGGCCTGGGTGCTCTCACCCGTGCCGGCGGGCGCGCCGTCGGCGGAGCCGCCCCGGGTGCGCTTGCGCGGTCCGCGGCGACCGGCCCCTGCGGGCTTGTCGGTGCCCTCCTGGCGGCTGCCGTGCTCGTGCCGGTCGCCGCCGGCGGAGCGGCCCTGGCCGCCGGAACGAGCGCTCTTGCCGCCGGTGCGGGAGCCGGGCAGGTCCTCGAGCACCTCGGCGCCGAGGCCGGCGCGGGTGCGCTCGGCCCGGGGCAGGCGGCCGGTGATCCCCTCGGGGATGTCGAGGTCGCTGAACAGGCGCGGCGAGTTGGAGTAGGTCTCCTCAGGCTCGGGCAGCCCCAGGCCGAGCGCCTTGTCGATCAGCTGCCACTTGGGCAGGTCGTCCCAGTCCACCAGGGTGACCGCCACACCGGTCTTGCCGGCCCGGCCGGTGCGGCCGATGCGGTGCACGTAGGTCTTCTCGTCGTCCGGGCACTGGTAGTTGACCACGTGCGTGACGTCGGTGACGTCGATGCCGCGGGCCGCGACGTCGGTGGCCACCAGCACGTCGATCTTGCCGGTGCGGAACGCGCGCAGGGCCTGCTCACGGGCGCCCTGGCCGAGGTCGCCGTGCACGGCGCCCACGGCGAAGCCGCGGTCGGCGAGCTCGTCGGCGACCTTCTGCGCGGTGCGCTTGGTGCGGGTGAAGATCATGGACAGGCCGCGGTCCTTGGCCTGCAGCACCCGGCTGAGCATCTCCACCTTGTCCATCGCGTGGGCGCGGTAGATGTGCTGGGTGGTGCGATCGTGCACCGCGGAGGAGTCCGGCTCCTCGGCGCGGATGTGCGTGGGCTGGGTGAGGAAGGTGCGGGCCAGGGTGATGATCGGGCCGGGCATGGTGGCGGAGAACAGCATGGTCTGGCGCTTGTCCGGCACCATGCGCAGGATGCGCTCGATGTCGGGCAGGAAGCCGAGGTCGAGCATCTCGTCGGCCTCGTCGAGCACCAGGACGCCGATCTTGCCGAGCACCAGGTGGCCCTGCTGGGCCAGGTCGAGCAGGCGGCCGGGGGTGCCGACGACGACGTCGACGCCCTTCTGCAGCGCCGCGACCTGGGGCTCGTAGGGGCGCCCGCCGTAGATGGACAGCAGCCGGATGCCGAGGTGCTTGCCCGCGTCCTTGAGGTCCTGGGTGACCTGCACGCACAGCTCGCGGGTGGGCACCACGATGAGGGCGCGGGGGGTGCCGTCCAGGGTGGTGGTGCCGGAGCCGTCGGTGGTGATGCGGTGCAGCAGCGGCACGCCGAAGCCCAGGGTCTTGCCCATGCCGGTGCGAGCCTGGCCGATCAGGTCGTCGCCGGCCAGCGCCAGCGGCAGGGTGAGCTCCTGGATGGCGAAGGTGCGCTCGATGCCCACCTCGTTGAGGGCCTCGACGATCTCCGAGCGCACGCCCAGCTCGGCGAAGGACGGCGACTGCGGGGCCACCGGCGCGTCGCCCACCAGGGGCTTGGCGATGGCGTCCTCGGGGGCGGTGCCCGCGGCGGTGTGGTCGACGCTCTGGTCGACGACGTTCTCGTTCACGGCGGTGTCCGTGGAGGTGGTGTCTGTGTCGGAAAGCGGTGAAGTAGTCAGGGGTCGTGCCTCTCTCGGGCCAGCACGCACCTGACGGATCCGGTTGGCAGACCCGGCCTGCACTCCGTGAGGCGCCCCCGCTGCGGCTGCCGCTGAGCGGCTCCGGCGAGGCGCGGCAGCGTGGGAGGCTGGTGCGCGCGCAGTTTCTGAGCACCCGCATGTCGCTTGGTGCTCGAACTACATGGTAACCGCAACTGGCACTGAAGTGGTCTCACCATGACAGATGCGACACGCGTCAGCCGGACTAGGCTCACGCCCCATGAGCATCGCCGAGAGCGCCGAGGTCAGCGCTGCACTGCACCCGGGCGTGGTCGACCTGATGGGGGTGCTGGCCTACGGCGAGCTGTCGGCCTTCGACCGGCTCGCCCAGGACTCGCGCACTGCACCCACCCTCGACGGCCGGGCGGCCCTGGCGTCCATGGCCGCAGCGGAGATGGGCCACTACCACCAGGTGGAGGCCTTCCTGGCCGAGCGCGGGGTGGCGGTGCAGGAGGCCATGCAGCCCTTCATCGCCCCGCTGGACTCCTACCACGAGTTCACCGCCCCCGACTCGTGGCTGGAGTCGCTGGTCAAGGCCTACGTGGGCGACGGGCTGGCGGCCGACTTCTACCGGGAGATCGCCGGGGCGCTGGACGAGGAGACCGGGGCCACCGTGCGCGCCGTGCTGGCCGACACCGGCTACTCCGCCTTCGCCGAGCAGGAGGTGAGCGCGGCCTGCGCCGCCGACCCCGCGCTGGCCGCCCGGCTGACGCTGTGGGGGCGACGGCTGCTGGGGGAGGCCGTGACCCAGGCCCAGCACGTGGTGGCCCGGCGCGACGACCTCGCCGAGCTGCTCATCACCAGCACCTCCGGGCTGGTCGGCTTCGCCCAGCTGTTCCGGCGCCTGCAGAACCAGCACACCCGGCGGATGCGCGCCATGGGACTGGGCTGACGCTCTGCTCCTCGGCTGCGGGCCCCGGGTTCGCTGCGGGCCCTGGTTTCGCTGACAGCACAGCCGCGGGGTGCGTCCAGCGAGGGCGGCTGCACTAGCCTTCGGGCCGTAGGTAGTTGTCTGTGGACCGGAGGTTCCCCGTGGAGGTCAAGATCGGCATTGCGGAAAGTCCGCGCGAGCTGCTGGTGAGCAGCAGCCAGTCGCCGGACGAGGTCCAGGAGCTGGTCGACGCTGCCCTCAAGGGTGCGCGCGACGGAGTGCTGGCCCTCACCGACGACAAGGGACGCCGCTTCGTGCTGCCGTCCTCGCGCATCTCCTACGTCGAGATCGGCCCTGCTGACGGCCGCCGCGTGGGGTTCGGAACAGCCTGATCGCCCACCCGGACGGGCCGACGGGGACGATCCTTGCCCCGCGGCTCGTCCGGCCGGGTCTCAGCTCGGTCTGGCCGGCTCCCGCTCCTGTCCCGCGTGCAGCGGCAGGTGGCCGACCCCGGCCCAGGCCAGCGAGCTGATGATCTCCACCGCCTCCTCCTTGGGCACGGGGCGGTCGGAGTCCAACCAGTAGCGGGCGCCCACCTGGCTGGCGCCGACCAGGCCAGCCGCCAGCAGCCGGGCCCGCTGCGGGTCCAGCCCCGCGTCCGCCATCACCGCCTCGGTGACCGCGTCGATGCACTGCTCGGTGCCCCGGTCCACCCGCTGCTGCACCGACGGCTCGCCCAGCAGGTCGGACTCGAAGACGAGGCGGTAGCCCTGGCCGTCGGCGTCGATGAAGTCGAAGTACGCCGCCACCGCCGCGTGCACCCGCAGCTTGTTGTCCGGCGTGGAGTTGATGGCCTCCCGCACCAGGCGCACCAGGTCGTCGACGTAGCTGTGCAGCAGGTCCAGGTAGAGGTCGAGCTTTCCGGGGAAGTGCTGGTAGAGCACGGGCTTGCTGACCCCGGCGCGGAGCGCGATCTCCTCCATGCCCGTGGCGTGGTAGCCCCGGGCGACGAAGACGTCCCGGGCGGCTGCCATCAGCTGCGCCCGTCGTGCGGTCCGCGGCAGCCGCGCGTTGCGCCGCGGCACCGGGGTCGACCTCGAGGAGCCTGCACTGGCCTGGTCCGTGCCCACGTCCGTCATCAACCCGCCTTCGCTCGCTGGTGTGCCCGCCCAGGTTACTCGCGGGTAATGAGCTCGGGACGCATTCCGCCCACAGGCCGGGACGGCGGCACTGAGTCTGCGGGAGGGGCGCAGATGCCGCATCCTGGTTGCCATGCGCAACGCAGCCCCGGCCACCGTGGTCGCCCCGACCGCCCTCTCCACCGACGTGCACGCCGAGCTGGGTGCCGTCGACCTGACCCGGACGGAGTGGCCGGGGGAGATGGTCGACGTCGGTGGTCGGGCGGTGCACGTGCGCACCACGCCCGGCCCGGAAGGCGCTGTCCCGGCCGTGTACGTGCACGGCCTGGGCGGCTCGGCCACCAACTGGACCGACCTCGCCGGTGCCCTGGCCCCCCTCATGCCGGGCTACGCGCTGGACCTGCCGGGCTTCGGCCGCAGCGAGCCTCCAGCCGACGGTGACTACTCCCTGCCCGGCTGCGCCGACCTGGTGATCGACTACCTCGAGCAGCAGCCGGCACCGGTGCACCTCTTCGGCAACTCCATGGGTGGGGCCATCGCCATCCTGGTGGCGGCGCGCAGGCCGGACCTGGTGCAGACCCTCACGCTCGTCTCGCCGGCGGTGCCTGACCTGCGTCCGGACCCGCGGCGGGTGTCCGACCTGCGGATGGTGCTCGCGGTGGTCCCCATCATCGGACGGCTGGTGCGCCACCAGCTGGCCGAGACCCCGGCCGAGCGGCGGGCCGAGCAGATGATCCGGCTGTGCTTCGCCGACCCGGACGCGGTGCCGGAGAACAAGATCGCGGCAGCGGTGCAGGAGGCCGACGAGCGGAAGGGGCAGTCGTGGGCGTCGTCGGCGCTGAACAAGTCCTTCAACGCCATCCTGCAGACCTGGGTGACCCTGCCGCACCGCTCGCTGTGGTCGGTGGCCGGCAAGGTGCAGGCCCCGACGCTGGTGGTGTGGGGCACCAAGGACCGGCTGGTGACCGTGGAGCGCGCCCCCAAGCTGGTCGCGGTGATCCGGCGCAGCCGCCTGCTGGTGTTCAACCAGGTGGGGCACGTCGCGCAGATGGAGCGGCCGGTGGCCGTGGCTCGGGCCGTCCGCGGGATGCTGCAGGAGGTGCAGGAGGGCCAGTGGTGAGCGTGCCTCGGCGCCGGGCACGGCCCGGTGTGGCAACCTGGGCGCCGTGAGCCGGCCACCGGAAGACCGCGACGGCGACGAGCGGCCGGTGCCCCGCCCGACCGGTCTGCCCGCTTCGCGCCGCGGACCGCTGGGCCGCTTCGTGGCCGCCTACGGCTGGCGGGCCTACGCCGTTCCGCTCCTGGTGGTGCTCACGGTGATCGCCAGCGTGGGCGTGGTGCGCTCGGGGCCCAGCACCGCCACCTCGGCGGAGTCCGCGCCCCCGCAGCCCGCCCCCGGCACCCAGCTGGCCGGCTCCGGGACGACTGCCGAGCAGAGCGCGGTGCCGGGTCCCCCGGGCGACGGCACCTTCGCCCCCGACGTCCCCTCCGGGGTGCTGCCGAACGGCGGCCCCGTGCCCGACGTGCCCACCCGCACCTGGCACGTGGTGCCGGGAACCGGTCCCCGGGTGGGCGCGGAGACCGCCCAGCTGACCACCTACTCCGTCGAGGTGGAGGACGGCATGGACACCGCCTCCTTCGGCGGCGAGGAGTCGTTCGCGCGGATGGTGGACGAGACGCTGAGCAACCCCAAGAGCTGGACCGGCGAGCTCAAGCACGCCTTCCAGCGGGTGGACTCCGGTCAGCCGGCGCTGCGGATCTCGCTGGCCACGCCGACCACGGTGCGCGAGGTCTGCGGCTACACCATCAAGCTGGAGGTGTCCTGCTACACCAGCGACCTCGACCGGGTGGTGCTCAACGTGGCCCGGTGGGTCCGCGGCGCGGTGGACTTCCAGGGTGACATCGGCTCCTACCGGCAGTACGCGATCAACCACGAGGTGGGGCACGGCATCGGCTACGCCGCCCACCAGGCCTGCGCGTCCGACGGCGGCCTGGCGCCGGTGATGATGCAGCAGACCATCAGCACCGCCAACAACACCATCGCCACGGTGGACCCCGGCGGTGTCGTGCCCGCCGACGGGTTCGCCTGTCGCTTCAACCCGTGGCCGTTTCCGCGCGGCTGAACAGCTCGGGAAGCCCCACGGCACTCCGCGCGTTGCAGGGTTGGAGAATCGCTTCTCGACACGCACGCACGCTCACGCAACGTCGCGCACCCCGCACGTGCGACGCACCGCCCGAACAGGAGAAACCATGGCGAGCGCCACCCAGCTGCCACCGCTGGTCGAACCAGCCGCCGAGCTGACCAAGGAGGAGGTCGCCCGCTACAGCCGGCACCTCATCATCCCCGACGTCGGCATGGACGGACAGAAGCGGCTGAAGAATGCCAAGGTGCTGTGCATCGGCGCCGGCGGTCTCGGCTCGCCCGCGCTGCTCTACCTGGCCGCCGCCGGGGTGGGCACGCTGGGCATCGTCGACTTCGACGTGGTCGACGAGTCCAACTTGCAGCGCCAGGTCATCCACGGCCAGTCCGACCTCGACAAGCCCAAGGCCGTCAGCGCCAAGGAGTCGATCGAGGAGATCAACCCGCTGGTCAACGTGGTGCTGCACCAGGTGCGCCTGGAGGCCGACAACGTCCTGGACATCTTCCGCGACTACGACCTCATCCTGGACGGCACCGACAACTTCGCCACCCGCTACCTGGTGAACGACGCCGCGGTGCTGCTGGGCAAGCCCTACGTGTGGGGCTCCATCTACCGCTTCGAGGGCCAGGCGTCGGTGTTCTGGGAGGACGCGCCCAACGGCAAGGGCCTGAACTACCGGGACCTGTACCCGGAGGCGCCGCCGCCGGGCATGGTGCCCTCCTGCTCCGAGGGTGGGGTGCTGGGCATCCTGTGCGCCTCCATCGGCTCGATCATGGGCACCGAGGCCATCAAGCTGATCATGGGCATCGGCGAGCCGCTGCTGGGCCGGCTGATGGTCTACGACGCGCTGGACATGACCTACCGCACCATCAAGCTGCGCAAGGACCCCGAGGCCACCAAGGTCACCGAGCTCATCGACTACGAGGCGTTCTGCGGCGTGGTCTCGGACTCCGCGCGGGAGGCGGCGACCGGCAGCACCATCACCGCCCCGGAGCTCAAGGACATGATGGACGCCGGCAAGGACTTCGAGCTGATCGACGTCCGCGAGCCGGTGGAGTGGGACATCGTCCGCATCCCTGGCGCCAGGCTCATCCCCAAGGACCGCATCCTCTCCGGCGAGGCACTGTCGGAGCTTCCGCACGACAAGCCGATCGTGCTGCACTGCAAGTCCGGGGTGCGCTCGGCCGAGGCGCTCGCCGCGATCAAGAAGGCGGGCTTCTCCGACGCCACGCACCTGCAGGGTGGTGTGCTCGCCTGGGCCAAGCAGGTGGACACCTCGCTGCCGACCTACTAGGGCCAGCCGAGCTGCACCGCCGTGCGCCCCTCGGTGCACGGTGTTCCGGGCCCTTGTCGCCCTTCTCTGGCGTCGCCAGGGGCGACAAGGGCCCGGAACGCCCCGGGGATCCGGTGGTCGGCAGGGCCGCACCGGTAGCCTGCGACGAGTGAGTGTCACTGATGCGTCCACCCCGCAGGCGAGCCCTGCGGACGAGCCACCTCCGCACGTGCTGGCCACCTTCGGCCTGCGCAACGTGGAGCCGGAGCCGCTGGGCTCGGAGTGGAGCAGCGGGTGGCGCTGCGGGGACGTGGTCCTCACCCCGGGTGCCGACCACGCCCGCGCCACCTGGTCAGCCGGGGTGCGCGAGACGCTGGTGATCGACCGCGTCCGTCTGGCCCGCCCGGTGCGCTCCACCGACGGCCGCTGGGTGGTCTCCGGCTGGACGGCCGACACCTTCCTCACCGGTCAGCCCGAGCCCCGCCACCTCGAGGTGGTCGAGGTCGCCCAGCGTCTGCACACCGCGCTGGAGAGCGCCAAGCGTCCCCGGTTCCTCACCGGTGCCGTGGACCTGGCCGACTTCCTCGCCGTCGCCGACGCGGCGGCCTGGGCGGAGCGCCCGGCCGGTGCGGGCCTGGAGGTGCTGCTGGCCAGCGACCTGTGGCAGGAGCTGGCCGAGGCGCGCACGCCGGTGGAGTCCCCGGCGCAGCTGGTGCACGGTGACCTGTTCGGCACGGTGCTCTTCGCCGGTGCCGCCGAGCCCGGCATCACCGAGCTCACCCCCTTCTGGCGCCCGGCCGCGTGGGGCTCCGCCGTGGCGGTGGTGGACGCCCTCGCCTGGGGCAACGCCGACGAGGAGCTGCTGACCAGCGGGGAGCAGCTGCCGGAGTGGCCGCAGATGCTGCTGCGCGCGCTGCTGTTCCGGCTGGCGGTGCACGCCCTGCACCCGCACTCCACGCCCGAGGCGCTGGACGGGCTGCTGCACACCTCGGTCCTGGTCCGCGAGCAGCTGTGAGCACCCACCCCAGCACACCCCCGCCCAGCGCCGCTCCCGCCAGCGCTGGTGACGTCGATGCCGCGATGGTGGAGGACGCCGCCCAGCGCCTGGCCGGGCACGTGCCCACCACCCCGGTGGAGGTCAACCGCCGGCTCTCCGCCCGGGTGGGCGGCACCGTGCTGCTCAAGCGCGAGGACCTGCAGGTGGTGCGCTCCTACAAGGTGCGTGGCGCCTTCAACTTTGTGGCGCAGCTCGACGACGACGAGCGCGCGGCCGGTGTGGTCAGCGCCAGCGCCGGCAACCACGCGCAGGGCCTGGCCTACGCCTGCGCCACCACCGGCGTGCGCGGCCGCATCTACGTCCCCCGCACCACCCCGCGGCAGAAGCGCGACCGCATCGCCGCGCTGGGTGGCGACATGATCGAGCTGATCGTGCTCGGCGACAGCTACGACGACTCCGCCGCCGCCGCGGCGGCCGACTCCGCGCGAACCGGCGCCGTGGTGGTGCCCGCCTTCGACCACCCGCGGACCATCGCCGGGCAGGGCACCGCCCTGGCCGAGGCACTGGCCCAGCTGGACGGCCCGCCCGACACCATCGTGCTTCCGGTGGGCGGGGGCGGCCTGCTCGCCGGCGCGCTGTCCTGGCTGCGGGAGCGCCACCCCGGCATCCGCGTGGTCGGGGTGGAGCCGGCCGGCGCGCAGTGCATGGCCGCCGCGCTGGCTGCGGGTGGTCCGGTGGGCCTGGCCGAGGTGAACCCCTTCGTCGACGGCGCCGCCGTGCGCCGCGCCGGCGAGGTGACCTACCCGATCATCCGCGACTCCGGCGCCGAGCTGGTGAGCGTCGCCGAGGGCCAGGTGTGCGTGGAGATGCTGGCGATGTACCAGACCGACGGCATCATCGCCGAGCCCGCGGGCGCGCTCGCCGCGGCCGCGCTGGGCACCGTGGTGGCGGTGGAGCCCGGCACCACCACGCTGGTGATGGTCTCCGGTGGCAACAACGACGTGAGCCGCTACGGCGAGATCGTCGAGCGCGCGCTGGTGCACGAGGGCCGCAAGCACTACTTCCTGGTGGACTTCCCGCAGGAGCCGGGTGCGCTGCGCGGCTTCCTGGACGAGGTGCTGGGACCGGACGACGACATCACCCTGTTCGAGTACGTCAAGCGCAACAACCGGGAGCGTGGGCCGGCGCTGGTGGGCATCGAGCTGAGCCGCCCGGACGACCTGCCCGCGCTGCTGGAGCGCATGCGGCTGGCGCCGCCGGACGTGCAGCTGATCCCGCCGGAGAGCCCGATCTTCCGGTACCTGCTGTAGCACCGGGCGCCCGTTGAGCAGGGCCGACGGTGCCCGGCACCTCCTCACACCGTCGCGCGCACGGGCGTGAGGAGGTCGTGACGTCGGGTTCACCGGGCGCAGGCTGGGCGCAACACGACGTCCCTACTGTGGGCCTCCCGCGAGGAGGAGAGGCCCACAGTGACCACGACGCAGGACAGCCACGCGAGCGGCAGCCGGACCCGCAGGCGCAAGCACTACATCGAGCACTGGGACGCCGAGGACGTCGCCGCCTGGGAGGCCGGTGGCAAGAACGTCGCCCGGCGCAACCTCATCTGGTCGGTGGTCGCCGAGCACGTCGGCTTCTCCATCTGGTCGATCTGGTCGGTGATGGTGCTGTTCATGCCGATGTCGGTGTACGGCATCGACGCCGCAGGCAAGTTCTTCCTGGTCGCCGTGCCCACCCTGGTCGGTGCCGTGCTGCGGCTGCCCTACACGGTGGCCACCGCGCGCTTCGGCGGACGCAACTGGACCATCTTCAGCGCGCTGGTGCTGCTGGTGCCCACCCTGCTCACGCTGTACTTCATGCTCAACCCCGCCTCCTACACCACCTACCTGGTGATCGCGGCCTTCGCCGGGGTGGGCGGTGGCAACTTCGCCTCCTCGATGACCAACATCAACGCCTTCTACCCGCAGCGGCTCAAGGGCTGGGCGCTGGGCCTCAACGCCGGCGGCGGCAACATCGGGGTGCCGGCCATCCAGCTGATCGGCCTGCTGGTCATCGCCACCGCGGGCAACCGGTCCCCAGAGCTGGTCTGCGCGGTGTACCTGGTGCTCATCGCCTGTGCCGCCGTCGGGGCCGCGGTGTTCATGGACAACCTGGGCAACCAGCGGGTGAACCTCCGCTCGCTGGGTGACGTGCTGCACTTCCGTGACGCCTGGGTGATGTCCTTCCTCTACATCGGCACGTTCGGCTCGTTCATCGGCTTCAGCTTCGCCTTCGGCCAGGTGCTGCAGATCAACTTCCTGGCCGACCTCACCGGCGGCGGGGCGGTGGCGGCCACGCCGGCCATGCAGGCCGAGGCCGCCCTGCACTCCGCGCAGATCGCCTTCATCGGCCCGCTGCTGGGCTCGCTGTCCCGCCCGCTCGGCGGCATGCTCGCCGACCGCATCGGCGGCGGGCGAATCACCCTCTACACGTTCGTGTCGATGATCGCCGCCGCCGGCGTGCTGGTGGTTGCCGGAACGGTGGACGACGGCGCCGCAGGGGCGGCCAGCGGCACGGTGATGGTCGCCTTCGTCGTCGGCTTCATCCTGCTGTTCATCCTCTCCGGCATCGGCAACGGCTCCACCTACAAGATGATCCCGGCGATCTTCGAGGCCAAGTCGCGCGGTGTGGTCGAGGCCGGCGGCACCGCGGCGGAGGCGGCCGCGTGGTCGCGCACCATGTCCGGGGCGCTGATCGGCATCGCCGGCTCGGTGGGTGCCCTCGGCGGGGTGGCCATCAACCTGGTGCTGCGGGCCTCCTACAACTCCCCGGCCAAGTCGGCGACCATGGCCTTCTGGGTCTTCCTCGGGTTCTACGCGGTGTGTGCCCTGGTCACCTGGGCCATCTACCTGCGCCGCCCCACCCTGCCCGCCGCGAGCGTCGCCGCCAACACGCCCGCCGGTTCGGCCCGGGGCGGCGTCGCATGAGCAGCCGGACCGTGATCGTGGTCGGCCACGGCATGGTGGGCCACCGGTTCGTGGAGGCGCTGCGCGAGCGTGACGTCGACCACACCTGGCAGGTGACGGTGCTCAGCGAGGAACCCGTGGCCGCCTACGACCGGGTCGCCCTCTCCTCCTACGTGGGCGGCTGGGACGCGAGCTCGCTGGCGCTGGCCGGCAACGACTACGCCGGCGACGAACAGGTGCAGGTGCGCCTGGGGGAGACCGCCCTGGCCATCGATCGCGCCGCGCGCACCGTCACCACCACCTCGGGGGAGGTGCTCGGCTACGACGCGCTGGTGCTGGCCACCGGCTCCTCGGCCTTCGTGCCCCCGGTGCCCGGACGCGACTCCGCCGGCTGCTTCGTCTACCGCACCCTGGCCGACCTGGACGGCATCCGCGCCGCGGCTGAGGCGGCCGCGGCCCAGGGTCGTCCCACCGGCGTGGTGGTCGGGGGCGGGCTGCTCGGCCTGGAGGCGGCCAACGCGCTGAACCTGATGGGCATCACCCCGCACGTGGTGGAGTTCGCGCCGCGGCTGATGCCGCTGCAGGTGGACGCCGGGGGCGGCGCGCTGCTGCGCAACCTGGTGGAGAAGCTCGGGCTCACGGTGCACACCGGGGTGGGCACCCAGGAGATCACCGAGCTGCCCGAGGGTGGGCTGCGCGTCGGCCTGTCCGACGGCGGCACCATCGACGCCTCGCTGGTGGTGTTCTCCGCCGGGGTGCGACCGCGCGACCAGCTGGCCTGCGACGCTGGCCTGGCCGTCGGCGAGCGCGGCGGCGTGCTGGTGGACACCGGCTGCCGCACCAGCGACCCCGCCATCTACGCCGTCGGCGAGTGCGCCGCCATCGAGGGCCGCTGCTACGGGCTGGTCGGTCCCGGCTACGCGTCGGCGGAGGTGGTGGCCGAGCGGCTGCTGCACCGCGAGGCGAGCTTCCCCGGCGCGGACCTGTCCACCAAGCTCAAGCTGCTCGGGGTGGACGTGGCCAGCTTCGGCGACGCCCAGGCGGCCACCCCCGGCGCGCTGGAGGTGGTGCTCAACGACGCCGTCGCCGGGACCTACGCCAAGCTCGTCGTCTCCGACGACGCCCAGACCCTGCTCGGCGGGGTGCTGGTGGGCGACAGCAGCGCCTACGCCACGCTGCGCCCGCTGGTCGGGCACCCGCTGCCTGCCGACCCCGCGGCGCTGATCTCCCCGGCCGGAGCGCAGGTGGGAGTGGGCTCGCTGCCCGACGACGCCCAGGTCTGCTCCTGCAACGCCGTCACCAAGGGCACCATCGACGCGGCTATCGCCGGCGGCTGCTGCGACGTTGCGGGCCTGAAGGCGTGCACCAGCGCCGGCACCACCTGCGGCAGCTGCGTGCCCATGCTCAAGACGCTGCTCGCCTCGGCGGGGGTGGAGATGTCCACCGCGCTGTGCGAGCACTTCACCCAGAGCCGGGCCGAGCTGTTCGAGATCGTCCGGGCCACCGGCATCCGCACCTTCTCGGCGCTGATCGCCCAGCACGGCAAGGGTGCGGGGTGCGACCTGTGCAAGCCGGTGGTGGCCTCCATCCTCGCCTCGCTGGGCACCGGGCACGTGCTCGACGGTGAGCAGGCGTCGCTGCAGGACACCAACGACCACTTCCTGGCCAACATCCAGCGCAACGGCACCTACTCGGTGGTGCCCCGGGTGCCCGGCGGGGAGATCACCCCGGACAAGCTCATCGTCATCGGCGAGGTGGCTCGCGACTTCGGGCTGTACACCAAGATCACCGGCGGCCAGCGCATCGACATGTTCGGTGCGCGGGTGGAGCAGCTGCCGGCCATCTGGAAGCGGCTGATCGACGCGGGCATGGAGTCCGGCCAGGCCTACGGCAAGTCGCTGCGCACCGTGAAGTCGTGCGTCGGCTCCAGCTGGTGCCGCTTCGGCGTGCAGGACTCGGTGGCCATGGCCGTGGCCCTGGAGAACCGCTACCGCGGGCTGCGCTCGCCGCACAAGATCAAGCTCGGCGTCTCCGGCTGTGCGCGGGAGTGCGCGGAGGCGCGGAGCAAGGACGTCGGCGTGATCGCCACCGAGCACGGCTGGAACCTCTACGTCGGCGGCAACGGTGGCTTCACCCCGCGCCACGCCGAGCTGCTGGCCCAGGACCTCGACGACGCCACCCTGGTCAGCTACATCGACCGGTACCTGATGTTCTACGTGCGCACCGCCGACCGGCTGCAGCGCACCGCGCCGTGGATGGAGTCGCTGGGCACCGACGGGCGCACCGGCCTGGAGCACCTGCGGCAGGTGGTGTGCGAGGACAGCCTGGGCATCGGCGCCGAGCTGGAGGCGGCCATGCAGGCCCACGTGGACAGCTACACCGACGAGTGGGCCGGGGTGCTCAACGACCCCGACAAGCTGTCCCGGTTCGTCTCCTTCGTCAACGCCCCGGCCGAGCCCGACCCCACCATCGCCTTCACCGAGGCCGACGGCCGCAAGGTGCCGGTGCTGCTCGGGCTGCCCACCCGCCGCGACGACCGCTCGTCGAGCGTTCCCGACCCCCAGCTGGAGGCAGCGCGATGACCGTCCTGGACACCCCGGCCACCACCTGGGTGGACGCCTGCCCGCTCGACCACCTCATCCCGGGCCGCGGGGTGGCGGTGCTGCTGCCCACCGGCAAGCAGGCCGCGCTCTTCCGGCTGGCCGACGGCAGCCTGCACGCGCTGTGCAACCTGGACCCGTTCTCCGGGGCCGCAGTGCTCTCCCGCGGGCTGGTCGGTGACCGGGACGGTGAGCCCACGGTCGCGTCCCCGCTGCTCAAGCAGGTGTTCTCGCTGCGCTCCGGGGTCTGCCTGGACGACGAGACGGTCGCCGTGCGCGTCTACGATGTCCGAGTCGTGGACACTGGGGCCGGACGAGCGACGGTGCAGGTCGGGGCGCCCCGGACAGCGGCACCCCGGACAGCGGCACCACTGACAGCGGCACCACTGACAGCAGGGCCGTGACGCCCGCACGAACCAGGACGGAGGACGCTGTGGCGGCACCAGCGCAGGACACCTCCGGCCAGCCCCAAGCCCTTGCCGGGTTCACCATCGGGATCACCGCTGCGCGCCGCGCGGAGGACCTGGCCGCGCTGCTGGTGCGCAAGGGTGCCGCGGTGCTGCACGGCCCGTCCATCCGCATCATCCCGGTCGCCGACGACACCGAGCTGGAGCAGGCCACCGAGGCCGTGGTGGCCCACCCGCCGGACATCGTCGTCGCCACCACCGGCATCGGCTTCCGCGGCTGGGTGGACGCCGCCGAGAGCTGGGGCGAGAGCGGCCGGCTGGTGGACGCGCTGCGCGGCTGCCGGGTGCTCTCCCGCGGCCCCAAGACCACCGGTGCCATCCGGGCGGCGGGGCTGCGCGAGGAGTGGTCACCCCAGGGCGAGTCGGCGGTCGAGGTGGCCGAGCACCTGGTGGCCGAGGGCGTGGCCGGCAAGCGCATCGCGGTGCAGCTGCACGGCACCAACACCGAGTGGGAGGTGCAGTACGACATCTGCGCCGCCCTGCGCGACGCCGGCGCCGAGGTGCTGCCCGTGCCGGTGTACCGCTGGCTGCCGCCGGCCGACCTGGCACCGATGGACCGCCTCATCGAGACCTGCGCGTCCGGTGGGCTGGACGCCGTCACCTTCACCAGCGCCCCGGCGGTGGCCAGCGTGCTCAGCCGCGCGAAGGACCTCGGGATCGTCGACCAGCTGAGGGACGCGCTGCGCTCCGGGATGCTGGTGGCGTGCGTGGGACCGGTGACCGCCGGACCGCTGGAGGCCATCGGCGTGCCCACCGCACAGCCCACCCGGGCCCGCCTGGGCGCGCTGGCCCGCTTCCTGGTGGACGAGCTGCCCAGCCGCGTGCCGCAGCTGCAGGTGGCCGGCGCACAGGTGAGCATCCGCGGCCAGGCCGTGGTGGTGGACGGCGAGCTCAAGGCGGTGCCGCCGGCGGGCATGGCGCTGCTGCACGCCCTGGCGCGCCAGCCCGGCCGGGTGCTGTCCATGCAGCAGCTGCTGGCCGAGCTGCCGGGCAACAGCGGCGACACCCACGCCGTCGAGGCTGCGGTGGGCCGGCTGCGTGCCGCGCTCGGCCAGCCCCGGCTGGTGCAGACCGTGGTCAAGCGGGGCTACCGGCTGGCGGTGGAGCCGGTCTGAGCGCACCCGTGCTGCTGCTGGTCGCGCACGGCACGCGTGACCCGCGCGGCGTCGAGCTGGCCAGGCAGCTGGCGAGCGTCGTGGCCGCCGACGGCACCGTCGTGCGGCTGGCCTTCGCCGACGTGCTCGGGCCGACGGTGTCGGAGGTGCTGGCCGAGCTCACCGAGCCGGTGGTGGTGGTGCCGGCGTTCTTCGCCGCCGGCTACCACGTGCGCACCGACGTCCCGGCGCAGGTGCGGGCCAGCGGGCACCAGCAGGTGCACGTGACCGCGGCGCTGGGGCCGGACCCGGTGCTGGCCCAGGCCCAGCTGGCGCGGCTGCACGAGGCGGGCTGGCAACCCGGCGAGGCGGTGGTGCTCGCCGCCGTGGGCTCGGCCGACGACCGCGCTCTGGCTGACGTGCGGGCGGCCGGGGCCCTGCTGGCCGAGCTGCTCCAGGCGCCGGTGCCGGTGGGCTACCTGGTGGCGGCCCAGCCGCCGGTGGCCGAGGTGGTGGCCGGGCTGCGGGCCGAGGGAGCGGGACGGGTGCTGGTCTCGCCGTACCTGTTGGCGCCGGGGCTGTTCCACACCCGCCTGGCCCAGGCGCGCGCGGACGCGGTGGCCGAGCCGGTGGGGGTGCACCCGCTGCTGGTGGAGCTGGTGCGCCGACGCTACGCGGACGCGCTCGCCGAGCACTGAGACCACCCGGTTGCCCGCTGGTTCACGGTCGGTCAATATAGAGGCGTGTCTAACTACGAGAGTGCGTGCGGGGTGCCGCTGGTGCGCGAGCCGCTGAGCCGGCAGCGGTCGGAGGAGCTCACCCGCGGCTTCAAGGCGCTGGCCGACCCGGTGCGCCTGCGGCTGCTCAGCCTGGTGGCCAGCCACGAGGGCGGGGAGGCGTGCGTCTGCGACATCTCCGCAAGCTTCGAGCTGAGCCAGCCGACCATCTCCCACCACCTCAAGGTGCTGCGCGAGGCGGGCCTGCTGGACTGCGAGCGCCGCGGCACCTGGGTCTACTACTGGGTGGTTCCCGCTGCGCTGCAGCAGCTCTCCAGCGTGCTCAGCCCCATCACCGGTGCCCCGGCTGCCGCTGCCGTGCCCGCATGAGCGCGCCCGTCCGCGAGCAGGAGACCGTGCTCGGCAAGCTGTCCGTGCTGGACCGATTCCTGCCCGTGTGGATCGGTGTGGCCATGGTGGTGGGCCTGGTGCTGGGCACCAACGCCCCGGCCGTCACCGAGGCGGTGCAGAAGGTGCAGGTGGAGGGCATCTCGCTGCCCATCGCGCTGGGTCTGCTCATCATGATGTACCCGGTGCTGGCCAAGGTCCGCTACGACCGGCTGGGCTCGGTGACTGGCGACAAGAAGCTGCTGGTCAGCTCGCTCATCCTGAACTGGGTCCTCGGTCCGGCGCTGATGTTCGCGCTGGCCTGGCTGCTGCTGCCCGACCTGCCGGAGTACCGCACCGGGCTGATCATCGTGGGCCTGGCCCGCTGCATCGCCATGGTGATCATCTGGAACGACCTGGCCTGCGGGGACCGGGAGGCCGCGGCCGTCCTGGTGGCGATCAACTCGGTGTTCCAGGTGGTCATGTTCGCCGTGCTGGGCTGGTTCTACCTCTCGGTGCTGCCCGGCTGGCTGGGGCTGGACCAGACCACCATCGACGCCTCGCCGTGGGAGATCGCCCGGTCGGTGCTGATCTTCCTGGGCATCCCGCTGCTGGCCGGCTTCCTGTCGCGCCGGCTGGGGGAGCGGGTGCGGGGTCGGCAGTGGTACGAGGGCACCTTCCTCCCGCGGATCGGGCCCTGGGCGCTGTACGGCCTGCTGTTCACCATCGTGGTGCTCTTCGCCCTGCAGGGCGAGCAGATCACCGACAACCCGTGGGACGTGGTGCGCATCGCGCTGCCGCTGCTGGTCTACTTCGCGGTGATGTGGAGCGGGGGCTACCTGTTCGGCGCGGCCGTCGGCCTCGGCTACGAGCGCACCACCACGCTGGCGTTCACCGCCGCGGGCAACAACTTCGAGCTGGCCATCGCGGTGGCGATCGCCACCTTCGGTGCCACCTCCGGGCAGGCGCTGGCGGGGGTGGTGGGCCCGCTCATCGAGGTGCCCGTGCTGGTGGCGCTGGTGTACGTCTCCCTGGCGCTGCGCACGCGCTTCCGGGAGCGTCCGGTCAGCGGTGCCGTCAAGACCACGCAGGTCACGTCGTGAGCGGACGGCCGAGCGTGCTGTTCGTCTGCGTGCACAACGCCGGGCGCTCGCAGATGGCCGCTGGGTTCCTCACCGCGCTCGGCGGCGGCGCGGTGGAGGTGCGCTCCGCAGGCAGCGCCCCCGCCGACACGATCAACCCCGCCGCGGTGCAGGCGATGGCCGAGGTCGGTGTCGACATCTCCACCCAGGCACCGAAGGTGCTCACCCCGGACACGGTGCAGACCTCCGACGTGGTGATCACCATGGGCTGCGGCGATGCCTGCCCGGTGTTCCCTGGTGTGAGCTACCGCGACTGGGAGCTGGCTGACCCGGCCGGTCAGGGCGTCGAGGCCGTCCGTCCCATCCGCGACGAGATCCGCACCAAGGTGCAGGCGCTGCTGGCTGAGCTCGGCGTGGAGCACGCAGGCTGAGCTTGGACCTAGCGTGGAGAGATGACGACGCTCTCCGGCTCCCAGGTCACGCTGCGCCCAGCGACCACTGCGGACATTCCGGCGCTGGTCCCGATCCGCGAGACGCCCGAGGTGCACGAGCGGTGGCGGGGCGGGCCGGACCTGGTGGCGGCGGTGGCCGAGGACCTCGACGAGGCGGGCTCCACGCCCTACGTCGTCGAGCTGGACGGGCGGGTGGTCGGCTGGATCCAGTGGGGCGAGGAGGCCGAGCCGGACTACCGGCACGCGTCCATCGACGTCTACCTCGACCCGGCGGTGCACGGTCGCGGGGTGGGCACCGACGCGGTGCGGACCCTGGCCCGCCACCTCGTCGACGACCACGGCCACCACCGCATCGAGATCGACCCGGCGGCGGACAACGCCGCGGCCATCGCCTGCTACGCCAAGGTGGGCTTCCGCCCGGTGGGCACCCTGCGCCGCTCCGAGCGCGGCAACGACGGCAGCTGGCACGACGCCCTGCTGATGGACCTGCTCGCCGAGGAGCTCACCGACGGCTAGGTGTGCTCAGGCCTGACCGAGGTCGGGGATGGTGATCGAGCCGTCCGCGGCCAGCGGGAAGCCAGGGTTGTGCGCGACCTCCCAGGCGTGCCCGTCCGGGTCGCAGAACACCCCGGCGTAGCCGCCGTAGAAGGTCTCCGCAGCCGGCCGGGTGACCCGTGCGCCCGCCGCGGCGGCGGCCGCCAGCACCTCGTCAACCTCCGGGCGCGAGCGCACGTTGTGCGCCAGGGCGATGCCGCCGAACCCACCCGGGCCCGCGTCGGGCAGCCCACAGTCGGCGGCGAGCTTGCCCCGGCTCCACAGAACCACGCCGATGCCCCCGGCCTGCAGGAACACCGTCTCCTGCACCTCCTGGCCGGTCCACCCCAGGGCGGCGTAGAAGTCGCGGGCCCGGGCCAGGTCGGTCACGCCGAGCGAGACCAGGCTGAGGCGTTGCTCCACCCGTCGCAACCTACCTACAGCCCCACCCCGGGGAAAGGGCTAGCGGCTGGTGGGTGCCTTGTCGCCCTTGCGCATGATCGGCAGCCGCTCCACCGCACCCGCGGCGGTGGCCAGTGCCTGGTCGGCGGGTCCGATGAGGTGGTTCATCCGGCGGTCGGTCCGCTCGTTGAGCACCTGGAGCCCGTCGCGGGACCGGTCGAGCACGGTCAGGGGCAGTGCCGAGAGCACCTGACCCGGCGGGCGCCGGGACACCATCGGGTGCGGCCGGGTGGGCGAGGTGCGCCGCAGGGCCCACCACTGCCAGCCCAGCGCCCGCAGCTGCTGCGGCGTCATCAGCTCCTGCAGCCGGGGCAGGAGGCGATCCTCCTCGTCACGGACGTCCTGGTCCAGGACGGTGAAGGCCCGCTCCATCAGCTCGTGGCGGCCCGGGTCACCGGGCTCGGAGCGGTCGAGCTCGGTCATCACCTCGTTCACCTCCTGGTGCTCCTCCTCGATCTCCAGGGTGAGCGGGTCGCCCTCGGGCAGCACCTTCCTGGCTGCGGGGAACAGCACCGACTCCTCGGCGAAGGCGTGGGTGAACACCAGTCGCGCCACCGCACGCAGGGCCTGCTCGTGCTCCAGTCCGCCCGCCGCCTCGGTCTCCCGCGCCCTGGTCATCAGGTGGTCCAGGCGCTCGTGGTCGGAGCGCTGGCGCGCCAGGATGCTGGTGGGCCCGCCCAGCTCCTCGATGCTCTGGTGCGCGATGGACGTGGTCATCGAACGTCTCCTCCAGTCGGTGGTGCGGCCAGGTCTGCGGTCACAGGATGGGTTGTCCGCCCGTCACGGCGACCCGGGCGCCGGAGACGTAGCTGGCCTCGTCGGAGGCGAGCATCACGTACACCGGGGCCACCTCGGCGGGCTGGCCGGGGCGGTTGAGCGGAACCTGGTTGCCGAACTCCTCCACCTGCTCCGGCGGCATGGTGGAGGGGATCAGCGGCGTCCAGATGGGGCCGGGAGCGACGCTGTTGGCCCGGATGCCCTTGCTGGCCAGCAGCTGGGCGAGCGCGGCGATCATGTTGGCGATGCCCGCCTTGGTCACGTCGTAGGGCATCAGGGTGGGCACCGGGTTGTCGGAGTTGACCGACGTCGTCCCGATGATGGAAGAACCGGGCTGCATGTGCGGCACCGACGCCTTGACCAGGTGGAACATCGCGCTGAGGTTGGTCGCGATTGTGTGGTCCCACTCCTCGTCGGGGATCTCCTCGACGGACTCGTGGGTCATCTGGAAGGCGGCGTTGCTCACCAGCACGTCCACCCGGCCGAGCTCCTCGACCGCGCGGGAGACCACTGCGCGACAGTGCGCGGGCTCGGCGAGGTCGCCCGGCACCAGGATCGCCCGGCGCCCGGCCTCCTCCACCCACTTGCGGGTGTCCTCGGCGTCCTCGTGCTCGTCGAGGTAGGAGATCACCACGTCGGCGCCCTCCCGGGCGTAGGCGATCGCCACGGCCTTGCCGATCCCGCTGTCCGCTCCGGTGATGACGGCGGCCTTGCCCTCCAGCCGCCCCGAGCCGCGGTAGCTCTGCTCGCCGTGATCGGCCCTGGGGGTGAGGTCCTGCTCGGTGCCCGGTGGCTGCTGCTGCTGAGCTGGCTGGTTCATCGTGTCCTTCGGTGCTGGGTGGGACCCTGCCCGGCTCCGGGCCGGTCGCCACGCGGGGAAGCGGACGACCCGACCCGGAGCCGGGCAGGGCTGCTCAGGTGCCGGAGCGCCGGCTACTCGTCGGGCGTGAGCTTGTCCTTCACCTTGCTCACCACGTTCTGCGCCCCCTGCAGGTGCGCGCCGGCAGCGTCGCCGGTCTTGGGCGTGCCTGCGTTGCCGTCGTAGGTGACGAACAGCTTGGGGTCCGGCGGCGGCAGCATGCCGTCGTCCGCGCTCGGGGCAGGGTTGACCACGTAGTTGACGTCGGCATCACCGAGCATCGTGCGACCGTTGGCCCACATGCCCTCGTGGGCCTGGCTGTCAGGGTCGAAGCCGTAGTAGGTGCGGCCCGCCTCCTCGTTTTCGAACTCGGCGTTGCTGGTCTCGATCTCGCTCTCCACCAGGCCATCGGCGACGAGCTGCTCGATGCCGCGCAGCCACTGCTGCTGGTGGAAGGTGTCCCGAGCCAGGTTGAACGCCAGGGTCTGCTTCACCCCGTGGTCGTCAGTCATGTTGTAGAGGCGGCTGGTCATCACCCGGCTCTGCGCCTCGGCGGCCACGTTGGAGCGGAAGTCGGCCAGCAGGTTGCCGCTGGCGACGATGTAGCCGGCGTTCCACGGCACGCCCTGGCTGTCCCGGGGCAGGGCGTTGCCACCGCTGACGATGGCGTGCTGGGGGTTCATGCCGCCGATGACGGCGGCGAGCACGGGATTGGCGGCGACGGACTTCTCCACGACCTCCGCGGGCGCACCCTCGAGGAGGCGGGCCAGCATCGTCGTGAGCATCTCGACGTGCCCGATCTCCTCGGTCGCGATGTCCATGATCATGTCCTTGTACTTGCCGGGCATCCGACAGGTGAAGCCCTGCCACAGGTACTGCATCATCACGGTCATCTCGCCGAACTGTCCGCCCAGGATCTCCTGGAACTTCATGGCGTAGAGGGCGTCGGCCTGCTCGGGCTTGCACTCGAACTGCAGTCCCTTGGTGTGGAGAAACATCTGCTACCTCCGAAAGGTGATGCCTGGTGACGAGAACCTGTCCCTGCTGCGTCGCGAACGGCGCTGGACGGGCTCGGTGCTGAACCCGGAGACAGTGGGAAAGGTGCCCGGAGCTCAGCTGACCGCTGGGCCGGACGGAGAGCTGCCGCTGAGCTCGCGGAGGAAGTCGTGGCAGCGCGCGGCCCGCGCGGAGTCCTGCGACATCACTTCCTCGAAGAAGGACGCGATGTCCTCGCGCCCGGCGTTTCGGGCATCGCGGACGTACTGGCCGTAGTCGTGCCCGGCCTTGAGCGAGTGGTACTGGAGGGAGATCAGGTCGAACGACACGTCGTCGAAGCCAGTTTCACCGGTGGCCATGGGAGTTCGCCCTTCAGTGAGTGCTCTGCGGGAGCTGTTCACTGGCGCTCGGAGCCGGGGTGCCCCCGGGGGCGGAGCCGCTGGACCGGGCGTCATCTGGCACGTGCGCGGCAGCCTGCTCGACCGCGACGTGGGCTCGGGAACCACGCGGTGCGAATCGTGGTCGCCGGGCTGCCTCCTGTGTACCAGCGGCGGGCGGGCAGCGCTGGATGAGAACAGCGTGGTGCCCCCGTCGCGGGGACGGGGGCACCACGCCGTCGCCGACCAGTGTCCGGTGCTGCGCAAGGGGAAGGGCTCGCTCGAACCCTCCACTGTGCACCCACGAATCTGGTCCACTGTGGAGGGCCGATGCGGATCTGTGCCGGCTAGCCGGTGGTCTGCCGGGAAGCAGAGGCCGACTGGGTAGCCGTGGTGGTGCCCTTCTCCCGCGGCGGTCCGTGCCCGGCGCCGGTGCCGTCGGTCACCTCGACCTGGTCCTCCCACGGGACGCGGTACTGCTGTGCCGCCAGGTCGGTCATGTAGGTGTACGGACAGTCGGTCGCACCGCCGCGCACGGCGACGTACCCACGGTGGCCCAGCTGGTAGATGTTGTTCTCCACTCCCCACCCGCGGCGAGCGGCGTCGGCGCGGGCGGGGACGACCTCACCGGTGACGATGCGGTCGGGGGTGTTGTCGCCCTGCTCGAGCACCACGCCGTCGACGTCGCAGATCATGGCCTCACCGATGGACCAGATCCCGGTGGCGTCGGCGCCGGCCAGCGCGACCGACGCCGTGTACGCCACGTTGGTGAAGGCGTTGACCTGGTTGGTGATGCGCCACTGGTGGCGGACCGGGTCGGTGTAGCCGGCGGTGCGCAGGATGACGTTGGCGCCCTTGTAGGCCGCCTCCCTGGCCATCTCCGGAAGCATCCCGTCGTGGCAGATGATCAGCGCGAGCGTGGAGCCGGCGGGTCCCTCGCAGACGGGTATGCCGAGGTTGCCCGGCTCCCACGGCTCCAGCGGCACCATGGGGTGCATCTTGCGGTAGTAGAGCGCGATCTCGCCGTCGGCGTTGACGATGATGCCGCTGTTGTAGGGCGCACCGTCGGGATTGCGCTCCATCAGCGAGAAGCAGCCCCAGACCGAGCTCTCCGCGCAGGCCGCGCGGAACAGCTGCACCTCGGGGCCGTCGAGCTCGCAGAGCATCTCCTCACGAGCCCACGACTGTGGGTTGAGCCCGTTGAGGCTGTACTCCGGGAAGACGAGCAGGTCCAGCGTGGGCAGGCCGGCCTTGGCGGAGCGCACCGTCGCGGCGATCTTCTCCGCGGTGCGCAGCAGGTCAGCCGGCTCGTCCACCACGGGGACCTGCTGCTGCACCAGGCCGAGCACCAGCGCCCCGGGTGAGGGGTTGAGCCCACCGAGGCCGGTCATGCGGCCACTCCCTCGGGCGTGCGGGCCAGCGTCGGCCACCGCTGCGCCCAGGGGGCAGCGGCCTCGAACGCGGCGGACGCCCGCAGGACGCTGGCGTCGGCCAGGTGGCGCCCCACGATCTGCAGCCCGACCGGGAGCCCGGCGGAGGTGAAGCCCGCCGGCACGCTCGCCGCCGGCTGGCCGGTCATGTTGATCGGTGAGGTGAAGCCGAGCCAGGCGGTGGGCGGGACCATGCGCCCGTCCACCACCTCCGGGCCCTGCACGTGCACCGGGAACGCCGGCACGGTGAGGGTGGGGGTGAGCAGCAGGTCGTAGTCCGCCATGAAGCGCCACATGTGGTTCACCAGTCGTTTGCGGGCGGTGTCGGCGTCGGTGAGCTGCTCCGCGGTCCACGGCTTGCCCAGCAGCTCCACCAGGTGCGGCGACATCTCGTGGCCGTGCCGGCGCACCAGCTCCCGCATGCCGCTGAGGTCGGTGTCGGCCACGACCAGCGACCAGAACGCCTCAAAGGGGTCCTCCCAGCCGGGGTCGGCCTCGACCACCTCGCACCCCAGGTCGTCGGCGAACACCTGTGCGGCGCGCGCGGCGATCTCGCGAACCTCGGGGTCGACGGCGAGGTAGCCCCAGTCGGCGCTGAACGCGACGCGCAGACCCTTGATCCCGCCCCGCGGTGCCGTCAGCCAGCTGACGTCGTCGCACGGGATGGAGTGCCGGTCGCGGGGGTCCGGGCCGGCGAGGACCGACATCAACAAGGCTGCGTCGTCCACCGTGCGGGTGAGCGGACCGATGTGCTCGAGGCTCTCCCAGCTGGAGATGCCGGGGTATCGGTCGTCGCGGCAGCCCGGGTACAGCGGAACCCGGCCCATGGACGCCTTGAACCCGTACACCCCGCAGTGCGCAGCGGGGGTGCGGATGGACCCGCCGCCGTCGCTGCCGAGCGCCAGTGGTGCCATGCCGGCGGCCACCGCCACGCCGGAGCCGGCGCTGGACCCGCCGGGTGTCATCGCCGGGTCCCACGGGTTGCGGGCGGTGGGCGACACCGGGCTGTGCCCGACGCCGCTGTAGCCGAGCTCCGGCACCGTCGTCTTGCCCAGGACCACCGCACCGGCGGCCTTGACGCGCTCCACCACGACGTCGTCCTCGTCGGGGATGAAGTCTCGGTAGGCGGGCGAGCCGCACCGGGTGGGGATGCCCTTGGTGGCGATGAGGTCCTTCACCGCGATCGGGACCCCGGCCAGCGGTCCGAGGGTCTCCCCGCGGGCCACTGCGTCGGCCACGGCCCGGGCCTGCTGGCGGGCCTGGTCGGCGGTCAGCTCGCAGAAGGCGTGCAGCTGGTCGTCGAGGGTGTGGATCTGGTCCAGGGCGGCCTCGGTCACGTCGACCGCGGAGACTTCTCCGGTGCGGATGAGCCGGGCGACCTCGGTCGCCGGCAGGGCGTGCAGCTCGTTCGGGTTCACGTCAGGCTCCTCGGTGGGGTGATGGTCACGCGGCCGGTACCGGCGCTGGTGCTGCGGTCTCCATGGTGGAGCTGCGGCCGCGGCTGAGCCCCTCGATAGCCAGGTAGGCCAGTCCGCCCAGCAGGATGCCGGCGATCGCCTCGCTGAGCTGCGGCGCCCACAGGTGCACGGCGTAGGCACCGGCGGCACCAATCACCCAGGCGGCGAACGGCTGCACGCGCAGCGTGCGCACGGCCCGGTTGCGGACCTTGCGCAGGACGAGCTGGTCGACGATGAGCACGGCGCCGATCGGTGGCACGAAGATGCCGAGCAGGTTGAGCCACTCGGAGAAGTGGCTCCAGACACCGGCGAGGGCGGCGACCAGGCCGACGGCGCCGAGCGCCAGGGTGAGCACCCGCATGCGGCCACCGCTGATCTGGCCCCAGCCCACCGCACCGTTGTAGAGGCAGTGGGTGCACACCGAGCCGAGGTTCACGAACACGAACACGACGGCGAGCGAGGTGAGCACCGGGCCGTGGTCGGTGAGGATGGACAGGAAGTCGCCACCGTTGACCGCGGGGTCGATCGCGGCGCCGGCCGCCACGATGATCCCGCCCACCACCAGCGCGATGAAGTTGGCGACGGGGAAGGCGGAGAAGGCGGCCAGCACGGCCTCCTTGCCGGTGCGCGACCACCGGGTGAAGTCGGCGGTCATGGTCCCGGAGTCGGCGAAGGCGGCGATGACGATGGTGGCGGCCGCGCCGATGCTGAGCACGGTGGCGTCCGGGGCGCCGCCGGAGTAGGAGGTGATGCCGCTCAGCCCGTGGTCGCGGGTGGCGAACCAGATCGCCAGCCCGCCGAGCACGACGAACAGCGGAGCGGCCACCAGGCCGATGATGGTGAGCGCCCGGATGCCGATGAAGGTGACTCCGATGTAGAGCACCCCCGCGAGCGCGATCATCGCGGTCTCGTTCCAGCCGAGCGCGGCGTTGAGGGTGGCCCCGGTGAGGCCGGTCTGGAAGGCGAACCAGCCGATCACCACGGTGGACAGGAAGCCGGCGGTGATGGTGGCGCCCCGGCTGCCGAAGGTCTCCGCGGCCAGCAGCCCGAAGTTCTTGCCGGTCCGGCCGGCGGAGTAGCTGAGGGCGCCGACGTAGGCCATCAGCACCACGTTGCCCAGCACCATGGCGGCGAGACCCCGCCAGAAGCCGAGCCCGTAGACGATGGTGCCGCCGAAGATGGCGTTGGTGATGATCATGGGGAAGCCGAACCAGACGGCCGAGACCGAGCCGAGGGACCTGCGGTGGCTGGCGGGCACCGGCTCGTGCTCGAACTCCGACTCGAGGCCGTGCTCGACGGGTGGGGTGGTGGCGGTGCTAGTCATGGCGTGTCCTTCGGAGTGGAAGGGAGCAGGGGCGGAGAGGGAAGCGGGCTGGACTCAGAGCGCGGACAGCAGCTGCTCGGAGGTGGCGACGGCTCCGAAGACACCGCCCTGCATGGTGATCATGTTCAGGGCGGCCTCGTAGTTGTCCTTGTCGGTGGCACCGGTGCAGTCGGAGAGCAGCAGGCACTCGAATCCGCGGTCGTTCGCCTCGCGCATGGTGGTGTGCACGCACACGTCGGTGGTGATGCCCGTGAGGATCAGGTGCGTGATGCCGCGCGTGCGCAGCACCAGCTCGAGGTCGGTGGCGTAGAAGGAGCCCTTGCCCGGCTTGTCGATGACGACCTCACCGTCCACCGGGGCGACCTCCGGAACGATCTGCCAGCCGACCTCGCCGCGGACCAGGATCCGCCCGCACGGGCCGGCGTCGCCGATCCCCGCCCCCATCTGCCGGGAGCGCCAGAGCTTGTTCGGTGGCAGGTCGGACAGGTCCGGCCGGTGTCCTTCTCGGGTGTGGATGACGAGCATCCCGGCGGCCCGAGCAGCGGCGAGCACCGTCTGGGTGGCGGGCAGCCCCGCCCGGGTCAGGGACAGGTCGTAGCCCATGGCGTCGACGTAGCCGCCCGGGCCGCAGAAGTCGACCTGCCAGTCGATGTTGACCAGGGCGGTGCGCTCGACGGACAGCTCGCCGTCGTACGGCCAGGCGTAGGGGTGTGCGGCGATCGTGGACATGGCAGCTCACAGTCGTGGGAGGAGAGAACGAGGACGTCGGCGCAGCCGTGTCGCGGTCGGCGGTGTCGCGGTCGGCGGTGTCGGGGTCTGCGGCGTCGACTCGAGTGACGGTAGGGAGCACGCGTTTCGCGACGCGTACGTCCGTGTTACGGGCGCACACGTCCTCTCCGGATGCTGTTTACGGCTGGGTAAACCCGCTGGAGGCGGTGGCGGTGATGGTGGCCAGGACGGGGAAGTGGTCGGAGGCCTCGCGGCCGGCGGCAGGGGCGAGGGTGGTGCTGCTGACCCGCAGCCGGGGCGCCGCCCCGTCGCGGTGCAGCACACCGACGTGGTCGAGCACCTCCCGGACTCCCGGGTGCTGGGCGGCGGTGAGCGGGTTGCGGGTGGCGTCGAAGGTGGGCTCGTGGAGCTGGCCGTGGGTGAGCCCGCCCAGCACGCGGCACGCCTGTGCCCAGCGGCCGTCGGTGGCGCGGGCAGCCACGTTGAGGTCACCGGCCAGCACCACGGTGTGCTCCGGCGGGACGGTGGCGGCGACCAGCGCGCGCAGCTCGGCCAGCTGGGCCATCCGCACCTGGTGGGCGTCGCCGCGCTCGTCGGCCTGCAGGTGCGTGCCCGCCACCCAGGTTCCGGCGCCGGCCCCGCCCAGCGCCACCAGCACCACCCCCTTGTTCTCCAGCACCGAGGAGGTGGTGCGGCGCTGCGCGGCCCGGTAGACGTGCTGGTGGCACTGCTGCAGCGGCAACCGGCTGAGCACGAACACCCCGCCGCCGACCAGCCGGCGCACCCCGCGCCGTCGGCCGCTCACCCCGGCCCACCGCCCACCGACGCCACCGAGGTAGGGAGAGCAGTGGTAGCCGGCCGAACGCAGCTGCACCACCAGCCCGCGCGAAGGTCGGTTGAACGCCTCGTTCAGCACCACCACGTCCGGGCTCGCGTCGAGGATCGCCTGCAGCGCCAGCTCGGCCCGGTGGCGTGACCCGCGCAGCCGCAGCTGCCAGAGGTTGAAGGTCATGACCAGCAGCGGGTCGTGCCCGGGCGCAGCAGTGCTCATCGGGATCCATGATCGTCGACCCGTCCCCTGGCGTGCGGGGGACTCGCTGGTGCAGAAAACTGGTGCGCACGAACGGGGCCGGTCGCGCCAGACCGGTCACCGCAGAGCAGGAGGGATGCACGCCCATGGCACACAGCTGGCACCGTCGGACCGGGCTGAAGCAGATCCGCTGGACCCGGCAGGACGACACCGAGCCGATCGACGTGGGGCGGCGCGTCGGGCTGGGGGTCGCCAAGGGCCTGTTCGCCGGAGCCTG
The DNA here is from genome assembly GCF_058133635.1 of Rhodococcus sp. Z6_132. NCBI lineage: Bacteria > Bacillati > Actinomycetota > Actinomycetes > Mycobacteriales > Nocardiaceae > Rhodococcus > Rhodococcus sp. Z6_132. The sequence continues at coordinate 538,324 of NZ_JBYUNP010000003.1, forward strand.
TGGGGTGGCGGTGATGACGCTGGGGGAGAAGGTGGAGCAGCGCCTCACCGGGCGGCCCGACTCCTACATGCCCGCGCACACCCTGGAGCGGCTGCTCGGCCGCCCGCAGCGCCCCGACGCCGAGCGGCACCTGATGAACCTGGGGATGCACACCGGCCAGGCCATCCTGCTCGGTGCCTGGCGCGGCGTCATGGCCGAGGGCGGGCTCCGGGGGCCGCGGGCGTCGGCAGCCTTCACCGTCATCCGGCTGTCGCTGGACCAGACCCTGGAGAACGTCACCGGCCAGGGTGCGCCACCGTGGACGTGGCCACGTCGGGAGCTGGTGGTGGACGTGCTGCACAAGGCGGTTTACGCATTTGTCACCGGAGCCGTGGCCGACGCGCTGGCGACGAATCCGCCGTCGTGGCAGGCCGCGCGCCAGCACTAGCCCGAATCGCCCGTGACTGATGTGTCCGATCGGCACAGGCGTTACGCATCGGAAACAAGGAGACACGGACAGGCAACACACCGTCACTAGGTTTCGCGGTCATGACGACGAGCAAGGGCGACACGGTCGCAACGGGTGGGGTGACGGCAGCGGGGCTGCCGCAGGGCTCGGACAAGATGCGCGAGACGCTGGAGGACTACACCCTCCGGTTCGCCCCGCGCAGCTATCGCCGCTGGAGCACCGGGGTGGTGGCCACGTCGGCCCTCGGGGGGATTGCCTACCTGGCCGACTTCTCGATCGGTGCGAACATCGGGATCTCCTACGGCACGGGCAACGCCCTGCTGGGGATCCTGGTGTTCGCGGTGGTCATCATGCTCAGCGGGCTGCCGCTGTCCTACTACGCGGCGCGGTACAACATCGACCTCGACCTGATCACCCGCGGCAGCGGGTTCGGCTACTACGGCTCGGTGGTCACCAACGTCATCTTCGCGACGTTCACCTTCATCTTCTTCGCCCTCGAGGGCTCGATCATGGCCCAGGGCCTGGAGCTGGGGCTGGGCATCCCGCTGTGGCTGGGCTACGCGGTGTCCACCCTGATGGTCATCCCGCTCGTCATCTACGGGATGAACACGCTGGCCACGCTGCAGGTGTGGACCACGCCGCTGTGGCTGGTCCTGATGGTGGTGCCGGTGGGCTACCTCGTCATCCAGCACCCCGACTCGGTGGGGACCTTCCTGGCCTACAGCGGGGAGAGCAACGAGGGCGTCAACTTCGGGTCCGTGATGCTGGCCGCCGGTGTCTGCCTCTCCCTCATCGCCCAGATCGCCGAGCAGATCGACTACCTGCGGTTCATGCCGCCCAAGACGCCGGAGAACTCCCGCCGGTGGTGGGCGGCGATGCTGCTGGCCGGACCGGGCTGGGTCATCTTCGGCGCCATCAAGCAGATCCTGGGCCTGTTCCTCGCGGTCTACCTCATCGCCAACGTCGCCGACGGCGCCGCCACGGCCAACCAGCCCGTCCACCAGTTCCTGGAGACCTACGAGAACATGGTCCCGCACTGGCTGGCGATGACCCTGGCCGTCGTGCTCGTGGTGATCAGCCAGATCAAGATCAACGTGACCAACGCCTACTCGGGCTCGCTGGCGTGGACCAACTCCTTCACCCGGGTGACCAAGACCTACCCCGGGCGCCTGGTGTTCGTGCTGTTCAACCTGGGCATCGCCCTGGTGCTGATGGAGGCGAACATGTTCGACTTCCTCAACACCATCCTGGGCTTCTACGCCAACTGCGGCATCGCCTGGGTGATCACCGTGGCGTCGGACATCGCCATCAACAAGTACCTGCTCAAGCTCTCGCCGATGGTCCCGGAGTTCCGGCGCGGGATGCTCTACAACGTCAACCCCGTCGGCTTCGTCTCCATGCTGCTCTCGGCGGGCATCTCCATCGCCGTCTTCTTTGGAGCGTTCGGCGACACCATCAAGCCGTACTCGCCGATCGTGGCCATCCTCATCGCCCTGGTCATGCCGCCGATCCTCGCGGTGGCCACCAAGGGCAAGTACTACCTGCGCCGCACCGACGACGGCATCGACCTGCCGATGTTCGACGAGCACGGCAACCCCTCCGGGGAGACGCTGCTCTGCCACCTCTCCGGCACCGAGTTCGAGCGCCCGGACATGATCGCCTCGGCAGTGCCCGGCCCGAACGGGGAGAAGCAGTACATCAGCTCGCTCATGCTCAGCACGGACAAGACCGGCGCACACGTGCTGCCGGAGCAGTCGAGCAGGACGAGTCCAGCGGTACGGTCCCAGGAATGAACCTCAGCCCGCGGGAGATCGACAAGCTGCACATCCACCTGGTGGCCGACCTGGCCCGCAAGCGCCGCGACCGCGGCGTCAAGCTGAACTACAGCGAGGCGGTCGGGTTGATCTGCGAGGCCATCGTGGAGGGTGCGCGGGACGGCAAGACCGTCGCCGAGTGCATGGAGCTGGGCAAGCACGTCGTCAGCAACGACGAGGTGATGCCCGGGGTGCGCGAGATGGCCGCCCTCATCCAGGTGGAGGCGACCTTTGTGGACGGGACCAAGCTGGTCTCCTGCCACGACCCGGTGGGGGCCTAGCTTGGCTGCTGCGGCCCCGGCCGTGGCCAGCGTCGTGCTGCTCGGCGGGCACGAGAGCGCGCACGGCCGTGACCTGCTCGGGCTGGTCCCCGGCGCGGTGGTGGTGCGGGCCGGCCGCGAGCTCGGGGCGGCGGTGCGGGCCGTCCTGCGCGAGAGCAGCGGGCCGGTGGTCGTGGTGCCGATGACCCTGGGCCGGGACCCGGCACTGGTGGCCGAGGCCGCCCGAGCCCTGCGGTGGCAGGGGGACGACGCGGACACCGGACGGTTGGCGCTGACCGAGCCGTTCGGTACCCCCGACCACCTGGTGGGCTGGTTGCGCGCCGCGGCCACCGGGGCCGCCGCGCGCTGGCCCGGCGACCGGGGTGCGCTGCTGGTGACGGCCGCGGCCAGCGGGCCGTTCGACGAGGCTGACCTGTTCCGGGTGGCCCGCCTGGTCCGCCAGCACGGACCACACCCCTGGGTGGAGGTGGCCCTGGCCGGCGGTGACCCGGACGTGACCGAGGGCCTGTGCCGGTGCGCGGTGCTGGGGGCCGGACACGTCACCGTGGTGCCCGCGGCGTTCGGGCCGGCGCCCACCGCGGACGTGCCACCAGGAGTGCCGGTGCACGACGGCGGGCCGCTGCTGAGCACCGCCGCGGTGCAGGCGGTGGTGACGGCGCGCGTCACCGCGGCGCTGGACCACCTGGTGCTGGGCCACACCGGGATCGAGGCCGCCCTGCACGCCGAGCACGGCCACGGGTACGCCCACAGCCACGGCGCTGAACCCGCCCACAGCCACCACTAGCGACTCACCACCAGCGACCCACCACCAGCGACCCACGACCAAGGAGCTCACGACGATGTCAGCAGGTGCCAGGTATCTCTACGGCGAGGAGCCGGTGGAGATCAACGCCGGTCGGCGCACGGCCACGGTGCGGGTGAGCAACACCGGCGACCGCGCGGTGCAGGTGGGTTCGCACTACCACTTCTTCGAGGCCAACCGGGAGCTCGACTTCGACCGTGCCGCGGCCTACGGGATGCACCTGGACATCGCCTCCGGCACCGCGGTGCGCTTCGAGCCTGGCGACACCCGCGACGTGGCGCTGTGCAGCTACGGCGGCACCAGCCGGCTGATCGGCTTCAGCAACCTGGTGGACGGTGCGCTGGACAAGCCCGGCATCCGCGCCGCGGCGCTGCGACGAGCCGAGGCGCTGGGCTTCCTGGGTGCCGCCGACGGCGAGCTCGAGGCTGCGGAGGTGCAGCAGTGACCACGCTGCCGCGGCGCACCTACACCGACCTCTACGGCCCCACCGTGGGCGACCGCTTCCACCTGGCCGACACCAACCTCGTCGTGGAGGTGGAGCACGACCACAACCGCGGTGCCCACGGTGACGAGTCGGTGTACGGCGGCGGCAAGGCCATCCGCGACGGCATGGCGCAGGACCCGGCCGCCACCTCCGCCGCCGGAGCGCTGGACCTGGTGATCACCAACGTGGTGGTGCTCGACGCCGTGCTCGGAGTGGTCAAGGGCGACATCGGGATCCGGGACGGGCGCATCGTCGGCGTCGGCAAGTCCGGCAACCCGCAGGCCCAGGACGGGGTGCACCCGAACCTGCTGATCGGACCGGGCACCGACGTCATCGCCGGTGAGCACCTCGTGGCCACCGCCGGCGGCATCGACAGCCACATCCACTTCATCGCCCCGCAGCAGGTGGAGGAGGCGCTGTCCAACGGCATCACCACCCTCATCGGCGGCGGCACCGGGCCCAGCGACGGCTCCAAGGGCACCACCTGCACCCCGGGCCCGTGGAACATCTCCCGGATGCTGCAGGCGGTGGACGACCTGCCGGTGAACGTCGGGCTGCTGGGCAAGGGCAACGGCTCGCTGCCGGAGGCGCTGGAGGAGCAGGTCGTCGCCGGCGTCTGCGGGCTCAAGGTGCACGAGGACTGGGGCGCCACCCCGGCCACCATCGACACCGCGCTGAAGGTGGCCGACGCCTACGACGTGCAGGTGGCGCTGCACACCGACACCCTGAACGAGTCCGGGTTCTACGAGGACACCCTGGCCGCCATCGACGGCCGCGCCATCCACACCTTCCACACCGAGGGCGCCGGTGGCGGGCACGCGCCCGACATCATGCGGGTGGCGGGGGAGCGGCACGTGCTGCCCTCGTCCACCAACCCCACGCTGCCCTACACGGTGAACTCGGTGGACGAGCTGCTGGACATGGTGATGGTGTGCCACCACCTCAGCCACAACATCCCCGAGGACGTGTCCTTCGCCGACTCCCGGGTGCGGGCGGAGACCATCGCCGCCGAGACCGTGCTGCACGACGAGGGGGTCATCTCCATCATCTCCTCCGACTCCCAGGCCATGGGCCGGGTGGGGGAGTCGTGGACGCGGGCGTTCCAGACCGCCCACCACTGCAAGGACCAGCGCGGTCCGCTGCCGGAGGACACCGCGGCCGACGGCACCTCGCGCAACGACAACTTCCGGGTGCTGCGCTACGTGGCCAAGCTGACCATCAACCCCGCGCTGGTCACCGGGACCGCCGACCACATCGGGTCGCTGGAGCCGGGCAAGCTGGCCGACATCGTGCTGTGGCCGATCGACTCCTTCGGCGCCAAGCCGGCGCTGATCATCAAGGGCGGGATGATCTGCTGGTCGCAGATGGGCGACCCCAACGCGTCGCTGCCCACCCCGCAGCCGGTGTACTACCGACCGATGTTCGGCGCGCTGGGCAAGGCGGTGGCGCACACCCGCATCACCTTCACCTCCCAGGCGGCCCTGGACGCCGGCGTGCCGGAGCGGCTGGGGCTGACCAGCCGGGTGGTGGCCGTGCGCGGCTGCCGCACGGTGAGCAAGCAGGACATGGTGCGCAACAGCGGAACCCCGGTGATCGAGGTGGACCCGGAGACCTACCAGGTGACCCTGGACGGCGCCCCGGCCACCATCGAGCCGGCGCGCACGCTGCCGCTGAGCCAGCTCTTCTACCTGGTGTGAGCGACGTGAGCGACACCGGCACCGGCACGGGGCTGGGCTCCCTGCTGGTGAGCCTGCAGCTGACCGACTCGGCCTTCCCCAGCGGCTTCTACACGCTCTCCCACGGGCTGGAGGGCTTCGCCCAGGCGCGGGCGGTGGACGCCGCGGCGATGCCGGAGCTGCTGGCCGACGCCCTGCGCCACACCGTCGGTCCCGCCGACGCCACGGCGCTGGCCCTGGCCCACCGCGCGGCCGACACCGGCGACTGGGAGACCGTGGTGGCGGTGGACCAGCGCCTGCACGCCACCAAGCTCACCCGCGAGCTGCGGGTGGCGTGCACCCGCACCGGCGGCCAGGTGCTCGACGTCGCGCTGGCCTCCTTCGGCGGACCGATCCTGCAGCGGTACTCCGAGCTGGTCACCTCCCGCCGCACCCCCGGCTGCCAGCCGGTGGCCGCTGGCGTGGCCTACGCGGGCACCGGGGTGCCGGTGGAGCACGCGGTGGCCTCGGACCTGTTCGCCTTCGCCACCAGCTTCGTGGGTGCGGCGCTGCGGCTGCGGCTCACCGACCACCGGGCCGCGCAGGCCGTGCTGCACCGCACCGCGGCGGTGATCGAGGAGGTCACCGCGGATGCGCTGCAGCGTGGGCTGGCCGACCTGGGCGGGTGCACCCCGATGTTCGACGTCATGTCCGGCCGGCACGAGCGGGCGGAGGCACGCATGTTCGCCACCTGATCCGCGCTCGAGCTCCCCACCCGCACCCCCACCACCCAGCAGAAGAAGGACCCCTCGATGGACAACGTGTTGAAGGTCGGCATCGGCGGCCCCGTGGGCACCGGCAAGACCGCCCTGATCGAGGCGCTCGTCCCGGTGCTCACCGCTCGTGGCCGCCGGCCGGCGGTGATCACCAACGACATCTACACCCAGGAGGACGCCCAGCACGTGCGCCGCACCCTCGCCGGCGTGCTCGACCCGGAGAAGGTGGTGGGCGTGGAGACCGGCGCGTGCCCGCACACCGCCGTGCGCGACGACCCGACGATGAACCTCGCCGCCGGCGCAGAGATGCTGCAGCGCTTCCCCGAGGTGGACACGCTGTTCTACGAGTCCGGCGGGGACAACCTGACCCTGACCTTCAGCCCGATCCTGGTGGACGTGTTCGTCTTCGTGCTGGACACCGGCGGCGGGGAGAAGATGCCCCGCAAGCGCGGCCCGGGCATCACCGACTCCGACCTGCTGGTGATCAACAAGATCGACATCGCCGAGCACGTGCGCACGAACCTGGACGTGATGGAGTCCGACGCCTACCGGGTGCGGGACAACCGGCCGGTGGCGCTGACCAACTGCCTCACCGGGCAGGGGCTGGAGCAGGTGGTGGCGTTCCTGGACGGCTACCGACGGGTGGCCGCGTGAGCCTGGCCCCCGAGCCGCTCGTGGTGGACCGCTTCGCCGCCGCCCACTACGCACCGCCGCAGATCCCGGTGGAGGTGCTGCGCCACACCGGCGTGCCGCAGACCCTGGGCGTGGGACGCCCGGGCAAGGTGGGGCTGCTGGAGCTGGGCTTCGAGGTGGTGGGCCCGCGCACCGAGCTGGTGCGGCACTACCAGAAGTCACCGCTGCAGATCATGCGCCCGCTGCACGTGGACCCGGGCCGGCCGGACCTGGCGGTGGTGTACCTGATGTCCACCGGCGGGGGCATCGTGCAGGCCGACCGGCTGCGCACCGACGTGGTGTGCGGCGCGGACACTGCGGTGCACCTGACCACCCAGGCCGCCACCAAGGTGCACCGGGCCGACGCCGACTTCGCCACCCAGCAGGTGAACCTGACCGTGGGTGCCGGCGGGTACCTGGAGCACCTGCCCGACCCGGTGATCCCGTTCGCCGGCGCGCGGCTGCACCAGCGCACCGTGGTCACCGTCGATCCCACTGCCACGGTGCTGCTCAGCGACACGCTGGTGGGTGGACGCCTGGCCCGCGGGGAGTGCCACGCCTACGACGTGGTGGCCACCGACCTGGAGGTGCGCCGCCCCGACGGCCAGCTGCTGGCGGTGGACACCGTGCGCCTGGAGCCCGGGCGTGCGGACGTGCGCGGCCCCGGCGTGCTGGCCGGGCACAGGCTGATGGCCTCGTTCTACGTGGTGAGCCCGCTGGCCCCGGCCACCGACGTCGCCGACGTGCTGCACGCCGCGCTGGCCGAGCACCCCGTGCAGCACGGGGTGAGCGTGCTGCCGCAGGACAGCGGCGCCTGGGCGCGGGTGCTCGGCAGCGACCCGCCGGCGGTGGCGGCAGCCATGGCGGCCGCGTGGGACGCGGTGCGCCGCTGCCTGATCGGGGTGCCCGCCCCACCGCTGCGCAAGGTGTAGGGCAGGGCTACGCCGGGGACCAGCGCGGGTCCCGGCCGGACAGCCCGAGCAGCTGGTCCATGGCCGGCGCGCTCGGCGGCACCGGCACCGGGTCGGCGAACATCTTGCCCTCGCCCTGGTAGTCGGGGCTGAGCATGCTCGGGGCGAACGCCACGATCTGGGCCGCGGCCGCCTCCGGAGGCGCCCACGGCTGTCCGGTGGCCCGCGCCAGGTCCCAGCCGTGCACCAGGTACTCCCAGAGGATCATGCCCAGCGCCATCTCCCCGGGCATGGCGTCGTCGCCGAGGTACAGCGGCTGCTCGGCGGCGCCGGCCTGCAGCGATGCCACCAGCTGGTCGGAAGCGGCGCGCACCGCGGTCACGTGGTCGACGCTCGCACCGGGATCGGCCGGCGCCGCCTGCGCGCGGTTGTCGGGGTGGGCGAAGCCGTCGGCGAAGTTGCTCAGCCAGGCCAGCACGTGCTGGCGCAGCTGGGCCACGTCCATCTCGGTGCACGGGGTGGGATTGTGCAGCTGGCCGGGTCCGATGGTGGCGACGACGGTGCCGAGGTCATCGAGCACGGTGTCCAGCAGGGCGGTGGTGTGCTGCGTGGAAGAGGTCATGACCTCCACGGTAGAACCGCGCTGACCAGCACCGATTGAACAAAAGCGTCACCCGGCCGGGCTAGGGTCGCGGACGTGGTGAGGGAACCAGAGCCGGTGGAGCGGGACAGCCGCGGCATCCTCGACCCGTGGCTGCTGCGGCAGCGGGTGCGGCTCACCCGATACCCGGTGCAGCCAGAGCTGCTCGGGCTGGTCGACCGCTTCTGGGCGGTGCAGTGGGACCTGCCGGCCGGACAGGTACACGCCCAGCAGGTGCTCACCCATCCTGGCGCCAACCTCTCGGTCGGCCACGCCGATGGGCGCAGCAGCAGCGCGGGCTCGGTGGTGGCGGAGTGCGCCGGGGTGTCCACCGGCCTGACCACCCGCACGCTCACCGGGCGCGGGTGGACCGTGGCCGCCCTGACCACCCCCGGCGGTCTGGGCGCCTTCCTGGACGCCGACGCCGCCACGCTGACTGATCGCACGGTGCCACTGGGGGTGGCGATCGGCGTGGACACCGACGCACTCGTGGCGCAGGTGTCCGGCGCCGCCGACGAGGCTGCTCGAGTGGGCGTGCTGGCCCGGGCGCTGGTCGCAGCCGTGCGTCCCTCGCGGGCCGGCACGGCTCGGGAGGTGGCTCGGCTGGCCCGGGTGGCGGAGACCGACCGCACGGTGCGGGGGCTGGCGGACCTGTGCACGCGGGCTGCGGTCGGTCCGCGGACCCTGCAGCGCAAGTTCCTGCGCCACGCCGGGGTGCCGCCGACGTGGGTGCTCCGTCGCTACCGCCTGCTCGACGCCGCGGAGGCGGTGCGCGACGGCCGGCAGGTGGTGTGGGCGGAGGTGGCGGTGGAGATGGGCTACGCCGATCAGGCGCACCTGATCCGGGACTTCCGGGCGGCGCTGGGACAGACGCCCGCGGCGTACGCGCAGGCGCAGGCACGCCGGGCGGAGCGGGGCTAGGGCCGGTCTGACGGCTGCCGGTTCCGTGCCTGCGGTCGCGTCACCCGAACAGCCTGGCGTGCAAGCGGTTCGCATACAGTCAGGTGGTGCCCCAGCGGACCTGAGCGGGGAAGGTTCGTGGTGGCAACACTCTGCCGAGAGGGGCTGGACGGTGGGATCATCGGACTTGCTGGGTCTGACGACCTCGCTGACGGCCTCCACGCTCGTCGTCGCGCTCGTTGCCGGACTCATGCCGCGACTTGTCGGTGAGGAACCGAATCCCGTGGTGGGCATACGCACCAAGGCGACGATGTCGAGCCCCGAGGCGTGGCAGCTGGGCCATCAGGTTGCGCGGCCGCTTCTGCGCCGGACGGTGTGGACCGCCGGAGCGGGATTGTGCGTGCAGGTCGTGATCGGTGTGGTGACCGGTTTCGGATCAGTGGTGTCGGCTGTCGCTGCACCATCGGTGTTTCTCGCAGTGTTCACCGTCCTGCTCTGTGCGGCGTTGAAGGGCAACGCCGCGGCGAAGTCGCTGCAGCGTTGATCCGGTCGTGCCCCGAGAGTCTGGGGCGTGACCGAAAGTCGGCTGGTTCGCCACCGTGGCGAGACGGTAGGGGCGCGCCAGGCCGAGGATGCCGGGTGGGCGAGGGTCGGCGGCGAGGTGCCGCAGCCGGGCGTACCTTGGCGCGGGCGCAGCCCGACAGCCAAGGACGAGCCCATGCCAGTGAACACCCGGATCGCCGGTGCGGTGGTCGCCCTCGCCGCGACGGCAGGGCTGGGAGCGACGGGGTGCGGAGCCGACGGCTCGTCCCCCGTGACCACGCCCTCGCCACCGCCTGCCACGACCCCGCCATCCACGACCCCGCCTGCTGCCTCCCCGTCGGGCACCTCACCGCCGCTGGCAGCACCGCCGCCGGGGACCACGGTGTACGTGGTGCCGACTGGCTCCACCTACACCGAGTACGTGCCCTACCCGAGCTACCCCGGCTACGGCGGCTATCCCACCTATGGCAGCTCGTACTCCGACGCCGACTTCCTGGCTCGGATGCGCGCAAGGGACATCGTCACGCCCGACGACGCGGTGCAGGTGGTCGGCGCTCGCGGTGTGTGCCAGGGGCTGTCCCAGGGCAGCGGGCTGACGGCGGAGGCCAACGAGCTGATGGATCCGCCGTACGACTACTCCGCGGTGCTGGCCGGGTACTTCGCCGGCGAGGCGGTCAGGGTCTACTGCCCGCAGTACACCTACCTGCTGACCCCCTGAGGGTCAGCTGCGCACGACCTGCCCCGTGGCCCACGAGAAGGTCAGGGTGCCGCCCTGGAAGCGCGACGCCCGTCCGCCCGGCACGTCGTGCTCGTGGGAGGTGGGAAAGCCCAGCGAGCCGGTCTCCCAGCCACCAGCGGCCCAGGCCTGCCGGATCGCGCCGTGCACCTCGTGGGCCCCGGTGGCCGGCGACCAGTAGACCGACCCGCCCTCGAAGTGGTTGTACCGGCCGGTGCCCTTGCTGGTGGCCGTCTCACCGGTGGTGGGAAAGCCCAGGAAGCCCGCCTCCCAGCGCTGCGCGGCCCACACGTCCCGGACAGCGCCGTAGACCTCCTGCGCGCCGGTGGTCGGCGACCAGTACAGCGACCCGGACTGGAAGTGGTTGTAGCGGCCACGACCGTTGGGTGTGCCCAGCTCGCCGGTGATCGGCAGGCCCAGGGGGCCGGCCTCCCGGCGCAGCCCCGCCCAGCGCTCCCCGATGGACCCGTAGACCTCACGGGCGCCGGTGGCGGGGGACCAGTAGATGGAGCCGCCCTGGAAGTGGTTGTAGCGGGCGACCCCGTCGGCGGTGCCCAGCTCGTTGGTGGTGGCCGCGCCGAGGATGCTGCGGGCGCCGCCCAGGACCTGGTAGCGCTCGCCGATGGCGCCGCCCACGCTGAAGCCGGCGGGGGTGGTGCCCGGGACGGTGCCCGGGACGGTGCCAGGGACGGTGCCAGGGACCGCGATGCGGAACCAGTCAGAGCGCAGCCCCAGGGTGATGCGCACCTGGTCGCCGGTGCGGGTGACGGTGCCCTGGGTGCCGACGATGCGCACCTGCGTCGCCCGGCCGCCGTCGACGCCGAGGCCGTTGCGGGCGCTGACGTCCATGCTCACCAGCTCGCCGATCCCGTAGGCGCGGGCGATGGAGCCGGCGGTGACGGTGGTGGTCCACGTGGCGTAGGGCGAGACGGCGTCGCCGGCGTCGGGCACCGCGGGGAACAGGCCACCCGCGGTGTGGCCGCCGGTGGAGGAGGAGAACTCGGCGCGCACCGCGGCGCCGCCCCGGGTGAGCACCACGCCGGCGGTGGCGAGGATGGCGGTGTCGCTGCGCCGGTCCTCGGCGCCGGAGCCGGTGTAGACCTGGCAGGACTGGGAGTCGCAGGTCTTGGCGTAGCGGTAGCGCGACTCCGACAGCGAGTACGACCGGGCGGCCACCGCCTGCGCCCGCAGCGCCGCCGCGCCGCCGCTGTCGGCCCAGCTGGCGGGGGACTCCGACGGCACCACCCCGCGCAGGTAGTCCTCCGTGGACAGCGAGCTGACGGTGCGCTGCACGCCGCCGTCGTTGACCGCCACCAGCGACCCGCGGTACCGGGTGCCGGTGCTGCACAGGCGGAGGTGCTCGGCGGTGGGGCGGTTCAGCCCCTCCACCGGCGGGTCGGCTCGGGTGCCCGCGGTGTCTCGCACCCAGTAGGTGCGTCCCCCGCAGCCGGCCGTCGCCGTCACCGTGGCGCCGCCGCTGGGCTTGGCGACCATGGTGACCGCGTCGCCAGGGGCGATCCAGGTACCACCGGCGTAGAAGCCGCGGTCGGAGAACACCGACATGGCGCGCCCGTCGCTGCCGGTCAGCCGCACCGTCATCAGCGGGTTGCCGACCTGGCTGAGCACGGTGTTGCCGTAGTAGTGCGCCAGGATCTGCTGGTGGCTCCAGCCGTGGCGGGTGGCGTAGCCGTAGGAGCCGTACTGGCCCATCCCGCGCCCGTGGCCGTAGCCGTGGCCGGTGATGGTGACCTGGGCGTCCGCGCTGAGGGCAGCCAGCCGGACCGGCGCCTCCACCGGCGGCGTGCCGGAGGTGGCGATCAGCGCGGCGGCCACCGACACGAGGGCGGCGGTGCGCGCGAACCGGCGGACGAACAGCGCACCGGCGCCGCGGCCCGGTGCGCGGGGCGTTACCAGGCGCGGCGAGCGGCGGCGAGCCGGCGCGCCGGGGTTGCGCAGGATTGAGCACAGTAAGTAATCAAAAGATGCCACAAGGTGACCATCGGCAGGGGCGAGCGCCCCATGAGCGCATCCCGGGACGGGGTCTGGGAGCGGGCGTGCCGGACTGCCCGGACTACTCGGGCAGCTCGGCCAGCACGGCCGCGGTGGCGCTCATGCCCAGCCGGGTGGCACCGGCGTCGAGCATCGCCTGGGCCGCCGCCAGGCTGCGGATGCCGCCGGATGCCTTCACCCCCAGCGCGGGCGCGGACTGGTGCAGCAGCCGCACCGCCTCGGTGGTGGCGCCACCAGTGGGGTGGAACCCGGTGGAGGTCTTCACGAAGTCGGCGCCGGCCTGCTCGGCGGCCCGGCACGCGAGCACCACCTGCTCGTCGCTGAGCGCCGCGGTCTCCAGGATCACCTTGAGCACGTGGTCGGCCGGCGTGACGGCGCGCACGGCGGCGATGTCGTGCTGCACACCGACGAGGTCGCCATCGACCACTCGGCCGAGGTCGGCGACCATGTCCAGCTCGGTGGCGCCCAGCGCGAGGGCCGCACGAGCCTCGGCGACCTTGCCCGCGGTGAGCACCGCGCCGGCGGGGAACCCGATCACCGTGCACAGCGCGGTGCCGGTGTCCCGCACCACCGGGGCGGCGTCCACCAGGCGGGCGGAGCTGACGCAGACGGAGGCGCACCCCAGCCGAACGGCCTCGGCCGCAGCGGCGCGAACCGCTGCGGCCGAGGCCTCGGGCTTGAGGAGCGTGTGGTCGACCAGGCGCGCCAGTCCGGCGCGCGTGAGGGGTGCTGTCGGCATGGCCGGCACGCTACGGGTAGTGCGTGCCGCGCGATCCGCCAGCAGGCGGGCTCAGCTGGAGGCGCTGTCCGCGGTGGCGAGCTCGGCCCGCACCTTGTCCATGTCGAGCTCCTCCACCTGGGTGATGAGCTGCTGCAGCGACGCCTCGGGCAGGGCGCCGGGCTGGCTGTAGACCAGGATGCCGTCGCGGAAGGCCATCAGCGTGGGGATCGACATGATCTTCAGCGCCGCCGAGAGCTCGGGCTCGGCCTCGGTGTCCACCTTGGCGAAGGTGATCTCCGGGTGCTTCTCCGCGGCGGCGTCGTAGACCGGCGCGAACGCCCGGCACGGACCGCACCAGCTGGCCCAGAAATCGACCAGGACCACTCCCGGCTCCTGGATCGCCGTGGGAAAGGTTTCCTTGGTCAGGTTGGTGGTCGTCATGACGTCCTTTCGGTGCTGGTTACCCCGTGGCTCGGACAACGTCGCGACCCGACGATTTCATCCCGGGCAGCGGCGCTCGTCCTCAGGCGCTGAGCAGCTCGCGCTCGTCGGCGGGCAGGCTGGGCAGGCAGTCACAGGCGCTGCCGAGCCGGTCGCAGGTGAGCAGCAGGTCGTGACGGGCGGAGTCCAGCACCACGCAGCCGTCCTCGGTGCACTCCAGGACGTGGCTGAGGTGCACGATCAGCGTGCCGTGGCAGTGGTCGCTCTCGCTCACGCAGTCAATGCACTGGTCACTCATCACACGCACCTCGCAGATCTGGGGGTCAAGCCTCGGTCAAGCTCTGCTGATGTTGGTACCACCAGGCCCCGACAGCTCCGCGCTCCTGGCCCGGCGTGTCGGCGAGCGCCCGGCCCGGCGTGGCGTGGTCCTGGTCTCACTGACCGGTAGCCGCGCTTGGTCGGCCCCCGCCGGGGTGCGGGAATGGCAGTGCCGCAGAACACACTGGCGCACCCGTGCCGCAGGCACCGCGCCGCCCGCTGACGAAGGACGACCATGTCGCTGAACCTCGCTGACCTGTACGAAGCCGTTTCGGACGCGATCCCGGACCGGGTGGCGCTGGTCTGCGACGGCCAGCGCAGGACCTACGCCGAGCTGGACACCCGGGCCACGCAGGTGGGGCACCAGCTGCAGGAGCTGGGGATCCGGCCCGGCGACCACGTGGGTCTGCACATGCGCAACAGCCTGGAGTTCGTGGAGTCGCTGCTGGGCTGCCTGAAGGCGCGGGCCGTGCCGATCAACATCAACTTCCGCTACACCGACGCCGAGCTGAGCTACCTGTACGGCAACGCCGAGCTGGTCGGCGTGATCGTGGACGGCGACCTGGCCGCCACCGCGGCCGCCGTGCTCCCGGCCTGCCCGACCGTCAAGCACGTGCTCACGCTGGGCGCCACCGACGCCGACCTCGGTGCGGTGACCCACGTGGACTACGAGCTGGGGGTGTCTGCCCAGTCCGCCGAGCGTGACTTCGGCGAGCGCAGCAACGACGACCACTACGTGATCTACACCGGCGGCACCACCGGGATGCCCAAGGGTGTGGTGTGGCGCCACGAGGACTTCTTCCACGCCGCGCTCGGCGGGGGCAACCACTACGGCGACTCCTACACCAGCGCGGCGGAGGTGGCCGCGGCCGCCGCGGCGGCGGAGACCCCGATGACGTTCCTGGTGACCGCGCCCCTGATGCACGGCGCCGCGGTGTACTCCTTGTTCAGCGGGTTCTTCATGGCCAGCAAGCAGGTGCTGATGCGCCAGTTCGACGCGGTCGAGGCGCTGCGCCTGGTGGAGGCGGAGGCGGTCAGCTGCGTGATGGTGGTCGGCGACGCCATCGCCCGGCCGCTGGCCGACGCCATCGCCGCCCACGCCGGTGAGCACGACCTCAGCTCGCTGTTCATGATCGGCTCCGGTGGCGCCCTGTGGTCGCGCACCGTGCAGGCCCAGCTCACGGAGCTGCTGCCCAACCTCTACCTGCGGGACAGCTTCGGCGCCTCGGAGTCCGGCGCCGACGGCACCTTGGCCATGGGGGAGGACGGGTCCATGCGCATGGCGCCCAGCGCCAACGCCGTGGTGGTGGACGAGACGCTGCAGCCGGTGGAGCCCGGTTCGGGCGAGCTGGGCTACCTCGCCCGGCGGGGCCACGTCCCGCTGGCCTACTACAACGACCCGGCCAAGACCGCCGCCACCTTCCCGGTGGTGGACGGTGTGCGGATGTCGGTGCTGGGCGACATGGCCCGGGTGGAGGCCGACGGCACCATCGTGCTGCTGGGCCGGGGCTCGGGCTGCATCAACACCGGCGGCGAGAAGGTCTTCCCCGAGGAGGTGGAGCAGGCGCTGAAGAGCCACCCTGCCGTGATGGACGCGCTGGTCGCCGGCGCCCCCGACCCGCTCTACGGCGAGCGGGTGGGCGCGGTGGTCCAGCTGCGCGAGGGCTTCGACGAGCCCAGCCTGGAGGACGTGCAGAAGCACTGCCGCACCCAGATCGCCGGGTACAAGATTCCCCGCTCGCTGGTGGTCGCACCGTTCATCGTGCGCTCGCCCAGCGGCAAGGCGGACTACCGCTGGGCCAAGGCCACCGTCGCCGAGGCCGGCGCCGAGGCAGCAGCGCCCAGCACCCGCGGCTAGCGCCGACCAGACAGGCCCGGACCTGCTGGTCCGGGCCTGTCTGCGTGCGTGGGGGCGAGCGTGCAGCTCAGCGCAGCATGATGCTGCCGCCGTCGACCATCAGCGTCTGCCCGGTCATGTACCGGGCGTCGTCGCTGGCCAGGAACACCGCCACCCGGCCGATGTCCTGCTCGGGGTCGCCGAAGCGGTGCAGCGGAACACCGGAGAGCACCGCCTCGGCCATCGCCGGGTGCTCCTCCTGCCACTTGCGCACACCCTCGGTGGCAGCGAGCGGGCTGATGATGTTGACGGTGATGCCGTCGCGGGCCCACTCATGTGCCGCCACCCGGCTGACCGCCCGGATGGCCTCCTTGGCCGCGGCGTAGGAGGTCTGGGTGGGTTGGCCGTTCAGGCCGGCCCCGGAGGCGAAGTTGATGACCGTGCCCCCGTGCTCCTTGAGCTGGGGGTGTGCGGCCTGCATCAGGTGCACCGTGGGGTAGAAGCCGGTGCCGAACGACAGGTCGAACATCTCCTGGGTGTGCTCCAGCAGCGGCGCCTGGCGAGAGGCGTGGGCGTTGTTGACCAGCACGTGCAGTCCGCCGAAGGCCGCCACCGCGGCGTCCACGATCTCCTGCGCCGCCTCGGGCCGGGAGATGTCGGTACGCAGGAAGCGCACCGACTCGCCCAGCTCCGACGCCAGGGCCTGGCCCGCCTCGTCGTTGACGTCGACGGCCAGGACCCGGGCACCTTCCTTGGTGAAGGCCTGCACGATGCCGCGGCCGATGCCGCCTGCCCCGCCGGTCACGATCGCGACTTTTCCGTCCAGGCGCATGGCGCTCCTAGCTGGTGCTGTAGGTCAGGCTCGGGTCCTGCGGGAGAGATCCGCGGGGGAGGTGCCCGCTCGACGTCAGTCTATGGCGAGCGCGGGCTTCTCCAGCGCGGCGACGTTGTAGGCGGAGTAGGTCTCGTAGCGGCCGCGGCCGGAGAAGTACGGCGTCAGCTGGTCGTTCATCTCCTCGACGGAGAACGCCGAGCCCGCCGCGTCGAAGCGGTTCTCCACCTGCGGGGCGGCCATCAGCGCGACCATCTTGCCGTAGACGACGAACACCTGGCCGGTGATCTCCTCGGAGGCGGGGGAGGCCAGGTAGGCGACCAGGGTGCCGACGCGGTCCGGGGACAGCGGGTCGGCGCCGGGCTCGCTCTGCTCGCCGAAGGCCTCGGCGGTCATCGCGGTGCGCGCCCGCGGGCAGATGGCGTTGGCGCGGACGCCGTAGCGCTGCAGGCCCTGGGAGGTGGACAGCGTCAGCGCGGTGATCCCGGCCTTGGCGGCGGAGTAGTTGGGCTGGCCGGCGGAGCCGAACAGGAACGCCTCGGAGGAGGTGTTGATGACGCGGCCGAAGATGGGGCCACCGGCGTCCTTGGACTTCTGGCGCCAGTGCACCGCCGCGGCGTGGGAGGTGGCGGCGTGGCCCTTGAGGTGCACCCGGATGACGTCGTCCCAGTCCGACTCCGACAGGTTGAAGATCATCTTGTCGCGCAGGATGCCGGCGTTGTTCACCAGGATGTCGAACGAGCCGAAGCTCTCCACCGCGGTCTGCACGAGCGTGTCGCCCAGCGACCAGTCGGAGACGTCGCCGAGGACGGCGACGGCCTGGCCACCGCTGGCCTTGATCTCGTCCACCACGTCGTGCGCGGCCGGGCCCATGTCGTTGACCACGACGGCGGCACCGGCACCGGCCAGCGCCAGCGCCTCGGCGCGGCCCAGGCCTGCGCCCGCACCGGTGACGACGGCGGCCTTGCCGTCCAAGCTCAGGGACTCAACCATTTGCGAACGGCTCCTTGTACGGGGGAGAGCAGGGGACTACCTGCCGGCAGATGCTAGGCAGGCTGACCGTGCGGCAGCGCCGACGTCCCGGTGATCGGAACACCTGGGTACGTCTGCAAGTACGCCCCAGCCGCCCCGCGCAGGTCAGCAACCGCTACCCACCACGGCCGCCCGGCGGCAGGGATCAGGGGCGCGAGACCGGCTGCCCGCCCACCCCGGCGGCCAGCATCTCGCGGGACTCGGGGCGGCCGTCCAGCACGCGACCGGTGCGCTTGGTGACCCGCCAGCCCTCGGCGCCGCGGGCCAGCTCCCACCGGTTGGCGGTGAGCCGGGCGATGCGGAAGCCGGCGGCGTTCACCTTGTTCATGATCAGCTGCGTGTACTGGATCGCCACCGCGGTGTCGCCGTCCACGGTGACGCGGGCCGGCGCGGGGAAGTGGCCGCAGCCGTCGTGGATGTAGCCCTGGTGGGCCGAGGAGCCCACCATCGCCTCGATCTCCGCGCGGCCGTTCATCGGGCGCGGGTCCACGTCGTAGACCCCGTCCTCGGTCCACAGGCCCGACACCGTCGTCGCCGAGCCGCTGTCCACCGCCGCGGGGTAGGTGTAGATCAGCGTGGTGATGTCCAGGTGGTCCTGCAGCAGGGCGACCCGCTGCTCCAGGGCAGCCAGGCGGGCGTCGACGTCAGTCATCGAGGGATCCTTCGGTAGGCGGGGTGAAGCGCGCGCCGAGTGGTTCGGCGAGCTCGCGCAGGGCGTGCAGCTGGTCGCAGTAGTGCTGGGCGCCGGTGGCGTCGATCGCGACGCTCACCACGGTGGCGCCGGCGTCGCGCAGCCGGCTCAGCGCGGTGGCACAGGCGTCCGGGGCGCCCAGCGGGTCGAGCTGGCGGCCGGGGGAGAGCACCACCTCCAGCTGCGGGGGCAGCTCGGCGGCACCGAGCAGCTCGGTGAGCTCGCGCAGGCCCAGCCCGAAGGGCACCCACCCGTCGCCGTGCTCGATGGCGCGGCGCAGCGAGCGCGGGGTGCGGCCGCCGATCCACAGCGGGACCCGCGCCTGCTGGGCGTGCGGCGACACCAGGAAGCCCTCGTAGGAGTAGTGCTCGCCGTGGTAGCTCGGCTCCGGCTGCGACAGCGAGGCGCGCAGCGCTCGCAGCGCGTCGTCGGCGCGGGCGCCGCGGCCGCTGAACGGCGCGTCCAGCAGCTCGAACTCCTCGCGCAGGGTGCCCACGCCGAGCCCCAGCACCAGCCGGCCGCCGCTGACCACGTCCAGGGTGCCGTAGCGCTTGGCGATCTCCAGCGGGTGGTGGTAGCCGAGCACCAGCACCGTGGTGGTCAGCCGGACCTGGCGGGTGCGGGCGGCGAGGTAGCCGAGGGTGGCCAGCGGGTCCCAGTAGGTGCCGCCGCGCTCCTGGGCCACGTCCACCGGGACCGCCACGTGCTCGCTGCAGGTGAGGTGGTGAAAGCCCAGCCCGTCGGCGGCCTCGGCCACGCGCGCCAGCTCGGCGATGCCCGCGGAGCGCTCCCACTCGGACGTGGTGGACGGGTGCTGCACCACGATGGGTGAGCTGAGTCCGATGCGCACTGCTGGCACTTCCTCGGGGGCTGGGAGAGGTAAATGGACTAGGGCATGGTGTCGCGCCGCGCCGGGCGACCGGGTCGGGATCTCGCTGATCGGGACCGCGCGATTACCGGCGGGTTAGCGTGTCTAGCGTCACTGACGCGCAACGACGCGGCCGACTGTCACCTGAGGTGGATGAATGACTGATGTGAGCTTCGAGGGAACCCGGCGCGAGCTGGAGACCGACGCAGGCGTGCTGCGCTACCACGAGGCCGGCGACGGCCCCCCGCTGCTGCTGCTGCACGGCTCGGGTCCCGGCGTGACCGGCTGGCGCAACTACCGCGGCGTGCTCGGTGAGCTCGCGGAGGACTTCCGCTGCCTCATCCTGGAGTTCCCCGGCTTCGGCGTCAGCGACCCCACCGAGGGTCACCCGATGATGACCGCGGGCGTCTCCGTGGCCACCTTCCTGGACAAGCTCGGCCTCGGCGCGGTGGACATCATCGGCAACTCGATGGGCGGCATCGTCGGCGCCAACGTGGCGATCCACATGCCTCAGCGGGTGCACAAGCTGGTCACCATCGGCGGCATCGGGCGCAACATCTTCAGCCCCGGCCCCGGCGAGGGCATCAAGCTGCTGATGGAGTTCACCGACAACCCCACCCGCGAGGGCCTCGTCCGCTGGCTGCACTCCATGGTCTACGACCGGGCCGTGGTCACCGAGCAGCTCATCGAGGAGCGCTGGGCGCTGGCCACCGACCCGGAGACCCTGGCCGGGGCGCGCAAGATGTACAGCAGTAAGGCGTTCGCGGCGACCGCCGCGGCGCAGAAGGACGCGATCCCGTACTGGGCGCAGCTGCACAAGATCACCGCGCCGACCCTGCTGACCTGGGGTCGCGACGACCGTGTCAGCCCGGTGGACATGGCGCTGCTGCCAATGCGCACCATCGCCGACGCCGAGCTGCACATCTTCCCCAACTGTGGCCACTGGGCGATGATCGAGGCCAGGGAGGCGTGGCTGCGCACAGTCAAGGCCTTCCTCACCCGACCCGACGCCAGCTGATCATCCCGCCCGCCATCCGGCGTCCGGCGAGCAACACCTAGAGGAGAACGAAGACATGGGCCAGGTTCTGGACACGATCATGGCGCGGGCGGACGAGATCCGGGCCAACGCCGAGGCGAACGAGGCGGGCGGCAAGCTCACCGACGCTGCCGCCAAGGTGCTGCGCGAGTCCGGCGTCATGCGGATGCTCGCCCCCAAGCAGTACGGCGGCTCCGAGTCGCACCCCCGCGAGTTCGCCGAGACCGTGATGGCCACCGCCGCCCTCGACGGCGCGACTGGCTGGCTCACCGGCATCGTCGGCGTGCACCCGTGGGAGCTGGCGCTGGCGGACCCGAAGGTGCAGGAGGAGGTCTGGGGCGAGGACAACGACACCTGGACCGCGTCCCCGTACGCGCCGATGGGCATCGCCACGCCCACCGACGGCGGCTACATCCTCAACGGCCGCTGGTCGTTCTCCTCCGGCACCGACCACTGCCAGTGGCTGTTCATCGGCGCCATGGTGGGCAACCCCGACGGCACCCCGATCATGCCGCCGAAGGTCATCCACGTGCTGGTGCCGCGCCCCGACTACGAGATCGTGGACGGTAGCTGGGAGGTCGTCGGGCTCAAGGGCACCGGCAGCAAGGACGTCACCGTCAAGGGCGCGTACATCCCCGAGTACCGCACCATCGACGCCGCCAAGGTCGGCGACGGCACGCTGGTCAAGGAGCAGGGCCGCACCGAGACCCTGTACAAGTACCCGTACTGGGCCATCTTCCCGCTGGGCATCACCTCCGCCGTGATCGGCATCGCCGAGGGTGCGATGGCCTGCCACGTCGCGGCGCAGAAGAACCGCGTGGCGGTCACCGGCACCAAGATCAAGGAAGACCCGTACGTGCTCTACGCGATCAGTGACGCGGCGGCCGACATCGCCGCCTCGCGCGCCGCGCTGCTGGAGACCACCGACCGCTTCTTCGACGCCGTCGACGCCGGCAAGGAGGTCAGCTTCGAGGACCGCGCCCGGGGACGACGCACCCAGGTCGCGGCGGCCCGTCGGGCCGTGCGCGCGGTGGACGACATCTTCGACCGCTCCGGTGGTGGCGCGCTGCACCTGCACACCCCGCTGCAGCGCTTCTGGCGCGACGCGCACGCCGGGCTGGTGCACGCGGTGCACGTGCCGGGCTCGATCTACCACGCCACCGCGCTGCTCGAGCTGGGCGGCGACCCGCAGGGCATGATGCGCAACACCATCTGACCTGCGCCTGACGCACAGCAGCGGCCGTACCCCGGTGGGGTGCGGCCGCTGCTGCGTGGTGGCAGGCTGGCTAGTGGGCCATGGCCGGCGCCCCGTGCGCGTCGTGGTTGGGGATCTCGTTGCGGTAGAGGATCGCGGAGAGCACCGCGCCGACGGCGAAGAACGCCGCGGCCAGCCAGAACGCGGAGTGGTAGCTGGACAGCGCGGCACCCTCGGCCAGGCGCTGCGCCAGCATGGCCGGGTCACCGCCGGCGGCCTGGGCGGCGGCCAGGTTGTCGCTGACGTAGCCCTCTGCGGCCGACGCCGCGACGCTGCTCAGCAGGGCCACGCCGATGGATCCACCGACCTGCTGCGCGGTGTTGACGGTGGCCGAGGCCACGCCGGCGTCCTCGTCCTGCACCCCGCTGGTGGAGGCGGCGATGCCGTTGGAGAACACCTGGCCCATGCCGAGGCCGAAGAGGACGAGGCCGGGCAGGACACCGGTGACGTAGGAGCTGTCCACCTCGATGCCGGTGAGCAGCCCCAGGCCGAGCGCGGAGATGGCCATGCCCGCGCTGACCAGGATGCGGGGGCTGAACCGGGCGGACAGCGGGGCACCGAGCACCGACGCCGACACCGCGATGGCGGCGACCATCGGGACGAACGCGCACCCGGTGACCACCGGGCTGTAGCCCAGCGTCTGCTGCATGTAGTAGGTGAGGAACAGGAAGATGCCGAACATGCCCACGGCGGCGATGAGCATCACCAGGTAGGACGTGCCGCGCAGCCGGTCGGCGACCACCCGCATCGGCAGCAGGGGGTGGCTCACCCGGGTCTCCACCCACACGAAGGCCGCGAGCAGCACCACGCCGAGCGCGAGGAACGTCAGGGTGAGCGTGTCCGACCAGCCGTGGGTCTCGGAGTGGGAGAAGCCGTAGACCAGGAAGAACAGGCCGATGGTGGCCAGCAGCGTGCCCGGCCAGTCCAGCCGGTGCCGGTGGCCGCCCTCGGCCTTGCGGGGGAGGAACAGCACCGCGCCGACCAGGGCCGCGATCGCGAAGATCACGTTGACGTAGAGGCACCAGTGCCAGGAGAGGTACTCGGTGAGCACGCCACCGAGCAGCAGCCCGATCGCCCCGCCGGCACCGGCGATGGCGCCGAACACGCCGAAGGCCTTGGCGCGGTCGGCGGAGCCGGCGAACGTCACCGACAGCAGGGACAGGGCCGCCGGAGCGAGCAGCGCACCGAAGACGCCCTGCAGGGCGCGGGCGGCGACGAGCACCTCGAAGCTGGGGCCCCAGCCGCCGAGGGCGGAGGCGGCGGCGAAGCCGACCAGCCCGACGATGAAGGAGTTGCGGCGGCCGAAGAGGTCGTTGATCCGCCCGCCGAGCAGCAGCAGGCTGCCGAAGGCGAGGGAGTACGCGGTGACCACCCACTGGCGCTCGCTGTCACCGAACTCCAGCGAGCGCTGCGCCTCCGGCAGAGCGATGTTCACGATGGTGGCGTCCAGCACCACCATCAGCTGGGCAACGCTGAGCACCGCCAGGATCAGCCACCGGCGGCGGCTGTCCCCCTCGGTCGCTGGCGGTGTGCCGTGGGTCTGGGTCATGCGAAAAGGCCTCCGGGAGAGAAGCGGAACGAGAGATTCCGCGCCACGGTAACAGTCCGGAACGATAGGTTCCGCTTAGTTGCCGGTGGGGGCGCCGGCCCGAGATCACCCGCGTAGGGTCCGCGCCATGCCCCGCAACACCCCGGCGCTGCGCAGCGACGCGCGGGCCAACCTCGAGCGAATCCTGGACGCCGCCCGGCAGGTGTTCGCCCTGCGCGGGCTCGAGGCGACGCTGGCCGAGGTCGCCGAGCAGGCCCAGGTGGGCGTGGGCACCGTCTACCGGCGGTTCACCGGCAAGGACGAGCTCATCGAGCGCCTGTTCGTCTCCCGGCTGGAGGAGCTGATGGCCCTGGCCCGGTCGGCCACCGAGGTGGCCGACCCGTGGGAGGGGCTGGTGTCGTTCCTCACCGAGAACACCCGGATGCTGGCCGAGGACCGGGGGCTGCGGGACCTGGTGGTGGGTGGCCCGACCCGGGCCCTGTGCTCGGCCAACACGGCGACCCAGCGCGGCCTGGTGGACGCGGTGGAGCAGACCCAGCTGGTGCTGGAGCAGCAGGTGGCGCTGCTGGTGCGGCGGGCCAAGGAGGCCGGGGCGCTGCGGCCGGACGTCGAGGCCACCGACCTGCCGATCCTGGCGCTGTCGGTGCAGGCGGCCAGCGGCCACGTGGACGGCGGCCAGCCCGAGCTGTGGCGACGCACCCTGGGCATCGTGCTCGACGGGCTGCGGGCCAGCCGCGACAGCTGCACCGCGCTGGAGACCCCCGCGCTGAGCACCGAGCAGCTGCACACCACCATGCGCCGCATCCAGAAGCTGGGCTCGCGCTAGCGCACCGCCTCACCGGTGTGGGCCGAGGCGAAGGCCGCGGCCAGCGCCGGCAGCTGCTCGGCCGCCCGGTCGGGGTCCGGGTCGACCACCTGCAGCGCCACGTTGACGTCGGTGCAGCCCACCGCGAGCAGCGCGGCCGCGTCCGCGGCGGTGGCGTCCCAGTCGATCTCGCCGGACGCGCTGCGGGCCACCGCCAGGCGACCGCGCACCTGCAGCTGCTGCGGGTCCCGGCCGGCGTCGGCGAAGGCGCCGCGCAGCTGGTCGGCACCCCGGGCGATGTCGTCGTGGGTGGCGCCCATGATCGGGATCCACCCGTCGCCCCACGTGGTCAGCCGTCGCACCACCGGGGTGGACAGCGTCCCGGACACCCAGATCGGGATGCGGGCGCCGGCCGGCGGGCGGGGCATGCAGTAGGCGTCGCTGAAGGACACCGTGGGGGTGTCCACCGAGGCGGGGGCCTGCTCCCACAGGGCGCGGCACCCGGCGAGGGTGTCGTCGAGCAGCCGACCGCGGCGGGCGAAGTCCATCCCGGCGGCCTCGTACTCCTTGGCCTGCCAGCCGGTGCCCACGCCCAGGTCCAGGCGCCCGCCGGAGAGCAGGTCCAGGGTGGCGGCGGTCTTGGCCAGCACGGCGGCGCCACGCAGCGCCGCGATGACGATCCCGGTGCCCAGCCGGATGGTGCGGGTGCGCCCGGCCATCACCGACAGCACGGTGAGCGGCTCCAGCCACATCGCGTCCGGCTCGGTGGCGAAGGGGCCCCAGGTGTAGGCCGAGGTGTCGGGCCCCATCACCACGTGGTCGGTGACGTTGACGCGGTCGATCCCGGCGGCCTCGGCGCGCTCGGCCAGCTCGATGAGGTGGCGGTAGCCGTCGCGGGCCAGCAGCGGTCCGAAGTTGGGCACGTTCAGGCTGAGGGTGGGGCGCACGGGTGAGGATCCTTCGGCGTGGTCGGACGGTGGCAGGACAGGAGCTCAGGCGTTCATCGGTCGGTTGGTCCAGGAGCCGTCCGCGCGGGGGAACCAGCCGCCGGCGGCGTGGCTGCCGCCGTCCACGTGCAGCGTGGAGCCCGTCATGTAGCGGGACAGGTCGGAGGCGAGGAAGAGCGCGGGTCCGGCGACGTCGGTGGGCTGGCCGGGTCCGCCGAGCGGGGCCCAGCGCGGCCACCGCTCGCGGTCCTCGGGCGCGACGAGGCGCTGGTAGGGCACCTGCGGGGTCTCGATGAGGTCGGGCGCGATGTTGTTCACCCGGATCTGGTGCCGACCGACCTCCAGGCTGAGGCTGCGGGTGAAGTGCCGCAGCGCCGCCTTGTAGGTGGAGTAGATGACGTGGCCGGGGATGCCGCGGTGGGCCTCCACGGTGGTGAGGTTGATGATCGAGCCGCCGCGGCCGCGGGCGATCATGCCCGGCAGCACTGCGTGGGTCAGCCGCAGCGCGTGGTTCAGGTTGACCTCCGCCAGGGGCTCCCACTCCTCGGGGGAGGCGTCGGCGAAGGTGACCGGCGCGCGCAGGAAGTGTCCGACGTTGTTCACCAGCACGTCCACCGGGTGCTCGGCCACCTGGGCCGGGAAGTCCGGGTCGGTGACGTCGGCGACCAGCGTCTGCACTCCTGGGGGCAGGTCCGCGAGTGCCGCCGCGTCGGTGTCCACGGCGAGCACGGTGGCGCCGTGGGCGGCGTAGAGGGTGGTGATGGCGGCACCGATGCCGGCGGCGGCCCCGGTGACCAGGGCGGTGCGGCCGGCGAGCAGCGCGGTGGGCGGTGCAACAGGGTCGGGCACAGGTTCTCCCTTGCTGAGGGTGTTCGCCGGCTCAGCCTGGCAGGCGCGCAGGGTGATGTCCGAGCAGGTCTTGATCAGCGGAAGACGCCTGCGGACAACGCGATCAGTGCCGCCGACCGGTGACAGGGACGGTGCGCGCCGGCCGCCGCAGCTGGGTGAGACGATCGGCGGGACCCGGCCACAGCGGTGGCTGGTGACCGGTGCTCGGGGGAGCGCGTTGGCCCCGGCGCGAGGTGCAGGCGGCGGTGCCTGTACGCGACCACGGAGGTCCAGCATGGACAGCAGTCCTTCCCCGCAGAGCCCTTCCCCACAGGACCGGGACACGCAGACGCCGTTCCTGGCCGGGCCGGACCCGGTGGACCCGGACGGCGACGCCCGCGGCCCGGTGCTCACCTCTCCGCCCACCGGCGACCCCATCGACCGCGCCACCCGCGCCGCGCGGCGCCTCGTGGACGCCCTGCTGCGCACCAGCCGGGACAGCCCGGACCTCTCCCGGATCACCGAGGAGCTCGACTCCATCGCGGACAACCTGGAGGCGCACTGCCCCGAGGTGGAGGAGCGGCTGGCGGACATGTGGGGCGGCGAGGGCGTCACCCGGCACGACCCGGTGACCGGGCCGGAGAACGCCATCGCCCCGCCGGTGGTGCTGGCGGGCAAGGACGACGGCTCCATCGAGGGCGTGGTCACGCTGACGCTGCCCTACCAGGGGCCGCCGCGGATGGTGCACGGTGGCGTGTCCGCGCTGCTGCTCGACCACACGCTCGGGGTGGCCAACTACTGGGCGGGCGACTCCGGCATGACCGCCGAGCTGACGCTGCGCTACCACCGGCCGACGCCGCTGTTCGAGCCGCTGACCATCACCGGGCGCCAGGTGTCGGTGGAGGGCCGCAAGATCCGCACCGAGGGCCAGATCGCCACGGCTGACGGCCAGGTGTGCGTCAGCGCCCAGGGGCTGTTCATCAACAAGCACCTGCCCCGTCCCGGGCACCAGCAGCCGGAGAGCTAGCGACCTCGCGCGCTCAGGGAACCAGGATCGCCCGGCCCAGCACGGTGCCGGCCTCCAGGTCGGCGAAGGCCTTGGCGCCGTCCTCCAGCGCGTACTGCTGAGCCTGCAGGTGCAGGTGTCCCTGCTCGGCCAGCGCGAGCACCGCGCGCTGGTCGCTGCGGGTGCCGGCGTAGGTGCGGCGCACGTCCACGCCCCAGGGCAGCGCGTCGGCGCCGGCGCTGTAGGGGAAGCTGCCGCCGGCCAGCCCGACGAAGCGCAGCGCACCGTCGGCGCCCACCACCGAGGTGGCCAGGTCCACGGTGGACTGCGAGCCGACGAAGTCCAGCACCACGTCGGCGCCGTGGCCGTCGGTGAGCTCCAGGATCGCCGCGGCGGTGGACTCGTCGCTGTCGAGCACCGCGTGTGCGCCGTGGCGGGCCGCCAGCTCACGCTTGTCCGGGGAGGGGTCCACGGCCACCAGCCGCGCCGCCGAGGTGGCCGCCAGGATCTGCAGGCCCACGTGCCCGAGGCCGCCGACGCCGAGCACGGCCACCGTGGCGCCGGGCTCCAGGCGCTGCCGCACCCCGTTGATGGCGTGGTACGGGGTGAGTCCCGCGTCCGCGAGCGGCCCGGCGGTCACCGGGTCGAGCGTGCCCAGCGGCTCCAGGAAGCGGGCCTTGACCGCGATGTACTCGGCCATCCCGCCGTCCAGGCCGAGGCCCGGGCACGGCGGAAGTCCCTGGCGCCCGGCGGCGAGGCAGGCGTTGTCGCGGCCCTGCACGCACGCCCGGCAGGTGCCGCACGCCCACACCAGGTAGACCAGCACCGCGTCGCCCTCGGCGAAGCCCTCCACCGCCGGACCCACCGTGGCCACGTGGCCGGCCGTCTCGTGGCCCAGGGTCATCGCCCGTGGCGCGGGGAAGGGCAGGTGCAGCAGGTGCAGGTCGGAGTGGCACACGCCTGCGCCGGCCACCTTCACCAGCACCTCGTCGGGGGCGATGGGCGGCAGGTCGACCTCGCGGAGCGCCACCTGGCCGGGGGAGACGAGCTGCAGCGCCCGCACCTCAGCGACCCTCGGGGGAGGGCGCAGAGGCGCTGGGGTAGGACGGGCGGGCGAAACGGCTCACGGAGGTCTCCGGCGGGGTCGCGGGTCCGGGCGAGGCGGGTGCCCGGGGTGGACGGTGCTGCTCGGAGGCCCTGGTGGGCAGGACGCTATGACGGCGACACCGCGGTGTCAACGGTGCCGCACAGGAGTTCTCGGTGACCGAGATGCCCAGGTCAGCGCCTCGTCGTGGCACTTAGTGTCCGCGGAAAACGCACGCACCGTGACGGCAACGAGGAGCAGGAACCATGGGCAAGCTGGACGGTCGGGTCGCAGTCATCACGGGTGCGGGCATGGGCATCGGGCGCGGCATCGCCGGCGCGTACGCCCGCGAGGGTGCCTCGGTGGTGGTGGCCGAGATCGACGAGGCCGCCGGCCGCGAGACGGTGAGCTGGATCGGCGAGCAGTGGGGGACGCCGGCGGTGTTCGTGCCCGTGGACGTCACCGACAAGGCCCAGGTGCTGTCCATGGTGGACACCGCGGTGCAGCGCTTCGGCCGCCTGGACGTGCTGGTGAACAACGCCTGGCGCGGCAGCGGCTTCGCCCGGCTGGAAAAGATGACTGACGAGCAGCTGCGCGGCGGCTTCGACATGGCGGTGATGGCGGCGTTCTGGGCGATGCAGGCCGCGCTGCCGCACCTGCGCGAGCACGGCACCGGCCGGGTGATCAACCTCTGCTCGCTCAACGGCGTCAACGCGCACATGTACTCGGTGCAGTACAACGCCGCCAAGGAGGCGCTGCGCACCCTCACCCGCACCGCGGCCCGGGAGTGGGCCCCGCACCATGTGTGCTGCAACGTCATCTGCCCCGGTGCGATGAGCGCGGCCTACCAGCGGATGGCCGCCGCCAGCCCGGAGAACGCGGCGGCGATGGCGGCGGGCAACCCGATGGGCCGCGTCGGCGACCCGCTGGAGGACATCGGTCCGGTGGCGGTGTTCCTGGGCGGCGACGACTGCCGCTACGTCACCGGCAACACCCTGTACGTGGACGGCGGCAGCCACATCAACGGCGTGCAGTGGGCGCCCACCGTCGACTGACGCTGAGCGCCCGCTAGCCGCGCAGGGCGGCGCGGAGCTGGTCCACCGGGTCGGTGCCGTCGCGGCGTCCGCGCGGCCCCGCAGCCTTGGGCGGGACGAGCCGGCCCGCGTCGGAGCGGGTCCACTCGCGCACCGCCCAGCGCTCGGCGATGGCCCACCGGCCCTCGCGACGCTCCATCCGGTCCACGTAGCGGGCGCCGGAGGTGAAGCTCGCCTCCGGCGGTGCGTCCGGGGCTCCCCAGTGCGCGGCGCTCAGGTAGGTCTCGCTCACGGCGACGTCGCCGTGCAGCTCCACCAGGTGGTTGCCGACGTGGTGCATGGTGCCGCCCAGGCGGCGCAGCCCGCGCTCCACCCAGGCCAGGTACTCGTCCACGCCGCCGTCGAAGCCGGTGTGGTGATCGACGGCGTCGGGGTGGTAGCAGCTGCGGACGGCCTCCAGGTCCAGGCGGTCGATGGCGCGGCAGTAGCGCAGCACCACCTCGTAGATCGCCTGCTTGTCCAACAGCTCCTGCAGCGCAGCGTCAGTCATGGGGCGAACGTCTCACGCAATCCTGCTGCCCACCACGGTGCTTCCGATGAGTGAGACGTTGCGGCCAGGGATCGCGCGCCGCCGCTAGCGTCCACCCCGACGCCCCTCGGGCGCGCGCCGGACGCCGGCCGTGACCACCAAGCCGCCCCCACCAGACGCGTCCCTGCGCGTCGCACGAGGAGACTTTTTCGTTGGCAAGCACGCAGGTAGCAAGCACCCAGTTGGCAAGCACCCAGGTCCCCAGCGCGCAGCAGCGCGCCACCGTCGCCGCCCAGCTCCTCGACCGCCTCGGCGACGAGCACCTGGGGCTGCGCACCCGTGAGCAGGACTGGACCTGGCACGAGGTGGTGCACGAGAGCGCCACCCGCGGCGCCCTGGCCCAGAGCCTGCGCCAGGACGGTCCGTTCCACGTCGGCGTGCTGCTGGAGAACACCCCCGAGTTCATCTTCTGGCTGGGCGGCGCCGCGCTGAGCGGGGCCACCATCGTGGGCATCAACCCCACCCGGCGCGGGGCCGAGCTCGAGGCCGAGGTGCGCTACGTCGACTGCCAGCTCATCGTCACCGACGCCGCGGGCATGGCCCAGCTGGCCGCGCTGGACCTGGGCCTGAGCGAGGACCGCTTCCTGCTGGTGGACAGCCCCGCCTACGCCGAGCAGCTGGCCGCGCACCAGGGCACGCAGCCCGCGGTCGCGCCGGGCGTGGACGAGCAGAGCCTGTTCCTGCTGCTGTTCACCTCCGGCACCACCGGTATGTCCAAGGCGGTGCGGTGCAGCCAGGGACGGCTGGCGCGGCTGGCCTACGCCAACGTCGCCAAGTACAGCCACGTCCGCGAGGACGTCGACTACTGCTGCATGCCGCTGTTCCACGGCAACGCGCTGATGGCGCTGTGGGCACCGGCGCTGGCCGTGGGGGCCACGGTCTGCCTCACCCCGAAGTTCACCGCCTCCGGCTTCCTGCCCGACGTCCGCTTCTTCGGCGCCACGTTCTTCACCTACGTGGGCAAGGCGCTGGGCTACGTGATGGCCACCCCCGAGCAGTCTGACGACGCCGACAACACCCTGGTGCGCGGGTTCGGCACCGAGGCGTCCCCGGAGGACAAGTCGGAGTTCCTCCGCCGCTTCGGTGCCGAGCTGTTCGAGGGCTACGGCTCCAGCGAGGGTGCGGGCTCGGTGGTGCTCGACCCCGCCGCCCCGTCCGGCGCGCTGGGCCGTCCCGCGCACGCCGACATCGCCATCGTCGACCCCGACACCCGGCAGGAGCGCGTCCGCGCCCGCCTCGGTGCGCACGGCCAGGTGCTCAACCCCGACGAGTCGATCGGGGAGATGGTGGACCGCGGCGGCGCCAAGCGCTTCGAGGGCTACTACAAGAACGAGGACGCCATCGCCGAGAAGATCCGGCACGG
This sequence comes from Rhodococcus sp. Z6_132, assembly GCF_058133635.1. Lineage (NCBI taxonomy): Bacteria > Bacillati > Actinomycetota > Actinomycetes > Mycobacteriales > Nocardiaceae > Rhodococcus > Rhodococcus sp. Z6_132. Next base: position 569,232 of record NZ_JBYUNP010000003.1, read on the forward strand.
CTGGTACTGGACGGGCGACCTCGGCTACGTGGACGAGGACGGCTACATCTACTTCGCCGGCCGCAAGGGCGACTGGATCCGGGTGGACGGCGAGAACACCTCCGCCCTGATGATCGAGCGCATCCTGCGCCGCCACCCCCAGGTGATCGCCACCGGCGTCTACGCCGTGCCCGACCCCCGCTCGGGTGACCAGGTGATGGCTGCGCTGGAGGTGGCCGACCTGGACGACTTCGACCCGGCCGAGCTGGCCACCTTCCTGGGCGCGCAGGACGACCTCGGGTCCAAGGCCGCGCCACGCTTCGTGCGGGTGTCGCTGAGCCTGCCGATGACCGGCTCCAACAAGGTGCTCAAGCGGACGCTGCAGGGCGAGCGCTGGCGCTGCGACGAGCCGGTCTACCGCTGGGTGGGGCGTGGCGCGCCCACCTACACGCTGATGAGCGAGGCCGACAAGGACGCGCTGGACGCGGAGTTCACCACCCACGGCCGCCAGCGCTTCCTCGGGGTCTAGCCGATGAGCACCGGCAGGGTCGTCCTGGTCACCGGGGCCAGTCGCGGCATCGGCCGGGAGGTCGCGCTGAGCTTCGCCCGCGCCGGCTTCGACGTGGCCATCACCGCCCGCACGGTGCACGAGGGCGAGGGTGCCGTGGCCCCGCGGACCCGGTCGGACCCCGCCGGTCCCATCGCGGTGCCGGGCAGCCTGGACACCACCGCCGCCGAGATCACCGCGTGCGGGGTGCGGGTGCTGCCGGTGCCGATGGACCTGCTCGACCTTGCCTCGGTGCGGGCCGCCGGTGCCCGGGTGCTCACCGAGTGGGGCCGGGTGGACGTGCTGGTGAACAACGCCTACGCGCAGACCGCGGGCAACATGGACCGGCTGCTGGAGATCGACCTGGCCGACGCCGAGGCGATGGTGCGCGGCAGCTACCTGCACCAGCTCGCCCTCGTCCAGCAGGTGCTGCCGGCGATGGTGGCGGCTGGTGGGGGAGTGATCGTCAACCTGGCGTCGGGCTCGGCCACCACGGACCCGCCCGCCGCACCCGGCGAGGGTGGCTGGGGGCTGTCCTACGCCGCGTCCAAGGCCGCCTTCGGGCGGCTGGCCGGCGCGATCAACGCCGAGTACCGCAGCCACGGGGTCACCGCGCACAACCTCAGCCCCGGCTTCGTCATCACCGAGAGCGGGCGGGCCCGCGGCGGCACCGACGCCATCGAGAAGGCCGGCGCCACTGCTGTCCCGGCCACGATGGCCGCGGACGCCGCCGTGTGGCTGGCCACCTCGCCGCAGGCGGACCGCTTCCTCGGCACGGTGGTCTCCGCGCCGCGACTGGTGCGGGAGCTGGCCGAGACACCGGCCGAAGACGTGGCACCGACAGGGAAAGAGGACCACTGAGATGACGTCCGACATGAAGATCGGCGTGGTGATGCCGGTGGAGCTGGGGCAGGCCGGCGAGCCCGAGTGGATCCTGCGCTTCGCCAGGGCCGCAGAGTCGCTGGGCTTCCACGAGGTCTCCGCGGTGGAGCACTCCGTGGTGATCTCCCAGACCACCAGCACCTACCCGTACTCGCCCACCGGCAAGTCCCACCTGCCCGACGACTGCAGCCTGCCCGACCCGCTGGAGCTGCTGTCCTACCTGGCGGGGGCTACCACCACCCTGGGCCTGGCCACCGGCGTGCTGGTGCTGCCCAACCACAACCCGGTGGTGCTGGCCAAGCGGCTGGCCACCCTGGACCGCCTCTCCGGCGGGCGGCTGCGCATCTGCCTGGGGCTGGGCTGGATGCGCGAGGAGGTGGAGGCCTGCGGCGGTGACTTCGACCGGCGCGGCAAGACCGCCGACGAGGCCATCGCGGTGATGCGCGCGCTGTGGGCCGGCACCGACCCGGAGGGCGTCAGCTTCGACGGCGACCACTACTCCTTCCGCGGCGCGCACAGCTGGCCCAAGCCGGCCCGGGAGCACCGCGTCCCGCTGTACGTCGGTGGGCACAGCAAGGCGGCGGCCCGGCGCGCCGGACGGCTGGGGGACGGCTTCCAGCCGCTGGGCCTGGGCGGCGACGACCTGGCCGCGGCCGTGGCCGTCATGCGCGAGGCCGCCACCGGCGCGGGCCGCGACCCGCAGGAGGTGAGCCTGGTGCTCGGCGCGGGCCTGCACCGACTGGACGAGGCCAAGCTCGACTGGGCCCGCTCCCTCGGCTCCGACCGCATCCTGGTGTCGGCGTCGGGTCGGGCAGACAGCCTGGACAAGGTGATCGACGAGATGGCGGAGTGCTCAGCGCGGCTGGGGCTGGTGTGACGGGGCGGCTCAGCGCAGCAGGGTGACCGAGCGGTCCTCGGACAGGTCCACCACCAGCTCGCGGCGGGCGATGCGCCAGCCGTCGGCCACCCGGCGGTAGGTGTCCTGGTAGCGGAGGAACAGCACGTTGTCCCGGGTCTCCTCCCCGCGCTGGTAGAGGTGGTGGGCGGCGCAGTAGGTCTCGGCGTGCGCCGTGTCGGGGTGCTCGCCGGCCTCGGCCAGCACCTGCTGGCTGACCACGTGGTGGGTGCCCAGCAGGTGCCCCGTCGCCTGCAGCAGACCGGCCGCCACCGCCTCGGCGCCGACGATCTCCGCGCTGCGGCCCTTGCGGACGAGGGTAGCGGGCTGCACCAGCACCGCGTCGTCGGTGAACAGCGCCAGCAGGGCCGCCTGGTCGCGCCGGTCCACCGCCTGGGCGTAGCGGCCGGGCAGGTCGACCAGGGCCAGCTGGTCTGCGAGCGTGCGCGTCATCGGTGCGGTCTCCTGTGCTGGGCGGGGGTGCCTGGAGGGGTGTGCCTGGAGGGGTGTGCCTGATGGGTGTGCCTGGGTGGGTGTGACTGCCATCTCAGCCGGTCGGGGCGTCGCCAGGCGAGCGCCCCTTCCGCTCACCGAGACACCGCACGGCGGGGGCAGGAGCGGCTGACTAGCGTCCGGGAGAGATGCGCGTGGTGGCCCCAGCGGCGCCGTGCCAGGTCTGGGTTGCACCGGTGATGAGGAGAGTGGTCATGGATCTGCGGGAGACGACCGAGCAGCGGGAGCTGCGCAAGGAGCTCCGGGAGTACTTCGCCACGCTCCTGCCCGAGGAGAAGCGACGCGCTGCCGGTGAGGGCGGTGTCGGTGGCTCCAGCTTCCGCGAGATCGTGAAGCTGCTGGGCAAGGACGGCTGGCTGGGCATCGGCTGGCCCACCGAGTACGGCGGCCAGGGTCGCTCCATCGAGGAGCAGTTCATCTTCTTCGACGAGGTGCAGCGCGCCGGTCTGCCGTTCCCCTTCGTCACCGTGAACACCGTCGGCCCCACGCTGATGAAGTACGGCACGCAGGAGCAGAAGGACCGCTACCTGCCCGGCATCCTGGCCGGCGACATCGTCTTCGCCATCGGCTACACCGAGCCCGAGGCCGGCACCGACCTGGCCTCGCTGAAGACCCGCGCGGTGCGCGACGGCGACGAGTGGGTGATCGAGGGCTCCAAGATCTTCACCAGCGGCGCCAACACCGCCGACTACGTCTGGCTGGCCGCCCGCACCGACGCCGAGGCGCCCAAGCACAAGGGCGTGTCCATCCTCATCGTGCCCACCGACGACCCCGGCTTCTCCTGGTCGCCCATCGAGACCGTGGGCGGGCTCAAGGTCACCGCCACCTACTACAGCGGCATCCGCGTCGGTGACGGCGACGTCGTCGGCGACGTCAACGGCGGCTGGCGGCTGATCACCGCCCAGCTCAACCACGAGCGCATCGGCCTGGCCGCCATCGGCGGGCGGACCTACGGCCTGTGGCACCAGGTGCTGGACTGGGCCAAGGAGACCGGCGCGATCGAGCTGCCCTGGGTGCAGGCCGACCTGGCCCGCACGCACGCCAAGCTCGAGGCGATGCGGCTGCTGAACTGGAAGATGACCAGCGCCGTCGCCGCCGACACCCTCTCCGGTGCCGACGCCGGTGGCACCAAGACCTACGGCACCGAGACCCACATCGACGTCTACCGAACCCTGCTGGGCATCCTCGGCGCGGCCGGGCGCATCCGCCCGGAGTCCCCGGGCGCGGTGCTGGCCGGGCAGATCGAGCAGATCTCCCGCCAGGGCGTGGTGAACACCTTCGGTGGCGGCGTCAACGAGGTGCTGCGCGACATGGTCGCCACCATCGGCCTCGGCATGGCACGAGAGAAGAGGGTGAAGTGAGCGACTTCCTCACCAGGCTCAAGGCCTTCGAGGGCAAGACCCTGGTTCCCGCCGCGTGGGGACCGGACGCGGTGAACACGCCGATGATCCGCCACTGGGTGGAGACGATGGGCGACACCAACCCGATCTACCTGGACGAGGCCGCGGCCAAGGCCACCGGACGTCCCGGCGTCGTGGCCCCGGCGATGATGCTGCAGGTCTGGACCATGAAGACCTTCGCCGAGAAGATGGCCGCCAACGCCGCCGCGGAGAGCGGTGCCGGCACCGGCGAGCCGTCGGTGGCCGAGCAGCTGCAGGCGGTCCTGGACGAGGCGGGCTTCACCTCCGTGGTGGCCACCGACTCCGACCAGGAGATCGTCCGCGAGCTGCGCCCCGGTGACGTGGTCAGCACCACCGAGGTGGTGAAGTCCATCTCGGACGAGAAGAAGACCGGCCTGGGCACCGGTCACTTCGTCACCACGCTGCGCACCTACCGCGACGCCGACGACGAGGTGGTGGGTACCCAGCGCTGGCGCCTGCTGCGCTTCAAGCCCGCCGAGGCTGCCGCGTCCACCGAGGCTGCCGCGCCGGCACCCGAGCGTGCGCTGCGCCCCCGCCCGGCGCTCAACCAGGACAACCTCTTCTGGTTCGAGGCGGCCAAGGAGCACCGGCTGGTCATCCAGCGCTGCACCAGCTGCGGCACGCTGCGCCACCCCACCGGCCCCATGTGCGGGCAGTGCCAGTCGCTGGACTGGGACACCGTGGACGCCTCCGGGCGCGGGGTCGTCTACAGCTTCGTGGTCAACCACCACCCCAAGATCGATGCCTTCGACTACCCGCTGGTGGTCGCCGTCATCGAGCTCGAGGAGGGGACCCGACTGATCGCCAACATGACACACGTCCAGCCCGACGAGGTGACGATCGGCATGCCGGTCGAGCTGGACTGGATCGACGCAGACCCGGAGCTGACGCTTCCCGCGTTCCGGCCGGCCGCAGGAGAGAGCATCTGATGGACTTCACCCTGAGCGAGGAGCAGGAGGCCATTCGCGGCCTCGCTGCCGACATCTTCACCGGCAAGGCCACCACCGACCGGGTCAAGGAGGTCGAGAAGACCGCCGAGAACGTCGACCGCGAGCTGTGGCGCGAGCTGGCCAACAGCGGCCTGCTGGGCATCGCGCTCCCGGAGGACCTCGGCGGCGGCGGCCTGGGGCTGGCCGAGCTGTACGTGCTGCTCGAGCAGCAGGGCCGCCACGTGGCCCCGGTGCCGGTGTGGCCGCACACGCTGGCCGCGCTGGCAATCGCCGAGCACGGCACGCCCGCGCAGCGCACCGAGCTGGTCCCGGCCGCGGCGGAGGGCAGCATCATCCTCACCGTGGGTCTGGAGGAGTTCGGCACCTTCACCGACGGCGCCCCCACCGTGTCCGCCCGCCAGGACGCCGACGGCCAGTGGCGCCTCACCGGCGCCAAGGCCGTGGTACCGGTGACCCACGTGGCCCACCGCGCCGTGGTCTCGGCCAGCACGGACACCGGCCCCGCGCTGTTCCTGCTCGACCTGGCCGCCGAGGGCGTGCAGGTGGAGCAGACGGTGTCCACCACCCACGAGGTGTGCGGCAACGTGGACCTCAGCTCCGCCCCCGCCGAGCTGGTCGGCGCCGCCGACGGCAGCACGGTGTCCTGGCTGCTCGACCGGGTGGAGCTGGCGCTGGCCGCCATCGCGATCGGCGTCGGCGACGGCGCCGTGCGCCAGGCCGTGGACTACCTCAACGGTCGCCACCAGTTCGGCAAGCCGCTGGCCACCTTCCAGGCCGTCGCCCACCAGATGGCCGACTGCTACATCGACCTGGAGGCCATGCGGGTCACCCTGTGGCAGGCCGCGTGGCTGCTGTCGGAGGGCCTGGACACCGGCACCTCGGTGCTGGTGGCCAAGTGGTGGGCCACCGACGGTGGACAGCGCGTGGTGCACCGCACCCAGCACGTGCACGGCGGCATCGGCGTGGACACCGACTACCCGGTGCACCGCTACCTGCTGTGGAACAAGCAGATCGCGGCGACCCTCGGCGGGGCCAGCTCCGACCTCGCCCGCCTGGGCGCGCAGCTGGCCGCCGGTGTCGAGGTGGCCTCGTGAGCGCCACCTCCGCAGCGCTGCAGGGCCGCAGCTACGACGACGTCCAGGTGGGGGAGCAGCTGCCCGAGCTGGCCGTCCCGCTCACCCGCACGCTGATCATCGCCACGGCGCTGGCCACCCGGGACTTCCAGGACGTCCACCACGACCCGACGCTGGCGGCCGAGCGTGGCTCCAGGGACATCTTCATGAACATCCTCACCAGCAACGGCCTGGTGGGCCGCTACGTCACCGACTGGGCCGGGCCGCAGGTCTTCCTGCGTCGGGTGAACATCCGGCTGGGTGCGCCCAACTACCCCGGCGACACCATGACCATGAGCGGTGAGGTGGTGTCCAAGCAGGACGGCGCCGTCGAGGTGAAGGTGGTCGGGGCCAACAGCCTGGGCAACCACGCCAGCGGCACCGTCACGGTCGTCTTCCCGACCGACGCCTCCGCGGTCGGCACCGAAGGAGCGAACAGCTGATGGCTCCCAGCCCCCTGTCCGCCGCCGCCGCCATCGTCGGCATCGGCGCCACCGAGTTCTCCAAGGCTTCCGGGCGCAGCGAGCTCTCGCTGGCCTGCGAGGCCATCGTCGCCGCGCTGGCCGACGCCGGCATCGACCCGTCCGAGGTGGACGGGCTCTCCACCTACACCGCGGAGACCAACGGCGAGGTGCTGGTCGCCCGCAACTGTGGCCTGGGCGAGCTCAAGTTCTTCTCCCGCATCGGCTACGGCGGCGGCGCCGCGTGCGCCACCGTGCAGCAGGCGGCCATGGCCGTGGCGACCGGCGTGGCCGACGTGGTGGTCTGCTACCGCGCGTTCAACGAGCGCTCCGGGGTCCGCTACGGCCTCGGCCAGCACGACCGCCCGCTGGACAGCACCGCCGACCGGGCCGCCTACGCCTGGCTGACGCCGCAGGGGCTGTCCACGCCCGCGCAGTGGGTGGCGATGTTCGCCCGCCGCTACATGCACCAGCACGGTGCCACCAGCGAGGACTTCGGCCGAGTGGCCGTGGTGGCGCGCAAGCACGCGGCCAACAACCCCAAGGCGTGGTTCTACGAGCGCCCCATCACGCTGGCCGACCACCAGGCCTCGCGTTGGATCGCGGAGCCGCTGCACCTGCTGGACTGCTGCCAGGAGACCGACGGTGGCCAGGCGCTGGTCATCGTCTCCGCCGAGCGGGCCAAGGACCTCAAGCACACCCCCGCCATCATCAAGGGTGCGGCGCAGGGCTCGGGCAAGGACCAGCACATGATGACCAGCTACTACCGCCCGGACATCACCGGCATCCCGGAGATGGGCCTGGTCGGCCGGCAGCTGTACAGCCAGAGCGGGCTGAGCCCGGACGACGTGCAGGCCGCCGTCCTCTACGACCACTTCACCCCGCTGGTGCTCCCGCAGCTGGAGGAGCTGGGCTTCTGCGGCGTGGGGGAGGCCAAGGACTTCATCGCCGACGGCAACCTGGAGATCGGTGGGCGCCTGCCCAGCAACACCCACGGCGGCCAGGTCGGCGAGGCGTACCTGCACGGCACCAACGGCATCGCCGAGGCGGTGCGGGTGCTGCGTGGCACGTCCACCAACCAGCCCGATGGCGTGCAGAACATGGTCGTCACGGCGGGCACCGCGGTGCCCACCAGCGGCCTGCTGCTCGGCCTGGCCTGAGCCCGGTGAGCACCACCACCGGCCTGGACCCACGGCCGGCGGGGGAGTGGGCCGGCACCGCGCTGGGCACCCGCACCGTCGCCTACGACGAGCGCGACGCGATCCTCTACGCGCTCGCCGTGGGCGCGGCGGCCACCGACCTCGACCTGGTCTTCGAGCGAGACCTGCGGGTGCTGCCCACGTTCGCGCTGTCCCTGGCGCAGTGGGCCCCGGACGCGCTGGGCTCGGCCGGCGGCTTCGACACCCGCACCTCGGTGCACGGGGCGCAGGAGCTGACGGTGCTCAAGCCGCTGCCCCGCTCCGGTGAGCTCACCATGTCCGCCTCGGTGGGGCAGGTGTGGGACAAGGGCGCGGCCGCGGTGTTCGAGGTCGCGGTGGAGAGCGAGTACTTCGTCGCCACCTGGTCGATCTTCGGCCCCGGCAGCGGTGGCTTCGGTGGCGAGCGCGGACCGGGCAAGCCGCCGGCGCCGAGCACGCCGCCCACCGACAGCCGCGCGCTGCCCACCTCACCACGGCAGGCAGTGCTCTACCGGCTCACCGGCGACCGCCACCCCATCCACGTCGACCCGGTGGCCGCCGCGGGCATCGGGCAGCCGCGGCCGATCATGCACGGCCTGTGCACGGTGGCGACGGCGATGCTGGGGGCCGCTGACGCCCTGGGCGCGCACCCGGCGGACCTCGCTGCCCTGGCTGGACGCTTCGCCGCGCCCGCCTTTCCCGGCGACACCCTGCGGCTGGACCTGTGGCAGCCGGAGGCCGGCCCGCTGGCGTTCGAGGTGCACGGACCCGACGGCGCCGCCGTGGTCAGCGCCGGCCGCCTCGCCTTCGCCTGACCCGAGCACCCCCGTCCGTCAACCCCTCTGGAGCGCACCCATGAGCACCGACTCCTCCCGCACGCTCGAGGGCAAGGTCGCCCTGATCACCGGTGCCGGACAGGGCGTGGGGCAGGGCATCGCCTTCGCCCTGGCCCGCCGGGGCGCGGCCATCGCGGTGGCCGGGCGCACCGAGCAGAAGCTGCTGGACACCTGCAAGGAGATCGAGGCGTTCGGCGGCCGGGCCGAGCCGGTGGTCTGCGACGTCAGCGTCGCCGCGCAGGCGGCCCCGGCCGTGGAGCGCACCGTGGAGCTGCTGGGCGGGCTGGACATCCTGGTGAACAACGCCAACTCCTCGGCCCTGGGGAGCCTGCTGGAGATCGACGTGGACCTGCTGGAGAAGGCCTTTGCCACCGGGCCGCTGGCAGCGCTGCGGCTGATGAAGGCCTGCCACCCGCACATGAAGGCCGCCGGCGGCGGAGCGATCATCAACATGGTGAGCTCGGCGGCGGTGCGCTGGGACACCAGCGGCTACGGCGCCTACGCCTCGGCCAAGGAGGCCATGCGCTCGCTCACCCGCACCGCGGCCAGCGAGTGGGGGGTCGACGGCATCCGGGTGAACGCCGTGGCGCCGCACGCGCTCTCGCCCGGCCTGAAGTGGTGGACGGAGAACCGCCCGGAGGAGGCTGCGGAGTTCGTCAAGACCATTCCGCTCGGCCGCATCGGTGACTGCGAGCAGGACATCGGCCGTGCGGTCGCCTTCCTGGTGGGACCCGACGCGGGGTACCTGAGCGGGGCGACCATCCCGCTCGACGGTGGTCAGGCCCGCTGGTCCTGACCCCGGCACGATCCCACTGAGCGGAATCCGGTGCCGCCGGGCTGATCTTTGCCACAAGATGGCGCATACCGAACGGGAAAGTGACCTGCGTCACTACGCCTGTTGCCGTGCAGGTGTGCCCGTGGAGGTTTCCGGATGCTGCGTCCCCGTAAGAGCGTGGCCCGCGTTGGGCGCCTGGTGGCGGTAGCCCTGGCCGGCAGCGTGCTGCTGGCCTCGTGCGCCAGCACCAACGACGACGCCGACGGCGGTGCCGGCGCACCCGCCCCGGCCCCCGAGGCGGGGCTCGTCGGCAACCAGGACAACAGCGGGACGCCCGTCAAGGGCGGCACCATGACCTTTGCCCCCTACGGCTTCGTCGCCAGCCTGGACCCCACCAAGGCGCTGCCCGCCGGTGCGACCGGTGGCACCGAGGAGGCGGCGGTCTACGACCTGCTGATGCGCTACGACCACGACCGCAAGTCCTACGTGCCCAAGCTGGCCAAGTCCCTCGAGGTCAGCGACGACCAGCTGACCTGGACGCTCACGCTGCGGGAGAACATCACCTTCAGCGACGGCACTCCGCTGGACGCGGCCGCGGTGATCGCCAGCATCAAGCGATACAACGCCGGCCGCGGCTCGCTGAACGAGGTGTGGACCAGCACGGTCACCTCCGCCACCGCGACCGACCCGCTGACCATCAAGCTCACCGTGAACCAGCCGTACTCCGAGCTGCCGGCGCTGCTGGCCACCGGCCACGGCATGATCCTGGCCCCGGCGGCGTACCAGGATCCGGCCAAGTTCACCCCGATCGGGGCGGGGCCGTTCACGGTGGAGCGTTTCGCGGCCAACAACGAGCTGGTGCTCAAGGCCCGCCCGGACTACTGGGACGGAGCGCCGAACCTGGAGCGGCTGCGCTTCGTGGCCATCAACGGCGAGCAGGCCAAGGCCGATGGGTTGAAGTCCGGTGGCAGCACCGCGGCCTACCTGCGCAGCGCGGTGACCGTGGACGAGACGCTCAACGCCGGCTACCCCGGCTTCGTGGACGCTCCCGCGCTGAGCGCGACCGCCCAGATCAACACCCGGGCCGGCAAGCCCGGCGCCGACCTCACGGTGCGCCAGGCCATCGCCCACGCGGTGAACGAGAACGTCTTCAACGAGCGGGTCTGGGGCGGCAAGGGGCTGCCCGGCCGCGACGTGTTCCCGGCGCACTCCGCGTGGAACACCGACGTCAAGGGCCTGGCCCACGACCCGGCCAAGGCCAAGGCGCTGCTGGAGGAGGCCAAGAAGAAGGGCTACGACGGCAGGCTCACCTACCTCGGGCTGAACGAGCCGGCTGCGCAGCAGAGCGCGCTCGCCGTGCAGGCGATGCTCCAGGCCGTCGGCTTCACGGTGGACATCGCCTACGCCAACAACCTCACCGAGCTGGTCAAGAAGATGTACGTCGACCACGACTTCGACATCACCTACGGCGCATACAACGTCCAGGACGCCGCGCCGTTCACCCGGTTGAAGCCCGCCCTCACCACCGGGGCGTCCAACAACATCATGGGCTACAGCGACCCCGGGATGGACGCGCTGCTGCTCAAGCTGAAGAGCGCCGACGGCGACGACGCCAAGCGCACGGTGCTGGGCGAGATCCAGCAGAAGATCAACGACACCGTCCCGGTGGTGCCGATCGGGGCCTTCAAGACCTTCATCGCCTGGCAGCAGAACCTGCACGGGGTCAGCCCCAGCTCGGACGGCATCATGCTGTTCGAGAAGGCGTGGCTCACGCCCTGACCGGCCGCTCCGGTGTCCCACTGAGCGGAATCCGCCGCCGCCAGGCTGATCTTTGCCACAAGATGGCACTGCCGAACAGTAATAGTGAACTGAGTCATACCACTGCTGTTCCCCCAACTCACGTGTCGCCTGTGGAGGGTCTGAATGCTGCGTCCCCGAATGAGCCTTGGTCGCGCTGGTCGCCTGGTGGCGGTAGCCCTGGCCGGCAGCGTGCTGCTCGCCTCGTGCGCCAGCACCAAGGATGACGCTGACGGCGGTGCCGGCGCGCCGGCCGAGGCTCCGGTGACGGGACTGATCGGCAACCAGGACGACAGCGGGACGCCCGTCAAGGGCGGCACCATGACGTTCGCGCCGTACGGGTTCGTCACCAGCCTGGATCCCACCAAGGCGCTGCCCGCTGGCGCCACCGGTGGCACCGAGGAGGCGGCGGTCTACGACCTGCTGATGCGCTACGACCTGGGCACCAAGCAGTTCGTGCCCAAGCTGGCCAAGTCCCTCGAGGTCAGCGACGACCAGCTGACGTGGACGCTCACGTTGCGGGAGAACGTCACCTTCAGCGACGGCACCCCCTTGAACGCCGCGGCCGTGCTCGCCAGCATCAACCGGTACAACGCCGCCCGCGGCTCGCAGAACGAGGTGTGGACCAGGACGGTCACCTCCGCCACGGCGACCGATCCGCTGACCATCAAGCTCACCGTCAACCAGCCGTACTCCGAGCTGCCGGCGCTGCTGGCTACCGGCCACGGCATGATCCTGGCTCCGGCGGCGTACCAGGATCCTGCCAAGTTCACCCCGATCGGGGCGGGCCCGTTCACGGTGGAGCGTTTCGCGGCCAACAACGAGCTGGTGCTGAAGGCGCGCCCGGACTACTGGGACGGTGCGCCGAACCTGGAGCGGCTGCGCTTCGTGGCCATCAACGGCGAGCAGGCCAAGGCCGACGGGCTGAAGTCCGGTGGCAACACCGTGGCCTACCTGCGCAGCGCCATCACCGTGGACGAGGTGCTCAACGCCGGCTACCCCGGGTACGTCGACGCGGCCGGACTGACCTCGATCCTGCAGATCAACTCCCGGGCCGGCAAGGCCGGCGCCGACCTCACGGTGCGCCAGGCCATCGCCCACGCGGTGAACGACCAGACCTACAACGAGCGAGTGTGGGGGGGCAAGGGCCTGCTCGGCCGGGACGCGTTCCCAGCGCACTCGAAGTGGCACAACGACGTCGACGGCCTGCCCTACGACCCGGCCAAGGCCAAGACGCTGCTGGAGGAGGCCAAGAAGAAGGGCTACGACGGCAAGCTCACCTACCTCGGGCTGAACGAGCCGTCGGCGCTGCAGGGCGCGCTCGCCACGCAGGCGATGCTGCAGGCCGTCGGGTTCACCGTGGAGATCGCCTACGCCAACAACCTCACCGAGCTGGTGAAGAAGATGTACGTCGACCACGACTTCGACATCACCTACGGCGCCTACAGCGTGCAGGACGCGGCTCCGTTCACCCGCCTGATGCCGGCCTTCACCACCGGGGCCTCCAACAACATCATGGGTTACAGCGACCCCGGCATGGACGCGCTGCTGCTCAAGCTGAAGAGCGCTGACGGCGACGACGCCAAGCGCACGGTGCTGGGCGAGATCCAGCAGAAGATCAACGACACCGTCCCGGTGGCGCCGGTGGGTGCGTTCAAGACCTTCATCGCCTGGCAGGACAGCTTGCACGGGGTCCGACCCAGCTACGACGGAATCATGCTGTTCGACAAGGCGTGGATCACCCCCTGACCGGCTCCGCCCGCATCACCTGCCATCAGCTCGTCACAAGAAACAGGAGGGGAACGCTCACATGGTGAGGACTGTCCTCAAAAAGCTCGGAGAGCTGCTGGCGGTGCTGTTCATCGTCAGCCTCGGCACCTTCGGGCTGCAAGCGCTCATCCCGGGCGATGCCGCCGTCACCCTGGTGGGTGAGGGCAAGCCGCCGGAGGAGTACCAACGGGTGCGCGACGAGCTGGGTCTGGACGACCCGTTCTTCCAGCGCTACTGGGACTGGCTGTGGGGCGCGCTGCACGGCGACCTCGGCCAGTCGCTGGTGCCGCCGCAGGACGAGATCACCGACCGCATCGGTGCAGCGCTCCCGGTGAGCGTGCAGATCGCGGTGATGGGCATCTTCCTGGCCCTGGCCTTCGCGGTGCCGCTGGCGCTGTGGTCGGCCAGGCACGCGGGCGGGCTCATCGACCGGGTCATCAGCGCCGGCACCTTCGCGGTGCTCTCGGTGCCCAGCTTCCTGGCGGGCCTGCTGCTGATCATGGTGGTGGTCAACGACCTCGGCTGGTTCCCGCGCTCGCAGTGGGTGCGCATCAGCGAGGGGCTGGGGGACAACCTCTACCACGCGATCCTGCCGGCCATCACCATCGCGCTGCTGGAGATGGCGATCTTCATCCGGGTGCTCCGCAGCGACCTGATCACCACGCTGCAGGAGGAGTACATCACCGTCGCCCGAGCCAAGGGCATGTCCAACAAGCACATCCTGCTCAAGGACGCGCTGCGGCCGTCCTCGTTCTCGCTGCTGACCATGATGGGTCTGGCCCTGGGCTCCATGATCGGCAGCACCGTCATCGTCGAGACGCTGTTCTCCCTGCCCGGCCTCGGCACGCTCATCGTGCGGGCCGCCCAGCAGGGTGACATGCCCATGGTGCAGGGGGCGGTCCTGCTGATCGCCGTGCTGTACGTGGTCATCAACGGCGTCATCGATGCTCTCTATGGATACCTCGACCCGAGGAGCCGTCGTGCCCACGTCTAGCACTGCACCGGACGCGCTCGAGCCCGACCAGGTGGGCGAGCTGAGCAGCGTCATCGCGGGGGACAAGACCCTGCCCGACCCCGCCCAGCCGTCCGGCTCGGCCCGGCGCAGCTACCTGATCGGCGCCGGCCTGCTGGTTGCCGGGATCGCCCTGGTCCTGGTGGGTGCGCTCGGAGCCCAGATCATGGTCGCCGTCCGCATCCTGCTGGCCCTCGTCGGCCTGGTCCCGCTGTACAAGGGGATGCAGATCATCTGCCGCAGGCGGTTCGGGGCTCGCTTCGACCTCACCTTCTGGCTGTGCTGCACCTGGCTGGTGGTGCTGGTGGCCGCGGCGATCTTCGCCCCGCTGCTGCCGCTGGCCGAGCACGCGGACACGGTCAAGACGATCGCCGACCCCAGCTTCGCCTCGCCGGAGCTGTTCTCCGCGCACCCGCTGGGCACCAACAACTTCGGCCTCGACCTGCTCTCCCGGGTGATCTACGGGGCCAGGGCGTCGCTCGTGGTGGCGTTCTCCGCTGCGCTCATCGGGATGCTGGTGGGCGGTTCCATCGGAGTGCTCGCCGGGTACCTGCGCGGCAAGGTCGACACCGTGGTGGGCGTGCTCACCAACTCGCTGCTGGCCGTGCCCGCCCTGATCCTGCTGATCGCCCTGGCCTCGGTGCTGGCACCGACCATGCGCAACGTGGCGCTGGCGCTGTCGGTGCTGGCCATCCCGTCGATGATCCGGCTGGCCCGGGCCAACACGCTGACCTTCGCCCAGCGCGAGTTCGTGCTGGCCGCCCGGGCGATGGGCGCCACCCGGTGGCGGGTGATGTTCCGCGAGCTGGTGCCCAACGTGGTGCTCCCGGTGGCCTCGCTGGCCATGGTGATGATCTCGGTGCTCATCGTGGCCGAGTCGTCGCTGAGCTTCCTGGGCCTGGGCATCCAGCCCCCGCAGCCCACCTGGGGAAACATGATCGCCGAGGGTGAGGGCGGGGTCTTCGAGAAGCACCCGCACATCGTCCTGGTGCCCGGGCTGGTGCTGTTCCTGACCGTCTTCGCCTTCAACCTGGTGGGCGAGAAGGCCCGCCAGCGCGTCGGTTCCCAGCAGGAGCAGGTGCTCACATGACCACACAGTCCACGACAGCCACCGAGCCTCTGCTGCAGGTGGAGAACCTGCAGACGGCGTTCACCACCGAGCGCGGCGTGCTGCGCGCGGTGGACGGGGTCTCGCTCACCCTCAACCGCGGGGAGACCCTCGGCATCGTCGGCGAGTCCGGCTCGGGCAAGTCCGTGCTCGGGCGCACCATCATGGGGCTCACCTCCAACAGCGGCAGCACCCGCGTCACCGGCACGGTGTCCTTCGCCGGCCGCGACGTGCACGCCATGAGCAGCGCCGAGCACCGTCAGCTGTGGGGCCCCCGGGTGGCCATGGTGTTCCAGGACCCGATGACTGCGCTCAACCCGTTCAAGCGGATCGGCGTGCACCTCACCGAGTCGCTCAAGGTGCACCTGGGCCTGCGCAAGGCCGAGGCACGCAGCCGTGCCACCGAGCTGCTGCGCAAGGTGGGCATCCCCGACCCCGCCCGCCGGCTGGACCAGTACCCGCACGAGCTCTCCGGCGGCATGCGCCAGCGGGTGGTCATCGCCATGGCGCTGGCCTGCGACCCCGAGCTGCTCATCGCCGACGAGCCGACGACCGCGCTGGACGTCACGGTGCAGAAGCAGATCCTGGACCTGCTGGAGTCGCTCAACGACGAGCTGGGCATGGGCGTCATCCTGATCAGCCACGACCTCGGGGTGGTCGCCGGCCGCGCTGACCGGGTGGCGGTGATGTACGCCGGGAAGGTGGTGGAGACCGCCGCCGCCGGCGAGGTGTTCAACCACCCGCGGCACCCCTACACGGAGGCGCTGCTGGCCTCCATCCCGCGGTTGGAGCAGCCGGCGCACACCCGGCTGGCCACCATCGGTGGTGGGCTGCCGGACATGACGCGCCCGATGCCGGGCTGCCGCTTCGCCGCCCGCTGTCGCTACGCCCAGCCCACCTGCCTGGAGAAGGAGCCGGACTTGCTGCCCTCACCCACCGTGGACCTGGCGGCGACGCCGCACAGCCACGCCTGCTTCTTCCCGGTCGGCACCCCCGAGGGGGAGCAGGCGCTGTCCGCCAACGAGGCGGCCGGCGCGACCGCTGCCGGTCGCGAGCTGGCTCGGCCGGAGGTGGTGGCATGAGCGGCACGGACGTCGTGACCAGCCCGGCCGCGTCGCTGCCCACCGAGCAGGCGCCGGTGCTGGTGGTGGACGACCTCGTGGTGGAGTTCCCCGTCGGCCACGGCCAGACGGTGCACGCGGTGTCCGGGGTGAGCTTCACCCTGGGCGCCGGGGAGACGCTGGGCATCGTGGGGGAGTCCGGCTGCGGCAAGTCCACCGTGGGCAAGGCCATCATGCAGCTGCCCTCGCCCACCTCGGGCTCGGTGCGGCTCAACGACACCGAGCTCACCACCCTCAAGCCGGGGGAGCTGCGCCGCACCCGCACCCAGCTGCAGATGATCCTGCAGGACCCCATCTCGTCGCTGAACCCCCGGCGCAAGGTGAAGCACCTGATCACCGAGGGTCCGTCGATCTGGGGCGAGAAGGACAAGGCGGCCATCGAGCGCCGTGCCCGGGAGACGCTCACCGCGGTGGGCCTGGACCCGGACGTGGTGTGGGATCGTCGCCCCCGCGAGCTCTCCGGCGGACAGTGCCAGCGGGTGTGCATCGCGCGTGCCCTCATGCTCGAGCCGACCCTGATGATCTGCGACGAGCCGGTGTCCAGCCTGGACGTGTCGGTGCAGGCGCAGATCCTCAACCTGCTCGAGGACACCAAGAAGCGCTACGGCCTGAGCCTGTTGTTCGTCGCCCACAACATGGCGGTCGTGAAGAACATCAGCGACCGCATCATGGTGATGTACCTGGGCAAGGTCTGCGAGATCTCGCCGTCGGACGGGCTGCAGGAGCAGGCGCTGCACCCGTACACCCGGCTGCTGCTGGCGTCGGTGCCGGGCCCGCGGACCCCGGGCGTCGAGGACGAAGCGCACGAGGTGGTGGGTGAGCTTCCGTCACCGCTGAACCCGCCGAGCGGCTGCCGCTTCCGCACCCGGTGCCCGCTGGCCACCGACCGCTGCGCGCAGGAGGAGCCGCTGCTGCGCCCGGTGGGGGAGAACCACCTGGTGGCGTGCCACCACGTCTGACCTTCTGTTTTCTGTCGTGAGTATTCGGTTACCTGTGGAGGAAAAAACATGGCTCGACTAGCGCTCGTGCGCCTGGCCGGCGTGGCGATGGCGGGCAGCTTGCTGCTCGCGGGGTGTGCCGGGGGTGGATCTGACGACGACACCGCGGCCTCGCCCAGCGGTGACCAGGAGATCCAGCTCGGCCTGGTGGGCGACCAGCCCGACGGCGGGGACCCGGTGGCGGGAGGCACGCTCACCTTCGGCACCCAGGCCGCGGCCGCGACCATGGACCCGGCCAAGACCGCCGCACGCGGTTCCTCCGGTGGGTCGGAGCTGGCGGCGGTGTACGACGTGCTGGTCCGCTACAACTCCGCGGACAAGAAGTTCGTGCCGCAGCTGGCCAAGTCGTTCGAGGCCAGCGCGGATGGGTTGACCTGGACGCTGAAGCTGCGCGAGAACGTGAAGTTCAGCGACGGCACCCCGCTGGACTCCGCCGCGGTGCTGTGGAGCTGGGACCGCTACACCCAGAACCGCGGCAACGGCAGCGAGCTGTGGAAGATGAACCTGGACAGCGCGGTGGCGGCAGACCCGACCACCGTGGTGGTCAAGCTCAAGAAGGCCTGGCCCGAGCTAGAGGCCATGATGGCCCTGGGCCAGGGCATGATCGTGGCGCCCAGCTCGATGAAGTCCGGCACCTTCCAGCCGATCGGCGCGGGTCCGTTCGTGCAGGAGCGCTACGCCCCCAACGAGGAGCGAGTGCTGGCCGCGCGTGCTGACTACTGGGGCGGCAAGCCGTACCTGGACAAGCTGCGGTTCGTGGCGCTCAACGGTCCCCAGGCCACCTGGGAGTCGCTCAAGAGCAACCAGCTGCAGGTCGGCTACCTGCGGGCCAGTGCCACGGCGATCTCGGACGCGCGGGCGGCGGGCCTGCCCGGCTACCTGAGCTTCCTCAACGCCGGAAGTGCCGAGATGATCAACAACCGGGAGGGTCGTCCGGGAGCCGACGTGCGGGTGCGGCAGGCCATCGCCTACGCCACCAGCCCGACCGCGGTCGACGACCGGGTGGACGAGGGCAAGGGCCGGCCCAGCTCGGGCCTGTTCGACCCGTCGTCGCAGTGGGCAGGCGACGTCAAGCCGGTCGCACACGACCCGGAGAAGGCCAAGCAGCTGCTGGCGGAGGCCAAGAAGGACGGCTACAACGGCGAGCTGAAGTACGTGGTGCTGCAGGAGCCGCGCGACCGGGCCATCGGCCTGGCCGTGCAGGCGCAGCTGCAGGCAGTGGGCTTCACCGTGACGATCATGCCGGCGAACAGCGCCGAGGACGTGGTGAACAACGTGTACATCAAGCGGGACTTCGACCTGGCGCACGCTGGGCTGGGCCTGTACGAGGACATCCCGTTCCTGGGTCTGTACACCACGCTGCAGAGCGCGTCGCCGTCCAACGTGGTCGGCTACAAGGACGCCCAGATGGACACCCTGCTCGGCGAGCTGCAGGCTGCGGGCACCGTGGACGCCAAGAAGGCGGTCATCGGCAAGATCCAGCAGCGGGCCAACGAGTCGGTGCCGTCGGTGAGCCTCGGGGCCATTCCGTCGTACATCGCGTGGCAGAAGAACGTGCACGGCGTGACGCCGCACGCCACCGACATCATGCTGTTCGACAAGGCGTGGATGAAGCCCTGACACGTCAGCGCTGACGGTGTGCGGCCGGTTCCCCTTGCGGGGGACCGGCCGCACGCCGTTGTGCGGTTGGGTGGCTGTAGCGGTGGTGGCTAAGCCGCGCCACGGTGGCAGCGGGGTGGGTCGGGGTCGCTGAGGTCGGGTGGGTGGTGGATCGGGTTGGTGCGTGGAGTCTGGTGTGGGTCAATGTGTCTGGGTGCGATCCACTCCACCCGGCCGCTGGTGCCCATGCGGACGGTGAAGCCTTCGTGGGTGATGAGCCGGTGGTCGAACGGGCAGACGAGCGCCAAGTTGTGCAGGTCTGTGGGTCCGCCGTGTTGCCACTCGTGCAGGTGGTGGACTTGGGTCCACTGGGCGGGCATCTCACAGCCGGGTCGGGTGCAGCCGCGGTCGCGGGCATACAGCGCCAATCGTTGGGCCGGGGAGGCCAGGCGCTGACCCTGACCGAGATGCAGGACTTGGCCGGCGGAGTCGAGCACGCAGGGCAGCCACTTCGCGTCGGCGGCCATCCCCAGCAGATCCCGCACCGGCACCGTCCCACCGGAAGCCGTTGATGCGGAACCCGCCCGGCGTTCCAGGTCCGCCAGTCCCATGGTGACCACCACCGTGGCCGGCAACCCGCGGTTGCTCGGCAGCTCACCACCCGCCAGCGCGTTGCGGCACAGCGTGGCCAGCGCGTCGTGGTTGCGTTGTGCGGCACTGCGCGGGTCCGCCATGCCGTCCTCGGTGACGGGCCGGGCGGCGGCGGAGAACGCCGCGTCCACCAGGGCTCGCGTCATGGGATCCAGCTCACCACTGATGCGGCTCATCCCGTCCGGGCGCTGGCGGCCGATGGTGAAACCCCGCCGCCGCGCCCGATCCACGTCAGACGTCTCCCGCCCATCCGGGTCCAAGTAGGCAGTCAGCCGCTCCGCCGCCTTGGCCAGCTCGGACGGGCGCAGCGCGCAGGCCGGCGCGGCGAGGGTCTGCTCGGCCAGACCAACAGTCTCGGCGTCCAGCGATGCGGGTAGGTCGTGCAGCGTCTTGGTGATGATGTCGGCGTGCCGCGGCGAGAGGGATCCTTCCGCCTCGGCTGCTGCTGTGGCGGGCTGCAGAGGACCGAGATCCTCACCGGTGAAGGACGTGCGCGGGCCGCGAAGTTCCGCTGCTCGGACACGAGCGCGGGCCTCCTGGATGTCCAGGTGCAGCACTTCTGACAACAACCCCGCCGTGCCCCGGGCCAGGAACACCGTGGCCAAGGAGCGGCACTCCATCTCCACAATCAGGCGGTGGTCCACCGTGGGCTTCATCCGGTGCACTCGCTCCACCTCGCGCACCACCGCCATCACCCCGGCATCGCTGAGCCCGGCCAGCGGCAGCTGCTGCAGCCGAGCCATCATCGCGGCGTGCTCAGCCAGCAGCGAGGAGACCTCGTCGGGGAGGTCCTCCACTGCCACCGCTGCGCCACTCGAACTCATGTTCGAATCATAGGAGCCCGCCCCGACAGTTTCTGCCCCTGACCAGCAACGAAGCCCTGACAATGCAGAACCGCCGCCTCCCGGAGCGGGAGGCGGCGGCTTGCGTCCTGAGGATGACCAGCAAGGTCAGACGGTGGTCTTGTCCCTCTCGACACCGGAACCACCCAGGGCGGCGGCGAGCTGGTCCACGTGGGCCTGGCCCTCGTAGAGCTGGCGCAGCAGCCACAGCCGCAGCACCTTGGCCAGCGCGCCGGCCAGGTAGAGCGCGGCACCGAGGACGGTGAGCGCGACGAACGCCAGGGTCAGCACCTGGGTGGACAGCACGTCCACACTGGTCTGGCTCAGCGACATGGAGTAGCAGACGAACGCGGCGATCACGCCGACGGCCATCCCGAGAACACCAAGTCCCTGCACCAGACCGTCGCGGCGGGAGCCACCGGTCTTGAGCTTGAGCTCGGCCACATCTGTCTTGAACTGCTCACGACGCTGCTCAGCAGTCATCAGGTCATCCTCCTAGGTAGCTGGTTGAAAGCTCGTTCTCGATCTCGTCCGGTGCGCCCACTCGCACCAGCCGGCCCTGCAGCATCAGCGCCGCCGAGTCCGCGATGGGCAGGACTGCCCGGGCGAACTGCTCGGCGACCAGGATGGTCAGCCCCTCTGCCGCCAGCTGGCCCACCGTGTCGTACATCTGCGACACGATCAGGGGCGCGAGCCCCATGGATAGCTCGTCGAGCAACAGGATCGTGGGGTCGGTGCCCAGTGCCCGGGACAGCGCCAGCATCTGCTGCTCACCACCGGACATGGACCCCGCCAGCTGGTTGCGGCGCTTGCCCAGGATGGGGAAGCGGGCGTACGCCACCTCCTCCATGTGCTCCAGGCTGGTGCCGGTGCCGGTGCCGATCCAGAGGTTCTCGCGGACGCTGAGGTTGGCGAACACCCCACGGCCCTCGGGGATGGAGCACACCCCGAGCCTGGCGAGGTCCGAGGCACCTGCGCCGTTGACGGCCCGCCCGGACAGCCGCAGCTCGCCCGAGCTGACCGGCACCAGGCCGGAGCAGATCTTCAGCGAGGTGGTCTTGCCGGCACCGTTGGGACCCAGCAGGGCCACCACCTGCCCGGGCAGCACCTGCAGGTTCACGCCGTGCAGCACCTCGATGGCGCCGTAGCCGGCGCGAACGTCGGCGAGCTCCAGGATCGGCTCGACGGCGGGGTGGGCCGGCCCGCTGCCGGGAGCGGTGAGCGTGTCGGTCATGCGACGTCCTCCGTGCCGATGTAGGCGGCGATCACTGCGGGGTCCTGGCGCACCTGCTCGGGCGTGCCCGAGGCGAGCAGCGAGCCGAAGTCCAGGACGTGGATCATCGAGCACACCCGCATCACCAGTGGCAGGTCGTGCTCCACCAGGCAGATGGCCAGGCCGCCGGCGGCCAGCTGCACCAGCAGGTCGGCGAACTGGTCGGTCTCGTGCTCGGTCTGGCCCGACGCCGGCTCGTCCAGCAGCAGCACGCGGGGCTCGGTCATCAGCGCCCGGGCCAGCTCGACTACGCGAGCACGGCCGGTGGGGATGTCGGAGACGTCCTGGGTGGCGATGTCGCCCAGCCCGCACAGCTCGAGCACCCGGTCGGTCTCGGCGTTGACGTCGATCCGCTTGCTGCGGCCGTTGGCGTTGTGGATGTCCCCGGCGACGCGGATGTTGTCCCGCACCGACAGCGACATGAACAGCTCCAGCCGCTGGAAGGTGCGGGCCAGGCCACGGTGCGCGCGCTTGGGCGGACGCATCTTGGTGATGTCCTCGCCGTCGAGCAGGATCTTGCCGGCGGACGGGCGCTGCAGCCCGGTGATGGTGTTGAACAGCGTCGTCTTGCCAGCACCGTTGGGGCCGATCAGCCCGGTGATGGTGGCGGGCTCGATGCTGATGCTCACGTTGTTGACGGCGACCAGGCCGCCGAAGCGGACCGTGATGTCGCGGCTCTCAAGCAGAGGCATTGGTGCTCAGCTCCTTGTTCTGGTCGGCGCCGTGCGAGCCGGCGGCGGGGGAGGTGGCGAGGCCGGTGGGGACCGCGCCGACGAACGCGGGCAGGCCGAGCTTCTGGTCCAGCGCGTGGCGGTCGCGCTCGGAGAACGGCACGTCCACCCCGATGAGCTCGGGCGGCGTGACCTTCCGGCGGGCGATCTCCTCCTTGCCGAGCACCGCCTCGGGCATCAGCATCTGGCCGAACACCGGCAGCAGGAAGACCAGGGTGATGGTCAGGATGCCGAACCACCACTTGTCGATGGTGTCGGTGTAGGCCAGCAGGTAGAGGATGACCTCGATGACCGCGCCACCGATGAGCACCGGCTTGGCGTTGCGCAGGGCGCGGTAGCCCTCGGTCACCTGGTGCACCGTGCCGCTGGGGTTGGCGCCGACACCGAGACCGATGAGGGCCGGGCTGACGGCGGCGATGTAGCCGAGCGTGGTGTACACCGAGGACAGGTTCTCGTGGTCCATCGCCAGGTCGTTGAACGTGGAGATGACCATCGTGAAGCCGACGCCGGACATGATGCCGCCGAACAGGGCGCCGGTGACGTAGCCGATGCCTGCCGCCACGGTGAGCATCAGCAGGGAGAGGCTGACCAGCACCGAGAAGCTGTCCGACTGGACCGAGCCGATGGCGCTGGACATCAGGATGCCGCCCAGACCGGCGATGGCGGCGGAGATGACGAAGACGCTCAGCTTCAGCCGGACCAGGCTCTGGCCCAGGGTGGCCGAGGCCGCCTCGCTGTCCTTCATGGCGGCGAGCCGTCGTCCGTAGCCGCTGTTGCGCAGGGCCACCAGCCCGATGCCGATCAGCGCGAACAGCGCCGTGGTCGTCATCAGGAAGGTGTCACCGTCCTTGAGGTCCAGCGGGCCGACCTTGACCGGCGGGATCAGCAGGTTGCCGTCGGTGAACAGCGAGAACTTCTTGCCGAAGAGCTCGTGCTGGGAGATGTCGTTGAGGACCATGTTGGACAGGAAGACACCGAAGGCCAGCGTGGCCAGCGCCAGGTAGAGCCCCCGCAGTCGCAGTGCGGGCAGGGCGACGATGCCGCCGACCACCGCCGCGGCGGCCATGCCGAGCAGCACGCCCACCAGGGTGGTGCGGCTCTCGTAGCCGAACGTGGTGGTGCCGAAGTGGAAGACCACCACGGTAGCCACTGCGCCGAAGGAGATCGCCGCGAGGTTCATCTGCCCGGCGTAGCCGGTGAGCACGGTGAGCGAGAGGGCGATGATCGCGAACGTCATGCCGGTGGTGAGCAGGGTGACCGCGGAGTCGACCATGAGCAGCTTGATCAGGAACACCGCGACGACGAGGAACGCGCCCCAGGCGATGGCCGAGCGGACGGTGGGCACGTTGGCCCGCTCCCGGGTGCGCACCGCAGCGCCGGAGAGCCGGTCGTGCGGCAGCACGATGAGGACCATGAACAGCACGATCATCGGCAGCGAGATACGGAAGTTGCTGGTCCACGTCCAGGTGGAGGGGAAGTAGGCCAGCACGTAGGTGCTCGCCAGGCCCAGCACGATGGCGCCGACGAAGGTGCGGGGGATGCTCTTGAGCTTGCCGAACATCGCGGCGGCGAAGGCGTCGATGACGAGCAGCGTCAGCGCGTTGGCCTCCAGCGACCCGCCGCTGATGGGAGTGATGAGGATGCCGGCCAGCACGGCGAGCACGGAGCCCATGGCCCAGGAGGTGGCGGCGATGCGCTCGGGGTTGTGGCCGTTGAGGCGCAGCAGGTCCGGGTCGTCCACCGCGCCCCGCATGGACACGCCCATGCGGGTGCGGGTGAACATGATGCGCAGGCCGATTGCGATGAGCACGGCGACCACGAGGGCGATCAGGTCGTGGGTGCTGATGACCGACCCGAAGAGGTCGATCTGGCTGCTGTTGCCGAAGAACTTCTCCGAGCTGCGGGAGTCCTTGGGGTCCCAGAACCAGTGGGAGAGGTAGATCGCACCCAGCAGGATGGACACCGTCACCACGATCTTGGTGACCTCGGCGGTGTTGCGCAGGCCCTTCATGATGAAGAGGTAGAGGCCCCAGCCCATCAGCGGGCCGATGACGCCGAGGGTGATGAGCAGAGCCACCGGGGTGGGCAGCCCCCAGCCGGAGCGCAGCTGCCAGTAGCAGAACGCACCGAGCATGGCCTGGGCACCGTGGGCGAAGTTGAAGATCCCGGAGGTGTTGTAGGTGAGCACGAGGCCGGACGCGGCGATCGCGTACACGGCACCGAGCACGAGTCCCAGGATCGTGAAGGTCACAAAAGCGTTCATCTACACACCTTCGGCAAGTGGGCTGGCTGGAGTGGCGCGGACTGCGGTGCCACTGGTGTTCAAGTTGTGAGCACCGGTGGTCGGCACTGGATCGTGGGGAGAGAGCTCCGAAAGACCTGCTCGGGGCAGCGCTGGGCCGTTCGCGCGGCCTGCTGAGCGCTGGACGGGCAGAACGCTATGGTGCGACCTAGGTCACTCCTGCACCCAGTCTCAGTGAGTGGGAGCACCGTGGTCACGTCCTGATCGGCCACGAGGGGTGGCACTCGTCGAATCGAGTGCCACCCCTCGTGGGCTGGTCCTGCCGCCGCTCGGGCCTGAGTCAGCTCTGCGGCAGGATCACGTTCGGCGTCAGGTACTTGGTGCTGATCCGGTCCGCGTTCAGCTGGGTGCCCCAGGCGGACTCCGAGATCTTGACCAGGTACTTGCTGTCGCAGTCGAACTCGGCGCGCTCCTTGGGCAGGATCTGGCTGAACTTGCCGTCCTCGAGCTTGACCGTGAGCGAGCAGTCGGTCGGCATGTTCTTGCCGGGGTCGGTCTTGGCGTGCAGCCCGCCACCGGTCCACTCGTTCACCGTGGACAGCTTGTTCACCATGCACTGGCGGGTGAGGTCGCTGCCGCACTCCTTGGCCGCGGTGGCCCACAGCAGGAACGAGGAGGTGGCCTGCATGCCCAGCAGGGCCGGCTTGGCGCCCGCGCCGTTGACCACGTCGAGGTACTTCTGCACCGCAGGCACCTTGTCGGCGTTCTCGAAGGGCTGGAAGGCCATGTCGATGTTCAGCTTGGGGATCTTGGTGGTGGCGTTCCACTTGGCGACGGCGTCGGTGTAGAAGGTGGTGCCCAGCATGTAGTTGGGCTGGACGCCGACCTGGTCGATGGCCTGCAGCAGGTTGTAGATGGCCGGGGTGCCGGCGCCGGTGTAGAACACCGTCTTCATCCCGCAGGACTTGTACTTCTCGGCGAACGGCACGAAGTTGGGCTCGCCGGCGTAGTTGGTGGTCACGCCGCAGTTCTTGGGGACGATGCCGGCGGCCTTGGCGCCCTCGGTGGCCTTGACGTTGGTGGAGATGACCGCGGGCAGCGTGGTCGCCATGATTTCGGTGCCGGCCTTGGCCTCCGGGTCCAGCTCGATCAGGTGCTGGAACTGGGAGTTGCTGAAGTAGTCCACCGGCGTCGGGAACGCCTCGTACATCATCGGGCCGTTGAGGGCGTCCGGGCTGACCACGAACCCGGGGACGGTCGCGAGGTTGCAGCCCACCCGGGTGGCCTCCCCGCCGGCGTCACCGGCGAAGCCCTGGCCGACCAGCATGAAGTCGCTCTTGCAGGCTTGCTGCATCACCGAGTTGACCTTGGTGATGGAGGCGTCGTACTGGTTGCCCTTGATCTCGCGGCCGTTGATCCCGCCCTGCTTGTTGCACCAGGCGATCATGGCCTTGACCGCGTCGCCCATCTCGGCGTTGAGGCCGGGGTTGATCGCGTAGCCACGGTCGTCGCCGTAGCCGATCGTGATCGACTGGTCGGTGACGCCCTGGTCGGTGGAGCCCTTGGCGTCGCCCTGGCCGCAGGGGGATTCCAGCGTGCCGAACTTCTCGGAGGCCGCGGTGACCGCGGTGGTGGGGGCGCCGGCGCCGGGGTCGCTGCCAGTGTCCGACCGGCTGGACGAACAGGCCGGGACCACCAGGGCAATCGCGGTCAGCGCCGCTGCCGTCTGGACGACTTTCCTCAGTCTCACAAGCTCTCTCCTCACCCTGTGCCCGAGGTGCCCCAGGCGTTGAACGGAACCTAGGGTGCGACGAACATCACGCCGGAAGCCTTCCCGTTGAGTGGGATGGACGTCGCCGTCAGGAGGAAGGTGTGGCAACCGAACGACATGACAGACAGTGACGTGGTGGCGCGCAGGGTCACTGCTTCTGGCAACGCAGAGGGGCGGCACCGCTCGCGCGGTACCGCCCCTCCGCCGGACCTGGGGGTCCGGCCAGCTCGCCTCAGATCAGCGCTGTCGTGATCAGCTCTGTTGTGATCAGCTCTGCGGCTTGATGGTGTTCGGTGTCAGGTACTTGGTGACGATCCGGTCCTCGTTCAGCTGGGTGCCCCAGGCCGACTCGGAGACCTTGACCAGGTACTTGCCGTCGCAGTCGAACTCGCCCTGCGTCTTGGGCAGGACCTGGTTGAACTTGCCGTCCTCGAGCTTGAGGGTCATGGAGCAGTTCGCCGGCTTGTTGGCGCCCGGGTCGGTGGTGGCGTGCAGGCCGCCACCGGTCCACTGGTGCACCTTGGACAGCTCGTTCACCATGCACTGGCGGGTGAGGTCGCTGCCGCACTCCTTGGCCGCGGTGGCCCAGAGCAGGAACGACGAGGTGGCCTGCATGCCCAGCAGGGCGGTCTTGCCACCGGTCGGGGTCACGATGTCCAGGTACTTCTGCACCGCGGGCACCTTCGACGCGTTCTCGAAGGGCTGGAAGGCGATGTCCACGTGCATGTTCGGAATCTTGGTGGCGGCGTTCCACTGAGCAACGGAGTCGGCGTAGAACGGCGTGCCCAGCACGTAGGTGGGCTGGGTGCCCACCTGGTTGATGGCCTGCAGCAGGTTGAAGATGGCCGGGGTGCCCGAGCCGGTGTAGAAGGCCGAGGTCATGCCGCACGACTTGTACTTCTCGGCGAAGGGCACGAAGTTGGGCTCACCGGAGAAGTTGGTGGTGATGCCGCAGTTCTTCAGCGTGAAGCCCGCCTCCTTGGCGCCCTCGACGGCCTTGAGGTTGGTCGAGGTGACCGCGGGCAGCGTGGTGGAGATGACCTCGGTGCCCGTCTTGGCGTCGGGACTCAGGGTGGCGAGGTGGTGGAACTGGGAGTTGTTGAAGTAGTCCGCCGGCGTCGGGAACGCCTCGTACATCATCGGGGCGTTGAGGGCGTCCGCGCTGGTCACGTACCCGGGCACGGTGACGAGGTTGCAAGCGACGCGGGTGGCCTCGCCACCGGCGTCGCCGGCGAAGCCCTGGCCGACCAGCATGAAGTCGCTCTTGCACGAGTCCTGCATCACCGAGTTCACCTTGGTGATCGCGGCGTCGTACTGGTTGCCCTTGATCTCGCGGCCGTTGATCCCGCCCTGCTCGTTGCACCACGCGATCATCGCCTTGACGGCGTCGCCCATCTCCTTGGACAGGCCGGGGCTCGCGGTGGCGCCGCGGTCGTCGCCGTAGCCGATGGTGATCGACTTGTCGGTGACGCCCTGGTCGGTGGCGCCCTTGGCGTCGCCCTTGCCGCAGGGGGAGTCCAGCGTGCCGAACTTCTGCGACGACGCGGTGCTGGCGCTCTCGCTGGACGAGGAGGTGCTGGAACCGCTGTCGGCGCCCACCGCAGTCTCGGTCCGGTCGGACGAACAGGCCGGGACCACCAACGCGATCGCGACCAGCGCTGCCGCCGTCTGCGCAGCTCTCTTGTATCTCACTGTTTCTCCTTCACCCTGTCCGCGCTCGCGGCAGGATCTGGTGCGCCTACTTGCAGGATCTGCCCAGACAGGGGCCCGGGTCCTGAGGAACCTAGGACGAGACCCAGGTCATACCGTGGGGCGTCTCAGTGAGTGAGATCACTCGAACTCACCGTCAGCGGGCCCCGGATCGAGCGCTCCGACGTGCGGCAACGCGGCGACCATCGCCCGGCCGGGGGTGGTGGCGGAGGCGGTCCCGGGTTCCCGCCCGAGGTCGCCAGGGGGCCGCGAGCTCGCCCACGGCGGGCGATGAGTGCGACGCACATCACACAGGGGTGACGTCTCGATGGCCGAGATCGTCGGTGTCACCGGGCGCGCTCCGGGTGCCGCCCTCGCGCGGTCGGGCTGGTGCGTCCCTAAGGGCCTGCTGAGAGCCCCTTGGCGACCGTTCGGACGGCTCTGCGCGGACCCGTGCGCGCGCGGTTCTAGACCAGTCTGCGACCCGCGACACGCCGGTGTCCCGCTGTCTGGGAGCCTCGTCGCGACACGGACTAACAAGCACTCGCTTGGTTGTGATGCGCCCCACTGCTACAGTTTTCATAATTGAGTTCAGTTCTTCGGCGTTCCTGCAGGTGGGGGCCGTAATGAGTCAGACGGAGGCACGATGACAGCGGTCACGAACCCACAGGTTCAGGCAGCGGCCCGCCCAGCGCTCCCGCCCTCGATGGTGGAGCGGATGACGCTCATCGTCGATGCGTTCGACAGCCGCTTCACCCGGCTGAACCTCGAGCAGATCGCGTGTCGCACCCATCTGCCGCGCTCCACCGCGCACCGGATCCTCGACCAGCTCGTCCAGCTGAGCTGGCTGGAGCACACGTCCATGGGCTACAGCCTGGGCCGGCGGGCACTGGGCCTCGGCGGCCAGGACGGCGCGCACGGCGAGATCCGCAAGGCAGCGGCGGACGTGCTGCACAGCCTGCACCTGCGCACCGGCATGGTGGTGCACCTGGCGGTGCTGGACGGCTCCATGGAGATGTACCTGGACAAGGTGGGCGGCCGCTACGCCAGCGTGCTGCCCTCCAAGGTCGGCCAGCGCTCGGCGATCTACAAGACCACCGGCGGTCGCGCCATGCTGGCCTGGCTGGAGCCCGAGCGCGTCGACGACCTCGTCGGTGAGCGCATCACCCGTCCACCACAGCCGGGCAAGTGGGACCTGATGAGCCTGCACCGCGAGCTCAACCGGATCCGGGCCCGTGGCGGCATCTCCCTGGACCGCGGGGAGTTCACCGCGGAGTGCCCGAGCGTGGCCGCCGCCGTGCGCACGCACGAGGGACCGGTTGCCGCCATCAGCCTGTGCGCCGAGTCGGGCAGCGCCCAGCTCGACCGCGTGGTCCCGCTGCTGGCCGACGCCGCCCGCCGGGTCTCCCAGGCGCTGCTGCCCGACCCCGCACCGGCCAGCGCCTCCCGCTCCGTGCAGGCCCCCACGGTGGTTCCCCGCGGAGCAGCCGCCCGCCGCTGAGCCGTCCGGACACCAGCAACGCCAGACGCCCTGCCGCCATCCGTGAGGATGGGCGACAGGGCGTCTGGCGTCCGAGGGGTGTCAGCCGATGAGGTCCTCGATCGGCCCGACGGCGAAGTAGGCGACGAACAGCAGCGCCACCACCCACAGCAGGGGGTTGATCTCCTTGCGGCGGCCGCGGGCGACCCGCAGCACCACCCAGGTGATGAAGCCGACGCCGATGCCGTTGGCGATGGAGTAGGTGAACGGCATGACCACGATGGTGAGGAAGGCCGGCAGCGCGATGGAGAGGTCGCTGAAGTCGATCTCCTTGATCTGGGCGATCATCAGCGCGCCCACCACCACCAGCGCGGGAGCGGCGGCCTCGATGGGGATCACCGAGTACAGCGGCGTGAGGAACATGGCCGCCAGGAAGAGGACGCCGGTGACCACGTTGGCCAGGCCGGTGCGGGCGCCCTCGGCGATGCCGGAGGCCGACTCGACGAAGACGGTGTTGGACGAGGCCGAGCCGACACCGCCGGCGATGGCACCCACGCCCTCGACCACCAGGGCCTTGCCGACACCGGGGAGGTTGCCGTCCTTGTCAGCCAGGTCGGCCTCCTTGGCCAGACCGGTCATGGTGCCCATGGCGTCGAAGAAGTTGGCCAGCACCAGGGTGAACACGAGCAGGCTGGCCGAGAGCGCACCGATGCGGGCGAAGGCGCCGAAGCTGACCTCACCGACCAGGCTG
The DNA here is from genome assembly GCF_058133635.1 of Rhodococcus sp. Z6_132. Taxonomy (NCBI): domain Bacteria; kingdom Bacillati; phylum Actinomycetota; class Actinomycetes; order Mycobacteriales; family Nocardiaceae; genus Rhodococcus; species Rhodococcus sp. Z6_132. The sequence goes on from NZ_JBYUNP010000003.1 coordinate 599,616, forward strand.
AGGTCGGGCAGGCTGGCGAAGACGTCCGGCAGGATCGGGACGCTGAGGTTCCAGCCCTTGGGGTCCACGCCGTTGGACGGGCCCACGTCGAAGATCGCCTGCAGGATGGCGGCGAGCACGGTGGTGACGACGATGCCGATGAGCAGGCCCGCGCGGACCTTGCGCACCACCAGCACGCCCATGAGCAGCACGCCGAAGACGAACACGAACGTGGGCCAGGACCCGATGGAACCCTCGATGCCCAGCCCGACCGGCACCGTGGTGTTGGCGGCGTCGGGCAGCCGGCGGACGAAGCCGGCGTCGACCAGGCCGATGAAGGCGATGAACAGGCCGATCCCGACGGCGATGGACGCCTTGAGCGCGCTGGGCACCGCGTTGAACACCCGGGTGCGCAAGCCGGTGAGCGCGAGCACCAGGATGATGATGCCGTCGATGACCACCAGGCCCATGGCCTCGGGCCAGGTCACCTGCGGGGCGATGGTGACCGCCAGCAGGGTGTTGATGCCGAGGCCGGTGGCGATGGCGAACGGGTAGTTGGCGATGACGCCGAACAAGATCGTCATCACGCCCGCCACCAGCGCGGTGACGGCGGCGACCTGGGCGACCGGGAGGATGTTGCCCACCACGTCGCGGTGCGCGCTGGGGGAGTCGGCGGAGAAGCTGCCGAGGATCAGCGGGTTGAGCACCACGATGTAGGCCATGGTCACGAAGGTGACGATGCCGCCCCGCACCTCACGGCCGACCGTGGACCCTCGTTCGGTGATCTTGAAGTAGCGGTCCATGAAGCTCGTCTGCGCCGGACGTGGCGAGGTCTGCGCCGTGGTCAAAGGTGTCTCCAGGGAGATGGGAAGTGGCCGCCGCTGCGATCGCTGCTGGCGTGGTGGTCACGCCGTTGTGACGCGGTGATACTAGCCGCAGGTGAGAGGGCCGATCGGCCGCAGTTCTGGGCGCTTGGCACCGAGCAGGTCGCCGGAGGACTCCCCCCGCATGCGCCGCTGCACCCAGGGTGCGAGGTGCTCGCGGGCCCATCGCGCCGTCTCCCTGGCGTTCTCGCGGCGGCTGGGCGTCGGCTGCACCGGCAGCGGGTCGGCCCACCCGGTCTCGGTGGGGGAGCAGCCCAGCGTGCTGAGCGCCTCAAGCGCCACGCGCCGGTGACCTTCGCTGGTCATGTGGATGCGGTCGTCGGCCCACATCCGCCAGTCCTGCAGCGGGGCGAGCCCCCACTGGTTGAGCACGTAGGCGTCGTGCTTGCGGGCGATGGTCCAGATGTGCGCGGTGTAGGTGGCCACCCGGCCGCGCGTGTGGCGCACCACGGGCGCGCCCCTGGGGTCGGCGGGCGTGGCGATCAGCACGTCTGCCCCCGCGGCGCGCAGCCGGCCCACGGCGTCGTCGAGCTCGGCGGCCAGCGCCTCGACGTCGGCACGCGGACGCATGATGTCGTTGCCGCCCCCGCTGATGCTCACCAGGTCCGGGGCCAGCGCGATCGCCTCGTCGGTCTGGCGGCCGGCGATGTCCGCCAGCAGCCGGCCGCGGATGGCCAGGTTGGCGTAGGACAGCCCTGCGGCCGGGGTGTTCGCGTGCGCGGGGCCGCCGGAGCTGGCGCTGCCGTTCTCGGCGATGGCGGCCAGGTGCCCGGCCAGGCGGTCGGCCCAGCCCACGTAGTAGTCGGGCTGGTCGGGGTGGGCGTCGCTCATGCCCTCGGTGAAGGAGTCACCGATGGCGACGTAGCGGGTCCAGGGCCGGGACGGGCGGGCAGGCACAGCAGGGGTCTCCTGTCTGGGGGGTGGAGCCGGGGGCGCCGGTGGGCGTGCCCGGAAGGCGAGGAAGCGTCAGGTGAGCAGGACGAGCTCGGTGGGACCGCTGATCTCCACCCGCAGCCCGGCGCGGCGCGCGACGGCGGCCACGCCGCGCACGTCGGCCGGCTCGGCACGGGTCAGGGCGAGCGCGCGGGCCAGCAGGCCCTTGTGGGACTTGTTGAAGTGGCTGACCACCTTGCGGCTGCCGTCGGGCTGCTCGGTGAGCACCGTGGCGGTGACCGCACCCGGCGCCGGACCGAGCGCGGCGTAGGCGCCGGAGCGCAGGTCCACCACCAGCCCGTCCACCGCCTCCAGCGCGGGCACCAGCACCGGGCGCCACCGGGCGCGCAGGGTGCCCACCTCGGGCAGCGTGGAGCCGGCGGAGAGCCGGTAGCGGGGGATGCGGTCACCGGCGCGGAGCAGGCCGAAGAGGGCGGAGCCGACGGCCAGGCGGGACAGCGCCCGGTCGCGCTGGGCGGCGGTGAACGAGCCGGCGTCGAGGGCGTCGTAGAGGACACCGGTGTAGCGGTCCAGCGCCGCGGTGGTGGGCGCCTCCCACAGGCGGGCGTTGTGCTCGGCCTCGTCGGCCTGCTTGGGGCCCAGGCCGAGCGCGGCCATCATCAACGGGGGGTCGGTGGCCAGCTTGGTGAGCGCGTCCAGCAGGGTGCGGCGCAGCTCGGTCAGCTCGGCGAAGCCGAGGGTGGCGAGGTCGAGCGGGGGTCCGTCGCCGCCGTGAGCCTTGGTCTCCGACGGCGGAAGCAGCACGAGCACTGACCTACCGTATCGCCGCCGGTCACGGCGGGACCGGGCGCCCCGACCTCCCCCGGACAGACGCCGACGGCCCGGCAGGAACCTGCCGGGCCGTCGGTGATCGTCAGGTCAGAGCCAGCGACGCTCCGCCTTGCGACGCTGCTTCGCGCTCTCCTTGGCCAGCTCGGCGCCGCGCTCGCGGGCCTGCTCGGCCAGCTCGGCACCACGCAGGCTGGCGACGGTGGCGAGCTCGGCGCCACGGGCCCGGGCCAGGTCGGCCCACTCGGAGCCACGCTCGCCGGCCACGGCGGCGAGGACCGCGCTGCGGGCCTTGGCCTGCTCGGCCAGCACCGGTCCGCGGTCGCTGGCGACCTGGGCCAGCTCACCGCCGCGCTCGGCGGCCAGGCGGGCCAGCTCGGCGGCACGCACCCGGGCAGCCTGGGCCAGCTGCTCGCTGGAGGCCGAGAGGCGCTTGGTGGTGTCGCTCTCGGCGACGCGGTGGGCCAGCTCCTGGCCACGCTCGGCGGCCTTGCTGGCGGCCCCGGCCAGGGACTCGCCCTTGCCGGAGGCGCCGGCGGCGGCGAAGGGAACCGCGGTGGAGACGGCGGCGCTGGCAGCCTTGGCGGCCTTGCGTCCGCGCCAGCCCAGCGAAGGCTTGCCCTCGGTGTCCACGGCCGCGAGCATCAGCCCGCCCAGCAGGCCCACGTTCTTGATGAACTGCTGCTGGTCAGCAGCCTTCTTCTTCGGGTCGGTGGCCTCCCAGAAGGGGTGGCCGGCGACCGTGGTGGGGATGAGCGAGGCCGCGAGCACGGTGGAGGCGAGGCGGGGTGCCTTGCCGGTGGCGAGCAGCAGCCCGCCCAGCACGTGCACGCCGGCGTTGATCTTCACCAGGGTGTCGGGGTCGGTCGGCACGTTGGCGGTGACGTCGTCGGGCAGGGCCTCCTCAGCCTTGTTGATGAGGGGGGTGGCCTGCTCGACCCGCGCGCTCGGGTTGCGCAGCGTGTTGATGCCCCCCGAGATGAACGAGGCGGCGAGCATGGGTCGAGCAAGACGACGGATCAGCACTGAATCCTCCTGTGGTGACGGTGATGGACCTATAGGACCCTATTCGCCAACTCTACGAAGGGGAACGCCACTCCGCAGGACGGCGGGAGGCCCGCGCGTCGGCGACTACGCTGACCACCCGTGATCACCCGCCTGTCCTCCCTGTTCCTGCGCACCCTGCGCGACGACCCCGCTGACGCCGAGGTGCCCAGCCACAAGCTGCTGGTGCGCGCCGGCTACGTGCGCCGCATCGCTCCCGGCGTCTACTCCTGGCTGCCGCTGGGCCTGCGGGTGCTCCGCGAGGTGGAGCGGGTGGTGCGCGAGGAGATGGACGCCATCGGTGCGCAGGAGATCAGCCTGCCGGCGCTGCTGCCCCGCCAGCCCTACGAGACCACCAACCGGTGGACCGAGTACGGCCCGGCGCTGTTCCGGCTCAAGGACCGCAAGAACAACGACTACCTGCTGGGCCCCACCCACGAGGAGATGTTCGCGCTCACCGTGAAGGGTGAGCTGAACTCCTACAAGGACTTCCCGGTCACCCTCTACCAGGTGCAGACCAAGTACCGCGACGAGGAGCGCCCGCGCGCGGGCATCCTGCGCGGCCGCGAGTTCATCATGAAGGACTCCTACTCCTTCGACCTCGACGACGAGGGCCTGGCCAAGTCCTACGCGGCCCACCGCGGCGCCTACCAACGGATGTTCGAGCGCCTCGGCCTCAAGTACGTCATCGTCTCGGCCATGTCCGGAGCCATGGGTGGCTCGGCGTCGGAGGAGTTCCTGGCCGAGAGCGCGAACGGTGAGGACACCTTCGTCCGCTGCCTGGAGTCCGGCTACGCGGCCAACGTGGAGGCCGTCACCACGGTGGCCCCGCCCGCCCGGTCGCTGGAGGGCCTGCCCGAGGCCCGGGTGCTGGACACCCCGGACACCGCCACCATCGACGCCCTGGTGACGTGGGCCAACGGTGCTGACCTGGGCCGCACCGTCACCGCGGCCGACACGCTGAAGAACATCCTGGTCAAGACCAAGCTCCCGGGCGGTGAGTGGGAGCTGGTGGGCGTCGGCATCCCCGGCGACCGCGAGGTGGACACCAAGCGGCTGGAGGCGGCGCTGGAGCCGGCCGAGGTGGTGCTGCTCACCGAGTCCGACTTCGCCAAGAACCCGTTCCTGGTCCGGGGCTACATCGGCCCGCGCGCGCTGGCCGCGAACGGCGTGCGCTACCTGGTGGACCCCCGCGTGGTCACCGGCACCGCCTGGATCACCGGCGCCGACGAGGCGGGCAAGCACGTGGTGGACCTGGTCTGCGGGCGCGACTTCACCCCCGACGGCACCATCGAGGCCGCCGAGGTCCGCGACGGCGACCCCTCGCCCGACGGCGGCGGGCCGCTGGTGGCCGCCCGGGGCATCGAGATCGGCCACATCTTTCAGCTCGGCCGCAAGTACACCGACGCGTTCACCGTGGACGTGCTCGGCCAGGACGGCAAGAAGGTCCGGCCCACCATGGGTTCCTACGGCGTGGGCGTGTCTCGCCTGGTCGCCGTCATCGCCGAGCAGTGCCACGACGAGCGCGGCCTGCGCTGGCCCGCCGAGGTGGCCCCGGCCGACGTGCACCTGGTGATCGCCGGCAAGGACGCCGACGCCACGGCGGGGGCGGAGCAGCTGGCCGCTGACCTCGACGCCCGCGGGGTGCGGGTGTTCCTGGACGACCGCAAGGCGTCGCCCGGCGTCAAGTTCGCCGACGCCGAGCTGCTGGGCGTGCCGGTGATCTGCGTGGTGGGCCGCGGCTGGAAGGACGGGATGGTGGAGCTGCGCGACCGCTTCGCCGGCACCAGCCGCGAGGTCCCCGCCGCCGAGGCGCTGGAGCTGCTCAGCGGGCGGTAGCTCCCCGAGGTCCGGCTCAGCCGCGCAGGTAGCTGAGCCGGACCTGGCGGGTGGTGTTGTCGCCGTTGGTGTCCACCAGGCACACCGACTGCCAGGTGCCCAGCGCCAGCTCGCCGCCGAGCACCGGGATGGTGGCGTGCGGGGCGACGAGCGCGGGCAGCACGTGGTCGCGGCCGTGGCCGGGGGAGCCGTGCCGGTGGCGCCAGCGGTCGTCGGCGGGCAGCAGCTCGCGCAGGATCGCCAGCAGGTCGGTGTCGCTGCCCGCGCCGGTCTCCAGCACCGCCACCCCGGCGGTGGCGTGCGGCACCCACACGTTGAGCAGGCCCTCGTCGGCGTCGCAGTCGGCGAGGAAGCGGGCGCAGTCGGCGGTCAGGTCGGCGACGGTCTCGGCGGAGCCGGTGCGCACCTCGAGCACGGTGGTCTTCATGGCTGTCCCGGGAAGGCAGTGGTGACGGGGTTGGTGGTCAGCGCGGCACGCCAGTAGGCGGCGCGCACCGCGCAGTCGGTGAGCGCCGCGGCGGCGGTGGCCCGCAGGCCGGTGGCGCTGGCGTCGGGCGCGGAGCGCTCCAGCACGGCCCGCCAGGCCACCGCGGTCTCGGTCTCCACCCGCACGCCCAGCTCGGCGGCCGTGATCGGGTCGTTGACCGCGACGGGCAGCGTGTAGCCGGCCGCGGCGTGCGGCGGGGTGGCGCCGGTGGCCCGCAGCGCCTCGCTGGTGGCGTCGCGGCGGGCGCGGTGTGCGGCGGAGACGGCGGTGACCCAGGCCTGGCGCTGCGGCGACGCGTGGGCGTCCACCACGCCGTAGGCGAACACGGCAGCGTGCTCGGCGGCCACGGCGTCGGCCAGGGCCTGCTGCTGCTCGGCGGCGTCGGGGGTGCGAGGGGTGCTCATGCCAGCACCGCCTGGTGGCTGGCGCAGGCGGCGGCGACGGAGCCCAGCAGCCCGGCGCGGTAGGCCGGCTCGGTCCGCGCCAGCTCGGCGGCGGCGCGCTCGTGGGCCTGCAGCTCGGTCTTGAGCTCGGCCACGGTGGCCGGGCCCGGGGTGGCCGGGGCCGTCGACCCGGCCGCGGACGTGGTGGCCGGCGGGTTGGTGGTGGTGGCCCCGGACTGCGGGGTGGCCGGGGTGGGGCCCGCGGCGCGGGTGACCTCCGCCTCGATGGCCTCGGCGTGCGCCGTGCGGTCGGCGGACACTGTGCTGAGCACCACAGCCTGCTCGGGAACGGTGGTGGCCAGCTGGGTGGCTGCGGCGGCGTCGGCACGGGCTGCGGCGGCGAGGGCGATCAGCGGGTCCACCCGAGGCTCGATGTCCTGTTCCTGCTGGTCAGGGCTGTCCGAGCCGCCCAGCACCCCGCACCCGCTGGCCGCCAGGGTCATTGCCACCGCAGTGGCACCGAGCGCGAAGCGGCGGCGGGTGAGCACCGGCAGGACGGGGCTTGTAACGGGAGGCACGACGGTCATCTTGCCAGCCGCGAGCCGCTAGTCTGAGCATTCGCGGGCGCACTCCAGTCGCCTGCCACAACTGCACGCCTCAACCCAGCTGGGAGCCCCACTCATGCCCGTCCCGCCCCCAGACAAGGTCACCGAGCTCATCGGTGACGTCGTCGCCGGCTTCGCCTGCGACCTGGAAGGTGTCACGGTCTCCGCAGCGGGCCGTCGCAGCGTCGTCCGCATCATCGTGGACTCCGAGGACGGGCTGGAGCTCGACGAGGTCGCCGAGCTGAGCCGGGCCATCTCCGCGGTGCTCGACGCCACGCCCGGCGTGGCCGACTCCTCCTACACCCTCGAGGTCACCACGCCCGGTGTGGACCGCCCGCTCACCCTGGAGCGGCACTGGCGCCGTGCCCGCGGCCGACGAGTCGCCGTCACCCTGGAGCAGGAGAAGGTGAGCGGCCGGGTGGGCGAGGTCGTCGACGGCACCGTGACGCTGGTGCTGACCGCTCGACCGCAGCCACAGGTGCGCACCGTCGCGCTGGCCGACGTCCGCGCCGCCGTGGTCGAGGTGGAGTTCTCCCGGCCGGACCCGGCCGAGCTGGCCATCACCGGAGCGCCCCGCGGTGCGGTCCCCGGGGAGCCGGTCGAGCTGGGGGAAGCGACCGGCGGCACCCATGACGACGACACCGAAGACCACGACACCGAAGACCACGACACCGAAGACACCGAAGACACCGAAGACACCGAAGACACCGAAGACAGTGACGCGGGGGGATCGAGCACGGTGGACAACGCCGTGGCGGACAACGAGGAGAACAAGTGAATATCGACGTCGCGGCCCTGCGCGCAATCGAGTCGGAGAAGGGCGTGTCCATCGAGACCGTCATCTCGGCGATCCAGTCCGCGCTGCTCACCGCGTACAAGCACGTCGACGGCCACCAGCCGGACGCCCGCATCGACGTCGACCGGCGAACCGGCCTGGTCCGGGTGATGGCCCGCGAGGTCGACTCCGAGGGCAACCTCGTCTCCGAGTGGGACGACACCCCGGAGGGCTTCGGCCGCATCGCCGCCACCACGGCGCGACAGGTGATCCTGCAGCGGCTGCGCGACGCCGAACACGAGCACACCTTCGGCGAGTTCGCCACGCACGAGGGCGAGATCGTCGGCGGCGTGGTGCAGCGCGACTCCCGGGCCAACGCCCGCGGCATGGTGGTGGTGCGCATCGGCAGCGAGGCCACCGGCGTGGAGGGCGTGATGCCACCGGCTGAGCAGGTGCCCGGGGAGAGCTACGAGCACGGCGAGCGGGTCAAGTGCTACGTCGTGGGCGTCACCCGCGGCCAGCGCGGGCCGGTCATCAGCCTCTCCCGCACCCACCCGAACCTGGTGCGCAAGCTCTTCGCCCTGGAGGTGCCCGAGATCGCGGACGGCTCCGTGGAGATCATGGCCGTCGCCCGCGAGGCCGGGCACCGGTCCAAGATCGCGGTGCGCACCAAGGTGGCGGGGCTCAACGCCAAGGGCGCCTGCATCGGTCCGATGGGGCAGCGCGTGCGCAACGTCATGAGCGAGCTGGCGGGGGAGAAGATCGACATCATCGACTACGACGACGACCCCGCCCGCTTCGTCGGCAACGCCCTGTCGCCGTCCAAGGTCGTCAGCGTCACCGTGGTGGACGAGGCGGCTCGCGCTGCGCGCGTGGTGGTCCCGGACTTCCAGCTGTCCCTGGCGATCGGCAAGGAAGGGCAGAACGCACGGCTGGCCGCGCGGCTCACCGGGTGGCGAATCGACATCCGCAGCGACGCGGCGCCGACCGACGAGACGGCCGCCGCGGGACCGGGTGAACGGGACGGTTCGTCGCAAGGCCGGCAGGAGCGCTAGACTTGTCCGTGGTCGAGCTTGACGCCCTGTGTTCCACTCGGTCCGCCGCGGCACACCAGCCGCAACGGACCTGTGTGGGGTGCCGGGTCCGGGCGTCGACCGCCGAACTGCTCAGGGTAGTTGCGCGAGGCTCGTGCGTGATCCCTGATCCGCAGCACAGGATGACCGGACGGGGTGCGTGGTTGCACCCCACCAGCCGGTGTCTGGACGCTGCGGAGCGGCGGCGAGCACTTCCCAGGGCACTGCGTGTTCCTGGTCCGCTCGACGTCAGTGCAGCAGCCGCCCTCGTGGCGGACAGTTCGGTGAGCACCACAGAGCATGCCCACCAAGGAAGACAGGCCAAGAACTCATGAGCACCCCGTGAAGTCTCAGTGATGAACGTCCGTCGGTTGTAACCGAGGTCGTGCGGATCTTGCCGCCGGCCTCCCAGTAAGGAGAGCAGTGGCAGGTAAGGCCCGCGTGCACGAGCTAGCGAAAGAGCTCGGTGTCACCAGCAAGGATGTTCTCGCCAAGCTCAAGGAGCAGGGCGAGTTCGTGAAGTCAGCGTCTTCCACGGTCGAGGCGCCAGTCGCCCGTCGACTGCGGGAGGCATTCCCCGGAGCGAACGGCAGCAGCGCGGCCCCCGCCGCGCAGCCCACGCCTGGTGGAGCCCGTCCGGGACCCCGTCCCGGCGCGCGTCCGTCCGCCCCCGAAGCGCCTGCAGCGCAGCAGCCGTCCGGCCCCCGGCCGGGCGCTCCCGCGCCGTCGCCGGCCCAGCAGGCTCCTGCCCCGCAGGCACCTGCCGCCCAGCGTCCGGAGCCGCAGGCCCCGGCCGCGCAGGCTCCGGCCCCGCAGGCACCCGCGGCTCGGGCCACCTCGGCCAAGCCCGGTGCGCCCGCACCGCAGGCCCCCGCGGCAGCTCCGGCTCCCGCGCCGCAGGCTCCTGCCCCGCAGGCACCGGCAGCTCCGGAGCCCCAGGCCCCCGCGGCTCAGGCTCCCGCAGCCCAGGCTCCGTCGGCCCCGTCGCCGGCCGGACCCAAGCCTGGTCCCAAGGCTCCGGCGCCCAAGGCTCCGCGAGTGGGCAACAACCCGTTCAGCTCTGCCCCGACGCCGCCGCGCCCTGCGGCTGCCCCGCGTCCGGGTGCAGCGCCTGCCCCCGGTGCCGGTGCTCCGCGCCCGGGTGCACCGCGTCCGGCCGCCGGTCCTGGCGGACCGCGTCCGGCTCCTGGCGCCGGTGGTCCCCGGCCCAGCCCTGGCAACATGCCGCCGCGTCCCAGCCCGGGTGCGATGCCCCAGCGCGCGGCCCGTCCGGCCGCCGGTCCTGGTGGTCGTCCCGGTCGTCCGGGTGCTCCCGGCGGTGCTCGCACCGGCGGTCCCGGTGGCGGCGGCAATTACCGCGGTGGTGGCACCGGTGCGCCGGCAGGTCCCCCCGCGGGCTCCGGCTTCCGGGGTCGTCCCGGTGGCGGCAACCGCGGTCGCGGTGCTGCGGCTGGTGCCTTCGGTCGCGCGGGCGGTCCCGTCCGTCGCGGTCGCAAGTCGAAGCGGGCGAAGCGCGCCGAGTACGAGAGCATGCAGGCGCCCGCCGTCGGCGGCGTGCGGCTGCCGCACGGCAACGGCGAGACCATCCGGCTCGCCCGCGGTGCCTCGCTGTCGGACTTCGCCGAGAAGATCGACGCGAACCCCGCTGCGCTGGTGCAGGCCCTGTTCCACCTCGGTGAGATGGTCACGGCCACCCAGTCGGTCAACGACGAGATCCTGGAGCTGCTCGGCTCCGAGATGAACTACGTCGTGCAGGTGGTCAGCCCGGAGGACGAGGACCGCGAGCTGCTCAACGCCTTCGACCTCACCTACGGCGAGGACGAGGGCGGCGAGGAGGACCTCGTCGTGCGTCCGCCGGTGGTCACCGTCATGGGTCACGTCGACCACGGAAAGACCCGACTGCTGGACACCATCCGCAAGGAGAACGTCCGCGAGGGCGAGGCCGGTGGCATCACCCAGCACATCGGTGCCTACCAGGTGCTCACCGAGCTCGAGGGCAACCAGCGACTGGTCACCTTCATCGACACCCCCGGTCACGAGGCGTTCACCGCCATGCGTGCCCGTGGTGCGAAGGCCACCGACCTGGCGATCCTGGTGGTTGCCGCCGACGACGGCGTCATGCCGCAGACGGTGGAGGCCATCAACCACGCCCAGGCAGCGGACGTGCCGATCGTGGTGGCGGTGAACAAGATCGACAAGGAGGGGGCCAACCCCGAGAAGATCCGCCAGCAGCTCACCGAGTACAACCTGGTGGCCGAGGAGTACGGCGGCGACACGATGTTCGTCGACATCTCCGCCAAGCAGGGCACGAACATCGACGCCCTGCTGGAGGCCGTGCTGCTCACCGCGGACGCGGCGCTGGACCTGCGGGCCAACCCGGACATGGACGCCCAGGGTGTGGCCATCGAGGCCCACCTCGACCGCGGCCGTGGCCCGGTGGCCACCGTGCTCATCCAGCGAGGCACGCTGCGCGTCGGTGACTCCGTCGTCGCCGGTGACGCCTACGGTCGGGTGCGCCGGATGGTCGACGAGCACGGCGAGGACGTCCTCGAGGCGACCCCGTCGCGCCCGGTGCAGGTCATCGGGTTCACCTCGGTGCCCGGTGCCGGCGACAACCTGCTGAAGGTCGACGAGGACCGCATCGCGCGGCAGATCGCCGACCGTCGCAACGCGCGCAAGCGCAACGCGCTGCAGGCTCGCTCCCGCAAGCGGATCAGCCTGGACGACCTGGATGCGGCGCTCAAGGAGACCAACGAGCTCAACCTCATCCTCAAGGGCGACAACTCCGGAACGGTGGAGGCCCTCGAGGAGGCGCTGTACAACATCCAGATCGACGACGAGGTGCAGCTGCGCGTCATCGACCGCGGTGTCGGTGGCATCACCGAGACCAACGTCAACCTGGCGGCCGCGTCCAACGCGATCATCATCGGATTCAACGTCCGCGCGGAGGGCAAGGCCACTGAGCTGGCCACTCGCGAGGGTGTCGACATCCGGTACTACACGGTGATCTACCAGGCCATCGACGAGATCGAGAGCGCGCTCAAGGGCATGCTCAAGCCGATCTACGAAGAGGTCGAGCTGGGCCGCGCGGAGATCCGGGCACTGTTCCGCTCCTCCAAGGTCGGCACGATCGCCGGTTGCATGGTCAAGTCCGGCCAGGTCAAGCGCAACGCCAAGGCCCGGCTCATCCGGGACGGTCGCGTCATCGCCGAGAACGTCAACGTCACCTCGCTGCGGCGGGAGAAGGAAGACGTCACGGAGGTTCGCGAGGGCTTCGAGTGTGGTTTGACCCTGTCGTACTCCGACATCAAGGTCGACGACATCATCGAGACCTACGAGATGCGCGAGAAGCCGCGCGACTAGTCCGCAACGCGCGGGTTGGGTGTGCCACGAGCACACCCAACCCGCGCGGTTGTGGCTCGACCAGCCGGAGGTGCCGACGTGTACGTGGGTGTCCTCGAGCTGGACGTGCTCCTCGGTGACGTCGCCTCGCTCAAGCAGAAGCGCTCCGTGGTCCGGCCCGTGGTGGCCGAGCTGCGGCGCCGCTTCGAGGTGTCGGTGGCCGAGGCTGGACTGCAGGACCGGTACCGGCGCAGCGTGATCGGTGTTGCCGTCGTCTCGTCGGATGCTGCTCACATGCACCAGGTGCTGGACTCCTGCGAGCGTATGGTGGCCGGGCGGCCGGAGCTTGACCTGCTCTCGGCGCACCGCCGGGTCCTCGGCCCGCACGACTAGCCGCCGCTGGTCTCAGTGGCACTGGCGGACAACGCTTCTCGTGCCGGGCCGGCGTCGGCCCCGCAGGCGCACGAACCCCATACTGAACAACATTCATCCACGACACTGATGAGGACGGTGGCCGTCATGGCCGACCCCGCGCGGGCGCGCAAGCTTGCGAAGCGGATCTCCCAGATCGTCGCCACGGCGATCGAGCACGAGGTGAAGGACCCCCGGCTCGACCTGGTGACCATCACCGACACCAAGGTGACCGCGGACCTGCACGACGCGACGATCTTCTACACGGTGATGGGGGCCAAGGTCGACGAGGAGCCGGACTACCAGGGCGCCGCGATCGCGCTGGAGCAGGCCAAGGGTGCGCTGCGCACCCGGGTGGGCGCCGGCACCGGCGTGCGGTTCACCCCGACGCTGACCTTCGTGGCCGACACGGTGCCCGACACCGCGCGCCACATGGAGGAGCTGCTCGCCAAGACTCGGGCCCGCGACGCCGAGGTGGCGGCCGCGGCAGCGCGGGCCGTCCCGGCCGGCGAGCCCGATCCCTACCGAGTCCCGCGCGTCCGCGAGGACGACGAGGACGTGGTGGACCGCAGCAGCCTCGGTGGTGCAGGCACCGACTGATGACCGCCTCGTCCGAGATCAGCGCGTCCGAGGCCGCCACCCTGCTGGGGACGGCGGAGGCTGTCACCGTGCTGTGCCACGTGAACCCGGACGCCGACGCGCTGGGCAGCGCGCTCGCCCTGGGCATCGCGCTGCGCCGCGCGGACATCGGGGTGCAGGTGTCCTTCGCCGACCCGGCGGTGCCCTCGGAGTCGCTGCGCTCGCTGCCGGGCCAGGACCTGCTGGTGCCGCCCACGGAGGTGGACCCCGCCCCCGGCCTGCTGGTGGTGGTGGACTGCGGCAGCAGCGGACGCCTGGGCGACCTGCGCGACCGGGTGGACACCGCCAAGCAGACGCTGGTGATCGACCACCACGCGTCCAACACCTACTTCGGCAGCGCCAACCTGGTGGACCCGTTCGCGGAGTCCACCACGGTGCTGGTGGCCGACGTGCTCGCCGCGTGGGGCGTGGAGCTCGACCGGGACCTGGCGTACTGCCTGTACGCCGGCCTGGTCACCGACACCTCCTCGTTCCGGCGCGCCCGGCCGCAGACCCACGAGCTGGCGTCCCGGCTCATCGCCACGGGGCTCAACCCGGTGGAGGTGGTGCGCCCGCTGATGGACACCCACCCCTTCGCCTGGCTGCAGCTGCTCTCCCGCGTGCTGGGCTCGGCGGTGCTGGAGCGCTCCGCCGCGGGTGGGCGTGGCCTGGCCTACGCGGTGGTCCCCGCTGCCGACATCGGGGGACTGCGGTCGGAGGAGACCGAGAGCATCATCGACCTGGTCGCCACCGCCTCGGAGGCCGAGGTGGCCGCGGTGCTCAAGCAGACCAGCGAGCTGGGCTGGACGGTGTCCCTGCGCGCCAAGAGCGAGGTGGACGTCGCTGCGGCGGCCACCGCGCTGGGCGGCGGCGGGCACCGGCTGGCCGCCGGGTACTCCGCGGTGGGCACGGCCGAGGAGGTCGTCGCCGCGCTGCTGGCCGTGCTCGGATGAGCCGCGCAGCAGACCGGGACGACCGCCCCACCCCGCAGGCCGCCGACACCCTCCCGCGCGAGGAGGGATCCGCCGGGCAGGTTGCGCGGCTGGCGCTGCCCGCGCTGGGCGTGCTGGCCGCCGAGCCGGTCTACCTGCTGGTGGACACCGCCGTCGTCGGCCACCTCGGTGCGGTGCCGCTGGGTGCGCTGGCCGTGGGAGCGGTGGTGCTGGCCCAGGTCAGCACCCAGCTCACGTTCCTCTCCTACGGCACCACCGCCCGGGCGGCCCGGCTGCACGGTGCGCACCGCCGGGCGGACGCCGTCACCGAGGGTGCGCAGGCCACCTGGCTGGCCATGGCCATCGGGGTGCTGGTGGTGCTCGGGGTGCAGCTGTTCGCCGGCCCGATCACCCGGGTGCTGGCCGGCGGCGGCGAGGTGGCTGCCGAGGCCGAGCAGTGGCTGCGCATCGCCGTGCTCGGCGCCCCGCTCATCCTGGTGACGCTGGCGGGCAACGGCTGGATGCGGGGCGTGCAGGACACCGTGCGCCCGCTGCGCTACGTGGTGGTGGGCAACGCCGTCTCGGCGGTGCTCTGCCCGGTGCTGGTGCACCCGGTGGGGATGGGCCTGGCCGGTTCCGCGGTGGCCAACGTGGTGGCGCAGGTGCTGGCCGCTGCGCTGTTCCTGCAGGCCCTGCGCCGGGAGGCGCACGCGCAGCCGGGGGTGCGGCTGCGGCCCCAGCCGGCGCTGATGTGGGCGCAGCTCGTGCTGGGCCGCGACCTGCTGCTGCGCAGCCTCGGCTTTCAGCTCTGCTTCCTCTCCGCCGCCGCGGTGGCCGCCCGCTTCGGCGCGGCCAGCGTGGCCGCGCACCAGGTGGTGCTGCAGCTGTGGAACTTCGTGGCGCTGGTGCTGGACTCCCTCGCCATCGCCGCCCAGGCGCTGGTGGGCGCGGCGCTGGGTGCCTCGCGCACCGCCTCGGCGCGGGCGCTGGCCTGGCGGATCACCCGCTGGTCGGCGGTGCTGGGCGTCGGGCTGGCCCTGGCCTTCGCCGCCGCCAGCGGGCTGTTGCCGCGGGTGTTCACCGCCGACGCCGCCGTGCTCGCCGAGATCCCCAAGGCGTGGTGGTTCCTGGTGGCGATGATGCCGGTGGCCGGGGTGGTCTTCGCCCTGGACGGCGTGCTGCTGGGTGCCGGGGACGCACGGTTCCTGCGCACCGCCACCCTGGGCTCGGCGGTGCTGGGCTTCCTGCCGCTGATCTGGCTCTCCCTGGCCCTGGACTGGGGCCTGGTCGGCATCTGGACCGGGCTCAGCGTCTTCATGCTGCTGCGCCTGGCCGCCGTGGTGGTGCGCACCCGGTCGGGGCGCTGGGCGGTGGCCG
This sequence comes from Rhodococcus sp. Z6_132, assembly GCF_058133635.1. Classification (NCBI taxonomy): domain Bacteria; kingdom Bacillati; phylum Actinomycetota; class Actinomycetes; order Mycobacteriales; family Nocardiaceae; genus Rhodococcus; species Rhodococcus sp. Z6_132. Next base: position 615,087 of record NZ_JBYUNP010000003.1, read on the forward strand.
GCGCCACCCGGTCGTGACGGGGTCCACCCGGAAGTGACGGGGTCCACCCGGCGCCCAACGGGTGGTCCGGGCGCACCGGCGGCTCTGGCAGGATCGGTGCAGTGTCCCAGCTCCCTGACAACGACGGCCTGACCGGCGCCGGCCTGCTCGTGGTGGACAAGCCCGCGGGCCTGACCAGCCACGACGTGGTGGCCCGCTGCCGCAAGCTGCTCAACACCCGCAAGATCGGCCACGCCGGCACCCTCGACCCGATGGCCACCGGCGTGCTGGTGCTGGGGGTGGAGCGCGCCACCAAGATGCTCGGCCTGCTCAGCCTCACCACCAAGGCCTACACCGCCACCATCCGGCTCGGGCAGTCCAGCAGCACCGACGACGCCGAGGGCGAGGTGCAGACGGTCGGCGACCCCAGCGGGCTCAGCGACGACGCCGTCGACCAGGTGATCGCCGGGCTCACCGGTGCCATCGAGCAGGTGCCCGCCACCGTCAGCGCCATCAAGGTCGACGGCCAGCGCGCCCACGCCCGGGTGCGGGCGGGGGAGCAGGTGGACCTGGCCGCCCGCTCGGTCGTCGTGTCCCGGCTGCACGTCAACGCCCGACGCCGCACCACCACCGCCGACGGCGACCCCGTGCTCGACCTGGACGTGGACGTGGAGTGCTCCTCGGGCACCTACGTGCGGGCGCTGGCCCGCGACCTCGGCGCCACCCTGGAGGTGGGCGGCCACCTCACCGCGCTGCGGCGCACCCGGGTGGGCTCGTTCACCCTGGAGCACGCCCGCACCCTGGAGGAGCTGGCCGAGGCGCCCCGGGTGAGCCTGGACGTGGACGAGGCGATCCGGGCGGCCTTCGGGTCGCGGGAGGTCACCGCCGAGCAGGCCGAGTCGGTCAGCCAGGGCCGCTGGCTGGAGCCGGTGGGGATCGAGGGGGTGCACGCCGCGGTCGGCCCGGACGGGCTGGCGGTGGCGCTGCTGGAGGAGACGGGCAACCGAGCCCGCACGGTGATGGTGGTGCGCCCGGCCACGCTGCGCGCCGAGCACCTCGCCCAGCACCGCTCCCAGCAGCAGGTTGGCACCAACTGATCCGGATCCAGGTCTGCCACTAGGGTGATGGTGTGCAGAGGTGGCGAGGACTTGACGGAGTACCGGCCGGGTGGGGGCGCTGCGTCGTCACCATCGGCGTCTTCGACGGGGTGCACCGCGGGCACGCCCAGCTGATCTCCACGGCGGTGCAGCACGCCCGCGCCCGCAACGTGCCGTGCGTGCTGCTCACCTTCGACCCGCACCCCGCCGAGGTGGTCCGCCCGGGCAGCCACCCCGCGCAGCTGAGCACCCTGGCCCGCCGGGCCGACCTGGCCGAGGAGCTGGGCGTGGACGTGTTCTGCGTGCTGCCCTTCACCGCCGAGCTGTCCCGGCTGTCCGCCGAGGGCTTCGTGCACGAGGTGCTGGTGGAGCGCCTGCACGCCGCCGACGTGGTGGTGGGGCAGAACTTCACCTTCGGCCGCGGCGGCAAGGGCGACATCGAGACCCTGCACCGGCTGGGGCAGCGCTTCGGCTTCAGCACCGACGGCGTGGGCCTGCTGGTGGAGCACGACGTCACCTTCTCCTCCACCTACATCCGCTCCTGCGTGGACGCCGGCGACGTGCAGGCCGCGGCCGAGGCGCTCGGCCGTCCGCACCGGTTGGAGGGTGTGGTGGTGCGCGGTGACGGCCGGGGCCGCGACCTGGGCTACCCCACCGCCAACATCGCCCCGCCGATGCACTCCGCCATCCCTGCCGACGGGGTCTACGCCGCGTGGTTCACCCTGCTGGGCAAGGGGCCCACGGTGGGCAGCGTGACCCCCGGCGAGCGCTGTCCGGCCGCGGTCTCGGTGGGCACCAACCCCACCTTCTCCGGCCGCACCCGCACCGTGGAGGCCTTCGTGCTCGACACCACCGCCGACCTCTACGGCCAGTACGTGGCAGTGGACTTCGTGGCGCGGCTGCGCGGCATGGAGAAGTTCGACCAGGTCACCGACCTGACGGCCGCGATGGCCCACGACATCGAGCGCACCCGGGAGCTGCTGGGGGTTGCGCCGGAGGGCGACCGGGGGTGAGCACGGCCGAGACGGTCCGCCGGAACCTGGACAAGCAGCGGGAGTACTACGGCGAACCGTTCGGCGAGCGTGCCCGCCGCCTGGTGGTGGAGTTCGACATCTCCCAGGCTCAGCTGGCCGCCGTGCTCGGAGTCAGCGCACCCATGCTCAGCCAGGTGATGAGCGGGCGCCGGCAGAAGCTGGCCAACCCGGTGGCGCTGGCCCGCCTGGTGCTGCTGGAGCGGGCTGCGCTCACCATCGCCGGGCAGGCCCGGCGCCGGCAGGTCCTGCACGAGGTGGCCACCGCGGCGCCGGCAGTGGTGGTGGCCCAGGCGGCGGGGGAGCGCGGGCCGGTGCACGCCGCCGTCGCGGCGGGAACGCCGTCGCTGGTGCAGGCGTTGCGCGAGCTGTGCGGGTCCGACGAGCTCGCCCGGTGTGCCCAGCTGGTCGCGGCGGAGTCTCCGGTGCTGGCCAGGCTGTTGTCGCAGGCTGCGGTATCTGCTCCCTGCTAGTGTGGGCAGAAGGTGTGGCTGCGGTCCGTGGCGGCGACACCCGGCCAGCACTGGTCACGGCGGTCACTCAGGACCGCCCCGGTCGCCTCCGGCAGCACCGCGCAGGGCTCTGCTCCTGCCGGGTCCGCCCGGCGACCGTCCCGCACGGACGTCAGTGAACGAGGAGATCAGTACGTGGCGTTGAGCACCGAGGACAAGAAGGCCATTCTCAGCGAGTACGGCCTGCACGAGTCCGACACCGGGTCCCCCGAGGCCCAGGTCGCGCTGCTGACCAAGCGCATCCGCGACCTCACCGAGCACCTGAAGATGCACAAGCACGACCACCACTCCCGCCGCGGCCTGCTGCTGCTGGTCGGGCGTCGTCGTCGCCTGCTCAAGTACGTCGCCAAGGTCGACATCGAGCGCTACCGCTCGCTGATCGAGCGGCTCGGTCTGCGTCGCTGATGCAACCCGGTGGGGTCGGGCCTCGCGGCGTGACCCCACCGGACCGCACCACCTGCTCCACCAGAACCACCAGCTCCACCAGGGAACACTCCCACTCCGCCGCGCCGGAGCACGCGTGAGTCGGTCCTCGGTAGTGGCACTCGGACGCCAGGCACACCTGGACGAGCCCGAGCGCTTCGATCGAAGGCCGCCGTCCCGCGACAGGTCCGCCCACGGACCGGGCGCGACGCGGAGGCAGACGAGGAAAAGACGAGAGGTAGCTACATGAGCGAGACCAACCAGAACGACCAGAGCTTCGAGGACGAGGGCGTGTACGAGGCCACCGCGGTCATCGACAACGGCACCTACGGCCAGCGCACCATCCGGTTCGAGACCGGCCACCTGGCCCAGCAGGCCAACGGCGCCGTGGTGGCGTACCTGGACGAGGAGACGATGCTGCTCTCCGCGACCAGCGCCTCCAAGCACCCCAAGGACCACCTGGACTTCTTCCCGCTGACCGTGGACGTGGAGGAGCGGATGTACGCCGCGGGCCGCATCCCCGGCTCCTTCTTCCGTCGCGAGGGCCGTCCCTCCACCGACGCCGTGCTCACCTGCCGGCTCATCGACCGGCCGCTGCGCCCCACCTTCAAGGCCGGGCTGCGCAACGAGATCCAGGTCGTCATCACCGTGATGAGCCTGAACCCCAACGACCTGTACGACGTGGTGGCCATCAACGCCGCGTCCGCGTCCACCCAGATCGCCGGGCTGCCCTTCTCCGGCCCCGTCGGTGGCGTGCGCGTCGCCATGGTCGACGGCCAGTGGATCGGCTTCCCGACCGTCGAGCAGCTCGAGCGCGCCACCTTCAACATGGTGGTCGCCGGCCGCATCGTGTCCGGCTCCGGCGCTGACGCCGACGTCGCCATCATGATGGTGGAGGCCGAGGCCACCGACACCGTGGTCGCCAAGATCGCGGACGGCGCGCAGGCGCCCACCGAGTCGATCGTGGCCGCCGGCCTCGAGGCGGCCAAGCCGTTCATCGCCGCGCTGTGCACCGCCCAGCAGGAGCTGGCCAGCAAGGCCGCCAAGCCCACTGGTGAGTTCCCGATCTTCCCGGCCTACGGCGACGACGTGTTCGCCGCGGTCGAGGGCTCGGCGTCGATCGACCTGGGCAAGGCCCTCACCATCGCCGGCAAGTCCGAGCGCGAGGACCGCCTGGACGAGGTCAAGGACCGCGTGCTCACCTCCATCGGCGACGAGTTCGCCGGTCGCGAGAAGGAGATCGGTGCGGCGTTCCGCGCGCTGACCAAGAAGCTGGTCCGCCAGCGGGTGCTGCGCGACAAGGTGCGCATCGACGGTCGCGGCCTCACCGACATCCGTTCCCTCTCGGCCGAGGTCGCGCTCATCCCGCGCGCCCACGGCTCGGCGCTGTTCGAGCGCGGCGAGACCCAGATCCTGGGCGTCACCACGCTGGACATGGTCAAGATGGCGCAGCAGATCGACTCGCTGGGCCCGGAGACCAAGAAGCGCTACATGCACCACTACAACTTCCCGCCGTACTCCACCGGTGAGACCGGTCGCGTGGGCTCGCCCAAGCGCCGCGAGATCGGCCACGGCGCGCTGGCGGAGCGGGCCCTGATGCCCGTGCTGCCCAGCCAGGAGGAGTTCCCCTACGCCATCCGGCAGGTCTCCGAGGCGCTGAGCTCCAACGGCTCCACCTCCATGGGCTCGGTGTGTGCCTCCACCATGTCGCTGCTCAACGCCGGTGTGCCGCTGAAGGCGCCCGTCGCCGGCATCGCCATGGGCCTGATCTCCGACCAGGTCGACGGCAAGACCGAGTACGTCGCCATCACCGACATCCTCGGTGCGGAGGACGCCTTCGGTGACATGGACTTCAAGGTCGCCGGCACCAAGGACTTCGTGACGGCGCTACAGCTGGACACCAAGCTCGACGGCATCCCCTCGGAGGTGCTCGCCGCGGCCCTGACCCAGGCCCGCGACGCGCGCATCACCATCCTCGAGGTGATGGCCGAGGCCATCGACGAGCCCGACGAGATGAGCCCCTTCGCCCCGCGGGTCACCGCCATCAAGGTGCCCACGGACAAGATCGGCGAGGTCATCGGCCCCAAGGGCAAGATGATCAACTCCATCACGGAGCAGACCGGCGCCAACATCTCCATCGAGGATGACGGCACCGTGTACGTGGGGGCGGCCGACGGCCCGTCCGCGCAGGCAGCGATCGACATGATCAACGCCATCGCCAACCCCCAGCTGCCCAAGGTGGGCGAGCGGTTCCTGGGCACGGTCGTCAAGACCACCGCCTTCGGCGCCTTCGTCTCCCTGCTGCCCGGCCGTGACGGCCTGGTGCACATCTCCAAGCTGGGCAACGGCAAGCGCATCGACAAGGTCGAGGACGTCGTCAGCATCGGCAGCAAGCTCCGCGTGGAGATCGCCGACATCGACAACCGGGGCAAGATCAGCCTGGTTCCCGTCGAGGACGCAGCCGAGGCTCCGGCAGCCGAGGGCTCTGCGCCTCAGGGTTCTGCGTCTCAGGGTTCTGCGTCCTGAGCGCAGCAGACCGAGCAACCACCGCGGCGGTCGCGGGTGCACCCAGCACCCGTGACCGCCGCGGCGGCGTGTCCGGGGTCAGCGCCAGCACCCACACCACCGAGCTGATCGGCGGCGCGCGGCGCAGCGTGCTGCCCAGCGGCCTGCGGGTGGTCACCGAGCACGTGCCCGGGGTGCACTCCGCCGCGGTCGGGCTGTGGGTGGCGGTGGGCTCGCGGGACGAGGACCCCAGCGTGGCCGGGGCGGCGCACTACCTGGAGCACCTGCTGTTCAAGGGGACCCCGAGCCGCTCCGCGCTGGACATCGCCCAGGCCATGGACGCCGTCGGTGGTGAGCTCAACGCCTTCACCGCCAAGGAGTACACCTGCTTCTACGCGCACGTCCTGGACGCCGACCTGCCGATGGCGATCGAGCTGGTCAGCGACGTGGTGCTGCGCGGGGTGTGCGCGGAGGCTGACGTGGAGACCGAGCGCAACGTGGTGCTCGAGGAGATCGCCATGCGCGACGACGACCCCGAGGACCTGGTGCACGAGGCGTTCGCCGAGGTGCTCTTCGGCGCGCACCCGCTCGGCCGGCCGATCATCGGCAGCGTGGAGTCGGTGGAGGCGATGACGCCGGAGCAGCTGCGCACCTTCCACACCCGCCGCTACACTCCGCCGCGGCTGGTGCTCGCCGCCGCCGGCAACGTGGACCACGACGCCGTGCTGGCGCAGGTCACCGCCACCCTCGGCAGCCACCCCGCGGCGGCCCCGGTCGCCGTCCGCGGCGGGGTCGCCGAGCTGGCCGGCCGGCCCGGCACCAGCGTCACCGAGCGGGACAGCGAGCAGGCCCACGTGGTGCTGGGCAGCCGGGGGCTGGGCCGCCACGACGAGGCCCGCTGGGCGCTGTCGGTGCTCAGCGCCGCCGTGGGCGGCGGCATGAGCTCGCGGCTGTTCCAGCAGGTCCGCGAGCAGCGCGGCCTGGCGTACTCGATCTACTCCAGCGTGGACACCTACGCCGACACCGGGGCGTTCTCGGTGTACGCGGGCTGCCAGCCGGAGAACCTCGGCGAGGTGGTGGCCGTGATCGACGAGGTGCTGGCCACCGTCGCCGCCGACGGCATCACCGAGGCCGAGCTGGCCCGCGGCAAGGGGCAGCTGCGCGGTGCGCTGGTGCTCGGCCTGGAGGACACCCCGTCCCGGATGAGCCGGCTGGGCCGCAGCGAGGTCAACTACGCCGAGCACCTCGACGTCGAGGAGACCCTGGCCCGCATCGACGCAGTCACCTGCGCCGACGTCGCCGCCGTGGCGGCGGACGTGCTGCGGCGTCCTGTCGGGGTGGCTGTGGTCGGCCCGTACGCTCACGCTGACGAGCTTCCCCACCAGGTACGTGCCGCATGCCGATGAACGGAGCAGGACAGATGCAGGAACCCACTCGGGTCGGAGTGCTCGGCGCGCGGGGCCGCGTCGGCGAACAGGTCTGCAAGGCCGTGGACGCCGCGGAGGACCTCGACCTGGTCGCCGCGGTGGACGCCGGCGACTGGCTGTTCAACGTCTCCGACGCCGGGGCGCAGGTGGTGGTGGACTTCACCCACCCCGACGTGGTGATGGACAACATCCGCTTCTGCATCGATCAGGGCATCCACGCCGTGGTGGGCACCACCGGCTTTGACGCCGACAAGCTCGACCAGGTGCGCACCTGGCTGGAGCCCAAGCCCGAGCTGGGCGTGCTGGTGGCTCCCAACTTCGCCATCGGCGCGGTGCTGTCCATGCGCTTCGCCAGCATGGCCGCCCGGTTCTACGACTCCGTCGAGGTGGTGGAGCTGCACCACCCGAACAAGGCCGACGCGCCCTCGGGCACGGCCGCTCGCACCGCCGAGCTGGTCGCCGCGGCGCGGGCCGAGGCCGGCATGGCGCCCATGCCGGACGCCACCACCAGCGAGCTGGACGGGGCACGGGGCGCCGACGTCGGGGGAGTGCGGGTGCACTCGGTGCGCCTGCGCGGGCTCATCGCCCACCAGGAGGTGCTGATGGGGACCGAGGGGGAGACCCTCACCATCCGGCACGACTCGCTGGACCGCAGCTCGTTCATGCCCGGCGTGCTGCTGGGCGTGCGTCAGATCAGCACCCACCCAGGCCTCACCGTGGGCCTGGAACACTTCCTCGACCTGTGACGGGGCAGCTGTGAAGGAGAAGCGCCTGGCGTGGCTGATCATCTTCGCCACGCTGTTCTACGTCGGCCTGGTCGGGTACTTCGGCATCCTGCTGGTGCTCGCCGGCGGCGTGGCCGCGGTGGCCATGGGCATCGCCGCCCTGATGATGGTGCCGCTGGGGGTGTGGCTGGTGTGGGCGACGGTGCGCAACGGCATGCGCAACCAGGAGCTGGCTCGTCGGCTGCACGAGGAGGGCGGGCTGCCCGACACCTCCAGCATCCCGCGGCGCCCGTCCGGACGGTTCGAGCGCGACGCCGCCGACGCCTACTTCGCCGAGCGACGGACGGAGTACGAGGCCGACCCGGAGAACTGGCGCACCAGCTACCGGCTGGCGGTGGCCTACGACGCCGCCGGTGACCGTGGCCGTGCGCGCACCACCATGAAGCGGGCCCTGGAGCTGGCGGAGCAGGAGAAGCGCCAGGGCCAGCAGTGAGCACGCTGCTCGTGGTGCACCACACCCCGTCCCCGGGCATGCGCGAGCTGGTGGAGGCGGTGCTCGCGGGCACCCGCGACCCGGAGGTCACCGGGGTGCAGGTGCGCGAGGTCGCCGCCCTCGCCGCCACGGTGCCCGACGTGCTGGGCGCTGACGGGTACCTCTTCGGCACCCCGGCCAACTTCGGCTACATGTCCGGTGCGCTCAAGCACTTCTTCGACACCGTCTACTACCCGTGCCTGGGCACCGTCGCCGGCCGCCCGTTCGGGCTGTGGGTGCACGGCAGCGACGACACCGCCGGTGCGGTGCGCTCGGTGCTCAAGCTCACCGGTGGGATGGGGCTGGAGCAGGTGGCCGCACCGCTGGAGCTGTCCGGTGCGCCCGACGCCGCCGCCCGCGAGGCCGGCTACGAGCTGGGCGGGACGCTGGCCGCGTCGCTGATGGCCTGACTGTGGCGGAGGGAACAGCAGCGGCGGAACCGGGGTTCGACCCAGGGAAGGCCACACCCCCGAGCGAGTGGAGCACACGTGATTGACGACGCGACCAACAGCAGCCTCGGCCGGATCGGGGTGTGGCGCCCGGAGCGGCAGCTGACTCCGGAGCTGGCCGCAACCGTGGAGTCGCTGGGCTACGGCACCCTCTGGATCGGTGGCTCGCCGCCGGCGGAGCTGCAGGTGGCCGAGGACGTGCTCGACGCCACCACCACGATCACCGTGGCCACCGGGATCGTGAACATCTGGACCGACGGGGCGCAGGAGGTGGCGAAGTCCTACCACCGGCTGGAGGCCAAGCACCCCGACCGCTTCCTGCTCGGCATCGGCGTCGGCCACCCCGAGGCCATCGGCGACCGCTACGCCAAGCCCTACACCGCCCTGGTGGAGTACCTGGACGTCCTCGACGCCGAGGGCGTGCCCACCAACCGGCGGGTGCTGGCCGCGCTGGGCCCCAAGGTGCTGCGGCTGTCGGCCGCGCGCTCCCGCGGTGCCCACCCGTACCTGGTCACCCCCGAGCACACCCGCCGGGCCCGGGAGATCCTCGGCGAGGGCGTGCTGCTGGCCCCGGAGCAGAAGGTGGTGCTGGAGACCGACCCGGAGGCCGCCCGCGCCATCGGTCGCCCGCCGGTGGCCAACCCGTACCTGGGCCTGGTGAACTACACCAACAACCTGCGCACGCTCGGCTACACCGACGCCGACATCGCCGATGGCGGCAGCGACCGGCTGATCGACGCCCTGGCCATCCACGGCGACGCCGAGACCGTGGCCCGTGGACTCACCGCGCACCTGGACGCCGGGGCCGACCAGGCGGTGCTGCAGCTGCTCACCGCCGAGGGCCAGGACCCGGTGCCCGGCTACACCGCCCTCGCCGAGGCGCTGGGTCTCACCCGGGCCTGAGGGTCGGCGGGTCACTCCCAGCGGGCGGTGAGCGAGCCGACGTGGCGCAGCTCGCGAAGCGCGTGGGGGCCGTGCTGGGAGGTGCGCACGGTGCCGTCGGGCAGCCAGCTGTGCCGCGGGTAGAACGCCCGGCCGGCGGTGTCGGCGTCCACCACCCACACCTGCCCCTGCAGCGCACCGGTGGTGCGCAGCCGGCCGGCCAGGCTGCCCAGCAGGCGACCCCCGTGGCCACGCCTGGTCCAGCGCGGCTCGACCAGCAGGGTGCTCACCTCGTCGCCGGCTCCGGCGGTGAACCCGACCACCTCCTCACCCTCGGTGGCCACCAGCACCTGCGCGTCACCGCTGCCGGTGACGGCGCGGTGCCAGGCCAGCGCGGCGGTGTCGGGGTCCAGCTCGGCGATGACGGCCGGGGGCAGGAACGCCGCGTAGGGGCCGCGCCACACGGCCAGCTGGACGGTCGCCATGGCGGCGCAGTCGGCGGGTTGGGCGGGGCGAACAGCGGCGAGGGCCATCTGGCCAGGGTAGGTCGTCGGTGCGGCGTGGCAGGGTGGTGCGCGTGCAGGAGATGACGGCCTCGGCGGCGCGGCGCACAGCGCTCGCCGCGCAGGGATTCACCGACCCGCTGCCCACCGGCGCGCCCACCCGTCGACACCTGACCCGGGTGGTCGACCGGGTGCAGCTGCTGCAGCTGGACTCGGTGTCGGTGGCCGTGCGGGCGCACTACATGCCGATGTTCTCCCGGCTGGGCGCCTACGACCGGGGACTGCTGGACACCGCGGCGTGGAGCGACACCCGGCGCAAGCCCCGCCTGCTCACCGAGTACTGGGCGCACGAGGCGGCGCTGCTGTCGGTGCAGGACTGGCCGCTGCTGCGCTGGCGGATGCGGGCGCGGGAGAAGGCCGGCTCACCACGGGTGGACCGGGTGCTGCAGCGCAGCCCGGGGCTGCCCGACCGGGTGCTCGCCGCCGTTGCCGAGCTGGGCGGGGCCACCGCCGGGCAGGTGGAGGCGCAGCTGGACGTGGCCGTGGCCGGCGGGCGGGGGCCGTGGTGGGACCGCACCGACACCAAGATCATCTGCGAGTGGCTGTTCGCCATCGGCGAGCTGAGCACCACCACGCGGGTCGGCTTCCAGCGCCACTACGCGCTGACCCGGGACGTGCTGCCGCCGGAGCTGCTGGCCACCGAGATCGGCGAGCCCGACGCGGTGCGGGCGCTGGTGGAGCGCTCCGCGCGGGCGCTGGGCGTGGCCACCGAGCCTGACCTGCGCGACTACTTCCGGCTGAGCCCGCGCCAGTCGAGCACCGCGGTGGCCGAGCTGGTGGCCGACGGCGTGCTGGAACCGGTGGCGGTGCAGGGCTGGACGGCGCCGGCCTACCGCCACCGCGAGGCCCGCACCCCGCGGGCGGTGCAGCGGGCCACGCTGCTGAGCCCGTTCGACTCGCTGGTGTTCCACCGGCCGCGCACGGAGCGGCTGTTCGGCTTCCGCTACCGCCTGGAGATCTACACCCCGGCGGCCAAGCGGGTGCACGGCTACTACGTGTACCCGTTCCTGCTGGGCGAGCACCTGGTGGCCCGGGTGGACCTCAAGGCCGAGCGCGACGCCGGCACGCTGCGGGTGCTGGGCGCGTTCGCCGAGCCCGGGCACCACACCGGCGAGGTGGCGGCCGCCCTGGCGGAGGCGCTGGCGGAGATGGCGGACTGGCTCGGGCTGCAGCGGGTGGCCGTGGAGCCGCGAGGCGATCTCTCCGCCGCTCTTGGGGCGTCTGCAAGTACCACCAAGCGCGCCCCGCGGCGTCTGTAGCCGCTACCCAGCGGCGGGGGAGGGAGTCAGCGTGCGGAGTGCACCAGCACGGTGCCCGACCCGCTGCGCGCCCGCAGGTGTGCCTGGGTCTCCGGTGGCTCCACCGCCAGCACCTCCAGGTCGCTGCGCACCGCGCCCGAGCCCGAGCTGAGGTCGACCTGGGCCGTGACGCCACTGGCGATGCCGACGCGGAGGTCACCCGTCCCGCTGATCACCTCCAGGTCGTCGGCGGTGCTGGCCACGGTGACGTCGCCGGAGCCGGTGCGCACCCGCCCACCGCGGGGCAGCACCGCCAGGCGCACCTGCCCGGAGCCGGTGCGCACGTCCGCGCCGTCGAGCACGTCCTGGACGTCCACCTCGCCCGAGCCGGTGCCGATGTCCACCCGCTGCGCCACCCCGGTGACGTCCACCCGGGCCGAGCTGGTGCGCACCAGCACCCGGGCCAGGCTGGGGGCGCGCACGTGCACGTCCAGCGCGACCGCACGCGTCCCGACCGTGCGTGGTGCCCGCACCGTCAGGCGGGAGCGCTGCGGGGAGAAGTCCACCTCGGTGCTGGCCAGCGCCTCGGCGTCGGCGGCACCGGGCTGGGGCTCGGGCCGGTCGGGACCGCCCGCGCCCAGCAGCGACAGCACGCCGCTGAGCCCCTGGTGCCACCACGCACCCTGGCCCACCGCCACGGAGACCTCGACCACGCCCAGCTCGCGGACCAGCTCGATGCGCACCGAGCCGGTGCCCACCTGCACGTCCAGCTCCACCGGGCCCTCGCCCGCCGGGAAGTGCTCGGTGCGGGCGACGGGCGCGGGCTCGCTCATCCGCGCACCCAGCCGCGCAGCGTCTGGCCGGAGTCGGACACCGCGGGCGGCACCCCGGGGTCGCACAGCGCCCCCTGCACGGCCTGCGACAGCCAGGTGTTCAGCGAGATGCCGTCCTTGCTGGCGGCCTGCTCGGCGCGGGCCTTGAGCTGCTCCACCAGCCGCAGCGTCACCCGGCTCACGTCGCCGCCCAGGTCCTCCCGGCCGAACGTGCGGGCGCCGGGTGTCGCCGCGCCGGTGGTCGGGCCGGCCGGCGACGCGACGGGAGCGCCGCTGGTGACCACGCGGACGTCGCGCCCGTCCAGGCGCACCTCCACCACCCGGTCGCCGAGCGCCGCGGTCACCTCGGCGGCCAGCTCCGACAGGGCGGAGAGCAACATGAGCCGGGCAGCAGGTTCCAGCGCGCTGGCCAGGGCGGCGGCGGTGCGCTGGGTCTGCTCGTCGCCGAGCGCGGCGGCGGCGGTCAGGTCGTCGGCCAGCGCGGCGGTGTGGTGGCTGAGGTCCATGACGCCATGGTGGCACCACTCGGCGACGTCGGCCACGACCGACGGCTCAGGCCTGGGACTCCACCCGCTTCTTCAGCGACTTGGTGGCCGTCTCCAGGGCACCCTTCTTCGCCTTGTTCAGCAGGAAGCCGGGCACCTTGATCTTGATGTCCAGCGCCAGCTCGAAGGTGACGTGCGTGGTGCCGTCGCCGTTGTCGGTGAGGGTGTAGGTGCCCTCCTGCGACTTCTGCTGGCTGCTCTCCACCAGCGACCAGCTCATCTTCTCGTTGCCGTCGAAGCTGTAGTCCACGACCTGCTCGTCGGTGATGCCCACCATCTGCATGGTCATCCGCACGCGCTGGGGGCGTCCCGCGTCGTCGGTGGTCTCCACGCTGGCCTTCTTGTGCGCCGACGACCACTCGGGGTAGCTGGCGAAGTCCTCCAAGGTGGCCATCACCGCCGCCGGGCTCGCCTTGATGTCGATCTCGTCGCTACCGCTGATGGCCATGGACGGACTCCTTTGTCCTCGCTCGAGTGGGACGCGCTCCGGACCGCACCAGGGGAGATCCGGGTCACAGGTCGCAGAGCCTAACAACCAGGCACGATCCGTCCTTCGCCTTGGCCAGCCCCGTCTCGCAGCCACCGTCGCAGCCCGTCTCGGCGGTGCTAGCGTCCGAGCCCATGATCGTCACCCGCCGTCAGCTCGCCGACGGCCGCGAGATCATCTACTTCGACGACCCCGCCACTACGGTCAGCCGGGCGGTCCCCATCACCCGTACCGCCACCGACCGCCGGGACCTGCCCGCGGTGGTCACCGACTCGCAGTGCCGGCGCGACCCGCTGACGGGGGAGTGGGTGGTGATTGCCGCGCACCGCCAGGACCGCACCTACCTGCCCGCGGCCGACCTCTGTCCGCTGTGTCCGTCCGCGCCCGGCCGCCCCACCGAGGTGCCCGAGCCCAGCTACCAGGTGGTGGCCCTGGAGAACCGCTTCGCCTCCCTGGGTACCTCGGCCGCCGTGCCTGCCCCGGACGCTGTGCCGGCCCCGGGGGCTGCGCCCGACGCCGACCTGCGCCCGGGAGTCGGCCGCTGCGAGGTGGTCTGCTTCACCAGCGAGCACCGGCTCACGTTCGCCGAGCTGGACCCGCGGCGCGTCCGGCTGGTGGTGGACGCCTGGGCGCAGCGCACCGCCGAGCTCGGGGCCCGCGCGGACGTCGCCCAGGTGTTCTGCTTCGAGAACCACGGCGAGGAGATCGGAGTGACGCTGCACCACCCGCACGGACAGGTCTACGCCTACCCGTTCGTGCCGCCGCGGGTGCGCACCGTGCTGGAGCAGGCCCGCCACCACGAGGAGTCCACCGGGCGCAACCTCTTCGCCGACGTCCTCGCCGCGGAGCGAGCGGGGCCGCGGGTGGTCGCGGCCAACGAGCACTGGACCGCGTTCGTGCCCGCCGCCGCCCGCTGGCCGCACGAGGTGCAGCTGTTCCCGCACCGCCAGGTGCCCGACCTGCCCGCCCTCACCGACGCCGAGCGCGACGCCCTGGTGCCGGTGTACCTGGACGCGCTGGGTCGGTTCGCGCACCGCTTCGACACGCCCATGCCCTACGTCGCGGCGTGGAACCAGGCGCCCACCGGCCGGGGCTGGGACGCTGCGGGACCAGGCCCAGGAGCAGGACCAGGAGCCGGGCGGCAGCGCTGGTGGCTGCACCTGCAGCTGTTCTCCTTCCGCCGCACGGCGGAGAAGCTGAAGTACCTGGCCGGCTCGGAGTCGGGCATGGGCGTGTTCGTCAGCGACACCAACCCGGAGACCGTGGCCGCGCAGCTGCGCGCGGTGGTGCTGCCGTGAGCGTGCCCGCTGGCGTGGACCCGGCGGCGGCGTTCGCCGCCCGGTTCGGCCGACCGCCGGAAGGGGTGTGGGCCGCGCCGGGACGGGTCAACCTCATCGGCGAGCACACCGACTACAACGACGGCTACGTCCTGCCGGTGGCCCTGCCGCACAGCACCGTCGCGGCGGTGGCCCGCACCGCCGAGCCGGAGCTGGTGCTGGCGTCGGTGCAGTACCCGGACCAGCCGGTGCGGGTGGCGCTGGACGCGCTGGCGCCCGGCGCACCCGACGGCTGGGCGGCCTACCCGGCGGGGGTGGTGCACCAGCTGCGGCGGCAGGGCCACCCCCTCAGCGGGCTGCAGGTGCTGGTGGACGGGCAGGTGCCGGCGGGGGCGGGCCTGTCCTCGTCGGCGGCGCTGACCTGCTCGGTGGCGCTGGCCCTGCGAGACTTGTTCGCCCTGCCACTGCGCCGCGCGGAGCTGGTGGACGTGGCCCGGGCGGCGGAGAACGACTTCGCCGGCGCCCCCACCGGGGTGCTGGACCACTCGGCGTCACTGCTGTGCACCGCCGGGCACGCGCTGCTGCTGGACACCCGTGACCGCAGCACCACCCAGGTGCCGCTGGACCTCGCCGCCGCCGGGTTGGCGCTGCTGGTGCTGGACACCGGTGCGCCGCACCAGCTGGCCACCGGTGGGGGCCCCGACAGCTACGCGCGCCGCCGCCAGGAGTGCGCCGAGGCCGCCGCCGCGCTGGGCGTCCCCAGCCTGCGCGAGGTGAGCGACCCCGCTGCGGTGCAGGCCCTGCCCGAGCCGCTGCGCCGCCGGGCTCGGCACGTGGTCACCGAGAACGCCCGGGTGCTGGCGGTGCTGGAGGTGCTGCGCTCCGGCGGCGACCCGCGGGCGGTGGGGCCGCTGCTCACCGCCGGGCACCGCTCCCTGCGCGAGGACTTCGCGGTGTCCACCCCGGCGCTGGACGTCTGCGTGGACGCGGCGGTGCAGGCCGGGGCGCACGGGGCACGGATGGTGGGCGGTGGCTTCGGTGGCAGCGCGCTCGCGCTGGTGGACGACCACCACGTGCCGGCCGTGCGGGCCGCGGTGGCTGACGCCAGCCGGGCCGCCGGCCATCCCGCGCCCACCGCGTTCGTGGTGGTGCCCTCCGCCGGGGCCCGGCGCGTGGAGTAGCCCCGACTATCGTCTGTGCACGCGGCCGTCGGCGCCGTGCCCGTGATCGGAGGAGGAGCAGCTGTGCCCCGGATCGTGCCGCTGAAGGTGCAGCTGGTCGCCAGGACCGAGTTCCTCCCGCCCGCCGACGTCCCCTGGTCCACCGACGCCGACGGGGGTGCCGCGCTGGCGGAGTTCGCCGGCCGCGCCTGCTACGAGAGCTGGTCCAAGCCCAACCAGGCCACCGCCACCAACGCCGACTACCTGGCGCACATCCTGGAGGTGGGCCACCTCGCGGTGCTCGAGCACGGCACCGCCAGCTTCTACCTCACCGGGGTCTCGCGCTCCCTCACCCACGAGCTGGTGCGCCACCGGCACTTCTCCTTCTCCCAGCTGTCCCAGCGCTACGTCCCCGAGGACGACAACCGGGTGGTCGCGCCCCCGTCGGTGGCCGGTGACCCCGAGCTGGAGAAGCTGCTGCTGGACGCCGCCGAGCAGAGCCGCACGGCCTACGCCGACCTGCTCGCCGCGCTGGAGGAGAAGCTGGTGGACGTGCCCAGCGCCAGCCTGCGCCGCAAGCAGGCCCGCCAGGCCGCCCGCGCCGTGCTGCCCAGCGCCACCGAGACCCGCATGGTGGTCACCGGCAACTACCGCACCTGGCGGCACTTCATCGGCATGCGCGCCACCGAGCACGCCGACCTGGAGATGCGCCGGCTGGCCGTCGAGTGTCTTCGGCAGCTGCAGGGCGCAGCCGCTAGCGTGTTCCAGGACTTCCAGATTGCCACCATGAGCGACGGCAGCGAGATCGCCACCAGCCCCTTCGTCAACGAGGGCTGACGGCGCCGCGAACCGACGACCACCCACCCAGCGAAGGGCAGGCATGAGCACTGCACAGGACGAACGGGCCGCGCTGTCGGCGCTGCTGCTGGAGGTGGGCCCCGACGCCCCGACGCTGTGCGGGGGGTGGCGCACCCGCGACCTGGCCGCGCACCTGGTGCTGCGCGAGCGCCGCCCCGACGCCGCACCGGGCATCCTGGTGCCGCTGCTGGCCGGCTACACCGACCACGTGCAGGCCGGCATCGCCAACCGGCACTGGCCCACCCTGGTGGAGCAGGTGCGCACCGGTCCTCCGCTGCTGTCGCCGTACCGCCTGCTCGACGCCCAGGTCAACGGCCTGGAGTTCTTCGTCCACCACGAGGACGTCCGTCGGGCCGAGGGTGACTGGAAGCCGCGCCAGCTCGCGGCGGCCACCGAGGACGAGCTGTGGAAACGGCTCACGCTGGTCGGCCGGGTCGGCTACCGCAAGAGCCCGGTGGGAGTGGTGCTGCAGCGCCCGGGCGGGGCCACCATCACCGTCAAGGGCGGACCGCGCACGGTCACCCTGTGCGGGGAGCCCAGCGAGCTGGTGCTGCACGCCTTCGGCCGGGACGCGGTGCAGCTGGAGACCACCGGGGCCGACGTCGACGTCCAGGCGGTGCTGGGACTGGACCGAGCCTTCTAGTCGGTCGCGCCCGCCGCCACACCCGTGGCTGAACGGGACGTGCGTGTGCAGCGCTACCCAGGCCAACGGGTAGCGTGACCACCCATGACCTCCGGTGTTCCCTCTGCTGCTGCCGGGCGCCCTTTCGGCCGTGTGCTCACTGCCATGGTGACGCCGTTCACCCCTGACGGGGCCCTCGATCTCGATGCCACTGCGGCGCTGGCCGTCAGCCTGGTCAAGCAGGGCTGCGACGGCCTCGTGGTGTGCGGAACCACCGGTGAGTCGCCCACCACCACCGACGCCGAGCAGAACGAGGTGCTGCGGGCCGTGCTGTCCGCGGTGGGCCCGGACGTCGGCGTCATCGCTGGAGTCGGCACCAACGACACCGCGCACACCATCGAGCTCGCCCGCGCCGCGGCCGAGTCGGGTGCGCACGGGCTGCTCGTGGTCACTCCCTACTACTCCCGGCCCTCACAGGAGGGTTTGGTCGCGCACTTCGGTGCCGTGGCCAGCGCGACGGACCTGCCGGTGATGCTCTACGACATCCCTGCTCGCTCCATCGTGCCCATCGAGAACGACACCATGCTCCGGCTGGCTGAGCACCCGAACATCCTCGCGGTCAAGGACGCCAAGGGCGACCTGCGCGGGGGTGCTGAGGTGATCAGCCAGACGGAGCTTGCCTACTACTCAGGAGACGACCCGTTGAACTTGCCCTGGCTCTCAGTTGGAGCCGTAGGCTTCGTCAGCGTGATCAGCCACGTGATGGCTGGCCCGCTGCGTCAGATGCTCGATGCCTACGAGTCCGGTGACGTGGTGCGCGCCCGGCAGCTCAACGCCCAGACCCTTCCGCTGGTTCGCATCATGAGCCAGCTCGGGGGCGTCAGCTTCTCCAAGGCCGCGCTGCGCGTGACCGGTGTGGACGTGGGCGTGCCGCGCCTGCCGCAGATCGCTCCCAGTGCCGCTCAGCTCGAGCTGCTCTCCGCCGAGATGCGTCGCAGCGGCCTGCTCGTCGGCGGTGCCGCATGAGCCGGGGCGGCCGCGGCCGCCGCGGTGGCGGCAACGGCGGGAACCAGGGCGAGTCCAACCAGAACCAGGGCGGCCAGAACCAGGGCGGCCAGAACCAGGGCGGGCGCGGCCAGGGCGGCAACCGGGGCGGCGGCAACCAGCGTCCCGACGGCAAGCCCCGGGTGGACCCGACCGAGCGCCTGGGCCTGCCGCCCAAGCTGCCGCGCAACGGCCTGCGGATCGTGGCGCTGGGTGGCATCGGCGAGATCGGCCGCAACATGACGGTCTTCGAGTTCGGCGGCAAGCTGCTGATCGTGGACTGCGGCGTGCTGTTCCCCGAGGACGCCCAGCCTGGTGTCGACCTGATCCTGCCGGACTTCGGCCCCATCGAGGACCGGATCAACGACGTCGAGGCCATCGTGCTCACGCACGGCCACGAGGACCACATCGGTGCCGTGCCGTTCCTGCTGCGCCTGCGCCAGGACATCCCCGTCATCGGCTCCCGGTTCACCCTGGCGCTGCTGTCGGCCAAGTGCCGCGAGCACCGGCTCAAGCCCAAGCTGGTCGAGGTCACCGAGGGCGAGCGCACCACCAACGGACCCTTCGAGTGCGAGTACTTCGCGGTCAACCACTCCATCCCGGACGCGCTGGCCGTGGCCATCCGCACCCCCGCGGGCGTGGTGCTGCACACCGGTGACATCAAGCTGGACCAGCTGCCGCTGGACGGACGCCTCACCGACCTGGCCGGCTTCTCCCGCCTGGGCGACGAGGGCGTGGACCTGTTCCTGGTGGACTCCACCAACGCGGAGGTCCCCGGCTTCGTCACCCCCGAGCGCGAGATCGGTGGCGTGCTCGACACCGTCATCGGCAAGGCCAACCAGCGGGTGATCGTGGCGTCCTTCGCCAGCCACGTGCACCGCATCCAGCAGGTGCTGGAGGTGGCGCACCGCTACAACCGCAAGGTCACGTTCGTGGGCCGCTCCATGGTGCGCAACATGGAGATCGCCTCCGAGCTGGGCGTGCTGGACGTGCCCGACGGCCTGGTGGTGAGCCTGGACCAGGCGACCAAGCTGCCCGACGACCGCCTGGTGCTGGTCTCCACGGGCTCGCAGGGCGAGCCGCTGTCGGCGCTGTCGCGGATGGCCCGCGGCGAGCACCGCCAGATCAACATCCGCGCCAACGACCTCGTGGTGCTGGCATCCTCGCTGATCCCCGGCAACGAGAACTCCGTGTTCGCCGTGGTCAACGGCCTGGCCAAGCGTGGCGCCAAGGTGATCACCCAGCAGAACGCCAAGGTGCACGTCTCCGGGCACGCCTCCGCCGGTGAGCTGCTGTACCTCTACAACGCGGTGCGACCCACCAACGTGATGCCGGTGCACGGCGAGTGGCGCCACCTGCGCGCCAACGCCGCGCTGGCCAAGGCCACCGGGGTGGCCGAGGACCGCATCATGCTCGCCGAGGACGGCGTGGTGGTCGACCTGGTGGACGGCATGGCCGAGATCGTCGGCCAGGTTCCGGTGGGTCACGTCTACGTGGACGGTCTGTCGGTCGGCGACGTGGGCGAGTCCACGCTGTCGGACCGCCTGGTGCTGGGGGAGGGTGGCTTCATCGCCATCTCCGTGGCCATCGACTCCACCACCGGACGGGCGGTGAGCCGGCCGGAGCTGTCCGGGCGTGGCTTCTCCGACGACCCCAAGGCGCTGGAGAGCTGCATCGAGGTGGTGGAGTCCGAGCTGGCGCGCCAGGAGGCCGAGGGCATCACCGATAGCCACCGCATCGCCCAGGCGGTGCGCCGCGTGGTGGGCCGCTGGGTGGCGGACACCTACCGTCGCCGGCCGATGATCATCCCGACCATCATCCCGGTGGCCACCGCCCGCTCCGCCGCCAACCCGCAGGCGTAGCCGCACCCACCGGTCCCGGTCGTTCAGGGCCCTCGTCGTCCCGTGTGGGTTCCGCACAGGGCGAGGAGGGCCCTGACGCCGTCGAGGGCCCTGAACGCCGTCGAGGGTGCCCGGGCTGTGAGGTGACTCGCCCGGTGGCAGTGGTGTTGCAGGGGCGGCAGATGAGTCGCGTGGGACTACCGTAGGGCGCATGGCAGGCAAGGCACGCACCCGTTCCACCGCGCGCACGGGCGCGTCGCGGAGCAAGACCACGACCCGCGCGCGCAAGCCACCGGCCAGCCGCAAGACCACCGCGAGCACCCGCAAGACCACCGCGAGCACCCGCACGGCACCCGCGCGCAAGCCCGCCTCGCGCACCACCCGTACTCGCTCCACCCCGCGCACCGGCCCCTCCGCGGGTGCCACCGCGATGCGGGGAGTGGGCACCGCGTTCGGCGCGATGGCCAAGGGCGTGGGCGCTGGTGCCCGAGCGATCGGCCGCACCCGCGAGCTGGAGCACGCCCACCGCCGCGACGGCCTGGCGCTGTGCCTCATCGCCGTCGGCGTGGTGCTGGCCGCCGGGGTGTGGCTGCAGGCCGGGGGACCGGTCGGCTCGGCGGTGGACACCGGGGTGCGCACCATCATGGGCGCTGGGGCCTGGCTGGCTCCGCTGCTGCTGCTGGCCGCCGCCATCACACTGATGCGCACCGAGCCCGAGCCCGAGGCCCGGCCGCGGCTGGTCACCGGGTGGTTGCTGCTCATCGTGGCCGTGCTGGGCGTGTGGCACGTCATCGGCGGCCTGCCGGAGACCATGGACGAGCGCCGACGTGCTGGTGGAGCAGTCGGCTTCGCCGCCGGTGGCCCGCTCAGTGCCGGAGTCACCGAGTGGCTGGCGGTGCCCCTGCTGGTGCTGGTGGCCCTGTTCGGCCTGCTGGTGCTCACCGGCACCACTGCCCGCGAGGTGCCCCACCGGTTGCGCCGGCTGCTCGGGGCGGACCGGTTCGACGACGAGCTGGGTGCCGAGGACGAGCTCGTCGGCGCGGAGTCCGACGGTGCGGACCTGCCCGGCCACGGCTGGCCCACCGACGACGAGCTGGCTGCCCAGCCCACCGAGAAGCTGCGTCGCCCGTCCCGCCGGCGCCAGGCCGCCGCGAGCACCGACGCCGCCGACACCCCGGCGGGGGTGCGCGGCAGCGGCGACCAGGACGAGCTGCCGTGGGACGCCCCCGTGGAGCCGGTGGCGCCCAAGCGGCCCAGCCCGGGACACTCCTCGCCGCAGGCCAAGACCACGAAGGTGAGTGCCGCCGCGGTTCCCGCCGTCGTGCCGGCGCCGGTGGAGGACACCGAGCAGCTGTCGGTGCAGCGGGTGATCGAGGGCGACTACACGCTGCCGCCGGTGGACCTGCTGACCGTCGGCGACCCGCCCAAGACCCGCTCCAGCGCCAACGACGCCATGATCGAGGCGATCACCAGCGTGCTGGAGCAGTTCAACATCGACGCCGCGGTCACCGGCTTCACCCGCGGCCCCACGGTCACCCGCTACGAGGTGGAGCTGGGCCCGGGCGTCAAGGTCGAGAAGATCACCGCGCTGGCCCGCAACATCGCCTACGCGGTGGCCACCGACAACGTGCGCCTGCTGGCGCCCATCCCCGGCAAGTCCGCGGTGGGCATCGAGGTGCCCAACACCGACCGCGAGATGGTCCGGCTGGCCGACGTGCTGCTGGCGCCCAACACCCGCAAGGACCAGCACCCGCTGGTCATCGGCCTCGGCAAGGACATCGAGGGCAACTTCGTCAACGCCAACCTGGCCAAGATGCCGCACCTGCTGGTGGCCGGCTCCACCGGTTCCGGAAAGTCGTCCTTCGTCAACTCCATGCTGGTCTCGCTGCTGTCGCGGGCCACCCCCGACGAGGTGCGGCTCATCCTCATCGACCCCAAGATGGTGGAGCTCACCCCGTACGAGGGGATCCCGCACCTGATCACGCCCATCATCACCCAGCCCAAGAAGGCGGCCTCCGCGCTGGCGTGGTTGGTGGAGGAGATGGAGCAGCGCTACCAGGACATGCAGGTCAACCGGGTGCGCCACATCGACGACTTCAACACCAAGGTGCGCTCCGGGGAGATCACCGCGCCGCTGGGCAGCGAGCGGGTCTACCGCCCCTACCCCTACATCCTGGCCATCGTGGACGAGCTCGCGGACCTGATGATGACGGCCCCGCGGGACGTGGAGGACGCCATCGTCCGCATCACCCAGAAGGCCCGTGCAGCGGGCATCCACCTGGTGCTGGCCACCCAGCGCCCCTCGGTGGACGTGGTCACCGGTCTGATCAAGACCAACGTGCCGTCCCGGCTGGCCTTCGCCACGTCCTCGCTCACCGACAGCCGGGTCATCCTGGACCAGCCGGGCGCGGAGAAGCTCATCGGCATGGGTGACGCGCTGTTCCTGCCCATGGGCGCCGGGCGCCCGGTCCGCCTGCAGGGTGCGTTCATCACCGACGAGGAGATCAGCGCCGTCGTCGAGTACACCAAGACGCAGGCGGAGCCGGAGTACACCGACGGGGTGACCGTGCAGAAGACGGCCGCGGCCAAGGACGTCGATCCCGACATCGGCGAGGACATGGACGTGCTGCTGCAGGCCATCGAGCTGGTGGTGACCAGCCAGTTCGGCTCCACCTCGATGCTGCAGCGCAAGCTGCGGGTGGGCTTCGCCAAGGCCGGGCGGCTGATGGACCTGATGGAGACCCGCGGCGTGGTGGGACCCAGCGAGGGTTCCAAGGCGCGCGACGTGCTGGTCAAGCCGGAGGAGCTGGACGGGCTGCTGTGGTCGGTGCGCGGCGGCGATCCCGCCGGGGCCACCGCCGACACCGACTAGGACCGCCGACACCGACCAGGACCGCCGACACCGACCAGCTCAGCGGCCAGCCCGGTGAGCACCTGCACGCCGGGAAGCTGGGCGACGGCGCTGCCGGGCAGGATCAGCTTGCCTCGGCGACGACCGCTGCCCACCAGCACGTGCGGGGCGGCCACGACGGCGGCGTCCACCAGCAGCGGCCACGACGGCGGCAGCCCCACCGGGGTGATGCCCCCGTGCTCCATCCCGGTCTCGGCCACCGCGGTGTCCATCGCCGCGAACGAGGCCTTGCGGGCACCGAGGTGCTGGCGGACCGTGCGGTTGACGTCCACCCGGGTGTCCGACAGCGCCAGGCAGGCGGCCAGGCTCACCTCGCCGCCGCGGCGGGCGGCGACCACCACGCAGTTCGCCGACGCCTGCAGTGGCACGTCGTAGGCGGCGCAGAACACCGCGGTGTCGGCCTTGTCCGGGTCGGTGTCCACGTAGAGCACCGTGGCGGCGGCGTCCCAGCTGCGCAGCGCCTCGGCCACCGCCGGGGCCAGCGTCGCGGCCACCTCCAGCGCCGGCTGCGCGGTGGCGAACGTCCCGAACGGCGGTGCCACGAAGCTGCTCATGGCAGGCGACTGTAGCGAGACGCGCTAGAGGGTGAGCAGCATCCGAGTGTTGCCCAGGGTGTTCGGCTTGACCGTGCTCAGGTCGAGGAACTCCGCGACGCCGGAGTCGTAGGAGCGCAGCATCTGGGCGTAGACCTCGGCGTCCACCGGGGTGCCCTCGATCTCGACGAAGCCGTGCTGGGCGAAGAAGCGCACCTCGAAGGTGAGCACGAACACCCTGCTGAGCTCCAGGTCGCGGGCCACCTCCAGCAGCTTCGCCACGATGCGGTGGCCGATGCCGTGGCCCAGGTACGGCGGGTCGACCGCCACGGTGCGCACCTCGCCGAGGTCCGACCACAGCACGTGCAGCGCCCCACACCCCACGACGGTGTTGCCGCACTCGGCAACCCAGAACTCCTGCACCGACTCGTAGAGGGTGACCAGCGGCTTGGAGAGCAGGATGCGGCCGGCGTAGCGGTCGACGAGGTTCTTGATGGCCGGGACGTCGGAGGTGCGCGCCCGACGCACGAGCACGTCTCCGCCTGAGGTCATGATGCGCAGGCTAGTACGGCCGGCCGGATAGGCTACGTAGCGTGTCTGTACTTTCCTCCCCCCCGTCCACCGCCTCCGCTCCCGGCTCTGCGCACCCGCCGGCTCGCGTCGCCCTCCTGACCATGGGCTGCGCCCGCAACGAGGTGGACACCGAGGAGATGGCCGGCCGGCTGGCCGAGGGGGGTTTCGAGCTGGTCGCCGACGGTGACCCGGCCGACCTCGTGGTGGTGAACACCTGCGGCTTCATCGAGCAGGCGAAGAAGGACTCCATCGACACGCTGCTGGCCGCCTCCGACACCGGCGCCAAGGTGGTCGCGGTGGGCTGCCTGGCCGAGCGCTACGGCGCGGAGCTGGCCAAGGACCTGCCCGAGGCCGACGCGGTGCTGGGCTTCGACCACTACCCGGAGCTGGCCGACCGTCTGCAGGAGGTCATGGCCGGCACCCCCATCGCCTCGCACACCCCGGCCGACCGGCGGCTGCTGCTGCCCATCTCCCCGGTGGAGCGCCCCAAGGCCGCGGCCGAGGTGGCCGTGCCCGGCCACGCGTGGGGACCGGCCTCGCGAGTGGTCCGCCGCCGCCTCGACGACGCCCCGGTGGCGCCGCTGAAGCTGGCCTCGGGCTGCGACCGGCGCTGCTCGTTCTGCGCCATCCCCTCCTTCCGCGGCTCCTTCGTCTCCCGCGGCCCCGCCGAGGTGCTGGCCGAGGGCCGCTGGCTGGCCGAGCACGGCGTGCGCGAGCTGTACCTGGTGAGCGAGAACTCCACCTCGTACGGCAAGGACCTCGGTGACACCACCATCCTGGAGGCCCTGCTCGGCGAGCTGGCGGCCATCCCCGGGATCGACCGTGTCCGGCTGAGCTACCTGCAGCCCGCCGAGACCCGGCCCGCGCTGCTGCGCGCGGTCGCCACCACGCCCGGCGTGGCCCGCTACTTCGACCTCTCCTTCCAGCACGCCTCCGGCCCGGTGCTGCGCCGGATGCGCCGCTTCGGCGACCGGGAGAGCTTCCTGGAGCTCTGTGCGCAGATCCGGGCGCTGGCCCCCGAGGCCGGCATCCGCACCAACGTCATCGTCGGCTTCCCTGGGGAGACCGAGGAGGACCTGGTGGAGCTGGAGCAGTTCCTCATCGGTGCTCGCCTGGACGCCGTCGGCGTGTTCGGCTACTCCGACGAGGACGGCACCGAGGCGGTGGACCTGGACGGCCACGTCGACCCGGCCGAGGTGAACGTGCGCGTGCAGCGCATCTCCTCGCTGGTGGACGAGCTCACCTCGCAGCGGGCCGAGGACCGCATCGGAACCGAGGTGGTGGTGCTCGTCGAGCGTGACGGCACCGAGGACCTCGCCGAGATGGGCGAGGGCGAGGTCGGCCTGGCGTCGGGCCGCGCCGAGCACCAGGCCCCCGAGGTGGACGGCGAGTGCGTCTTCACCGAGGTCGGCAGCGTGGAGGTCGGTGAGCTGGTCCGCGCCCGGGTGGTGGGCAGCGACGGCGTCGACCTGGTCGTGGAGGCCCTGGAGGTCATCCCCCCGGAGCAGCCCGTGCAGGAGGAGACCGTGCAGGAGGAGACCGTGCAGTCACCGGAGCTCGGCGGGCAGCTGGCCGCCACCGGGGCCGCGCGGAGCGCCGGGTGAGCACCAGGCCGCTGCCCGACCCGCCGCCGATCCTGAACGCGGCCAACATGCTCACCATGCTCCGGCTGGCTCTGGTGCCGGTGTTCCTGCTGGCGCTCTTCGCGGAGTCGGGGGAGTCCAGCGGGTGGCGGGTGGCGGCCTTCGTGGTGTTCGCCGTGGCCAGCATCACCGACCGCATCGACGGGGAGGTGGCCCGCAAGTACGGCCTGGTCACCGACTTCGGCCGGATCATCGACCCCATCGCCGACAAGGCCCTGATCGGCGGCGCGCTGATCGGGCTGAGCGTGCTCGGTGAGCTCACCTGGTGGGTGACCGCGATCATCGCCGTCCGCGAGATCGGCGTGACCGCGCTGCGGTTCTGGGTGATCCGCCACGGCGTGATCCCCGCCAGCCGCGGCGGCAAGCTCAAGACGCTGGTGCAGACCCTGGCGATCGGGCTGTACGTGCTGCCGCTGCCCGACGGGGTGCAGCCGTTCAGCCAGGCCCTCATGGTGCTGGCGGTGCTGCTCACCGTGCTCACCGGCGCCGACTACGTGGTACGGGCTCTGCGACTGCGCGCCAAGGGAATTCGCATGAAGCAGGCCGCGGCCCGGACGTCCTGACCACCCAGTGCCCGCACCCCCGGCGCCGGGACCAACACCCAGTGGCGCCAGTCCCACTTGTCCGGAAGGATCGGGTGGTCGGGAACTGACTGCGGGTGCCGCGACGTTGTACGTCATGACGGCACTCGACCAATGAAGGGCGGCACCATGGCACTGCTGCTGCGAGAGGCAATCGGGGACAGCTTGCGACGGGCGCGGACAGCCCAGAGCCGCACCCTGCGTGAGGTCTCCGGGAGCGCGCGGGTGAGCCTCGGCTACCTGTCCGAGGTCGAGCGCGGCCGCAAGGAGGCCTCGAGCGAGCTGCTCGCCGCCATCTGCGACGCCCTCGACGTTCCGCTGTCCCAGGTCTTCACCGACGTGAGCCAGGCGCTGGCCTCCGGCGAGGGGGCGCAGTCGCGCGACACCGCTGCGGTCAGCCTCCCGCCCGGTCACAGCGCCGAGATCGCGGACGGAACACGGGTGGTCATCTCCGCCCCGCGGGGCCTGCACGTCACCGCCCGCGCCGCCTGAGCGCGGGCGGCGCGCGGCCGTGAGGTGTGCAACGGTGCGGCCGCGGCTGAGAGGATGGGGTCCTGGGGCCGGGGTGACGCATCCCGGTCTGACGCACGAGAGTCGTGCGCCGTCGCCGCAGGCGGCCGCCGCCGCGCTTCGCGGGGGCGCAGATGGTTGGGAGGCAGGCTGACGATGGCCAACCCGTTCGTCAAGGCGTGGAAGTACTCGATGGCGCTGTTCTCCAGCAAGATCGACGAGCACGCCGACCCCAGGGTGCAGATCCAGCAGGCCGTCGAGGAGGCCCAGCGCCAGCACCAGGCGCTGTCGCACCAGGCCGCCGCCGTCATCGGCAACCAGCGCCAGCTGGAGATGAAGCTGAACCGCCAGCTGGGTGAGGTGGAGAAGCTGTCCACCAGCACCCGGCAGGCGCTGATGCTCGCCGACGACGCCCGCGGCAAGGGCGACGACGCCCGGGCCGGCCAGTACGAGAGCACCGCGGAAGCCTTCGCGGCGCAGCTGGTGACCGCCGAGCAGGCGGTGGAGGACCTCAAGAGCCTGCACGACCAGTCGCTGCAGGCGGCCGGGCAGGCCAAGCAGGCGGTGGAGCAGAACGCGATGCTGCTGCAGCAGAAGCTCGCCGAGCGAACCAAGCTGCTCAGCCAGCTGGAGCAGGCCAAGATGCAGGAGCAGGTGAGCAGCTCGCTGCGCTCGGTCAACGAGCTCTCCGCCCCGGGCACCACCCCGTCCCTGGACGACGTGCGGGAGAAGATCGAGCGCCGCTACGCCACTGCCCTCGGCTCGGCCGAGCTGTCCAAGGACTCGGTGGAGGGCCGGATGCTCGAGGTGCAGCAGTCCACCCACCAGCTGGCCGGACGCACCCGGCTGGAGCAGATCCGCGCCTCCATGGACTCCGGGGCCGGGGCGCTCAGCGCAGCGCCGGGACAGCAGTCCCTCGGTGCGGGCGCAGGCCAAGACACTGCCCGACCCGCCGTCGACACCACCAAGGCGGCGCCCGGCCAGTCCAGTGCCGCCCAGTCCAGCGCCGCCCAGTCCAGCGCCGCCCAGCCGGCGACCGACCCGCCCGCGCAGGGCGAGCGCCAGGCTTGAGCGGCCGTCCGCACGACATGAGCAGCCCGCGCTTCGACCTCTCCACCGCCTTCGCCTCTGCCCAGGAGGCGGCGCGGGGAGTGGGCAACGCCGTCACCCGTTGGCAGGACCCGCGCCGGCGGGCGCTGCGCAAGCGCCGTGCGGCGACGGCCAGCACCGTCGGCTTCGGCAGCGCCACCGGTGCCTTCACCGCGGGCACCGCCGGGCTCGCGGTCTTTGACGCGCCGTCGCTGGTGGTGGCCGCCGGCTGCGGGCTGGCTGCGGCGGCCGCAGTACCCACCACGGCCTTCGCGGTGCGGCTGCGCCGGCTGCGGCGCGTTCCGCTGCCCCCGGGCCGCTCGGTGGACCCCCGCCTGCCGCGGGCCTCGGCCGCCCTGGCGCCGCTGCGCGGGCTGGCCGCGGCGGAGTCCAGCCTGCACAACCTCTTCGGGTTGCTGGAGGCCGACGCCGCGGTACCCCCCGGGGAGGTGCAGGAGGCTCGCGCCTCCGCGGCCGCCGCTGCCGCGGTGCTGCGCCACGAGGCCGGTGCCCTCGGTGCGCTGGAGCGCGCCCGGGACTCCAGCCCAGTGGCCGCCACCGAGCTGGAGCCGGTGGTGGGCGAGGCGGTACGGCGGCTGCAGACCGGCGTCGCCGAGTACGAGCAGGTGGTGGCCGCGGCCGCCCGCGCGGTGGCCACCACCTCGCGGCACACCGACCACCACCGGCCGGCGCTGACCGAGACCGCCGAGCGCATCGATGCACTCACGGCCGCGCTGGACGAGCTGGCCGGGCTGCACACCGCCGAGCGGTCCTGGCGAGCGGAGCTGCCCACCCGCGAGTGGTAGGCCCGCTCAGGCCTTCTGCACGCGCTTGGCTCGGGCGGGCCGGGTGGCCAGCGGGGGGTGCGGGCCCGGCTGGCAGGTGGGGCACAGGTAGGTCAGGCGCTGCTGCGGCGGCTCGCCCTGGTTGGCCAGGCCCACCGTGGTGCCGCAGCGGCGACACGGCAGCCCGGTGCGCTCGAACACCCAGTGCTCACGGTCGCGGCCGAGCAGGCCGGTGGTGGACTGCTGAGGGCGGTTGGCGTTGCGCAGCAACAGGTCCCGGCACAGCCGCACGCAGCGCACCGGGTCAACGGCGGACACCGGGCTCCACGGTGAGACGCCCAGCAGGAAGCAGACCTCGGCCTTGTAGAGGTTGCCCACGCCGGCGAGCACCCGCTGGTCCAGCAGCGCCTGCCCCAGCTCGCGGCCAGGTTCGGCGCTGAGCCGGGCGACGGCTTCCGCCTCCTGAGCGGCGTCCCAGTGCTCACCGAGCAGGTCGGGGCCCAGGTGGCCGACCAGCCGGTCCTCCTCGGCGGTGGGCACCAGCGCCATCTGGTGCAGCCGGAAGCCCACCGCCACCTTGGCCGGTGTCGCCAGCACCGCGCGCACCTGGTGGTCCGGGCCCTGCCAGCGACGGCCGGGGGAGTACAGGTGCCACGAGCCGTCCATCAGGAAGTGCGTGTGCAGGGTGCGCCCGTCGTCAAAGCGGATGAGCAGGTGCTTGCCCACCGACTCCACCGCGGTCACCGTGCGACCGGTGAGATCCACAGTGGACAGCTGGGGGTGGCGCAGCTCGCCGCGCACCAGCTGCTCGCCCACCAGCGCGGCACGCATCCGGCGGCCAGCCAGCCACACGGTGTCTCCCTCAGGCACGTCCCCATGATCGCACCCGGTGCCGTGGCCGCCGCACGCGTGGCTTTGCTGAAGCGGCCGGGCCCTGCCACCCCGTGCTCTACGGTGTGTCCACAGTGTTCGGGGGGTGCACGCGCCCCCTGCTACGGGGCGGTCAGGTCCCTCATCGCCCTTTTTCCGGCTCTCTCGGTGCGTTGAGGCCCCGCAGCGCCCCGCAGCTCAGACGGAGACGAGGCGCGATGAGACGGTTGCTCGGGACACGGGCGGTGGCGGTGAGCGTCCTGCTGGGTATCGCGCTCACCGGCGTGGGCGGCGGCCAGGCGGTGGCAGCGGCCGCGACGCCGGTGCCGGTCAGCGTGAGCGTGGCACCGGTGGCGGCGGCCGTTCCGCTCGCGCCGGTGACCCGGACGGCCGTCAGCGCCCCGACCGCAGCCGCGGCCCCGGTGCGTGCCCAGGCGGCGGGCTTCGACTGGGCCACCGTGTGGAGCTTCCTGGTGGGGCTGTTCCAACAGGTGTGGGCGTGCCTGTTCCCGCCGCCGCCGGCCACGATGCCGCTGCCCTACCAGGGCAACGCCGACCAGGTGATCACCGTGGTGGCGCCCTGGCGCGGCGCGAGCACCGCGACCGTCACCGCCTGGAACCGCACGCCGACGGGGTGGACGCAGGTGTACGGCCCGGTGCCGGCGAACATCGGGCCCAACGGCATCGGCCAGGCCTCGGAGTACACCAACCTCACCCCGGAGGGTGCGTACCCGCTGACCCAGGCGTTCGGCCGGCAGGCCAACCCCGGCACTCGACTGCCCTACTTCACCACCGGGTGGTGGGACTGGTGGGACTCCAACGTCAACAGCCCCACCTACAACACCCACGTGGTGCAGCAGAACAGCCCCGGGGGAGCATCGGAGAACCTCTTCGGGGCGGGGGCGGTCTACGACTACGCCGTGACCATCGGCTACAACGCCGCCCGGGTGCGCGGAGCGGGCTCGGCCTTCTTCCTGCACGTCAGCAACGGCCAGCCCACGGCGGGCTGCGTGGCGGTGCACCGGGACGACCTGGTGAACCTGCTGAGATGGCTCGACCCCGGCGCGCGCCCCGCCATCGTGATCGGGAGCGCCTAGCGCCGGGGTCGGCCTGCAGGCCCGGTTGGCGAGGCTCAGGCCTCGGAGACCGGCGCCACCTGCTTGGCCAGGTAGAGCTGCTCACCCAGGGTCTTGATGAGGTCGAGCTGGGTCTCCAGGTAGTCCACGTGGCCCTCCTCGTCCTCGAGGATGGTCTCGAACAGGCGCGCCGACGTGGTGTCGTTGACGGAGCGCATGTACTCGATGCCCTCGCGGAGCACCGTGACGGCGTCCACCTCCACCTGCAGGTCGGACTCGAACATCTCGGTGATGTTCTGGCCGATGCGCAGGGGCTCCAGGCGCTGGTAGTTGGGGAGACCGTCCAGCATCAGGATGCGGTCGGTGAGCACCTCGGCGTGCTTCATCTCGTCGATCGACTCGGCGCGGGTGTACTCCGCGAGCTTCGACCAGCCACGCGAGTCCTGCATCTTGGCGTGCAGGAAGTACTGGTTGATCGCGGTGAGCTCCCCCGTCAGCTGCTTGTTGAGGAACTCGATGACCTTGGGGTCACCCTTCATCTACGCCTCCACTGGGACATCGCACATGCGTGCCGGCGACCTGCCGGTAGCGAGGCTCGGGGGCGTCAGCCCGCCAGCTTCAGCAGCATTCTTTCACGCCGGGTCCCAGCATCGATGAGGTCGCAGATGCGATCGAGGCAGCTGCCACAACCAGTCCCCGCGTAGCAGCGCTCCCCGACCTCTTCCTCGGTGCTCGCCCCGTTCTCGATGACCAGCTCGACGTCGGTCTCAGTGACCGCGTGGCAGATGCAGACGAACATGGGCGTGGAGGTCCTTCCACCGAAGTTTAGGTATCCCTAACCTTACTCACGGCTCGGACGCTTTGGGAAGAGTCATTTCCCAGGTTTTGCCGTGCGCAACCGAAGATTTGTCGGTGCCCGGCGAGAACTTTGCGGTGGCAAGCCTCGACGCTTGGGACATCGCCGCCCATGATGAGAGGCTGAAGCTCAACACACCCGTCATGGCGGCGGGCTTCGTCGAGGTGAGGACAACGCATGATCTGGAAAGTTCTCGGGGTCCTGATCATCGTCTGGCTGGCGGTGACGCTGATCGGCGCGATCGTGAAGGGGCTGTTCTGGCTCGCCGTCATCGGCGGGCTGCTGTTCGTCGGCACCGCGGCCTACGCCGCCATCAAGGGCAACAACCAGCGCAGCATCCGGTAGTCGCCGGGATCGGCCGCGCTCAGGCTCGCAGGCGCATGCCCCGCGGGGTGGCGTGGAAGCCGGCGTTGCCCAGCACCGTGCCCAGCGCCGAGCCCAGCGCGTCCACCCCGTCGGTGCGCTCCACTGCCACCGAGCGCAGCCGCCCGTCGTGCACGGCCGCGGCGAGCTCACGAGCGGCCCGGTCCAGGGTGGCGGCATCGGCGGTGAAGCTGAGCAACGACTTGCCGCCTCGCTCCAGGTACAGCGCCGGCACTCCGTCCACCAGCACCACCAGCGCGCCCGCCTTGCGGCCGGGGCGGTGCCGGTTGCGCGCGGCGGCGCCGTCTCCGGGTGCGCGGGGGTCGGGCGCCTGCTCGGCGAGCACGGCCGGGGGCCACTCCAGCGCCGCCCCCCACGGCTGGGCCGGGTCGGTGGCGGCCAGCAGGGTGACGGTGGGCTCAGCGCGGGCGTCACGGTCGGCGGAGGCCACCGAGCGCAGCCGGTCGATGGCGCCGGGCACCGCGAACTGCGCCCCGCCCAGTCCCTCCACCACGTAGCCGCGCCGGCACCGCCCGGAGTCCTCCATGGCCCGCAGCACCTTGTAGACCCCGGAGAAGCCGCCGGTGATGCGCTCGGTGTCCACCGAACCGCGAGTGAGCACGCCGTGGCGCTCCAGGTAGGCCTCGGCTCGGGCGTGCGCACGCCGGGTGGGATCCGCTTCCCGCGGCACCGCTGCCGACCAGCGACCGGCCACCGTCGGGGGACCGGTGCGCGAGGGCATGGCCGGCCGTCCCGCGCGCATCCGGGCGTAGCGGCTGCGCGGGGCGGAGCGCCGCGCCTTGTGGGTGCCGCCGGCGCCCACCTGCGCGCGCACCGGGGCGAGGGTGTCGTTGGTGGCCAGCCCGGCCCACACCAGGTCCCACAGCGCGGTGACCACCTCGCTGTCCACCGGCAGCGGCTCACCGGCCTCCACCAGCGCGGCCCCCACCCGGTCGGTGAGCTGCCGGAAGAACAGGGCCCCGCCGTCGAGTGCCTGCAGCAGGTGGCGGTGCAGCGGTGAGTCGGGTGCCTGCTCGTCCACCTCGGGCAGCAGCAGGTCGGCCACGTCGGTGGGCGCCAGGGCGATCCAGCCGTCGCCGCCGGGCAGGCTGCCGCAGCCGGTCCAGGTGACCTCGCCAGAGGCGGTGAGCTCGTCCAGCAGGGCGGGGGAGTAGCCGGGCAGCCGCGCCGGCAGGATCAGCGACTCCAGCGCGCTGGCGGGCAGCGGCGCCCCGGCGAGCTGCTCCACCACGCCCAGCAGGTCGTCGGCGGTGGGCGCCCGGCGCCGCGGGGCCGCGCCGATGCCGTGCCACAGCGGCAGGAAGCGGCCCAGCGCCGCCGGCTCCACCGGCTCCACCTCCGCGCGCAGCCGGGCCAGCGAGGTGCGGCGGATGCGGCGCAGCACCTCGGCGTCGCAGTACTCCGTACCCGCGCCGTCCGGGCGCAGCTCGCCCCGCACCAGCCGCCCGGTGCCGGTGAGGCGGTCGAGCACCCCGACGACGACGGCGGTGCCCAAGCCGTAGCGCTGCGCCAGGGTGGCCGGGGCGAACGGGCCGTGGGTGCGGGCGTAGCGGGCGGTCAGCTCGGCCAGCGGGTCGGGGGTGGGCTCGGTGAACACCTCGGGCACCCCCACCGGCAGCGCGGTGCCGAGCGCGTCCCGGTACCGCCCGGCGTCCTCGATGGCGATGTAGCGCTGCTCGCCGGCGATGCGCACCAGCAGCGCCCGCCGGTCCTGCTCCAGCTGCTCCAGCCACTGCGGCGCCACCCCGCGCGCCAGCCCGTCGGCCACCGACAGGTCGCCGACGAAGCGCAGCAGGTCCGCGGCGCCCTCCACGTCGCGGGCGTGGCGGTCGGGGTCGGTGCGCTGCAGCTGCGCCTCGATCTCGGCCAGCGCCTCGGGGTCGAGCAGCTCGCGCACCGACTCCGAGCCGAGCAGCTCGCCGAGCAGGGTGGAGTCCAGGCTGAGCGCGGCGGCCCGGCGCTCGGCCAGCGGCGCGTCCAGCTCGTAGAGGAAGGTGCCCACGTAGCCGAACAGCAGGCTGCGGGCGAACGGCGACGGCGCCGGGGTGGTGACCTCCAGGACGCGCACCTTGCGGGCGGCGACGTCGGCCATCAGCTCGCGCAGCCCGGCCAGGTCGTAGACGTCCTGCACGCACTCGCGCATCGCCTCCAGCACCACCGGGAACGACTCGTAGGCGCTGGCCACCTCCAGCAGCTGGGCGGAGCGCTGGCGCTGCTGCCACAGCGGGCTGCGGCGGCCGGGGTTGCGCCGCGGCAGCAGCAGCGACCGGGCCGCGCACTCGCGGAACCGGGCGGCGAACAGCGCGGAGGAGCCCACCTCGGCGATCACCAGCTGCTCCACCTCGTCCGGGTCGAGCAGCACGTCCTCGGCGGTGACGAGCGGGTCCCCGCCGGAGTCGTCGAAGGCCTCCGGCAGGCGCAGCACGATACCGTCGTCGGCACTGGCCACCCGCGCGTCCACCCCGCGCCGCTCCCGCAGCCGGGCCGCCACGGCCAGCGCCCACGGCCCGTTGACCTGCGCGCCGAACGGCGAGTGCACCGCCACCTGCCAGTCGCCCAGCTCGTCGCGGAAGCGCTCCAGCACGATGGTGCGGTCGTCGGGCACCCCGCCGGTGGACTCCCGCTGCTCCGCCAGGTAGGCCAGCAGGTTGTCCACGGCCCACTCGTCCAGGCCGGCCTGGCGGGCGCGGGCACGGGCGGGCTCGGCGTCGGCGGCCACGATCTCGCGGACGAACGCGCCCAGGGCCCGACCCAGCTCCAGCGGGCGGCCGATGGACTCCCCGCGCCAGAACGGCATCCGGGCCGGCTGGCCGGGGGCGGGCACGGCGATCACCCGGTCGTGGGTGATGTCCTGCACCCGCCACGCGGTGGAGCCGAGCAGGAAGGTGTCACCCACCCGCGACTCGTAGACCATCTCCTCGTCCAGCTCGCCCACCCGGGTGCCCGACTCGCCCTCCGCGCCGCCCGGCGTCATCACGGTGAACAACCCGCGGTCGGGGATGGTGCCGCCGGAGGTGACGGCCAGGCGCTGGGCGCCGGGGCGTCCGCGCAGCTCGTCGGTCACCCGGTCCCAGGTGATGCGGGCCCGCAGCTCGCCGAACTGCTCGCTGGGGTAGCGCCCGGAGAGCATGTCCAGCACGGCCTGCAGCGCGGAGTCGGGCAGCGCGGCGAAGGGCGCCGCCCGGCGCACCACCGCGGCCAGCCCGGCCACCGTCCACGGCTCCAGCGCCACCATGGCCACCACCTGCTGCGCCAGCACGTCCAGGGGGTTGCGCGGGTAGCTGATCGCCTCGATCTGCCCGGCCGCCATCCGCTCGGCCACCACCGCGCAGGAGACCAGGTCGCCGCGGAACTTGGGGAACATGACGCCGGAGGACACCGCACCCACCTGGTGCCCGGCGCGACCGACCCGCTGCAGGCCCGAGGCCACGCTGGGCGGTGCCTCCACCTGGACCACCAGGTCGACCGCGCCCATGTCGATGCCCAGCTCCAACGAGGAGGTGGCCACCACGCAGGGCAGCCGTCCGGCCTTGAGGTCCTCCTCCACCAGGGTGCGCTGCTCCCGCGACATGGAGCCGTGGTGGGCCCGGGCGATCACCACCGGTGCCCCGTCGGTGGTGCCGGAGGCCCCCGGGGCCTCGGCGGGAAAGTGCTGGGCCGGGGCGGGCGCCTCGTCGCCCAGCAGCGCCGCAGCGACCGCGTCGGTGACCTCCAGCTGCTCGGCGGCCAGCTCGTTGAGCTTGGACGTCAGCCGCTCGGCCAGCCGCCGGGAGTTGCAGAAGACGATGGTGGAGCGGTGTGCCTGCACCAGCTCGAGCACCCGGGCCTCCACCGCCGGCCAGATGGAGGTGCGCCGCTCCGTCCCGGCCGCCGACCCCTCCACCTCCCCGGTGAGCTCACCGAGGTTGGCGAGGTCCTCCACCGGCACCTCGACGCGCACCTCCACGGTCTTGGGCGTGCGCGGCTGCACCACCTGCACCGGCCGGCCACCGCCGAGGAAGGCTGCGACCTCCTCCACCGGGCGCACCGTCGCGGAGAGTCCGATGCGCTGAGCCGGGGTCTCCAGCAGCTCGTCCAGGCGCTCCAGGGACAGGGCGAGGTGGGCGCCGCGCTTGGTGGCGGCCACCGAGTGCACCTCGTCGATGATCACCGTCTGCACCCCGCGCAGCGAGTCCCGCGCCGCGGAGGTGAGCAGCAGGAACAGCGACTCCGGGGTGGTCACCAGGATGTCCGGCGGGGTGCGGTTGAACGTGCGCCGCTCGCTGGCGGGGGTGTCGCCGCTGCGGGTTCCGACGGTGAGGTCGGGCACCGGCAGCCCGAGCCGCTGGGCCTCCTGGCGGATGCCGGTGAGCGGGGAGCGCAGGTTGCGCTGCACGTCCACCGCCAGCGCCTTCAGCGGTGACACGTAGAGCACCCGGCAGCGCAGCCTGGGGTCCTCCGGCGGCGGCTCGGCGGCCAGCCGGTCCAGCGCCCACAGGAACGCGGCGAGGGTCTTGCCGGATCCGGTGGGCGCGACCACCAGGGCGTGCTGGCCGGCCTGGGCGGCGGCCCAGGCGCCGGCCTGCGCGTCGGTCGGTGCGTCGAAGGCGCCGGTGAACCAGGCGCGGGTGGCCGGGGAGAAGCCCTGCAGGGCGGCCCTCGCGTCGTTCACCGGGTTGGTCACGCACCCATCATGGCGCGGGGGTCCGTCAGCCTTCGGCGGCAGGTTGGCTGACCTGCGTGGACCGGCGGC
This sequence comes from Rhodococcus sp. Z6_132, assembly GCF_058133635.1. Taxonomy (NCBI): domain Bacteria; kingdom Bacillati; phylum Actinomycetota; class Actinomycetes; order Mycobacteriales; family Nocardiaceae; genus Rhodococcus; species Rhodococcus sp. Z6_132. The sequence continues at coordinate 651,660 of NZ_JBYUNP010000003.1, forward strand.
CGCGCGCGTGCTGGGTGCGCCGCCAGTAGAGGTAGGTGAACAGGCCGACGACCGTGGGCAGCAACCAGGTCGCCATCCGGTAGAGCAGCACCGCCGACACCAGCTCCGGCGTCGAGGAGACGGTGCCGAAGCCGTTGCCCAGGATCGTCAGCAGCGACCCCTCGGCCACCCCGAGGCCGCCAGGGCTGGGCATCAGCAACGAGATGAGGGCGGTGCCGGCGTAGGCGACCACGACGCGCGCCCAGGACACCTCCACCACCCCCTGCAGGTGCAGCGCGGCACCCAGGGCCAGGCAGTTGATCAGCTGGACGGAGGCGATGGCGACGGTGAGGGCGAGCCACCGCTGCCGCACCAGCTCGGCGGAGCCGACCCGCAGCTCGGCGACGCGACCGGGCAGGTCCGGGTGCTGCTGCCGGTGCAGCCGGCGGAGCACGGCGTTGACGACCGTGCCCACCAGCGATCCGACCCGGCGGGCGAAGGACTCGCTGCGCAGCACCTGCGCCAGCACCACCACGGCCAGTGCGACGACCACGAGGACCGCCGCAGCCACGACGGCGAACACCTGCGGCGAGCCGGGCTGGGTGGCGAGCACCGCGAGCGCGATGCCCCCGAGGGTGTAGCGGACCAGGCTGTTCCCCACGTCCACCACCAGCACGCTGCGGGCGATCTCGGCCAGCCGGAAGCCCCAGGAGCGCGTCATGGCGAAGGTGAGGCCGGTGGCCACCGCACCGCCCTCGGGCAGGGTGTTGGACACCGCCGTGCCCGCGGTGTTGGCGATGACGGCCTGGCGCAGGGTCTGCCCGGGCAGGGCGATCATCAGGGCAGGGGCGTTGGACAGCAGGAGCACCAGCCCCAGACTCACCAGCGCCACCACGTGCCAGGCCTGGATCAGGTCGAGGCTCGCGCTGTTGTCGGCCTCCGCGGACAGCTCGGTGACGATGGCCCAGAAGATCGCCGCCACGATGCCGTAGGTGAGCACCGCGCCGACGGCCTGGCGCAGCACGGTGCGGTGCCGCCGCGGGAAGCGCCACACCGAGTGCAGCGCCGTGTACCAGGCGTTCTCGTGCCACGCGGTGGCGCGCAGCCGGGCGACGTCGGAGCTGGTGGTCACCTTCTCCATGGTCCGGGAGCGCACCTTCCGCCGACCACCTAACGGTGTTAGGTTGGCCGCAGCGCAAGGCGACTGGACACGCAGAGGGGCTGGGGCAGCAATGGGACGGTTCGACGGACGAGTGGCGATCGTGAGCGGCGCGGGTCAGGGCATCGGAGCTGGCATCGCCGCCCGCCTGGCGTCGGAGGGGGCCGCGGTGGGGGTGCTCGACCTCAACGCCGACGCCGCCAGCTCCTCGGCGGAGGCCATCACCCTCGCCGGCGGCACGGCGGTGGGCATCGGCGCCGACGTCACCTCCGAGGAGGGCGTCAACGCCGCCGTCGACCAGGTGGTCCGCGAGCTGGGCGGGCTGGACATCGTGGTGAACAACGCCGGCATCACCCGCGACAACATGCTGTTCAAGATGAGCGTGGAGGACTTCGACCTGGTGCTGGCGGTGCACCTGCGCGGCACCTTCCTGCTCACCAAGGCCGCCCAGCGCCACCTGGTGGAGCAGCGCTACGGCCGCATCGTGAACCTGTCCAGCCGCTCGGCGCTGGGCAACCGAGGCCAGGCCAACTACGCCTCGGCCAAGGCCGGAGTCATCGCCTTCACCGCCACCGCCGCTCTCGAGCTCGGCCCCTTCGGGATCACCGTCAACGCGGTGGCCCCGGGCTACATCGCCACCGACATGACCGCGACCACCGCGCGGCGGCTGGGCATGGACCCCGAGGAGCACCAGAAGCTGGCCGCCGAGCAGATCCCGGTGCGCCGCGTGGGGACACCGGACGACATCGCCGCCGTGGTGGCGTTCTTCGCCAGCGAGGAGGCCGGCTACGTGAGCGGGCAGACGCTGCACGTCAACGGCGGGCAGCGCTGACCGACGGCGGCCCCACCCACCCCGCCTGACACACTCAGCCCCGTGCGCGTAGCGGTGGTGGCCGGCCCCGACCCGGGGCACGCGTTCCCGGCCATGGCGCTTTGCCTGCGCCTGCAGGCCGCCGGGGACGAGCCGGTGCTGTTCACCAGCCCCCGCTGGCAGGACGCCGCCGCCCACGCCGGCGTGCCGTGGCGGCGCCTGCCCGGCCTGGCGCCCCGCCCCGGCGACGACGACGCCGATCCCGGCCAGCGGATGCACGGCCGGGCGGCGTACATGTCCACCGTGCTGGTGCCCGAGCTGCACGCGCTGCGCCCGGACCTGGTGGTGGGTGACGTGCTCACCGCGGCGGGCGGGCTGGCCGCGGAACGTCTCGGCCTGCCGTGGGTGGAGCTCTGCCCGCACCCGCTGTACCTGCCCTCGTGCGGGCTGCCGCCGGTGGGCAGCGGCCTGGCGGTGGGCACCGGCGTCGGCGGCCGGGCGCGCGACGCCCTGCTGCGCGCGATGGCCGCCCGCTCCACCCGGAAGGGCCAGCGCCAGCGTGCCGCGGCCCGGGCCTCGGTGGGCCTGCCCGTGCGCGATCCCGGTCCGACGGCGCGGCTGGTGGCCACGCTGCCTGCGCTGGAGGTGCCCCGGCCCGACTGGCCGGAGCGCACCCACGTGGTGGGCCCGCTGCAGTGGGACCCGCAGGAGGCTGAGCTGGCGCTGCCGCCGGGGTCCGACCCGCTGGTGTTCCTCTCCCCGTCCACCGCCGAGGGCGGCACCCTGGGCGTGCTCGAGGCGGCGCTGGCCGGGCTGAGCGGAGTGCGCGTGGTGGCCACGGTCCTGGACCCGGACCCGACGCTGGAGGTGCCCGGCTGGGCGAGCGTGGGCACTGGCCGGCAGGACACCCTGCTGGCCGCGGCGAGCGTGGCGGTGATCGGCGGCGGGCACGGCATGCTGGCCAAGGCGCTGGCCGCGGGCGTGCCCACGGTGCTGGTGCCCGGTGGGGGCGACCAGTGGGAGCTGGCCAACCGGGCGGCCAGGCAGGGCAGCGCCGTCATCGTCCGTCCGCTGACGCCCGAGCGCCTGGCTGCCGCCGTGCAGCAGGTGCTGACCGAGCCCGCCCACGCCGCCGCCGCGCAGCGGGCCGCCCGCAGCCTCGACGAGGTGCGCGCCGACGCCGTCACCGTCTGCCGGGAGGCCGCGGCGTGCGGCCGCTGAGCCCGGGGTGCGCCGGGCGGCTGTCGACTTCTACGGTGACCGGATGCGACTGACAGAGTTCCGCGAGCTGGTCGCCCTGGAGTTCGGGCCGCAGCGCGGCGACATGCTGGTGGCCGACCACGTCCTGGGCGCCCTCGGTGGCCGCACCGCTGACCAGGCCATCGAGGCGGGGACGGATCCCCGTGAGGTGTGGCGCGCGCTGTGCGCGGAGATGGACGTCCCGCCCGAGCGCTGGTGATCTCGACGACCGTGGCGGCCCGTAGGGTGCTGCGGTCAGCTGACCGGGATCTCGAGGAGCGTGCGTGCCGAAGAAGAACGTCCGGGAGCGGGCCATCTCCGTTCCCATGCTGTGCGTGCTGGCGCTGTTGTCCGCGGTGGCGCCGCTGGCCACGGACATGTACCTGCCCGGGCTGCCGGAGGTCTCCGACGACCTCGGGGCGACCGCCAGCAGCGTGCAGCTGACCATCACCACGTTCCTCGCGGGTCTGGCCATCGGGCAGCTGGTGATCGGCCCGCTCTCCGACGGCATCGGCCGACGGCGGCTGCTCATCGGCGGTACCGCCCTCTGCGCGGTGGCAGGGGTGCTCTGCGCCACGGCACCCACGGTGGAGGTGCTGGTAGCCACCCGCTTCCTGCAGGGCTTCTCCGGCGCGGCCGGCATCGTGCTGGCCCGCGCGGTGATCGCCGACCGGGCCAGCGGCACCGCGGCGGCCAAGCTGTTCAGCGTCATGATGATCATCGGCGGCGTCGCCCCGGTGATGGCCCCGCTGGCCGGGGGTGCGCTGATCGGGCCGATCGGGTGGCGCGGGGTGTTCTGGGTGCTGACCGGGCTGGCGGTGGTGATGCTGGTCGGCGTGCTGCTCCTGGTGCCGGAGACCCTGCCCGCCGACCGCCGGCACGGCGCCGGGTTTGCCGCCCTCGCCCGCAACGCCCGCTACGTGCTCACCAACCGCCGCTTCCTGGGCTACACGCTGGTGTTCGCCAGCGGCTTCGGGGCCTTGTTCTCCTACATCTCGCAGTCCACGTTCGTGGTGCAGGACCTGCTCGGACTGTCGCCGGGCATGTTCTCGGTGGTGTTCGCCTGCAACGCCGCCGGCCTGGTGGGGGCCAACATCCTCAACACCCGGCTGATCGGCAGGGTGTCGCCGCGGCGGCTGCTCACCGGTGGCGTCGCCGCGCTGACCGCGGCCGGGGTGCTGCTGCTGGCCGTGGTGACCGTGGGTGGGTCGGCCCAGTGGGCGCTGCTGGGGGCGATGTTCTGCGTCACTGCCAGCATCGGCTTCATCTTCGGCAACGCCACCGCCCTGGCCCAGGCCCAGGTGCCGCGGGCAGCCGGGACCGGCTCCGCGGTGATGGGGGCGCTGCAGTTCACCGTGGGCGCGGCCGTGTCTCCGCTGGTCGGCATCGCCGGGCCGGACACCGCCGTGCCGATGGCGATCTCCATCCTGGTGATGGGCGTGGCGGCGACGACGGCGCTGCACACCCTGGCCCGCGCCGAGGACGGAAGTCCCGGTGCCGCAGGTCAGCCAGTGCCAGCACAGCACCGCGCGGCGCAGGCGCCGGAGGGTGCGCAGGCTGCTGCTGGGGTCGAGCACCCGTAGCTCCTTCCCGACGCGCCTCGTCCGGCGTGTCGAAAACCAGGTACCACACTCGAACACCTGTTCGTCTACGCTGGGGCACGTTCGGTTGAGGTTGTCCCCAGCGACGGGGCTCGTCCACAGCCGCGGACGATCCACCAAAACCGTCGGTGCCCGGTCCTACCGTTCACGCCGACCCGAACAGAGCACCAACGAGGAGACCCCGATGGCTCAAGCACCCGACCGCAACAAGGCGCTCGACCTGGCCCTGGCGCAGATCGACAAGAACTTCGGCAAGGGCTCGGTGATGCGTCTCGGTGACGAGGCCCGCGTGCCCATCGCCGTCATCCCCACCGGCTCCCTCGCGCTGGACGTCGCGCTCGGCATCGGCGGCCTGCCCCGTGGCCGGGTCATCGAGATCTACGGCCCGGAGTCCTCCGGCAAGACCACCGTCGCCCTGCACGCCGTGGCCCAGGCGCAGAAGGCCGGCGGCATCGCCGCCTTCGTCGACGCCGAGCACGCGCTCGACCCCGACTACGCGCAGAAGCTGGGCGTGGACACCGACGCGCTGCTGGTCTCCCAGCCCGACACCGGGGAGCAGGCCCTGGAGATCGCGGACATGCTGATCCGCTCCGGTGCGCTGGACATCCTGGTCATCGACTCCGTGGCGGCCCTGGTGCCCCGCGCCGAGATCGAGGGCGAGATGGGGGACAGCCACGTCGGCCTGCAGGCCCGGCTGATGAGCCAGGCCCTGCGCAAGATGACCGGCGCGATGAGCAACTCCGGCACCACGGTGATCTTCATCAACCAGCTGCGCGAGAAGATCGGCGTCATGTTCGGCTCGCCGGAGACCACCACCGGTGGCAAGGCGCTCAAGTTCTACGCCTCGGTCCGCATGGACATCCGGCGCATCGAGACCCTGAAGGACGGCACCGACGCCGTGGGCAACCGCACCCGCGTCAAGGTGGTCAAGAACAAGGTGGCCCCGCCCTTCAAGCAGGCGGAGTTCGACATCCTCTACGGCCACGGCATCAGCCGGGAGGGCTCGCTCGTCGACATGGGCGTCGAGCACGGCATCGTCCGCAAGTCGGGTGCTTGGTACACCTACGAGGGTGACCAGCTGGGTCAGGGCAAGGAGAACGCCCGCAAGTTCCTGCTGGAGAACCCCGACGTCGGCAACGACATCGAGAAGAGGGTCAAGGAGAAGCTCGGCATCGGCGCCGTGGTCACCGACGAGGTCGCCCCCGCACCGGTCGACTTCTGAGCACGGTGAGCACTGAGGAGGACGTCCGCGAGGCGTGCCTACAGCTGCTCACCGTCCGGCAGCGCAGCCGCGCCGAGCTCGAGCAGCGGCTGCGTCGCAAGGGCTTCGAGGACGACCAGATCGCACCGGTGCTGGACAAGCTCACCGAGGTCGAGCTGATCGACGACCAGGCGTTCGCCCGCACCTGGGTGCAGTCGCGGCACGAGTACTCCGGCAAGGGCAAGCGTGCGCTGGCCGCCGAGCTGCGGCTCAAGGGTGTGGCGGACTCCGTCGCCGCGGAGGCGCTGAGCCACGTCGACGAGGAGTCCGAGGAGCTGCGGGCGCGCGAGCTGGTGCGCAAGCGGCTGCGCACGCTCACGGTGGACGACACCGCTGCGGCCACCCGCAAGCTGGTGGGCATGCTCGCCCGCCGCGGGTACAGCCAGGGGCTGGCGTTCCGGGTGGTCTCCGACGAGCTCACCGCGGCAGGCGCAGCCACGGACGAGTACACCGAGGACAGTCCGTAGGCTTTTGCCCATGGGGCAACCGACGACCAACACCGACAAGCTCCCCGACGTCAGGGTCCCGCGGTGGGTGCCGCCGGTCCTGGTGCTGGGTCTGCTGGTCCTGTGGGTCCAGGTGGTGTGGGGTGGCCCGATCATCACCCTGGACGAGGCGGTGCAGCGCCACTTCGCCACCCGGCAGAACACCCTGTGGGCTGAGCTGGCGCAGGTCATCACCCACCTGGGCGACCCACCGGTGGCCATCTTCCTGCTGCTGCTCGGAGTCGCCGTGCTCTGCGGGCGACGCCAGTACTGGGTGCCGATGATCTTCGCGTGCAGCGCATCGTTGCTGCTGGTGGTGGCCGTGCTCTCGCTCAAGCACCTGGTCGGGCGCCCCGGCCTCGACGGGGAGTCGGGCGTGCTCTGGCCCTCCGGGCACACCACCACCGCCACCGTGGTCTACGGCGTCGTCGCGTGCCTGCTCGCCCCGCGCTGGCGACGGTCGGCGTGGGCGCTCGCCGTCGGAGTGCCGGCGCTGGTCGGGGTGTCGTTGGTGGTGCGTGACTTCCACTGGGTGGCCGACGTGCTCGCCGGCTGGCTGCTGGGACCGCTGCTGATCATCGCCGCCGCGGCCCTCACCCGGGCCTGGGTGCGGGCGGTTCCCACCACTGGCCAGCTGGCTGCAGCCGTGGAGCCAACCGCCGACGTGTCCGGTGCGCCGCGCCACGCTGATGCCCCGGCGCGGCGCTGAGCGGCTACCAGCCACACCCCCCTGCGGCTACCTGCCGGTGGAGCGTCCGAGGCCGCCCAGCTGTAGCCGCACCACCGCGAGCTCGGCGGTGGTGCTCCCGGTGGGCGCCAGGACCTTCGGGTGCCGCCGTCCGCGCCAGCCGAGCACCAGGTGCCCGTGCCACGGCACCGGCACCGCCCGGTCGTCGACCACCACGGTGCGCACCTCGCGCGCGGCCCGCAGCAGCGCCCACCGCACCCGCCGCCCTCGTCCCGCGGCCACGGCACCCGACTCGACCACCACCACGGGACCGCCCAGCACGTCGGTCGGGGGGCGCTCGGCCAGCGTGTCGGCGGAGGCAGCCGCGTGGTGCGCGGCCAGCGGCACCCACTGTGGGTCTGCTCGCCGCAGCACCTGGACCTGGCGCTGCAGCGCCCCGGTGGCACCACCTGTCACGAAGACCGTGACCGCCAGGTCGCCGGCGGTGGTCAGGGCCACGGCGACCCAGTCGCGATCAGGACCCGCCGGACGGGCGTCTGGCGCACGGTCGTCCGCCCGTCCCCGCGCCAGCAGCCGCACGCTGTGCTCGTACAGCTCCCCGTGCTCGAACGGCTCCCCGGGCTGGAACGGCTCCCCGGGCTCCAACCACTCACCGTCTGCCATGCCGGCAGCCTGCCCGCTGAGCCAGGGTCAGGCGTCGGCGCCGGCGGGTGCGGCCTCGGGGGTGGTGCTGGTGGTGCGGGACACCCGGCGCTGCACCAGCTCGGCCAGCTTGCTCAGCGCGTAGTTGATGAGGATGAACATGACGCCGATGACCAGGTAGGTCTGCAGCGGGTTGTTCAGGTTCTGGATCAGCAGCCCGCCCTGCTTGAGCAGCTCGATGTAGCCGCCCAGCACCGCGATGAGCGAGGTGTCCTTGAGCACCACCACCACCTGGCTGATCAGCGCCGGCAGCATCACCCGGAACGCCTGGGGCAGCAGCACCAGTCGCAGCGTCTGGCCGTTGGTCAGCCCGATCGCCTCGGCCGCCTCGCGCTGGCCCTTGGGCAGCGACACCACGCCGGAGCGGATGATCTCGGCGAAGATCACCGCGTTGTAGGCCGTCAGGCCGATCACCAGGAACCACAGCAGCTCACCGCCGGGCCAGGAGGACACGTCCAGGCCGATCTCGGGCAGCAGCTTGGAGGTGAGGTAGATCGTGATGATCACCGGCAGGCCGCGGAACAGCTCCACCAGCGCGATCAGCGGGATGCGGGTGACCTTGCCGGCTGACAGCCGGGCCACGCCGATGATGGTGCCCACCACCAGCGACAGCACGATGGCCAGCGCGGCGGCCTTGAGGGTGTTGGCCAGGCCCTGGCCGAGCAAGTTCCACACGTCGGGGAAGTCGGCGTTGGTGGGGTCGAGCAGCGGGGCCCACTTGTCGGACTCGAACTGGCCGTTGTCGGCCAGCCGCAGCCCCGCCAGCGCCAGCAGCGCCGCGATGGCGACGGCGGCCAGCACGCTGAAGATCAGCACGCGGCGCCGGGTGCGGGGCCCGGGGACGTCGAAGAGGACCGCGCTGCCGGTGGGCGCGGTACGACTCAGGAGTTTGCTCATCGGGCGATCGCCACCTTGCGCTCGAGGACCTGCAGCAGCACGCCGGAGGGAATGGTGATGATGAGGTAGCCGATGGCGACACCGACGAACACCGGCAGCGCCGCGTAACCCTGGGCGCTGGTCAGGCTGGCGCCCACGCTCCACAGGTCACCGGCGACGCCGAGGGCACCGACCACGGCCGAGTTCTTGAACATCGCGATGATGACGCTGCCCAGCGGAGGCACCACGCTGCGCAGCGCCTGGGGCAGCACCACCAGCGCCAGCACCTGGCTGAAGCCCAGCCCGATGGAGCGGGCAGCCTCGGCCTGCCCCGGCGGAACGGAGTTCACCCCGCTGCGCACCGCCTCGCAGACGAACGCCGAGGTGTAGAGCACCAGGCCGATGAGGCCGAAGGTGAAGTAGCTGGCGTTCACGCCCAGCTCGGGCATGCCGAAGGCGATGAAGAACAGCACCACGGTCAGCGGGGTGTTGCGGAAGATGGTGACGTAGGCGGTGCCGAACCAGCGCAGCGTGGGAACCGGGGAGACCCGGAAGGACGCCAGCACGGTGCCGAGCACCAACGAGCCGACCATGGCGAGCATGCAGATCAGGAACGACTTCTGCAGCCCCGACCAGTACAGGTCGAGGTTGTCGGTGATCGCGTTCACGCGCGGGTGCCTCCAGGCGGTGCGGAGCTGGTCATCAGGAGCAGGGGGAGAGCCTCGGTGCGGGCCACGTGCGAGCGGCCCGCACCGAGACGACCAGCTAGCTGCAGGCGGCCAGCGCGGGCAGCTCGGGGGTCTGGGCGCCCTCGACCTCGCCGGCGGTGTCCTTCCACGCCTTCTCGTAGGCGCCGGACTCCTTGGCCTTGGTCAGCTGCTCGTGGATGAACTGGCAGAACGGGACGTCGCCCTTGGCGATGCCGATGCCGTACGGCTCCTGGGTGAACTGCTCACCGGTGAGCTTGAAGTCGTCCTTGGCGCCGGCGACGAAGCCCAGCAGGATGACGTTGTCGGTGGTGACAGCCTGCACCTGGCCGGTGCGGAGAGCGTCGGCGCACTTGGAGTACACGTCGAAGAGGACCACCTGGTTGGGGTTGGCCACGTACTTCTTGATGTTCTCGCCAGGGGTGGAGCCGGTGACCGAGCAAACCTTGGCGTCGGGGTTGGTCTTCAGCGAGTCCGGGCCGATGATCGTGGTGTCGTCCTTGTCCACCATCAGCTGCTGGCCGGCGACGTAGTACGGGCCCGCGAAGGAGACGCGCTCCTTGCGCTTGTCGTTGATGGTGTACGTGGCCACCACCATGTCGACCTTCTTGGTCTCGATGAGCTCCTCGCGGCGGGCCGACGGAGCCTCGGTGAACTCGATGGCGTCGGGCTGCAGGCCCAGCCCGGCGGCGACGATCTGCGCCATCTGCACGTCGAAGCCCTCGTACTTGCCCGACAGCCCCTGCTTGCCGAAGCCGGGCTGGTCGAACTTGATGCCGACCCGCAGCTTGCCCGAGCTGGCCACGCTCGCCATGGTGGTGCCCTCGGCGAAGGTGGGCTTGTCGGCCACCGGCGCCGCGCTCTCGTCACTGCTGCTGCTGCCGCAGGCAGTCATCACCAGGGTGAGCAGCGTGGCACCTGCCGCTGCCTTGATCACTCGACGTCGCATGGTGTTCCCGTTTCTGCTCGTCCGCGATTCGCGGTGGGTGTCGCTCGCCAGGGGTCCTGGTGGCGGTCTGGGGTGCGGAGGCCGGCTGGGCCTTCGGTCAGTGGCTGATGATCTTGCTCAGGAAGTCCTTGGCGCGGTCGGAGCTGGGGGAGTCGAAGAAGACGTCGGGAGCGGCGTCCTCCACCACCTGGCCGTCGGCCATGAACAGCACGCGGTCGGCGGCCCGACGGGCGAAGCCCATCTCGTGGGTCACCACCACCATCGTCATCCCGTCCCTGGCCAGCGACGTCATCACGTCGAGGACCTCGTTGATCATCTCCGGGTCCAGCGCCGAGGTCGGCTCGTCGAACAGGATCACCTTGGGGTCCATGGCCAGGGCCCGGGCGATGGCCACTCGCTGCTGCTGACCACCGGAGAGCTGCGCGGGCATCTTGTCGGCCTGCTCGGCGATGCCCACCCGGGCGAGCAGCTCGCGGCCCCGCTCGTTGGCCTTCTGCTTGCTCAGCTTGCGCACCTTGATCGGCCCGAGCGTGACGTTGTCCAGGACCGTCTTGTGGGCGAAGAGGTTGAACGACTGGAACACCATGCCGACGTCGGAGCGCAGGGCGGCGAGCGCCTTGCCCTCGTCGGGCAGCGGCACGCCATCGACGGTGATGGTGCCGCTGTCGATGGTCTCCAGCCGGTTGATGGTGCGGCACAAGGTGGACTTGCCTGAACCGGACGGGCCGATCACCACCACAACCTCACCGGTGTGCACGGTGAGGTTGACGTCCTTGAGCACGTGCAGGTCGCCGAAGTGCTTGTTGACCTCGCTCATCACCACCAGCGGCGCCCCGGTGGACCCGCGGCGGGCGGGCTGGTCCGACGACTTGCCGAGAGGCACAGCGGTGCCGCTCTGATCGCTGGACGCGTCCTGGGTGGCGTGCGCGTTGGTCATGGCGGGGAAGGTACCGCAGCAGGAGGCGCCGAGTCGCCCACCGCCGCTGTGTCAGGTAAGGCGTTATGCAACGTTCACACGAGCACGAGGGGGTCGCCGCCCGCGCGGTGCACGCCACCGCGGGCCGTAGCCTGGCCGGTGTGGAACACGCAGTGACAGGATCGGCCGGGTCAGCCGCGCACTCAGCGCTGTCCATGGAAGCGCCAGCGGCACAATCGATGCCGGCCCAGGGGCAGGGGCGCAGCTACCAGGTGCGCACCTACGGCTGCCAGATGAACGTGCACGACTCCGAGCGCCTCGCCGGGATGCTGGAGGCCGCCGGCTACACCGCCGCCGACCCGGGTGAGCAGGCTGACGTAGTGGTGCTCAACACGTGCGCGGTGCGGGAGAACGCCGACAACAAGCTCTACGGCAACCTCGGCCACCTCGCCTCCACCAAGGCCGCGCACCCGGGCATGCAGATCGCCGTCGGCGGCTGCCTGGCCCAGAAGGACCGCGAGGGCATCGTCAACCGCGCGCCCTGGGTGGACGTGGTGTTCGGCACCCACAACATCGGCTCGCTGCCCGCCCTGCTGGAGCGCGCTCGGCACAACGAGCAGGCCCAGGTGGAGATCCTGGAGTCCCTCGACGTCTTCCCGTCCGCGCTGCCGGCCAAGCGGGACTCCGCCTATTCCGGCTGGGTGTCCATCTCGGTGGGCTGCAACAACACCTGCACCTTCTGCATCGTGCCCTCGCTGCGCGGCACCGAGGTGGACCGCCGTCCCGGCGACGTGCTCGCCGAGGTGCGCGCCCTGGTGGAGCAGGGGGTGCTGGAGGTCACCCTGCTCGGGCAGAACGTCAACGCCTACGGGGTGTCCTTCGGCGAGCGCAGCGCCTTCGCCGACCTGCTGCGAGCCTGCGGGCAGGTCGACGGCCTGGAGCGGGTGCGCTTCACCTCCCCGCACCCCCGCGACTTCACCGAGGACGTCATCCACGCGATGGCCGAGACGCCGAACGTGTGCCCACAGCTGCACATGCCGCTGCAGTCCGGCTCCGACCGCATCCTCAAGGCCATGCGCCGCTCCTACCGCAGCGAGCGCTACCTGGGCATCATCGACCGGGTGCGGGAGCTGATGCCGCACGCGGCCATCACCACCGACATCATCGTGGGTTTCCCCGGCGAGACCGAGCAGGACTTCCAGGACACCCTGGAGGTGGTGCGCCGCTCCCGGTTCGCCAGCGCCTTCACCTTCCAGTACTCCCCGCGTCCGGGGACCCCGGCGGCCACCATGGGCGAGCAGGTGCCCAAGGAGGTGGTGACCGAGCGCTACGGCCGGCTGACCGCGCTGCAGGAGGAGATCTCGCTGCAGGCCAACCGTGACCTCATCGGTACTCGCGTGGAGCTGCTGGTGGCCTCGGGCGAGGGCCGCAAGGACGCCAGCACCGCCCGGCTCAGCGGCCGGGCCCGCGACGGTCGGCTCGTGCACTTCGCCACCGGTGGGGCCGAGATCCGCCCCGGCGACGTGGTGGAGACGGTGGTGACCTACGCCGCCCCGTTCCACCTGGTGGCCGACGGTGACCCGTTGTCGCACCGGCGGACCCGGGCCGGGGACAACGCCGCGGCCGCGCGGGCGCCGCAGACCCCCGGCACCGCGACCCCCGGCGTCCTGCTGGGCCTGCCGGTACCCAGGGCTGCACGCGTCTGACCGGACGAGGACACTGGTCTGCGCTGATCTTCTGCGCTGCCCTGCGCTGATCTCTGGAGGAAGTGTGGACGACAACCGTCGCCGAGAGCTCACCGACGAGGAGCTGCTCGGCATCCGGGACGAGGTCGACTCGGTGGAGCGGCGGGTGACCGGCACCATCGAGCCGGGCCTGCGCGGCATCGTCATCGCGGTCGCGGTGCTCGCCGGGATCCTGTCGATGATCCTGCCGCAGGCGGGCACCGCCACCGGCTGGGACGTGCTGGTGCACGACGACACCGCGGTGGCCGAGGGCGTGATCCTGCCGCTGCGGCTGTTCGCCGGCGGCCTGGTCTTCGTGGTGATCGCCTCCGCCGCGGCGCTGCTGGCCCGGCGCTGGGTGCTGGCCTGGGTGGCCACCCTGGGCAGCGGCTTCGTGTCCTTCCTGGGCCTGCTCGCGGTGTGGTCCCGCCAGACGCTGGCGGTGGACAGCACCGGTGGCGGACCCGGCGTGGGGCTGTTCCTGGCCTGGGCCGCAGTGGTGGTGCTGACCTTCCAGTGGCTGCGCATCGTCTGGACCCGGGTGGAGCTCACCCACGGACGGCCCATCCCCAACAACTAGTCGGCAGAACCACGGGAGCCGGTCACCGCGATGCGGTGACCGGCTCCCGTGCTGTGGTGCTGGTTACTGGTTACTGGAGCGCCTGCTCCGTGCTGGTTACTGGAGCGCCTGCTCCGCGGTCTGCGCCCACTCGCGCCACTGCGCCGCCTGCGCCTCGGCCTCCTCGGCCCGCTTGACCTTGCCCGCGGCGCGGGCCTTGGCGGCCTGCTCCTCCAGGTGGGTGGCCCGCTCGTGGAACTGCGCCGCCCGGGCCTGGGCCTCGGGGTCGGTGCGCTGCCACTGCTTGTCGGTGGCCTCCCGCACGCGCTGCTCCACCGCGCGCATCCGGCCCTCGAGCTCCTGCATGCGGTCGCGCGGCACCTTGCCGATGTCGTCCCAGCGCTCCTGCAGCGAGCGCAGCGCGTTGCGCGCCCCCTCCAGGTCGGTGGCCGGGTCGAGCTGCTCCGCCGCGACCAACAGCTCTTCCTTGGCCACCGCGTTGGCGGTGAACTCCTCGTCGCGCTCGGCCGCGGCGGCGTTGCGGGCGGCGAAGAACACGTCCTGCGCGGCCTTGAACCGCTGCCACAGCGCATCCTCGGCCTCGCGGGGAGCGCGGCCGGTGCCCTTCCACTCCGCCATCAGGTCGCGGAAGCGGCCCGCGGTGGGGCCCCAGTCGGTGGAGCCGGACAGCGACTCGGCCTCCACCACCAGCTCCTCCTTGCGGGAGCGGGCACCCGCGCGGTCGCGGTCGAGCTCGGCGAAGTGCGCGCCGCGCCGGCGGTTGAACGCCTCCCGGGCCTTGGAGTAGCGCTTCCACAGCGCGTCGTCGGACTTGCGGTCGAGCCCGCGGATGGTCTTCCACTCCTCGAGGATGGCGCGCAGCCGGTCGCCGCTCGCCTTCCACTGGGTGCTCTCCGCCCCGATCTGCTCGGCCTCGGCGGCCAGGGCCTCCTTGCGCGCGGCCTGGGCGGCGCGGGCGGCCTCCTTGCGGCTGCGGTCCGCGGCGGCCTTCTCGTCGGTCACCGTCAGCAGCGCCTCCAGGCGGGCCTGCAGGCTCTCGACGTCGCCGACCACCGCGGCGGTGGGCAGGGTCTCCAGCAGTGCCCGCACCGCCTGCTGGGTGTGCTTGGCGTCGCCGGTGCCGGCCTCCAGCCGCTTCTCCAGCAGCACCACCTCGGTGGCGAGGTCGTCGAAGCGGCGGGCGAAGTGGGCCAGGCCCTCGGCGGGCTCACCGGCCTGCCAGGACCCGACCTGTCGCTCGCCGTCCTTGGTGCGCAGCCACACCCCACCGTCGTCGTCCACCCGGCCGAAGCGGCTGGCGCTGGCAGCGGGAGCGACCGCGCGCGGCGTGGCCGGCGTGGTCGGGGCGGGGGCGGCGGAGGGCCGGGGACCCGGGCGCGGACCGCCCGGCTTGGGCATCCCGGGCTTGGGGCCGGCGGGGCGGGGAGAGTCGCCGGGGGTGGTCGCCTGCTCGGGGGATGCTGGGTTCTCGGTCATTGGCCTGCCTCGTCCTGCCGCGCGTCACGGCTGCCCACGTGCTCGTGCACCCGGCCGGTTCGCCGAGTGCTGTGGCCATTGAAACAGGTAATGGCCCCGGTGAGAACCAAGCAGCGCCCTGACGGTGCACTACCCTCGGCCCCCGTGCTGACCGCAGTGGTGCTCGTGCCTGTTCCTCCGCTGCTGGTTCCCGAGCTGGCCGGCGCCGCCGCGGCCGAGACCGACGACCTTCGCACGGCCTGCCTCCGCGCCGCCCGGGTGCTCACCGACCTGGCCTCGCCGTGGACTTCCGTTGGCGTGCACGACACCTCGTGTCGGCTGGGTCCCCCGACGACCGGCTCGTGGCACGGCTACGGCGCGGACGTGACCGTGGCCCTCGGCGCAGGCACTGAGACCTCGTCGACAGAGCTTCCCGGCGACCTCCCGCTGCCCGTGCTGGTGGCCGGCTGGCTGCGCGGACAGGTGGCGGCAGAGGCCAGCGTGGACGTGCGCCTGACCGCCGCGGACGCCTCGCCGCAGGAGTGCGCCGAGCAGGGCCGGGCACTGGCCGCCGAGCTGGCCCAGGACCCGCGCCCGCAGGGACTGCTGGTGCTCGGCGACGGCTGCACCACCCTCACCGAGAAGGCGCCGGGTGCGCTCGACGAGCGCGCCGCCGCCCTGCAGGCCGAGCTCGACCACGCGCTGGCCACCGCCGACTGCGGCGCCCTCGCCGCGCTGGACGCGCAGCTGTGCGCGGAGCTCGGCGCGAGTGGTCGGGTGCCCTGGCAGGTCGCCGCAGCCGCGGCCGCGGCCGCCGGGGACGGCTGGCGCACCGAGACCCTCTACCGCGGGGCGCCCTACGGCGTGGGCTACCAGGTGGCGACGTGGCAGCGCTGAGCCCGGGCTCGGCGGTGCCCCGGCCGGTGGCCATCGTGGGGCCCACCGCCACCGGCAAGTCCGAGCTGGCCCTGCAGCTGGCCGAGGAGCTCGGCGGGGAGGTGGTCAACGCCGACGCCCTGCAGCTGTACCGCGGCATGGACATCGGCACCGCCAAGACCCCGCCGGAGCAGCGCCGCGGCATCATCCACCACCAGCTGGACGTGCTGGAGGTGACCGAGACCGCCAGCGTCGCGCACTACCAGCGCACCGCGCGCGCCGACGTGGAGGCGATCCAAGGACGCGGTGCCGTGCCGGTGATCGTCGGCGGCTCGGGACTGTACGTGCAGGCGCTGCTGGACGAGCTCACCTTCCCCGCCACCGACCCGGCGGTGCGTGCCCGCTGGGAGGCCGAGCTGGCGGTGCGCGGACCGCTGGAGCTGCACCAGGAGCTGGCCCGGGTGGACGCCGAGGCGGCCCGCAAGCTGCTGCCCTCCGACGGTCGGCGCATCGTGCGGGCGCTGGAGGTGGTGGAGCTGACCGGACAGCCCTTCAGCGCCTCCCGGCCGGAGGTGGGCACCCCGCGCTGGAACACCGTGCTGATCGGTCTGGACCGCGACACCGCCGAGCTGGACGCCCGCATCGAGGCGCGCACCGCGACCATGTTCACCCAGGGGCTGGTGGCGGAGGTGCACCAGCTGCTGGAGCACGGGCTGCGCGAGGGCGTCACCGCGCGCCGGGCGCTGGGCTACTCCCAGGTGCTGGCCGCCCTGGACGGCGAGCACGACCTGGCCGAGGCGCAGCGGGCCACCGCCGCCGGCACCCGCCGCTTCGTGCGCCGGCAGCGCTCGTGGTTCCGCCGCGACCAGCGGGTGCACTGGCTCGACGCCGCCGACCCGGCCCTGCCCGAGCTGGCGCTGCAGCTGCTGCGGCCGGAGCGGCTCCACCCCTAGGACAGGCCGTCGGCGATCTGCGCGAGCGCGGCCAGGTGGGCCTCGAGGGCACTGCGTCCGGCGGGCGTCAGCGCCACCCAGGTGAGCCTGCGGGAGTCCGCGCGCACGGGGGAGCGCTCCTTGCGCATCGTCACGAATCCCGCCTCGGCGAGCACCCTGAGGTTCTTGGACAGGGTGGCGTCACTGAGCCCGAGGGTGTCCCGGACGACGGCGAACTCCAGCTCGGACACCCACCGCAGCAGGCCACAGACCCGCAGGCGTGCGGGCGAGTGGATGACCTCGTTGAACGCGGGGGAGGTGCGGTCGCTCATGCCCGCTCGGCAGTGGTGCGGGCCAGCTCGCTGCGGAGGACGTCGTCGTAGCGGCGCCCGAGCACCACGGTGGTGACGAGGGCCAGGACGGCGGGCAGCAGCGCCCACCCTGAGGCGAGGCCGGCGAGCTTGCCGAAGGTGGAGGCCACCATGGCCAGCAGGAAGATCCCGGCCGTCAGGAACAGCAGGCGACGGCTGCGCGGGCCGGCAGGCTGGGTGGTGGAGATGCCGTAGCGCCGCCGGTACGTCGTGGTGAGGACCGGGATCGCGATGACGCCGAGGGCCACCAGCACGACGGCTGCTGATCCTGGCAGTGCCTGCGCGCCGACGATGAGCGCCACGATGAGGCCGAGGCTGGGGTGGTACCACCAGGGCGTCACCATCTGCTCGGCCAGCCGGGCGCCGTCCACGTCCAGGCCATCCAGCGCCTGGCGTGCCTGGGCTGGCGTGAGTGCTCCCGCCGGGGCGAAGTCGTTTTCCATGTCGGCAAGTCTACGGTTTGCTTGCCAACAGGGAAAGTCACTTTTCAGGGCAGCTCAGGTGCTGGGGCTGGCGCTGGGTGAGCGTGGCGGCGGGCAGCCCGCGGATGGCGGCGTCGAGCACCTGCACGGTGTGCGCCACCGCCAGCGAGTGCCCGGCCCGCTCGGCGGCGGTGGCGATCTGCATGAGGCAGCCGGGGTTGGCCGTCACCAGCAGCTGCGCCCCGGTGGCGAGGACGGTGGCGGCCTTGCGGTCGCCGAGCTCGTCGGCCGTGGCCGGGTGGAGGACGTTGTAGACGCCGGCGGAGCCGCAGCAGGTGGTGCCGTCGGCGATCTCGCGGACCTCCACCCCCGGGATCTCGCGCAGCAGCGTGCGGGGCTGCGCGCGGACGCCCTGGGCGTGGGCCAGGTGGCAGGCGTCGTGGTAGGCCACCGACAGGTCCAGGCGGTGGCGCGGAGCCACGGTGCCCAGCTCCGCGAGCAGCTCGGAGACGTCGCGGACCTGGTCGCTGAGCAGCGCGGCCCGCTCGGCGTAGCGGGGGTCGTCGCGCAGCAGGTGGGCGTAGTCCTTCATCTGCGAGCCGCAGCCTGCGGCGTTGACCACCACGTGGGTCACCTCTGCGGCCAGGAACGTCTCGATGAGCGCGCGGGCGAACCGCAGGCCCTCCTCCTCCCGGCCCAGGTGCTCGCTCAGCGCTCCGCAGCACTTCTGCCGGGCGGGCGTGTGCACCTCGCACCCCTCTGCGGCCAGCACCCGGGCGGTGGCGGCGTTGACGTCGGGGAAGAACACGCTCTGCACGCAGCCGGTGAGCATGCCGACCACCGCCCGCCGCGGTCCCACTGCGGGGGTCACCTCCGGAATCCGCTCCATCGGGGCCAGGGGTGGGGCCAGCGACTCCATCACCCGCAGCGACGGCGAGACCCGGTCCAGCAGCCCGGAGCGGCGCAGCACCGGGGACAGCCCGCTGCGCTGGTAGGCGCGCAGCGGCCCGCGCAGCAGCCGCAGCCGGCGCGGGTAGGGGAAGGTGCGGAAGATCAGCCCGCGCAGCAGCCGGTCCCGCCACGGCCGGGTGTGCCGCCGCTCCACCTGCGGACGGACCGCCCCGATCAGCTTGTCGTACTGCACCCCGGAGGGGCACGCGCTGACGCAGGCCATGCAGCCCAGGCAGGCGTCGAAGTGCTGCACCCGCGCCGGGGTCATCGGCTCGCTCTCCAGCCCGGTCTTCATCAGGTGGATGCGGCCGCGCGGGGAGTCCATCTCCTCGCCCCAGAGGGTGTACGTGGGGCAGGAGGGCAGGCAGAAGCCGCAGTGCACGCAGTCGCCGACGAGCGCCTCCGAGGGCGGGTGGTGGCCGTCGAAGGCGGAGGTGGGCTGGGCGTCCTGGGGCGGGCTGGTGGGCTGGTAGCCCACCACCGGCACACCGAGGGACACGTTCTCGGCCATCAGGTACCTCCTGGTCCCCGACCGGGCGCGAGGGTGTGGCTGGGGTCGAGCTCGTTCTTCACCCGGTGCATCAGCCGCAGCAGCGCCGGCTCCAGCGGGCCCCACACGTCCAGCTGGTGCCCGGCTGGCGCGCGCAGCACCAGGGCGGAGCCCTCCACGGCGGTGCACGACGCGCGGGCGGCGTCCAGCAGCACCGGTGCGTCGGCCCCCGTGCAGCCCACCTGGAGCACCCCCACCCCGACCGACCCGCGCACGTGGTGGGCCAGTCCCGGCGCGGCCAGGGCGTCGAGCACGGCGGGCAGGGCGGTGGGCGGGTGGGCCAGCTTGAGCAGCACCTCACCGTCCGGCAGGGCGCCCCAGCCCGGGGGAGGGGTGTCGGCGACGACGGAGCGGACGCCGAGCAGCTGGGCGACGGTCTCGGCGCGGGCGGCCAGCCCTGCGGCCACCCCCTCCAGCTGCACCGCCACGGTGGTGGCGCCGTCGGGGTCGCGGTGCAGCTGCAGCGCGGTGGGGCTGACCTGCGAGCCGCGCACCGCGGCCAGCGCGGCCGCCGCGGCGATGCTGCCCGGCGCCGGGGTGCTCACCCAGCACACCGCCTCGGGCAGCGGGCGCAGCCGGAACCAGGCGTCGGTGAGCACGCCGAGGGTGCCGCGGGAGCCGGTGTAGAGCTTGCCCAGGTCGTAGCCGGCGACGTTCTTGACCACCTTGCCGCCGGAGCGGGCGACGGTGGCGTCCCCGGCCACGGTGGTGGTGCCCAGCATCAGGTCGCGGACGGTGCCGTGCTGGTAGCGCTCCGGGCCGGAGAGGTCGGCGGCCACCAGCCCGCCGATGGCGCTGGTGGGCAGCGGTGAGCTCACCGCCAGCCGCTGTCCGTGCGGGGCCAGGGCGGCCTGCAGGTCGGCCAGCCGCGCGCCGGCCTGCACGTGCACCACCAGGTCGCCGGCGGCGTGCTCGAGCACGGCGTCCATCCGGCCCAGCTCCAGGTGCACGTCCACCGGTGGGCCCGGCAGCCAGTCCACGGTGCTGGCCCCACCCACCGGCAGCACGGTGGCGTGGGCCTGCCCGGCGGCGCGCAGCACCGCGGCCACCTCGTCGGTGTCGGCCGGGCGCGCGGTCAGCCCGTGGCCGAGCGCTCCGCCGGGGCGCACGTGCTCCGCGCCCACCGCGGCGACCAGTGCCTCGGCCAGCCGCTCGGTGTCGGTGGTGGCCGAGGGGCCGGCGCTGGAGACGTCGCTAGAAGACATCGGCGATCCCTGCCTCCACCAACGGGTGCGCCCGCGTGCGGCGCCCGGGCACCTCCCCGCACAGCCGGGGGGTGGGAAAGACCTTGCCCGGGTTGCTCAGCGCCTGCGGGTCGAAGGCGCACCGCACCCGCTGCATGGTGTCCAGGTCGGCGGCGGTGAACATCTTGGGCATGTGCTTGGCCTTGTCGGCGCCCACTCCGTGCTCGCCGGTGATCGACCCGCCGTGGTGCAGGCAGAGGTCCAGGATGCCGCCGCTGACCTCCTCGGCACGCTCGGCCTCGCCGGGCTTGGCGGCGTCGAAGAGCACCAGCGGGTGCAGGTTGCCGTCGCCGGCGTGGAAGACGTTGGCCACCCGCACGCCGGCACCCTCGGCCAGCTCGCGCATGGCGGTGAGCACCTCCGCCAGCGCGGTCCGGGGGATGACGCCGTCCTGCACGATGTAGTCGGGGCTGATGCGACCCACCGCGGCGAAGGCAGACTTGCGGCCCCGCCAGATGAGGGCGCGCTCGACGTCGTCGGCGGCCACCCGGATCTCGAACGACCCGTTGTCCTGGCAGTGCTGCTGCACCGCGGCGAAGGTGTGCTCGACCTCCGCGGCCGGACCGTCCAGCTCCACCACCAGCACCGCACCCGCACCGTCGGGGTAGCGGCAGTGCACCGCCGCCTCGGCGGCCTCGATGGCGAGGGCGTCCATCATCTCGATCGCCGCGGGCACCACCCCGGCGCTGATGATCGCCGACACCGCGGCCCCGGCGGCGTCGGTGGAGGGAAATCCCGCCAGCAGGGTGCGGACCGTCTCCGGCGTCCGCAGCAGCCGCACCACCACCTTGGTGGCGATGCCGAGGGTGCCCTCGCTGCCGACGAACACCCCGCGCAGGTCGTAGCCGGGGCAGTCGCGGCTGCGCCCGCCGAGCATGAGCAGCTCGCCGTCCGGGGTGACCACCTCCACCCCGAGCACGTGGTTGGTGGTGAAGCCGTACTTCAGGCAGTGCGCCCCGCCGGAGTTCTCCGCCACGTTGCCGCCCACCGAGCACACCTGCTGGCTGGACGGATCAGGGGCGAAGTACCAGCCCAGCGGACCGGTGGCTCGGCTGACGTCGAGGTTGATCACCCCGGGCTCCACCACGGCCAGCTCGTTGTCCACGTCGATCTCCAGGATGCGGCGCATCTGCGAGGTGACGATGAGAACCCCGTCAGCCCGCGGCAGCGCCCCGCCGGAGAGCCCGGTGCCCGAGCCCCGGGCCACGAACGGCACGCCCAGCTCCACGCACACCCGCACGCAGTGCTGCACCTGGGCGGCGTCGGTCGGCAGCGCCACCACCGCCGGGGTGACGCGGTAGTGCGCCAGCCCGTCGCACTGGTAGGTGCTCAGCCGGGTGGGGTCGGTGAGCACGCCCTTCTCGCCCAGGCCCGCGCGCAGCCGCTGCGCCAGCACGTCCACGTCCACCGGCGCGTGCTCGGGCGGCACCGGTGCCTGCTCCACCTCGGTGGTCATGGCTGCTCACGGCATCCGGGCGTAGGCGGGCAGGGTGAGGAACTCCGAGAGGTCGCTGCTCAGCGCCATCTCGGTGAACAGCGCGCGGCCCTGCTCGTAGCCGCCCTGCTGGTAGGCGTCCTCGCCCACGGCCTGCTCGATCTTGGCCAGCTCCTCGTCCACCAGCTGCTGCACCAGCTCGGTGGTCACCTTGGCGCCGCTGGAGAGCACCACGTCGTTGTGCAGCCACTGCCACACCTGGGTGCGGGCGATCTCCGCGGTGGCGGCGTCCTCCATCAGGTTGAAGATCCCCACCGCGCCCTGCCCTCGCAGCCACGCCGAGAGGTACTGGATGCCCACGCTGATGTCGTTGCGCAGCCCCTCCTCGGTGGCCTCGCCCGGGGTGGAGCGCACGTCCAGCAGCTGGTCGGCGGTGACGTGCACGTCCTCCCGCGTGTTGTCCAGCTGGTGGGGCCGCTCGCCGAGGACCTCGGTGAACACCTCGGTGCACAGCCCCACCATGTCCGGGTGTGCCACCCAGGAGCCGTCGAAGCCCGCCCGAGCCTCCCGGGTCTTGTCCTCGGTGACCTTCCTGGTGGCGTTGGCGTTGACCTCCTCGTCGCGGCGGGAGGGGATGAACGCGGCCATGCCGCCGATGGCGTGCGCGCCGCGCTTGTGGCAGGTGCGCACCAGCAGCTCGGTGTAGGCCCGCATGAACGGCGCGGTCATGGTCACGGAGTTGCGGTCGGGCAGCACGAAGTCGGCGCCGCGGTGGGCGAAGCACTTGATGGTGCTGAACAGGTAGTCCCAGCGTCCGGCGTTGCACCCGGCGGAGTGCTCGCGCAGCTCGTGCAGGATCTCCTCCATCTCGAACGCCGCGGGCAGCGTCTCGATGAGCACGGTGGCGCGGATGGTGCCGCGCGGGATGCCGAGGGCCTGCTGGGCGTGCAGGAAGACGTCGTTCCACAGCCGAGCCTCGAGGTGGCTCTCCATCTTGGGCAGGTAGTAGTAGGGGCCCTGGCCCAGCTCGACCTGCTTGCGGCCACTGGTCACCAGGTACAGCGTGAAGTCGAACAGCGAGCCGGAGACCTCCTCCCCGTCCACCAGCACGTGCTTCTCCGGCAGGTGCCACCCGCGCGGACGCACCACGATGGTGGCCAGCTCCTCCGCCGGGCGCAGCGCGTAGCTCTTGCCGCCCTCGGCGGTGAAGTCGATGGTGCGGTCCAGCGCCGCCCGCAGGTTCAGCTGGCCCTGCACCATGTTCGGCCACAGCGGGGTGTTGGCGTCCTCGAAGTCGGCCAGCCACACCTTGGCGCCGGAGTTCAGCGCGTTGATGGTCATCTTGGCGTCGGTGGGGCCGGTGATCTCGGCCCGCCGGTCCACCAGCCCCGGCGCCGGCGGCGCCACCGACCAGCTGTCGTCGCTGCGGACGTCGGCGGTCTCGGGCAGGAAGTCCAGCGTGCCACCGGCGTCCAGGCCGGCCTGGCGGCGCTGGCGGGCCTCGAGCAGCTCGCGCCGTCGGGGGTTGAACCGGCGGTGCAGGTCGGCCAGCAGGCCCAGCGCCTCGTCGGTGAGCACGCAGTCGAAGCCGTCCTGGCGCTCGCCACGGACCTCGATGCCGGTGGGTGGTGCGGTGGCCATGGCGTTCCTCCGCACTCCGCAGGACGGAATCGAGCCGCTGATGCATCACGACGGTAGGACTGGCCTGTGACCTGCGCAACAGCAGCGATGGTCGGGGTACGAACCTAGGATGAGCGCCGTGGACTTCGCCAAGGGGCACGGCACCCAGAACGACTTCGTGGTGCTGCCCGACGTGGACGGGATGCTCGACCTCACCGCCAAGCAGGTGACCGCGCTGTGCGACCGGCGCCGCGGCCTGGGCGCCGACGGGGTGCTGCGGGTGGTGCGCGCCGGCGCGCTGGAGGAGCCCCTCGCCGAGGGGGTGTGCGCCGACGACTGGTTCATGGACTACCGCAACGCCGACGGCTCCATCGCGGAGATGTGCGGCAACGGCGTCCGGGTGTTCGCGCACTACCTGCGGGCAACCGGCCTGGAGCCGCGCGACGAGTTCGTGGTGGGCACCCGAGCCGGCGCCCGGCCGGTGGTGGTGCACGCCGGCGACGGCGCGTTCGGCGAGGTGACCGTGGACATGGGCCCTGCCCGGGTGCTCGGCGGCGGCACCGCCGCCCTGGCCGGGGAGCTCTTCGGCGGTGTGGCCGTGGACCTGGGCAACCCGCACCTGGCCTGCGTCACCGACCGCGACCTCAGCACCTTCGACCTGAGCACCCAGCCCGGCTTCGATGCCACGCTCTTCCCGCACGGGGTGAACATCGAGCTCGTCAGCCCGCTGGCCGGGGGCGAGGTGCACATGCGGGTGCACGAGCGCGGGGTGGGGGAGACCCGCTCCTGCGGCACCGGCACCGTCGCCGCTGCGGTCGCGGCCCTCAAGGTCGCGGGGGCGAGCACCGGGGACGTGGCGGTGAACGTGCTGGGCGGACAGGTGCGGGTGAGCATCTCCGAGCACACCAGCCACCTGCGCGGCCCGTCCGTGCTGCTGGCGCACGGCAGCATCGACCCGCACTGGTGGGCCGCCCCGGCATAGGTTCTGCCCTGGGCATATCTCAGTGGGCAATCATCGCGTTCCGTGGGACCATGGGCGTTGTATGACGAACTCATCCACGTGGGACGACCACGACACAGATGCCCCCATCGACGCCGCTGCCGCGGACGGTGCCCCCTTCGACGAGGTTCCCCTCGGCGAGGCCGAGTCCCCGGACGGCGCCTCCGGAGACACCTTCTCCCCGGGCCCCGACCACGACCCCTCGGTCGGCGAGATGCAGCTGCAGGAGCGCACCTCGTTGCGCCGCGTCGCCGGGCTGTCCACCGAGCTCACCGACGTCACCGAGGTCGAGTACCGCCAGCTCCGCCTGGAGCGCGTCGTGCTCGTCGGTGTCTGGATGCAGGGCAGCACCGCCGAGGACGCCGAGCTGAGCCTGGCCGAGCTGGCCGCGCTGGCCGAGACCGCCGGCTCGGAGGTGCTCGAGGGCCTGGTCCAGCGGCGCGACAAGCCCGACCCGGCCACCTACATCGGCTCCGGCAAGGCTGCCGAGCTGCGCGACATCGTGGTGGCCACCGGCGCGGACACCGTGATCTGCGACGGCGAGCTGACCCCGGCGCAGCTGAACGCGCTGGAGAAGGTGGTCAAGGTCAAGGTGGTGGACCGCACCGCGCTGATCCTGGACATCTTCGCCCAGCACGCCACGTCCCGCGAGGGCAAGGCGCAGGTGGCGCTGGCCCAGATGCAGTACATGCTTCCCCGCCTGCGCGGCTGGGGTGAGTCGATGTCCCGGCAGGCCGGCGGTGCCGGCGGCAGTGCCGGCGGGGTGGGTCTGCGTGGACCTGGTGAGACCAAGATCGAGACCGACCGGCGACGCATCCGCGAGCGGATGGCCAAGCTGCGTCGGGAGATCAAGGGCATGAAGCAGGCGCGCGACACCAAGCGCGACAGCCGCCGCCGCAACGAGGTGCCCAGCGTGGCCATCGCCGGCTACACCAACGCCGGCAAGTCCAGCCTGCTCAACGCCCTCACCGGTGCCGGGGTGCTGGTGCAGAACGCGCTGTTCGCCACCCTCGACCCGACCACGCGCCGGTCCGAGCTGGCCGACGGTCGCGAGTACGTGCTCACCGACACGGTGGGGTTCGTGCGGCACCTGCCCACCCAGCTGATCGAGGCGTTCCGCTCCACCCTGGAGGAGGTCGCCGACGCCGACCTGCTGCTGCACGTGGTGGACGGGTCGGACCCGCAGCCCACCCAGCAGGTGGCCGCGGTGCGCCAGGTGCTGGTGGAGGTGGCCGACGAGCGCAAGACCGGGCTGCCGCCGGAGCTGATCGTGGTGAACAAGGTGGACGTGGCCGACCCGGTGGTGCTGGCCCAGCTGCGCAACCTGATGCCGGACGCGGTCTTCGTTTCCGCCCACACCGGGGAGGGCATGGACGAGCTGCGGCAGCGGCTGGTCGAGCTGATGCCGCACCCGGAGGTGGAGGTGGACGTGCTCGTGCCCTTCACCCGCGGTGAGCTGGTCGCGCGGGTGCACTCGGAGGGGGAGGTGCTCGAGGAGACCCACCAGCCCGAGGGCACGCACCTGCGGGCGCGGGTGCGTGCCGACCTTGGAGCGGCGCTGGTGGAGTTCGCCAGCCCGCAGGTGCCTGCCTAGAGCTTGCGCATCACCGAGACCACCTTGCCGAGCACGGTGGCCTCGTTGCCGGGGATGGGCTCGAAGGCGGCGTTGTGCGGTATCAGCCACACCTCGCCGTCTCGGCGCTTGAACGTCTTGACGGTGGCCTCGCCGTCGATCATGGCGGCCACGACGTCACCGTTCTCGGCGACGTTCTGCTGGCGCACCACCACCCAGTCGCCGTCGCAGATCGCCGCGTCGATCATCGACTCGCCGACCACGCGGAGCATGAACAGGGTGCCGTCGCCCACCAGCTCGCGGGGGAGGGGGAAGACCTCTTCCACCGCCTGCTCGGCCAGGATGGGGCCACCGGCGGCGATGCGGCCCAGCACCGGCACGAAGGTGGGGGTGGGCATCTGCTGCAGCACGCTGCCGCCCTCACCGGTGGTGGCCGCAGCCGCCTGGTTGGCCAGGTCTTCGGGCATCCGCACGTCCACCGCCCGCGGGCGGTTGGGGTCGCGTCGGAGGAACCCCTTGCGCTCCAGCGCCTTGAGCTGGTGGGACACCGATGAGGTGGAGGTCAGGCCGACGGCCTCGCCGATCTCGCGGACGCTGGGCGGGTAGCCCCGCACCTCGACCGAGTCCCGGATCACCTCGAGCACCTTGCGCTGGCGCGGCGTGAGGCCGGCGGCGGCGGCCGACAGGTCGGCGGTCTCCTCGGCGGTGGCACCCGGAGCGGCACCCGCCGTGGTCGGGGCGCCGGGAGTGTGGCTGCTCATCGTGTGATGCCTCCTGTGGGGAACCGCGAGTGGTCCGGTGCTCTGCGACGAGGCCGCGCGGGTGTGCGTCCACCTGCGGAACTTCGCCAAAGTGCGGTGGTGTTCTGGTGATTCGAACTTAGTCCTGCAGCAGGTCACATTCAAACACCTGTTCGATCAACACGCCGACAGCTCTCGATTTTGTCGGTCGCCCCTGGTAGACATCGACCAGACGTTCGAATCGAACGCCTGTTCGACACGGGAGGTTGACATGCTCGATCTGGCTGATCGCCGCTCCACCCTGCACCGCGCGGGCGTTCGCAACGCACACTCACGTCTCGCTGGGCCACGTCTCACTGACTCCCTGCTGGTTGACCCGCGACGCCGCGCCGACCTGTTCGAGCTCGAGCGCGAGCTGCGCTCGCTGGGCTCCCTGCGGGCCGGGGACGCTGGGGCGGCGCGCACCGTGGAGGCGCCCCGGCGCACCCGCCGTCCCCGCGAGGTCGCCCGCCGCCGCCCGGCTGGGCGCCTGGTCGAGTACGGCACCGCCCCACTCCGCCGGGCAGCCTGCACGCCACGGGTCACTCGACCGTCCCCGGCTCAGGTGCGCCTGCGCCTGGTGGTCACCGGCGCCGTGCTCGCCGGCGCGCTCGCGCTCGGCGTGCTCGCCGTGGTGACCCTGGGGGGAGGCGGCGACGCCCCCATGCCCACGCAGACGGCCGTCACCCAGGTGCGCGCCGGGGAGAGCCTGTCCGCGGTGGCGGTGCGCTCGGCCCCGGGGGTGCCCGCGGCGGCCATGGTGCAGCGCATCGTCGATCTCAACGCCCTGGACACGGTCGCCGTGCGCCCCGGCCAGTCGCTGGTCGTGCCCGTCGGCGGATGACGCTGGACACGTGCTGGCGCCGTCGACCCCGCCGGACTGCTGGTGGCACACCGTCTCCGCGAGGCGGACACGCCGACCGGGCTGGGGAGACGCAAAATCCGTTGCCGATGGCTTGCATCGGGGCCTAGTGGGGATTACGGTCATGACCACAACATCTAGTAGTTACATAGATGTGGTTAGTCCACAGGTTGGGGTCCCACTGTGTAGGGGGATCCACAGGTTGTCCACGGATCCGTCCACACCCACGCCCTAGCTTGGCGTGCTCCGACGGCCTGCGGGCAGCGGGGCTTGTCGTCCGAGAAGGGGATGTCGTGCACTGTCCGTTCTGTCGTCACTCCGACTCTCGCGTGGTCGACTCGCGCGAGGTCGAGGACGGCCAGGCCATCCGCCGCCGTCGCGCGTGCCCGGAGTGCGGGCGGCGCTTCACCACGGTGGAGAACGCGGTGCTGTCGGTGGTCAAGCGCAGCGGCGTCACCGAGCCCTTCAGCCGCGACAAGGTGATGGTGGGCGTGCGTCGCGCCTGCCAGGGCCGACCCGTCAACGACGACGCGCTCAGCCTGCTGGCCCAGCAGGTGGAGGACCAGGTGCGGGCCGGGGGATCGGCCGAGATCCCCAGCCACGAGGTCGGCCTGGCCATCCTCGGTCCGCTGCGCGAGCTCGACGAGGTCGCCTACCTGCGGTTCGCCTCCGTCTACCGCTCCTTCACCTCCGCCGACGACTTCGAGAAGGAGATCCGCGCGCTGCGCCAGCACGCGCGGCACGCGGACGGCGTCTC
Organism: Rhodococcus sp. Z6_132; assembly: GCF_058133635.1. NCBI lineage: Bacteria > Bacillati > Actinomycetota > Actinomycetes > Mycobacteriales > Nocardiaceae > Rhodococcus > Rhodococcus sp. Z6_132. The sequence goes on from NZ_JBYUNP010000003.1 coordinate 680,164, forward strand.
CGAGTAGTCCCGCACCGTCTGCGGCGCAGGCGGTCACCCCACAGCACCCCACCGGCACTCGTGCCGGTTTCCCACCCCATTCAGCAACGCCAGACCAGAGCAGCAGCAGTGAGAGAGAGGCCCATCCCATGACGGAGACCGTCGGAGCCCACACATCCGGTTCGAGCAGCCGCTCGGCCAAGGGCGGCAAGCAGAACCGCAAGGCCGGCGTTCGGATGGAGCGGGTCTACACCACTGCGGGCGTGCACCCCTACGACGAGGTCACCTGGGCCCAGCGCGACGTGGTCATGACCAACTGGCGCGACGGCACGGTGAACTTCGAGCAGCGCGGGGTGGAGTTCCCCGAGAGCTGGTCGCTCAACGCCGTCAACATCGTCACCAGCAAGTACTTCCGCGGGGCGGCCGGCTCGGACACCCGCGAGCGCAGCCTGCGCCAGCTGCTCAACCGCGTGGTGGACACCTACACCAAGGCCGGCCTGGAGCACGGCTACTTCGCCTCCGACGAGGACGCGGAGATCTTCTCCCACGAGCTCACCTGGATGCTGCTCAACCAGGTCTTCAGCTTCAACTCCCCGGTGTGGTTCAACGTCGGCACCGCCTCGCCGCAGCAGGTCAGCGCCTGCTTCATCCTCGCGGTGGACGACACCATGGACTCGATCCTGAACTGGTACAAGGAAGAGGGGATGATCTTCAAGGGCGGCTCCGGCGCCGGCCTGAACCTCTCCCGCATCCGCTCCTCCAAGGAGCTGCTGTCCTCCGGCGGCACCGCCTCCGGCCCGGTCAGCTTCATGCGTGGTGCCGACGCCTCCGCCGGCACCATCAAGTCCGGTGGCGCCACCCGCCGCGCGGCCAAGATGGTCGTCCTCGACGTCGACCACCCCGACATCCAGGAGTTCGTCGAGACCAAGGCCAAGGAGGAGAACAAGATCCGCGTCCTCCGCGACGCCGGTTACGACATGGACCTCGGTGGCGCCGACATCACCAGCGTGCAGTACCAGAACGCCAACAACTCGGTGCGCGTCAGCGACGAGTTCATGCGTGCGGTGGAGAACAGCAGCGAGTTCGGCCTGCGTGCCCGCGACACCGGCGACGTCATCGAGACGGTGGACGCCAAGACGCTGTTCCGCTCCATCGCCACCGCCGCGTGGGAGTGTGCCGACCCGGGCATCCAGTACGACGACACCATCAACGACTGGCACACCTGCCCCGAGTCGGGTCGCATCAGCGCCTCCAACCCCTGCAGCGAGTACATGCACCTGGACAACTCCAGCTGCAACCTGGCGTCGCTGAACCTGATGAAGTTCCTGACCGACGACGGCGGCTTCGACGCGGCCACCTTCGCCAAGGCCGTCGAGATCATCATCACCGCGATGGACATCTCCATCTGCTTCGCCGACTTCCCCACCGAGCCCATCGGGGACACCACCCGCAAGTTCCGTCAGCTGGGCATCGGCTACGCCAACCTGGGCGCGCTGCTCATGGCCACCGGCCACGCCTACGACTCCGAGGGTGGCCGGGCGCTCGCCGCGTCCATCACCTCGCTGATGACCGGTGCCGCCTACAAGCGCTCCGCCGAGATGGCCGGCGTGGTCGGCCCGTACGAGGGCTACGCCCGCAACGCCGAGGCGCACCAGCGCGTCATGCGCAAGCACGCCGCGGCCAACGACCAGGTGCGCACCCTGCACCGCACCGACGCTGCCGTGCACAAGGCGGCCACCGCGGTGTGGCAGGAGGGCCTCAAGATCGGTGCCGCCAACGGCTGGCGCAACGCCCAGGCCAGCGTCCTGGCGCCCACCGGCACCATCGGTTTCATGATGGACTGCGACACCACCGGCATCGAGCCGGACTTCTCGCTGGTCAAGTTCAAGAAGCTGGTCGGCGGCGGCTCCATGCAGATCGTCAACCAGACGGTGCCGCGCGCGCTGACCTCGCTGGGCTACCAGCCCGAGCAGGTCGAGGCCATCGTCGAGCACATCGCGGCCAAGGGTCACGTCATCGACGCTCCCGGCCTCCGTCCGGAGCACTACGAGGTGTTCGACTGCGCCATGGGTGCCCGGGCCATCGCCCCGATGGGCCATGTCCGGATGATGGCAGCGGCCCAGCCGTTCCTGTCCGGTGCCATCTCCAAGACGGTGAACATGCCGGAGACGGCCACCGTCGAGGAGGTCGAGGGCATCTACTTCGACAGCTGGAAGCTGGGCATCAAGGCGCTGGCCATCTACCGCGACAACTGCAAGGTGGGCCAGCCGCTGTCCGCCGGCAGCTCGGGCTCGGCCAGCTCCAACAAGACCGTGGTGACCGAGATCGTGGAGGCCGCGCCCACCCGCAAGCGCCTGCCCAAGAAGCGCAACGGCCAGACGGTGTCCTTCGCCGTCGGTGGCGCCGAGGGCTACGTGACGGCGGGCAACTACCCCGACGGCCACGTGGGCGAGATCTTCGTCAAGATGAGCAAGCAGGGCTCCACCCTCTCCGGTGTGATGGACGCCTTCTCGATGGCCATCTCCATCGCGCTGCAGTACGGCGTGCCGCTGGAGACCTACGTGTCCAAGTTCGTGAACATGCGCTTCGAGCCGTCGGGCATGACCGACGACCCGGACGTGCGCATCGCGACCTCGGTGGTGGACTACCTGTTCCGTCGCCTGGCGCTGGACCACCTGCCGGCGGAGAAGCGCGCCGAGCTGGGCATCTACTCCGCGGAGGAGCGCTCGGCCAAGGTGGCGGCCACCGACTACGGCACCGGTGCCCCGGCCGAGGTGGACGTGGAGGGTCTGCGTTCCGGCGTGGGCACCGAGCCCACCGTCGACCCGGATGAGGTGGCCGTGGCCACGCCCGCGCCGGGTGGTGTCGGCAGCTCGGCCGAGCTGCTGGAGCTGGTGATGGGCATGGCCACCGACGCGCCGCTGTGCTTCACCTGCGGCACCAAGATGCGCCCGGCCGGCTCCTGCTACGTCTGCGAGGGCTGCGGCTCCACCAGCGGCTGCAGCTGAGGGCGAGGCTTGCCGGGATGTCCTGCGGTTTCTCGCGGGATGTCCCGGCGGGCTCGCCGGAATGTCATTGCGGCTAGCGGTGATATTTCTTGCCAAGCTCGGCAACTCGTCTGAACTTGGCAAGTAGCTCCTCTCAGCCGCCCCGGCCGCCTCGCGCGGCCGGGGCGGCCCCATTGCCAGAGCCAGGGGCCGGTGCCGTGGAGTGCAACCCTGGTGGCGAACCGGACATCATCGGGCGTGCACTGAGCGACGTCAGGAGGGCACCGTCCCCTTATGGCCGCGCTGCCCGGAGCCGCAAGAGCTGCCGGCTATGTGCTGAGTGCAGTGAGCAGCTCGAGGCCGACGCGGTCGACGCTGCGCAAGTCGTTCGCCAACACGACCACACCCATCCCGGCGGCCGGCACGAACCCAGCGAACGCTCGGAAGCCGCCGGTGCCGCCGTTGTGCCAGAGCATGATGTGGTCGCCGCTGATCGGCACTCGCAGCCAGCCGAGCCCGATGCCGAGTCTCTTGCCGGGCCGGCGCTCCGGGTGGGTGAGTGCGATCGCCGGTCCCAGCGGGGTGGCGTCCGGGCGGAGCTGGGCGTGCAGGAAGGTGAGCATGTCGGTGGCTGTGGAGCGCAGCGCACCCGCGCCGGGCAGGCCGGCGACCTCCCAGTGGCCGGTGGTACGCCGGCGCCGGCGGTGGCCGTCGGCCTCCCGCTGCGCCTGCTCCCGGTTGGGGAGGAGCACGGTGTCGACCATTCCGAGCGGCTCGCAGATCCGTGACTGCACCAACTCACCGAAGTCATGGCGCGCAGCGGCGGCGACCAGCGCGTGGCCCAGCACGCCCGCACCGAGGTTCGAGTAGGCGATTCGGCCGGTGCCGGGCGTGTGGCGCAACTCGGTCTCGCCCAGCGCGGTCAGCAGCGCGGCGCGGTCGATCTCCTTCCACGGGTCGCCGGCACGAGCCTTCCACGCAGCCCAGATCGCGGCCCGAAGCGGCATCGGGTTGTTGGGCAGCCCCGCGGTGTGCGTCGCCAGGTGCTCGACGGTGATCGCGACGCCGTCGCGGGTCGGGACGGCGACTTCTGGCAGCAGGTCGCCGACCGGAGTGTCGAGGGACAGCTCGCCGCGCGTCACGGCCTCGGCGAGCAGCAACGCGGTGAACACCTTGGTGACCGAGCCGATCTCGAACAGGCTGTCGGCGCGGGGCGCGGGGCCGTTAGGCGCGCGGATGCCCCCCTTAGGCACGACGGACCGCGCGCCGGCGGACGTCACCGCCCCCACCACCAGCCCGACGTGCTGCTTGCCGTGCCGGGCAGCGATGCGCTCGACGGCCTCGTCGAGAGCGCCAGGGTCGATCACGCGGGTTTCCTCCGTTCGCCCAGCTCAAGCGAGGAGCTGTCTCATGTGGATGACTAAAGTACGTCTTAGAGCCAGGTCACCACCTGGCCGTCCGGGCGCCCGGGGTGAACCGCACGTTGGGCGCACCCGACGGCGGACTGCTCGTCCGGGTTCTGGATGCCGTCGAGGTAGACCGTGCCGCTGAACCAGTCCGTGGGGCCCACCGCGGTCTGGCCGCCGCTGGGCGTGAGCTTCATGGCGTCTCCTTCTCTCGTTCTTGCCGACGAGGCTCGATGTCGCCACGCTACGGACGGATGCGGTGCCCGAGGAGCGAGCCGCGATCACCCGCGCTGCGCGGGATCGCCACGCTCGGGCAGGCTGTGCGCCATGACAACCGCCCTGCTCGTGGTCTCCGCCGCCGACCACTGGACGCTGCGCGACGGAACCCGGCACCCCACCGGGTACTGGGCCGGGGAGCTGGTCGAGCCGCACCGCATCTTCACCGCGGCAGGCTGGACCGTCGACATCGCGACCCCATGCGGCAGGCCGCCGGTGGCTGACCCCAAGAGCCTCGGGCTCGCGGGCGGGCTACCGTCCACCGCCCGCAAGCACCGGCGCTACCTCGCCGCACTGGGCGCAACGCTCGAGCATCCGCTGGACCTGGCCGACGTCGACCCGGACGCCTACGACGTTGTTTTCTACGTCGGCGGGCACGGGCCGATGGCGGACCTCGCCACGGACACGACCTCCGGCGAGCTGCTGCGCCGCCGCCTCGCCTCCGGCAAGCCGCTGGCCCTGGTCTGCCACGGCCCCGCCGCCACCCTGGCCGCCACCCAACCCGACAGGGTGTGGCCCTTCGCCGGCTACCGGATGACGGGCCTGTCCAACCGCGAGGAGACGCTCAACGGCCTCGCCCGCACGGCGCCGTGGCTGCTGCAGGACCGCCTCACCGAGGCTGGCGCGCACTACCTGCGGGGCGCCACGCCGCTGTGGCCGTTCCTGGTCATCGACCGCAACCTGTACACCGGGCAGAACCCGGCCTCGGCCCGCCCGCTGGCCGAACGTCTGGTGGCCGACGTCGACGGCACCGCCGCGCTGGCCCTCCGCGTCAGCCGGGTGATCCCCGCCAGCCCACAGCAGCTGCACGCCGTGCTCAGCGACATCACCCGCATGGGGGAGCTGAGCCCGGAGACCACGGGCGCCCGCTGGCTGACCAAGGGCGAACGCTTCATCGCCGGCAACCGCATCGGCCCGGTGTACCGCTGGGCCACGCTGTGCCGGGTGATCGAGAACCAGCCCGGCAGCTCCTTCGCCTTCCACGTGGTGTGGCCGTCGCGCACCACCTGGCGCTACCAGCTGCGGGCGGTGGACGGCGGCACCGAAGTCACTGAGACGATGACCAAGGTGCCGCGCCAGGCTCTGCCAGTGCGGGTGATCCAGCGTCTGGCCGGCGTCACCGACCGCCGCGAGCACCTGCGGGCCGGGATGGCACGGACGCTGGAGCGCCTCGAAGCCGTCGCCACCCGCTGAGCTGTCAGTCAGCCGGCGCCCAGAGGCCCACTGTGAGCCGCCCGGTGGTGCCCAGGTCCACTTCCGAGCCACCACCCGCGCCGGCTCACCCGGTGCAGGGGTCACCGCCCCCGCAGCGGGTCAACTGCACCGCACGCTCACCCGTGGCGGCGTCCACCGGCCCACGCTGACGCCCACCCCCAGCGGGACGCGGACCCACGCCGCCGACCCGCACGGTCCTCATCGACCGATGTGCAACCGAGTGGGGGTGATGCGCTGCCAGATGAGCCGTTGCAGCAGCAGGGTGCAGGTACCGGCCAGGACGATCGCCACCAGGTTCAGGCCCAGCTGAGCGGCGGCGGAGACCACGTCGCCCCAGGCGCCGCAGGCCAGGCACACGGCCACGGTGCCCAGCGCCGGGATGGTCGTCACCGAGATGAACACACCCACCAGCACCTCCGACTTCGCGGTGGTCAGGGAGAGCATGCCGGCCACCCCAGCCAGGATCCCCACCACGAACGACCACCCGTCCGGGCTGACGATGAAGTCGGTGAGCGGGCCGCTGGTGGCCTGCTCCCGGGTGAACCCGCCCAGCTGGAACAGCACCCACCAGAAGATGGTGGCGATCATGGTGGCGATGGCGAAACCCACCACCAGCGCGCGCACGGCCAGGGGCACCATGCTGAGCCGGGGCCGGGCGAAGCCGAAGCACAGCGCAGCGATGGGCGCGAACTCCGGGCCCACCACCATCGCGCCCACGATCAGGATCGGCTGGTCAGTGATGCGGCCGACGCCGGCGAGGGCGGCGGCGATGGTCATGAAGGCGATGAACACCCACGACAACCGGGAGCTGTCCCGCAGCCGCTGCTCCACCGACTCCCACACCACCGCGTCATCAGGTGCGCCGGGGGCCGCCGCCTCCGCCCTGGTCGCGTCGTCCGAGAGCACGGTGTCCAGCTGCTCGATGCTGATCGAGCCCCGGTGCTGCACCTTCAGCGTGCGCAGACGCCCGATCACCGCGGTGGCGCTCTCCCTGGCGACGTCGGCCAGCAGCAGCGTCCCCGCGGGCTTGCGGAAGCCGCCGGGAACCACCGCCACGTTGGTGACCGTGTCGTCCTGCTCCAGGTCGGCCAGCACCTCGTCGACCAGGTCGGCGGGAACACGCAGTCGCAGGTGCAGCACCGGCTCATCATGGCACCGCGCGAGCGGGGAGCGGGCCAGGCGCGTGCAGCCGTGCCGCTGCGCCCGTAACCTCGCGGCGAATTGCCCGCGTGCGCAGAGGGAGCCCCATGACTGAGCCGACACCCGCGCACTCGTGGTGGCGCGACGCCGTGATCTACCAGGTGTACCCGCGCTCCTGGGCCGACTCCGACGGTGACGGGCTGGGGGACCTGCCCGGCATCACCGCCCACCTGCCGCACCTGGTCGAGCTGGGCGTCGACGCGCTCTGGCTCTCGCCGTTCTACCCCTCGCCGCAGCACGACGCCGGCTACGACGTGGCCGACTACTACGGCGTCGACCCGCGCTTCGGCACCCTGGCCGACGCCGACGCGCTGCTCACCCAGGCGCACGCGCTGGGGCTGCGGGTGATCGTCGACGTGGTGCCCAACCACTCCTCCAGCGAGCACCCGTGGTTCCAGCAGGCGCTGGCGTCGCCGCCGGGCAGCCCGCAGCGGGCGCGCTACCTCTTCCGGAACGGCAGGGGACCGGACGGTGCGCAGCCGCCGAACAACTGGCAGAGCACCTTCGGCGGCTCGGCGTGGGAGCGGGTGACCGAGGCCGACGGCACCCCGGGGCAGTGGTACCTGCACCTGTTCGACGTCACCCAGCCCGACTTCGACTGGACCAACCCGGAGGTGGCCACCGAGCTCGAGCGGGTGCTGCGGTTCTGGCTGGACCGCGGCGTGGACGGCTTCCGGGTGGACGTCGCGCACGGGCTGGTGAAGGCGGCCGGGCTGCCGGACGCACCGTCGGGCCGGCACGAGCTGCTGGGACCGACCGCGGACCAGCCGATGTGGGACCAGCCCGGGGTGCACGAGATCTACCGCAGCTGGCGCAAGCTCGCCGACTCCTACGGCGGGGCTGCCGGGGCCGGCGGGGACGTGCCGGGCGGGCAGCCGGCGGGAGAAGACTCAGCCCGCATCCTGGTCGCCGAGGCGTGGGTGAGCCCCAGCGCCGCCCTGGCCCGCTACGTGCGACCCGACGAGATGCACCAGTCGTTCAACTTCCCGTACCTGATGACGCCGTGGCTGGCCGAGGCGCAGCGCAGCACCATCACCGACGCGCTGGCTGCGGTGGCGCCCTATGACGCCCCGCAGACCTGGGTGCTGTCCAACCACGACGTGGTGCGGCACGCCTCCCGGCTGGGCTACCCGCAGCACCCGGGCCCGGCGCGCATCGCGGGCATCGGCCCCGGCGACCCGCAGCCCGACGCGCAGCTGGGCCTGCGACGGGCCCGGGCGGCCACCACGGTGATGCTGGCGCTGCCCGGCTCGGCCTACCTGTACCAGGGCGAGGAGCTGGGCCTGCCCGAGGCGACCCGGCTGCCCGACGAGGTGCGCCAGGACCCCACCTGGTTCCGCTCCGGCGACACCAACCCCGGCCGGGACGGGTGCCGCGTGCCCATGCCGTGGGTGGCCGACGCCCCGGCGTGCGGCTTCAGCCCGACGGGGCGGTCGTGGCTGCCGCAGCCGCCGGAGTACGCCGCCCTGGCCGTGTGCCAGCAGAGTGGGGTGGTGGGCTCGACGCTGGAGCTCTACCGGACGCTGCTGCGCACCCGCAAGGAGCTGGCGCTGGGCCGGGGGACGCTGACCTGGGTGCCGACCGACCACCAGCACCTGCTGGCCTTCGACGTGCGCACCGCCACCGGGCGGGTGCGGGTGCTGGCCAACGTCGGCGGCCCCCCGGTGCCGCTGCCTGCCGGCGCGCAGGTGCTGGTGTGCAGCGCCGCGGAGCCGGTGACTGACGTGCTGCCCACCGACACCACCGTGTGGTTGCGTCCCTGACCGGCGATCACGCCGTGCTGGGGTCCGGCGGATCGCTGCGTTGGGGGTCAGGGTGTGACGCAGGTGGCTTGGCGAGCGCCACGGCGGGCTCGGTTCCGCCCTGGTCGAGCCGGAAGGGTGGGTAGTGGTCGGTCATCAGCGCCGCGTAGGCGGCCACGCGCAGCACCCAGCGGTCCATCCCGAGCACGAAGTCGTAGATCGTGCGCAGGTACCGGCCGGTGAACAGCAGGGCGATTGCTGCGATTAGCACCAGCAGGGTCACCAGGCTCATCCCCGCGCCCGCGTTGTCGTCCCAGTCGTCGTTGTCGCCACCACGTCCGAACGACACCCCGCCGCCGGCGAACACGCCGACGACGAGGTAGTGCGGGATGGCGAGCAGCCACCACTTGACCAGCACCAGGCCCCGGGAAAGCTGCTCGGGGTAGGGGATGTGCAGGTGCGCGGGGTAGTCCCGCTTCTCCTCCAGGCTGAACGGCGGGTAGCGGTCGGTGCCCAGGGCGGCGTAGCCGTAGTAGTGCACCCGCCAGGACCAGCGCAGCACCCCGACGTTGAAGTCGAACAGCGATCGTGGGTAGCGGCCGGTGAACAGGATGGCGAAGAACGCGACCACGCTGAGGACCACGAAGGCCACCCACAGGAAGAACAGCACGATGTAGTGCGGGATGAGCAGCAGCCACTTGATGATCCACAGGCCGCGGGAGAGCTTCGGATCCAGCGTCGCGTCCACGCGGACGGGGTAGGGCGCAGGCTGTTCAGTCATGCCGTGCTCCTCGCCGTACCGCCCGGGCTGAGAGGTGAGGTGTTCGTGAGGTCAGACGCTGCTCTTGTGGTCCAAGGGTGTCAAGGTTGCCCGCCGCGTGCTCCGATCTCCCGCCGCATGCACGCGCGCGGCCAGCGGTCCAGGCCCTCGGCGGCCTCGGCGGTGCGGATGCGCCGCAGCCCCGGCGTCTCCTCCTCCCTGCTGAGGTGGCGAAAGCCCAGGCGCTGGTAGTACGGGCCGTTCCAGGGCACGTCGGTGAAGGTGGTCAGCGTGAGGGCGGCGCACCCGTGCGCTCGCGCCCAGCCCTCCAGGTGCTGCAGCAGGTCCGCCCCGAGGCCGCGGCCGGCGTGGTCCGGGTGCACCGAGACTTGGTCCACGTGCGCCTGCCCGTCCACCAGCGAGGCGAGCAGGTACGCCACCGGTCGGTCGTCGCCGTCGCCTGCGCCGTCGGCCCACACCCAGGCGCGGCCCTGCCGCTGGTAGGCCGCCAGCGCTGGCACCGGGAGCGGCTCGTCGTCGGCGACGCGGTGCATCCCCAGCTCGGCGAAGCAGCGGCCGGCCGCGCGCTCCACCTCGCGCAGCAACCCCAGCTCCGCGGCGCGGGCCCGGCGGATCACGCCGCTAGCGCGGGACCAGGCGCAGCGTGGTGGAGCGGGCCTCGTCGCTGGTGATCGAGTCGAGGATGTTCGCCGCGTACTGGGCGTACTTGCGGCGGTAGTCGGCGTCGATGCTGTTGTTCAGCGTGGCGTCGACGTCGGCGTTGGCGTCCACGAAGGTGACGTCCTGGGCCATCCCCCCAGCCTGCACCCGGCCCTCGTGGCGGGCGCGGGTGCCGCGGTACCACGCCGAGCCCGGCCCGTACACCGACCGCACGTAGAGGTCGTCGCCGTCGCGGACCACCCACACCGTCCGGGGGGAGCGCAGCGTGCCGTCGCGGCGCAGCGAGGAGATGGTCACCTCCTCCGGAGTGCCGATGCCGACAAGCTGGTCCTGGGTCCAGGTGGCCATAGCGTCCTCCGAGGGTCCGTGGCGGCGGCGTCTGCCCTCCAGCGTCCCTGTCCGGCTCCCGCCGCGCGACCACCAGGCCGGGAGATCGACCACCCGCCCCCGGCGGGAGACGTCTAGCGGCGGTCGACGAGCAGGTGCGACGCGGCCGCGCTGGCCGCCGCCACCCCGAGCACGGCGGGCCAGGCACCGACCTTCTTGGCCAGCGGGTGCGAGGCCCCGAAGCCGCCGAGGTAGAGCGCGGTCAGCGCCGCGGTCTCCTTGGGGCCACCCTTGGCCAGCCAGGTGCGCCCGGAGTACACCCCGGCCAGGCCGAGCACCACGCCGCCGAGCGGACGGATGCCGGTCTCCCGGGCCACGAGGTAGCCCCCGAGCAGGCCGAGAGCGGTGAACGGGGCGGTGGAGACGTCCTTGGCGTTGCGCAGCTTCATGACACGCATCGTATGTCGCGGTTCGCACCGCTGACCCCACCAGCCGGGTCACCACGCCGTGCGGCCAGCACGCCCGGGACGCCGCGCACCCGGCCGGGAAGGTGCGTACCGTGGTGGCCCGATGACTGCCTATGACGAGCTGACCGTGACCGGTCGCTGCGGCCCCGCGACCCTTGCCCTGCTGCACCGCCTGGTGAGCGAGGTGACCGCTGCCCGCACCGGCGTGACCGCCGACAGCTCCCTCCCCAGCTCCAGCGCGGAGGTGGAGCGGGTGCTCGCCGGCCTGCTGGACCGGCGCAACGCCGGCTTCCTGCTCACCTGCTGGGCCCAGGCGCACGACGAGGCCTCGCTGGAGCGGGTGTTTCGCACCGCGATCACCAACCGGCTCGACGACCAGGCGCACGCCTGGACCCAGGCCGGGGTGCAGCTGCGCCGGGCCGAGTCGCTGCTGCCGCTGGACGCCCGCTTCACCCGCCGCGTGAGCCCCGGCGGCGACGTGCTGGTGGGGCTGGCCGGGGGTCCCGAGGACACCTGGCAGGGCGAGGTGGACGACCTGGAGCGCGCCGCCGTGGCGGTGCTCGGCGCCGATGACATCGCCTCGGCCGCGCACGCCACCCACCAGGCCAGCGCCACCACCGACCTGGTGCGCGCCGTGCTGCACGGCATCCTCACCGCGGCGGGCGGTCCGGTACCGGCCGGGAAGCTGCTGACCGTGCTGCGCCGCCGGTTCCCGCTGCCCCCGGCCAAGGCGCCCAAGCCGGTGCTGGTGCCGTCGGTGGACACCGGGGCCACCCTGCCCGGGCCCGAGGCCGGGGTGCTGGCCCGCGACGCCGCCGACGAGATCTGGCAGTCGCTGTCTCCGCTGGACCGGGCGCTGGTGCCGCACCTCGGCCAGCCACCGGCCGAGCTGGCCACCGTCGCCGGCTCCAGCCCGGAGCAGGCGCAGGCCGCGGCCACCGACCTCGCCGACCGGCTGCGCGAGGCCTGCCGGGACGACGAGCTCGCCTTCGAGGTGCTCGCCCGCGTGCGCCAGCTCTGCACCGAGCGCCCCTGAGCAGCGGGCCGCGGGGGCCGTCGGGACGTACGTTGGAGACGAGCCGGTCGCGCTGTCGAGTGTGAAGGGGCGGGCGATGGACGACGCCGAGATCCTGCAGAAGATCCAGCAGCTGGTCAGCGACGAGCACGCCCTGCGCACTGCCGAGGAGCAGGGCGAGATCTCCCCGGAGGAGGAGAGCCGGCGCGTGCAGGCTCGGGAGCAGGCGCTGGACCAGTGCTGGGACCTGCTGCGCCAGCGCCGGGCCCGGCGCGACGCCGGCGAGGACCCGGACACCGCCGTACCCCGTCCCACCGAGGACGTGGAGGGCTACCTGCAGTGAGGCACGGCTAGGGTGCGCTGACCGCGGTCGTTGCCCGGGCGCGCCGCGGCACCCGCCAGGTGAGCAGCATGGCCAGCGCCAGCAGCAGCTCGGCGATGTCGCCACCGAAGTACATCAGCGAGGCCCCGGCCTGCAGGTCGTCGCTGGTGGTCGGGATGCGCACGTAGAGGTTGGCGTACATCAGCTGGGACAGGATGGCGTGCCCGGCGATGGCCACCCCCAGCACCACCAGCCGCGCCCTGACCGACAGCCGGTGCGGGCCCGGGTCGGGGCCGGCGATCACCCAGGCGAAGAGGTAGCCGGCGAGCAGGAAGTGCAGGTGCAGCAGGTGGTGGGCCAGGGGGTGGCTGCTGCTCCACGCGTACAGCGGGGTCAGGTACAGCAGGTACAGCGAGCCGAGGGTGAGCAGCAGCGCCACCACGGGGTTGGCGACCAGGCCCACCGGCCGGCTGCGCAGCACCGCCACCAGCCGCCGACCCGTGGTGGCGGAGACGTTGCGCAGCACCAGCGTGACGGGCGCGCCGAGCACCAGCCCGAGCGGGGCCAGCATGGCCAGCAGCAGGTGCTGGGCCATGTGCGCCTGGAAGGTGCCAGCGGGCAGCGGCAGCGCGTCGGGCACCAGCGCCCAGCCCAGCAGCGCCAGCCCACCCAGGAACGCGGCGGTGCGCCAGTGCTGCCAGCCGCGGCCGTCGCGGTCGGTGCGCAGCGCCCCCACCAGGTACGCCGCGGCGAACAGGCCCAGCACGGCGAGCACCACCGGACTGGCGCCCGTGCCGGTGGCGTGGGTGTGCGCGTCGTGCGCGAGCATCAGCGGGGGGCGGTGGCGACCGGGGTGGTGGTGCGGCGGGAGGACGGTCGCGCGAGCAGCCAGCCGACGACCACCAGCACCGCTCCCAGGGCGAGGAACCCGAGGTCCCACCACGTCTGGTTGGGGCCGCTGCGCACGTGGTGGATGCCCAGGACGTGGTGGTCAATGATGCCCTCCACCAGGTTGAACAAGCCCCAGCCCACCAGGATCCAGCCCCACAGCGGTGCGGCTCGCCAGCTGTGCACCTGGCCGGAGCTGAGCCGGGAGAACAGCAGCGCCAGCCCGATCAGCACCGCCAGCCAGGTGAAGGTGTGGAAGAAGCCGTCCCAGAGGGTGTTGATCTCCAGTCCGTGCACGGTGTCCTGCGGGTAGAAGGCGACGCCCACCCGGTCGGTGTCGGTGCTGGTGAGCATGTGGTGCCACTGCAGGATCTGGTGCAGCAGGATGCCGTCCACGAAGCCACCGAGGCCCACGCCGAGCACGATGCCCGGCGCGCGCAGCGCGGCGGAGGGGGTGCGGGCATCAGGCGGCGTGCTCATCGTGCTCGCTGGCGCTCGGTGGCCACGCCGGGCTTGCTGCGGTCGGAGTGCGTGCCGGTGGCGTCGCTGGCCTCGGCGAGCCGCTGGTGCAGGCGGTCCTTGACCTCCTCCGGGGTGTAGCTGCGGCGCTGCCGCTGGTTGCGCGCGACCACCCCGCCCGTGGCCACCACACCCGCTAGTCCTGCTACTCCCAGCACTTTCCACCATCGCATGCGGCCCAGGCTACGTCGCTGCGCCAAGCCTTCTCGGCCCTCCGGGGGACCTAGGCTGCGGGGATGACCGGTACCAGCGTCACCCTCGACCACGCGCTGGAGATGACCCGCACCGGCGACGTCTGGCTCTTCCGGGGCCGCTCCGGCGCCGACCGCGCCATCCGTGCCCTCACCAACGCCCCGGTCAACCACGTGGGCATGGCCGTGGTGATCGACGACCTGCCACCGCTGATGTGGCACGCCGAGCTGGGTCGCTCCCTGCCCGACGCCTGGACCGGCAACCACCAGCGCGGCGTGCAGCTGCACGACATGCGCCAGGCGGTGCTGACCTGGGCCGGCCGCTACGACCAGCGCCCCTGGCTGCGCCAGCTGCTGAGCCCGGTGACCGAGGAGCAGGAGGGCGCGGTGCTGCGCACCATCGCCCGGCTGGACGGCACGCCGTTTCCCAGCACCGCCACGATGGCGGGCCGGTGGCTCACCGGGCGGGCGCTGCGCCGCAACCGGGTCAAGCACCGCGCGGTGGAGACGGCCTACTGCGCGGAGGTGCTGGCCCTGACCTACCAGGCGATGGGGCTGCTGCCCGACGACCGCAAGGCCAGCTGGTACGACCCCGGCCGGTTCTGGAGCGGCGACGACCTGCCCCTGCTGGGTGGGGCCGAGCTGGGCGGGGAGATCGCCGTGGACGTCAGCCTGGAGGAGCTCGCCGCCTACCCGCCGGTGGCCTAGCCCGCTGCCGGACCCGGGCTACCGTGGCGGGGGAGGCCCTGCAGCAGAGGAGTCCCCCATGCCGGTCATCGCCATCGTCGGAGCAGGCCCCGGGCTGGGGCTCTCCCTCGCCAAGACCTTTGGCGCACAGAACTTTCAGGTGGCGCTGATCTCCCGGTCGCAGCAGCGCCTGGACGGGCTCGTGGCCCAGCTCGACGCCGCCGGCATCGAGGCGGCGGCCTTCCCCGCCGACGTCCGCGACCCCACCTCGCTGGTGGAGGCCTTCGACGGGGTTACCGACCGGTTCGACGCGGTGGACGTGCTCGAGTTCTCCCCGGCCCCGTACCGGCCTGCTCCGGAGCTGGCGGTGGCCGACCCGCTGGAGGTCACCGTGGCCAACCTGCGGCCGCAGATCGAGTACTACCTGTACGGCGCGGTCACCGCCGCCCAGCAGGTGCTGCCGCCGATGATCGACGACGAGGTGGGGACGCTGTTGTTCACCACTGGCGCCGGCTCGGTGACGCCGCACCCCAGGATGGGCAACGTCAACGCCGCGGCCGCAGCGCTGCGCAGCTGGGTGCTCGACCTCAACCAGGTGGCGGCCGAGCTGGGTGTCTACGCCGCGCACGTCGCCATCAACACCGGGATCGGCTCCGGGCCACCGGACGCGGAGGCCGACGAAATCGCCAAGGCCTACTGGGACCTCTACGTCCGGCGCGACCGGGCCGAGCTGGTCTACACCGCGTGAGGAGGACCGTGCCGTGAGGAGGACCGTGCCGTGACCCAGCACTGTGCCGTGACCCAGGACCGTGCCGTGACCCCTGCGGGGTGCCGGCGGTGAAGGTCACCGTCTTCGGGTCGACCAGCGACGTGGGCCGGCTCGCGGTGCGCGTCCTGCTGGACAACGGCCACTCCGTGCGCGCCTACGTGCACGAGGCGGTGCTGCCGCCGGCGAGCTGGTCCGCCGACGTGGACGTGGTGGTCGGGGAGATCACCGACCGCGTGGCAGTCGGCTCCGCGGTGGCCGGGGCGGAGGCGGTGGTGAGCACGCTCTGGCCGACGCTCAACCGCCGGCGGGTGGGCCCGCCCCTGGTGGAGGGCACCCGGCTGGTGGTGGAGGCCATGCTGGGGCACGGGGTGCGCCGCTACGTCGGCAACGCCACGCCGTGCGTGCTCGACCCGCGGGAGAGCCCCACGACGCAGACCCGGGTGGTGTCCTGGCTGACCCGGACCCTCCTGCCGCGGGCGTACCGCGAGGTGGTGGGCATGTCCAACGCCGTCATGCGCACCTCCCTGGAGTGGACCATCGTGCGCGTCATCCTGCCCACCGGCGGCCCGGGCGTCGGCGTGCGGCACGTGGGCTTCTTCGGCACCGACCGCATCGGCTGGCAGGTGAGCAAGGCCGACCTCGCCACGTTCACCGCCGACCAGGTGGACAGCCGCCGCTTCCTGCGCGCCGCCCCCGCCATCAGCAGCTGAGTCCCGGTGCCGGCGGGCCGCTCCTGCACCGCCGCCGAGGATTTGGTGGACTGGCAGGGCACACCGGTTCCGTCAGGAGAGCGAGCACGCGATGCAGCAGAGCACCGAGCCCATCTGGTCGCCCGGCCCGGAGGCCGAGCACAGCCAGCTCGCCGCGTTCGCCCGCAAGGCCGGTGACCTCGCCGGGCGCGACCTGTCCGACTACGCCGACCTGCTCGCCTGGTCCACCACCGAGCTGGAGCAGTTCTGGGAGCTGGTCTGGCAGCACTTCGACGTCCGCTCGGCCACCCCGTACACCCAGGTGCTCTCCGGCCGGGAGATGCCCGGCGCCGACTGGTTCACCGGCGCGACGCTGAGCTACGTCGAGCACGCGCTGCGCGGCCCGGCCGAGGCGCGGGCCGTGGTGGAGACCAACGAGGCCGGCGATTCGGTCACCACCACCCTCGGCCAGCTGCGCAGCGAGGTCGCCGCCGTGGCCGCGGCGCTGCGCGGGCTGGGGGTGCAGCAGGGCGACCGCGTCGTCGGCTACCTGCCCAACACCCGGGTCTCGCTGGTCGCCTTCCTGGCCACCGCCTCCCTCGGCGCCACCTGGTCGGCCTGCGGGCAGGACTACGGCCCCGCCGCCGCCACCGACCGCTTCGCCCAGCTGGAGCCCACCGTGCTCGTCGCCGCCGACGGCTACCGGTTCAGCGGCACCACCGTCGACCGCCGCGACGCCGCCGCCGAGCTGGCCGCCGGGCTCCCCACCCTGCGAGCGGTGGTGCACGTGGACCACGTCGGCGCCGGTGAGCCCGCCCCGCTGGCCGGGGAAGTGCGCACCCTGGCGTGGGCGCAGGCCCTGGCCACCACCGACGCCGAGGGCAACCCGCACCCGCTGGACGTCGTGGACGTCGCGTTCGACCACCCGCTGTGGGTGCTGTTCTCCTCCGGCACCACCGGCAAGCCCAAGGGCATCGTGCACAGCCACGGCGGGGTGCTGCTGGTGCACCTGGCGGCGCTGGGCCTGCAGCTCGACCTCGGGCCCGACGACACCTTCTTCTGGTACACCAACACCAACTGGATGATGTGGAACCTCACCGTCGCCGGCCTGCTGGTGGGCTCGGCGGTGGTGCTGCACGACGGCAGCCCTGTCTTCCCGAGCCCGGACACCCTCTGGCAGGTGGTGGAGCGGGAGGGCGTCACCGTCTTCGGGCTCAGCCCCGGCTACCTGCTGGCCTGCGAGAAGGCGGGCCTGGTGCCGGGCCGCCAGCACGACCTGTCGGCGCTGCGCACCATCGGCAGCACCGGCTCCACCCTGCACCTGTCGGCCTACGGCTACGTGCACGACGCGGTGGCCGAGCGGGTGCAGCTGGTGTCCACCAGCGGCGGCACCGACGTGGCCTGCGCCTTCGTCGGTGGCGCCCCCACGGTGCCGGTGCACGCCGGCGAGATCCCGGCCGCCGCGCTCGGGGTGGCGCTGGACGCCTACGGCCCGGAGGGGCAGTCGCTGCGCGGGGAGGTCGGTGAGCTGGTGGTGACCGAGCCGATGCCGTCCATGCCGGTGTTCTTCTGGGACGACGAGGACGGCTCGCGGTACCGGGCGGCGTACTTCGACACCTACCCGGGGGTGTGGCGCCACGGCGACTGGATCACCCTCACCGACCGCGGCAGCGTGGTGGTGCACGGGCGCTCGGACTCCACCCTCAACCGCAACGGGGTGCGGCTGGGCAGCGCGGACATCTACGAGGTGGTGGAGGCCTTCGAGGAGGTGGCCGAGGCACTGGTGATCGGGGCGGAGATGCCCGACGGCAGCTACTGGATGCCGATGTTCCTGGTGCTCGCCGAGGGCGCCACCCTGGACGACGACCTGCGCGCGCGCATCGTGGCCGCGCTGCGCCGGGACGCCTCGCCCCGGCACGTGCCCAGCGAGCTGATCCCGGTGGCCGCCATCCCGCACACCCGCACCGGCAAGAAGCTCGAGGTTCCGGTGAAGCGGGTGCTGCAGGGTGCCGACCCGGGGACCGCGTTGAGCCTTGGGGCAGTTGATGATCCGTCACTCATCGACCAGTTCGTGCGGCTGGGCGCCGAGCGCAGGGCCGCCACCGCCAACCCCTGATCCACCCGCCGCAGGGCGGTGACCTGCGGCTTCGTTCTGCGTACCCCCGCAGACTGCCTATCCTTTGTGACTCACAACACATGTGTCACAAAGGGGCGGCTATGGGTGAAGGCGGAGCTTCCGGGGGACCGGGCGACGGCAAGGCGAACTTCGACCACATCTACGACGAGCCCGACCCGCGGGAGTACTTCCGGACCCTGGCGCGCTACGACTACGAGATCCCCCAGCAGGCCGAGCCGGTCTTCCGCCAGCTGCTCGCTGCCCGGGAGGAGGCTCCCGACGCCGACGACGTGCATCCGCCCTGGGTGCTCGACCTGTGCTGCTCCTACGGCATCAACGCCGCGCTGCTGTGCTGCGAGGTGACGCTGGCCGAGCTCTTCGCCCGCTACACCGGCGCCGAGCTCGCCGACGTGTCCACCGACGAGCTGGCCGAGGCCGACACCGCGTTCTACGCCGAGCGGCGTCGGGCGGCAGCCCCGCGGGTGGGTGGGCTGGACCTTGCCGGCAACGCGGTGGCCTACGCCCGGCGAGTGGGGCTGCTCGACGACGGCTGGTCGGAGAACCTGGAGGAGCAGCTGCCCTCGCCGGAGCTCAACGACCACCTGGGGCAGGTGAGCCTGGTGACGGCCACCGGGGGAGTCGGCTACATCACCGCCCGCACCTTCGACAGCGTGGTGCAGCCGCGACCGGACGGCCAGCTGCCGTGGGTGGCGGCCTTCGTGCTGCGCACCTACTCCTACGCCGGGGTGGCGGAGCTGCTGTCCCAGCGCGGGCTGGTCACCGAGGTGCTGGGCGGCTGCCCGTTCCCGCAGCGCCGGTTCGCCAACGACGCCGAGCGAGAGGCCGCGCTGGGTGCCGTGGTCCGCAACGGGCACGACCCGGCGGGGCAGGAGGACGGCGGGAGGTACTACGCCGACCTCTACCTGTCCCGGCCGCCGGAGGACGCCGCTCGCCGCTCGGTGGAGGAGGTGCTGGCCGACGTGGTGGCGAGCAGGGGCGGCGACACCTAGCCGAACGTGTCACCCGCCCGCGTCGGGGGAGCGGGGCGACAGACAGCCAGCGACCCCGGACCGTGAAGCTCGTGGTCCGGGGCCGCTGGGCTGTCTCGTGCGGGTGGGGCGGTGGTCAGTCCCTCGGGTCGAGAGGCTTGCCCGACAGTGCGCGGTGGTGCTCCTCGAGCCCCTCGCGCTCCGCCGCCTCCAGCGCCGCGGCCTCGTCGGCCGGGTCGGCGTAGAGGAAGCTGCCGCGGCCGGCCTCGCCGGCCGCACCCAGGGAGTTCATCTTCTTGGGCACGGTCGCGCCCTGGTACTCCAGCGGGATGGCGTGGCCGTGGGCGTCGACGCCACCCAGGGGCTGGTGCACCTCGACGAACTCACCGTGCGGCAGACGCTTGATCATGCCGGTCTCCACGCCGTGCTCCAGGACCTTGCGGTCGTCGCGCTGCAGGCCGATGCAGTAGCGGTAGGTCAGCCAGTACACGATCGGCGGAACCAGCAGGATGGCGGTGCGACCGATCCAGGTCATGGCGTTGAGCGAGATGTCGAAGTGGAACGCGATGATGTCGTTGCCACCGGACAGGGTGAGTACCACGTAGAACGCGATGGCCATGGCACCCAGGGAGGTGCGGATCGGGGCGTCCCGCGGTCGCTGCAGCAGGTTGTGCGGCGCGTCGTCCTTGGTCAGCTTGCGCTCGATGGCGGGGTAGGCGAACAGCGCGCCGATCACCGCACCGCACAGCAGGGCCACGAACACCGGCTGCGACACCGTGTAGTTGCCCAGGTACAGCTCCCAGGCGGGCAGGATGCGTGCCGCGCCGTCGGTGAAGCCCATGTACCAGTCGGGCTGCGAGCCGGCGGAGACCTGTGAGGGGTCGTAGGGCCCGAGGGTCCAGATCGGGTTGATCTGGAAGAGCCCGCTCATCAGGATCAGCACACCCATGGTGACGCCGAAGAAGCCACCGGCCTTCAGCGCGAACAGCGGCATGATCCGCACGCCCACGACGTTCTTCTCGGTGCGGCCGGCCGCGGGGAACTGGGTGTGCTTCTGGTACCAGACCAGTGCCAGGTGGGCGGCGATGAGGGCCAGCAGGATGCCCGGGATGAGCAGCACGTGGGCGATGTAGAAGCGGTCGATGATGATGGTGCCGGGGAACTCGCCGGCAAAGACCAGCCAGTGCATCCAGGTGCCGATCACCGGGAGGGACAGGATGATCGCCGAGGCGATCCGCAGGCCCGTGCCGGAGAGCAGGTCGTCGGGCAGGGAGTAGCCGGCGAAGCCCTCCACGATGCCCAGCAGCAGGAGGATCCCGCCGATCGTCCAGTTGGCCTCGCGGGGCTTGCGGTACCCGCCGGTGAAGAACACACGGAGCAGGTGGACCACCATGGACGCCACGAACAGCAGCGCGGCCCAGTGGTGCATCTGGCGCATGAACAGCCCGCCGCGCACCTCGAAGGAGATGTTCAGCGAGGTCTCGTACGCCCGGGACATCTCCACGCCACGCAGCGGCTCGTAGACACCGTCGTAGGTGACCTCGGCCATCGACGGGTCGAAGAACAGCGTCAGGTAGACGCCCGAGACCAGCAGGATGATGAAGCTGTACAGCGCCATCTCACCGAAGAGGAACGACCAGTGAGTGGGGAAGACCTTGTTGATCTGGCGCCGCATGCCGGCAGCCATGTGGTACCGGTCGTCCGACCAGGTGGCTGCGCCCTCACCGAGGGCGGCGAGCTTGCCCTTGGGGGCAGTGGTGGTTGTCATGACTTGCGCTCCCAGAAGGCCGGGCCGACCGCTTCGTTGAAGTTACCGTTCGCGACCAGGTAGCCCTCGCTGTTGACCGTGATGGGCAGCTGGGGCAGGGCGCGTGCCGCCGGGCCGAAGATCGGCTTCGCGTACTCCAGCACGTCGAACTGCGACTGGTGGCACGGGCACAGGATCAGGTTGTTCTGCTGCTCGTACAGCGACGTCGGGCAACCGAGGTGGGTGCAGATCTTGGAGTAGGCGTAGTAGTCGCCGTAGTTGTAGGTCTCCTGGCCCTTGCGCTTGACCACCTTGGCGGCGTCCTCGGGACGCAGGCGGATGAGCATGACCGGGTTGTCGGAGCCGCGCAGTGCGTGCAGCAGCGCCTCCTCGTCACCCCGCTCGGACTCGCGGAAGGGGAACACCGTCTCCATGGAGCCGGCGTCGAGGTCGCCGGCGCGGACCAGCGAGACGTCCTCGGAGTGACCGGTGGAGCGGCGCAGGTAGATGGTCTCGCCGTCCTTGGGAGTCCAGCCCGAGGTCCACAGCGCGGCCTCGGAGCCACCCTTCCAGGGGTTCTTGACCAGCCCGCCCAGCGGCATGATCGCCATGATGCCCAGCGCGCCGGCGCCGAAGCCCAGGCTCCGCTTGATCAGGCTGCGACGGCCGATGCCGATGGTGTCCGTGGAGTCCTGCAGCAGGGCCACGGTGGTCTTCTTGTCCAGCTCGCTGGAGCCGCCCAGGTGCCGCTGCTGGATCGCGGTCTCGTCCGGGACGAACTTCTTGGCGTAGGCGATGACGCCGACACCGAGCGCGAGGATGGCGACGCCCATGGTGAGGCCGAGCATCGGGGTGTACAGGGTGTAGAGGGTGTTCTTGTCGCTGCCGGCCGGCGCGTACTCCCACGGCCAGAACAGGTACACGGCGACGAACGCCAGCGCCGCGATGCCGGACAGGGCGAACCAGCTGGCGACGGACCGCTCGGCCCGCTTCTCCGCCTTGGTGCCCTTGACGGGCCAGCGGTCACGCCGGTGGGCGAGGACGACGTCGTCCTCGGCCAGCCCCAGCGTGACCAGCTCGTCGCGGCTCATGCCGGCGAGCTCTTCGTCCGTGGGCTGCGGCTTGCCCTGGTTGTCTCCGCCACTCATGCCCGTGCTCCGATCCACATCGCGGCACCCACGAGCGCACCGATTCCGATGACCCAGATGGCCAGTCCCTCAGAGACCGGCCCGATGCCGCCGAGGCCGTAGCCGCCCGGTGCGGGCGTCTCGGTCGACGACTTGACGTAGGCGATGATGTCGGCCTTCTCCTCGGCAGAGAGCTGCCGGTCGGAGAACTTCGGCATGTTCTGCGGGCCGGAGACCATCGCGGTGTAGATCTGCTGCTCGTTGGCCGGGTCCAGCGCGGGGGCGTACTGCCCGGAGGACAGCGCCCCGCCGCGGCCGGTGAAGTTGTGGCACGAGGCGCAGTTGAGGCGGAAGAGCTCGCCGCCGCGGGCGACGTCCTCGCCGCGCAGCGACTCCTGCGCGATGCTGCCGTCGGCGTTGCGCACGACCTCCGGGCCGCCACCGTTCTCCTGGATGTAGGCGGAGAGCTGGTCGATCTGCGCGGTGTCGTACTTGGCGGGCTTGCGAGCGGCCTGTGCCTCGGAGCGGACTGCCGGCATGCGGCCGGTGGAGACCTGGAAGTACACGGCCGCCTCGCCCACGCCGATCAGGCTGGGGCCGCGGTCCTGCACACCCTGCAGGTTCGCGCCGTGGCAGGTGATGCACGCGTTGTCGTAGAGCTGCTTGCCCTCACGAGCCTGCGCCGTCTGGTCCTGGGCGACCGCCACCTGCGGGGTGGGGGTGACCACCGAGGCGATGACACCGGCACCGACGAGGGCCAGCATCAGCACCACCAGTCCGGTGGCGCGGCGACGCAGCTTGCTGCGGCTCTTGCGTTGTATTCGCGAGCTGGTCGCGGTCGGTGAGGAGCTCATCGGGATCCCTTGTGATCGGGGACGGCTGGGGTCGCGGTCATCGGGCAGGACACGAGCGGTGCGGTGCGGAGAGCGGCCACGGGCTCAGCGCACGATGTAGATCGTGGCGAACAGGCCGATCCACACGATGTCGACGAAGTGCCAGTAGTAGGACACGACGATGGCCGCGGTGGCCTGAGCTGGCGTGAACTTGCTCATCCGGGTGCGCATCATCAGGAACACGAAGGCGACCAGTCCGCCGATCACGTGCAGGCCGTGGAAGCCGGTGGTGAGGTAGAAGACCGAGCCGTAGGAGCTGCTGGAGATCGACGTGCCGTGGTGCACCAGGTTCTTGAACTCGTTGGCCTGGCCCAGCACGAAGATGAGGCCCAGCACCAGCGTCACCATGTACCAGCGGCGCAGGCCGAACACGTCACCGCGCTCGGCGGCGAACACGCCCATCTGGCAGGTGAAGGAGGAAGCCACCAGGATGACCGTGAACACCAGGGCGTACGGAAGCTCTAGCTCCGTAGGCTCCGGCGGCCAACCCATGGCCGGGTCTGCCTGCGCACGTGCTGTGAAGTACATGGCAAACAGGCCGGCAAAGAACATCAGTTCGCTGGACAGCCAGACCACCGTGCCGACGCTGACCATGTTGGGTCGGTTCAGCGAGTGCACGCGTTGGGTGATGGCGGTCCCGGAGGTCCCTACTGAGCTCGTCACGAGCAGCAGTATGCCGCCTCAGCGCGGCCGCGGCGTCATGGGGTCGGGTGGTGTCGCGACTCAGGCGTGTGGCCTGTCCCGCTCGCCCTGCACACGGGCGGCAGGGCAGGGTGGACGGCATGGGTGCCTCAGTGGGTGGACGGGTGCGTCGGTGGGCCGCGGCGGTGGGCCTCGGCCGGGGTGCCACGCAGCGCCAGGAGCTTGATCCGGACCGAGCCGACCTGCTGGTGGTGGCGCGCGGCTTCGACGAGGTGCAGGCCTGCTCCACGGCTCTGGCGGAGTCGCCGCAGTGGCGAGCGGAGGAGCCCGCGGTGCTGCGCCACCACCTGCGGGTGCCCGCCGGGGCGGTGGCCGAGGCGGTGTCGATCGCCGCGCAGGACGGCTACGCGCCCGCGGCTGAGGTGACCGGTGAGCCGGGCGTGCTGGTGCTGCAGCGGGTGCAGCTGCTGGACGCCCTGCACTGCTCGCAGGAGCGCTCCCGGATGGTCGGGCTGGCCCAGCGCCTCGGCGGCGACGTGCTGGGCTGGGACGCGCTGCAAGCGCCCGCACAACCGTTGGGCGCCGTCGGCCGATAACATGCCTGGCACCCGTCCACCAGGAGGATTTGTGCCGATGAGCAGCCACGCGGACGCCCCCAGCCGCACCGTCCTGGTGTTCAGCCACCGCCCCCCGGTGCGCGAGGCGATCATCAGCGCGGTGGGCCGTCGTCCCGCCGCTGACCTGGGCCGGATCAGCTACGTCGAGGCGGGCACCATCGCCGAGGTCCTCCAGCACCTGGATGCGGGCACGGTGGACCTGGCGGTGCTCGACGGCGAGGCACAGCCCACCGGGGGCATCGGCCTGTGCCGCCAGCTCAAGCACGAGATCACCCACTGCCCGCCGGTGGTGGTGGCCGTGCGTCGTCAGGACGACCGCTGGCTGGCCACCTGGTCGCAGGCCGACGCCGTGCTGGTGCACCCGCTGGACCCGCTGACCGCTGCCGAGACCGTGGCCGAGGTGCTGCGCAGCTCCGGGCTGGCGGTCGTGCGCGGATGACCGACATCACCTGGCCGAGCCTGCTCGGTCGTGTCGTGGACGGCTGCGACCTGACGCCCGCCGACACCGCCTGGGCGATGGACGAGATCATGACCGGCGCCGCCACTCCCGCGCAGATCGCCGCCCTCGGCGTGGCCATGCGGGCCAAGGGGGAGACCGGGGCCGAGGTGTCCGGCATGGCCGACTCGATGCTGCGCCACGCCAAGCTGGTGGAGGTGGACCGCGACGCGGTGGACGTCGTGGGCACCGGTGGCGACCGCTCCAACACGGTGAACATCTCCACCATGGCCGCGCTGGTGGTGGCCGGCGCCGGCGTGGCGGTGGTCAAGCACGGCAACCGCGCCGCGTCGTCCAAGAGCGGCACCGCCGACGTCCTGGAGGCGCTCGGGGTGGCCATCGGGCTGGGGCCCACCGGCGTGAGCACCACGGTCAAGGAGCTGGGCATCGGCTTCTGCTTCGCGCCGGTCTACCACCCGGCGCTGCGCCACGCCGCCGGCCCGCGCCGCGAGATCGGCATCCCCACCGCGTTCAACGTGCTGGGCCCCCTGACCAACCCGGGCCGGCCCCGGGCCGGGCTGATCGGCTGCGCCTACGAGCACATGACCGGCCCGCTGGCCGACGTCTTCGCCAAGCGGGGCTCCTCGGTGCTGGTGGCCCGCGGCGACGACGGGCTGGACGAGCTGACCACCACCACCACGTCCACGGTGTGGGTGGTGCACGAGGGCTCGGTGACCAAGGAGGCGTTCGACCCCCACGACCTCGGACTGGCGCGGGTGCCGGTGGAGGCGCTGCGCGGCGGCGACGCCGCCGAGAACGCCGCGGTGGCCCGCGCGGTGCTGAAGGGCGAGACCGGCCCCGTGCGCGACGCGGTGCTGCTCAACGCCGCCGGTGCGCTGGCGGCGCACGCCGGGGTGCCGGTGGGTGGGCTGACCGAGGCGGTGGCAGCCCAGCTTCCGCGGGCGGCGGAGTCGATCGACAGCGGTGCCGCGGCGACCCTGCTGCGCCGGTGGGCGGTGCTGTCCACCCAGCTGGCCGGCTGAGGGCGGGCCAGCGGCTAGCTCGCGCCGATCTCGAAGCCGGAGTCGGCGTCCAGGCTGGAGTAGGACCGGAAGGCGATGTGGGTGCCGGTGCGCTGCACGCCCGGCACCTTGCTGATGTGCTCGGTGACGATCTCGGCGATCTGCTCGTGCTCCCGCACCCGCAGCAGCGCGATGAGGTCCACGTCGCCGGCGCACGAGTAGACCTCGGTGACGCCCGGGATGTCGGCGATCTGCTGGGCCACCTCCGGGATGCGGTCAGCTGCGGTGTGCACGAGAACGATGGCTGTGAGCACAGATCCTCCTGGGTAGGGCCGTGCCCGGAGTTTAGGGGCCGGCGCCCCGCTCACCAGTGCTGGGCCTGCAGCGGCTCCCGCGCCGCGGTCCGGGCCCGTACCGCCCACTCCGTCCAGCGTCCGGCACCCCAGGCGGGCTCGGCGTAGGGAGTGCTGGCGCGCACCAGGCGCACCCCGGGCTGCTCCAGCCACCGGGCCACCAGCCCCACCTCCTCGGCGGGGGCGCCGCGCAGCGGTCCGGGTCCGGGCAGCACCGTCTCGGCCGAGGCCACCAGGACGTCCACCACCGGTACCGGGTGCACTCCGCGCGGGGCGGTGCCCGCCGAGGCCAGCCGGCCGCAGCGCACCACCACCAGCTCCCAGCCGCCGCTGCCGTCCGGCCGCGCGGCCACCAGCTCGTCCACCGCGGCCAGGGCGGCCAGCCGCTGGGCCCGCCGGGTGGCGGCGATGAGCGCGGCGGCCTCGTCGCGGCGCTGGGCCGCGGACTCGAACCGGCACTGCGTGGAGAGCTCCTCCACCCCGGCCACCAGCGTGAGCAGCACCTGGGTGTCGCGACCGGCCACCGCCTCGGCGACCAGCCGCGGCCCGCGGGCGTAGTCGGTGGCCGACTGCAGCCCCGCGCAGGGCGCCGCGCAGCGGTTCATCTCGTGCAGCGCGCACGGGGTGGCGCTGGGAGAGCGCCGCGGGATGCGCTGCGAGCAGGGCCGCACCGCGCTGGCGTCGGCCAGCACCTGGGCGGCCTCCACCGCGGCCGAGCGGCGGGAGAACGGCCCCAGGGCCCCGTCCCGCGGGGTGCGCACCACGGACAGCCGCGGGAAGGCCTCGTCGGTGAGCGTCACCCACCACGCCTTGTGCGGGAACTTGGAGCGCCGGTTGTAGGGCGGGGCGTGGTGGGCCAGCAGCCGCAGCTCGCGCACCCCGGCCTCCAGCGCGTGCGCGCAGCTCACCGAGTCCACCCGGGTGGCCAGCGCCACCATCTCCTTGATCCGGGTGCGGGTCTCCGAGCCGGTGAAGTAGCTGCGCACCCGGCGCCGCAGGTCGGTGGCGGTGCCCACGTAGAGCACCTCCTCGCCCGGCCCGCGGAAGAGGTATACCCCCGGCTCGCTGGGCAGGTGCTCGGCCAGGCTGCGCTTGCGCCGCTGGGTCGGGGTGACCGCGGGCAGGAAGGTGACCAGCTCCTCGTAGCTGTGCACCCCCAGGTTGCCCACCCGCTCGAACAGCCGGTGCATCACCTCCACGGTGGCACGGGCGTCGTCGAGGGCGCGGTGGGTGGGCAGCGTCTCGGTGCCGAACAGCCCCGACAGCGCGGACAGCCGCACCGAGGGTGCCTCGTCGCGGGTGAGCACCCGGCGGGCCAGCTTCACCGTGCACAGCACCCGCGGGGCGGGCCAGGGCAGCCCCAGCCGCTCGCAGGCCGCCTTGAGGAAGCCCGTGTCGAAGGGGGCGTTGTGGGCCACCAGCACCGCGCCGGCGGCGAACTCCAGGAACGCGGGCAGCACGGCGGCGATGGTCGGGGCGTCGTGCACCATCGCCGAGGTGATGCCGGTGATCTGGCTGATCTGCGGCGGGATGCCGCGCTCGGGGTCGACCAGGGTGGCCAGCTCGCCGACCACCTCACCGCCGCGCACCTTCACCGCGCCGATCTCGGTGATCGCGTCCACGCCGGCCTTGCCGCCGGTGGTCTCCAGGTCCACCACCACGAAGGTGACCTCGCTCAGCGGGGTGCCCAGCTCGTCGAACGTCAGCTGCCGCTGGTTCGGCTGCACCAGCTGTGGAGAGCTCATGGGCGCGCACGCTAGGTCAGGCGACCGACACTTCCTGTGCCGGCGCCGCGACCTGCGGCGTTGCCCGGTGAATAGCATTGAGCGGTGACCGAAACCCTGCGCGACGCCGGGCCGGAGGAGCTGCCCGCCGCGGTGCTCGACCGGCTGGCCGACCTGGTCGACGCGGCGCTGCCCGCCATGCGCCCCGCCGACGTGCCCGCCGAGCTGCGACCACTGCTGCGGTTCACCCCGGCCAAGCGCCGACGCCTGGGCTCGCGGCAGATGGTGGCCGCGGTGCGGACCCAGCCCCGCTTCCGGGCGGCGGTGGTGGAGCAGCTGCGGGGCAGCACGGTCCACCAGCTGGACACCGCCTCCGCCGACCGGGTGGCCGCCGCCGCCAGCAGCCTGCTGCTGGGCGAGCCGGTGGCGGCCGAGCTGGTGGCGGAGGCGGGCGAGATCGACGAGCTGCGGGCGCTGCGGGCGGAGGTGGCGGTGCTGCGCGGGCGGCTGCTGAAGGCGGAGCGCACCCACGAGCGCCTGGCGGCCGAGCTGGCCCAGGCACGGGAGGCGACTGCCGCCGCCCCCGCCCCCGCGCTGGAGGAGGAGGTGACCCGGCTGCGCGCGCGGCTGCGCCAGCAGGGCCAGCGCCTGCGGGAGGCCCTGGACGCCGCCGCGGTCGCCTCGACCACCCAGCAGGGCCGCGCCCAGGGCGTGGCGGCCGAGCTGGAGCAGGTGCGCGCGGACTGGGCCCGCGACCAGGCGCGGCTGGCGGCCGAGCAGGCCAGGGCCGAGCGGGCCGAGCGCGAGCGCGACCAGGCGCGGCTGGCGGCGGGGGAGGCCCGCAACGCCGACGACGTGCGGCTGCGGCTGCTGCTGGACACCCTCACCGGGGTGAGCAAGGGCCTGCGCTCCGAGCTGGGCATCTACCCGCAGACCACCGCCCGCGGCGTGCTGCCGGCCGACCAGGTGGCCGCCGCCCTCGCTCGGCCGCGCACCCCCGGCCGGGTGCTGCCCGACGAGCGCGCGCTGGACCGGGCGCTGCGGCTGCCGGAGGTGCACCTGCTGGTGGACGGCTACAACGTGAGCAAGACCGGGTACCCGCAGCTGACGCTGATCGCCCAGCGCGACCGGCTGGTGCGCTCGCTGGCGCTGCTGGCCGCCCAGACCCGGGCGGAAGTCACCGTGGTGTTCGACGGCGCGGCGGTGGTCTCCGGCGGCGGGCACGTGTGGGCGCGCGGGGTGCGGGTGGTCTTCAGCGCCGACGGCGTGATCGCCGACGACGTCATCCGCGAGCTCACCGCCGCCGAGCCGGAGGGCCGGCCGGTGGTGGTGGCCAGCTCCGACCGGGAGGTGGCCGAGTCGGTGCGGGCGATGGGCGCGCACAGCGTCGCCTCGGACGTGCTCCTGGAGTGGCTGGCCCGCTGAGCACGGGTTCTTGTCGGTGCCCGCCCCTAGCGTCCGCGCCGAGGCCGGTCAGGAGCCACCCGACCGCTCGGCGAGATGGAGCAGGACCATGGTGATCGACTGCGACACGTGTGCGGTGCGCGACCTCGCGTGCGGAGACTGCGTGATCTCCGTGCTGCTGGGCCACCCCGGGCTCCCTGCGCCGGCCACGGCCACCACCGGGCTGCCCGCTCGCAGCGCGGTGGAGATCGGGGCCGAGGAGCAGCGGGCCATGGAGGTGCTGGCCGAGGCCGGCATGGTGCCCCGCCTGCGGCTGGTGCCCCAGGACCCGCCGCCGGCGCCGGACCGCCGCGCGGGCTGAGCCGCCTCGTGGAGGCAGCGGCGGCTCGCCCTGTCCCCCTAGGGTGGTCGGCATGGCAGACACCGAGCACGAGCCCCTCGAGCCCACTGAGCCGTCCGAGCAGGCCGCACCCACCGAGCCGACCGCACCCACCGAGCCGGCCGCGCCGGAAGCCCCGGTGCAGCCCGCCGGGGACCGGGAGCTCGACGTCGTCCTGTTCGGAGCCACCGGCTTCGTCGGCAAGCTCGTGGCCCGCTACCTGGCCGAGCACGCCCCGGCGGACCTGCGCGTGGGCCTGGCCGGTCGCTCCCTGCAGCGGCTGGAGTCGGCTCGCGCGGGGCTGGGCCCGGCCGCGCAGAGCTGGCCGCTGGTGGTGGCCGACGCGGCCGACGCCGACGCGGTGGGCCGGGTGGCCCAGGCCGCCCGGGTGGTCGCCACCACGGTGGGGCCCTACGCCAAGTACGGCCTGCCCCTGGTGCGCGCCTGCGCCGCCGCGGGCACCGACTACGTCGACCTCACCGGCGAGGTGCTCTTCGTCCGCGACAGCATGGCCGCCGCCCACGACGTGGCGGCGCGCACCGGTGCCCGCATCGTGCACTCCTGCGGCTTCGACTCCATCCCCTCCGACCTCGGTGTGCTCAGCCTGCACGAGCAGGTCCGCGCGGACGGCGCCGGCGAGCTCACCGACACCACGCTGGTGGTGAAGGCGGCCCGCGGCGGGTTCAGCGGCGGCACCATCGACTCGCTGCGCAACCAGGTGGACGTGGTGCGCACCGACCCGTCCCTGGCCGAGCACGTGGCCGACCCCTACGCGATGAGCCCCGACCGCGCCGCCGAGCCGCAGCTGGGCGAGGAGGCCGACCAGGCCTTCGTGCGCCGCGACCCCGAGGTGGGCGGCTGGACGGCCCCGTTCGTCATGGCGCAGTACAACACCCGGATCGTGCGGCGCAGCAACGCGCTGCAGGGCTGGGCCTACGGCCGCACGCTCCGCTACCGCGAGGTGATCGGCTGCGGCGACTCAGTGGTCTCACCCGGTGCTGCGCTGGCCATCGCCGGCGGCACCTGGGGTGCTGCGGCCGGGCTCATGTTCGGCCCCGCCCGCTGGGTGCTCGACCGGGTGCTGCCCAGCCCCGGCAGCGGCCCGTCCGAGCGAGCGCAGCGCAACGGCTACTTCCGGATGGAGGTGCACACCCGCACCACCACCGGTCGACGGTACGTGTGCACCGTCGCCGCGCAGGGTGATCCCGGTTACGCCGCGACCGCGATGATGATGGGGGAGAGCGCGCTGTGCCTGGCCCTGGACCGCGCGCAGCTGCCTGCAGCGGCGGGCGTGCTCACCCCGGCCAGCGCCATGGGGACCGCCCTGCTCGACAGGTTGCGCCGCGCCGGCATGACCTTCGACGTGGCGAGCCGCTGAGCGACGCCACCCACGTCTCGAAACGGTCACAGTAGACACGGGGGATGTCCATTCCGTAACCTGGCCGAGACCTTCCAGGGGTTAGCGGTCTCAAGAGGATTGCACTGGGGGTCACCGCCGAGTCGACCCGTCGGGGAGTCGAGCCGGGAACCCAGTTCTCCGGGGTGAATCAGCTCGCCGCCGTCACGGGCGACCGCGCTGTAGGGCTGTTTGTGTCCAGTCCGAACCCGTCAGCTAACTCGGTAGGCGGTTAACGGATACAAGGAGACTTCGCCCTGTGGCGTCCCTAGCTCGAGCTCGTACGGCCCGCACACGCACTGTTCGTGGCGTCCTCGCCGCCGGAATGGCCGCGGTGGCCATCGCCACGATGTCGGCCACCCCGGCCAGCGCCGACCCGGTGCTCCCCGACAACGCGACCCAGGCTGAGCAGGAGCTCGCCCGGCTGGGCCACGACGCCGAGGTGGTCAACGAGCAGCTCCTGGGCGCGCAGGTCGACCTGGACGCCAAGCAATCGCAGCGGGTCGACGCCGAGGCCCGGCTGGGTTCCGCGCAGGAGAGCCTCCGGGTGGCGCAGTCGGAGCAGGAGCAGTTCCGCGGCACCGTGGACGCCCTCACCTCCGCCTCCTACCAGGGCGCACGCCTGAACAAGCTGTCCGCGCTGATGATCAGCGAGTCGCCCCAGGACCTGCTCGACCAGATGTCGGGCCTGGACGTGCTGGCCGCGGACACCAACGACCGGGTGCAGAAGTTCTCCGCCGCCTCCGCCCAGGCCGCCACCGCCGCCACCGACGCGCGCTCGGCTGACGCCGCCGCCAAGGCCGCCGCCGACGCCGCCGCCCTGGTGCAGGCGGACCTGCGCAAGAAGCAGGACGAGCTGAGCACCCGGTCCACCGCGGTCCGCGCCAAGCTGGCCTCGCTCACCGAGGCCGAGCGGGTGCGCTACGCCGGTGCCATCGTCCCGGCGGGCTTCGTCTCCCCGGTTCCCACCACCCCCGTCACGCCGCCCGCGGAGGCTGCCAGCCAGCCCGCGGCTCCCGCTGCGGCCGTTCGCGGCGGGGCCGTCGCCCCGGCCGCTCCCGCGGTCGCCAGCACCCGGTCCGCCGGCTCGGGTCGTGGCGCCACCGCCCTGCAGGCGGCGATGAGCAAGCTCGGCTCGCCCTACGTCTACGGCGCCACCGGCCCCGGCTCCTTCGACTGCTCCGGGCTGACCCAGTGGGCCTTCCGCCAGGCCGGCACCGCCATCCCGCGCACCGCCGCAGCACAGGCCGGCGGCGGCACCCCGGTCTCCCGCGACCAGCTGCAGCCCGGCGACCTGGTGTTCTTCTACAGCCCGGTCTCGCACGTGGGCATCTACGCCGGCGGCGGCAACATGGTGCACGCCCCCACCGAGGGCCAGCCCGTCAAGGTCGCGCCGATGGGCAACATGCCCTACACCGGTGCTCGCCGCTACTGATCACTCCGCTGCACTGATCCGCGCGGGCCACCGGAACGGACACCCCGCCACGACGACGGGGTGTCCTAGGCTGGACCGATGAGCAGTCGTGCGCTGCCGCGCGTCCTGCTGGCGGCGCTCGTGCTCGTCCTGGTGATCACCGCGGCCGTCGTGGCCTTGCGGTCGGACACCCCAACGTCGCGGGACGCGGGAGTGTCCGGGCCCAGCACCACCGGTGCCCCACCGCTGACCACCACCGCCTCGCAGAACGCAGTGCCGCCCGCGGCGAGCCAGGCCGCGCGCAAGAAGGCGGTGCAACAGCTGCTCGACCAGTGGGCCGTCGCCGTGCGCAGCAACGACTCCGCGCTGCTGGCCACCCTGTTCGACACGGGTGCCGACGTCGGCTTCCCTGCCGCCGAGGCCCGCAGGGCCGCCAACCTCACCCAGGTGCCGCTGGCCGACTGGGGCTACGACATCACCGAGGAGGCGGTGCCCACCGTCGACCCCGCAGTGACCGCGCGGCTGGGCGCCGACGAGGTCTGGTCGCCACCGGTGGTGCTGCGCTACGCCATCGCCGGCGCGGACGCCGCCAGCACCACCCGCCCGGTGGGCGTGGTGCTGGCCCGCCGCGGGGACGTGTGGCGGCTGGTCAGCGACACCGCCGCCGACCGCTACGGCCGCAGCACCTGGCGCGGGCTGTGGGACTTCGGCCCGGTGATCGCCCGGGTGGTGCCCCAGGGAGTGGTGCTCGGTCACCCCAGCCGGGCCGCCGACCTCGACCTGCTGGCCAAGGAGCTCGGCCCGGCGGTCGCCGCGGTCACCGACTTCTGGGGGCCGGGCTGGCAGCAGCGCGCCGCGGTCTTCCTGCCAGACCACCAGGACGAGCTGCGCGCGCTGGTGGGCCCGGACTTCGCCGAGGGGGAGATTGCCGCAGTCTCCATCGCGGACAACATCGACCGCTCCGCGGGCACCGTCCGTGGCCAGCGAGTGGTGTTCAACCCGGCCACGCTGAGCCGGCTCACCCCGCTGTCGCGCCGGGTGGTGCTGCGCCACGAGCTCACCCACGTGGCCGCGCGGGCCGCCACCAGCGCCCAGGCCCCGGTGTGGCTGGCCGAGGGCTTCGCCGACTACGTCGGCTACCGGGCCAGTGGGGTCTCGCTGTCCGACGGCGCACCCGCCGTGGCCGCGGTGGTGCGCTCGGCGGGCCCACCGGACAGCCTGCCCGTGGACACCCAGTTCGCCACCACCACCAGCGGCGCCAAGGTGGAGCTGGCCTACCAGCTGTCGTGGTCGTTCGCGGTGTTCCTGGCCGCCACCCGGGGCGAGGACGCGCTGCGCGGGGTGTACCTCGCCGTCGCTGCACTACCCGCTCCCTCCACCGCGGAGATCGACGCCGCGGTGCAGCCGGTGCTCGGCGTCTCGCTCGGCGCCCTGCTGGTCGAGTGGGGCCGCTGGCTGCAGCAGGCGCTGGACTAGCCTGCTCAGGATGCGCCGGACACTCGTGGTGACCAACGACTTTCCCCCACGACCGGGCGGCATCCAGTCCTACCTGCACACCTTCGCCCAGCACCTGCCCGCCGACGAGCTGGTGGTCTACGCCCCGTCCTGGCGGGGCGACTCGCACGTGCGCTTCGACGCCGAGCAGCCCTTCGAGGTGGTGCGCCACCCCGGGACGCTGATGCTGCCCACCCCCGACGTGCTGGCTCGGGCTCGCCGGCTGCTGGTGGACCGGCAGTGCTCGGCGGTGTGGTTCGGCGCGGCGGCCCCGCTGGCGCTGCTCGGCCCGGCGCTGCGCTCGGCTGGCGCCGAGCGGGTGCTGGCCAGCACGCACGGCCACGAGGTGGGCTGGTCGATGCTGCCCGCTGCCCGCAGCGCCCTGCGCCGCATCGGCGACAGCGCCGACGTCGTCACCTACGTCAGCCGCTACACCCGCGGGCGCTTCGCCTCGGCGTTCGGTCCCCGCGCCGCGCTGGAGCACCTGCCCTCCGGCGTGGACACCACCGTGTTCCAGCCCGACCCGGCCGCGCGCGCCGAGCTCCGCGCCCGCTACGGGCTGGGGGAGCGCCCGGTGGTGGTGTGCGTGTCCCGGATGGTGCCGCGCAAGGGGCAGGACATGCTGATCCGCGCGCTGCCCCAGATCCAGCGGCAGGTGCCCGGCGCCGCCCTGGTGCTGGTGGGCGGCGGCCCCTACTCCGACACCCTGCACAAGCTGGCCGCCGCCACCGGGGTGGCCCAGGACGTGGTGTTCACCGGGGGAGTGCCCGCCGACGAGCTGGCCGCCCACCACACCTTCGGCGACGTCTTCGCCATGCCCTGCCGCACCCGCGGCGCGGGGCTGGACGTGGAGGGGCTGGGCATCGTGTACCTGGAGGCCTCCGCCTCGGGGCTGCCGGTGGTGGCCGGACGCTCCGGCGGTGCCCCGGAGACGGTGCTGGACGGACAGACCGGGCGGGTGGTGGACGGGCGCGACGTGGACGAGCTGGCCCGCGCCGTCGGCGGACTGCTGGCCGACCCCGACCTCGCCGCGCGGATGGGGGCGGCCGGGCGCACCTGGGCGGCGGAGCACTGGCGCTGGGACCGGCTGTCCCAGCGGCTGCGCACCCTCATCGACGGCTGAGCCCACCGCGCCAGGGGACAGCGGCCCCGGGACAGGCACAGCACAGCGCCCCCGGGACAGGCACAGCACAGCGCCCCCGCGACGTCGGTCGCGGGGGCGCTGTGCTGGCGGCGGGGCGGCCTGGGCTGTCGGCCAGACCGCGGCGAGCTACGTGGTGTAGATGCTCTCGATGTCGGTGGCGAAGGACTTGGCCACCACGTTGCGCTTGAGCTTGAGCGTGGGGGTCAGCTCACCGGTGTCCTCGGTGAAGTCCACCGGCAGGATGCGGAACTTCTTGATGGCCTCGGCGTGGGAGACCGCCTTGTTGGCGTTGGTCACCGCGCCCTCGATGTCGGCCAGCAGCTGCACGTCCTCCACCAGGCTGGCGACGTCGGTGTCCGCGGGCTTGCCGTGGGCCTTGAGCCAGTCCGGGAACGCCTCGGGGTCGATGGTGATGAGCGCACCGATGAACGGCTTCTGGTCGCCCACCACCATGCACTGGCTGATCAGCGGGTGCTGGCGGAGCTTGTCCTCCAGCACGGCGGGCGCCACGTTCTTGCCGCCGGCGGTGACGATCAGCTCCTTCTTGCGGCCGGTGATCGTCAGGTAGCCGTCGGAGTCCAGCGAGCCGAGGTCGCCGGTGCGGAACCAGCCGTCGACGAAGGTGTCCTTGGTGGCCTGCTCGTTGTGCCAGTAGCCGGAGAACACCACGTCCCCGGTGGCCAGGATCTCCTCGTCCTCGGCCACCCGCACCGCGCAGCCGGGGATGGGGCGCCCGACGGTGCCCATCTTCTGGGCGCCGGGGCCGTTGGCGGTGAGGGCCGCGGTGGTCTCGGTGAGCCCGTAGCCCTCGTAGACCGGCACGCCCACACCGCTGAAGAAGTGGCCCAGCCGGGCACCCAGCGGTGCACCACCGACGATGGCGGCGTTGCAGCGCCCGCCGAGGGCGGCCTTGAGCTTGGCGTAGACCAGCTTGTCGAACACGGCGTGGCGGACCGTGAGGGCCAGGCTCGGGCCCCCGGTGTACTGGGCCTCGCTGTAGGCCACCGCGGTGGCGTCGGCGGCCTCGAAGATCTTGCCCTTGAGGCTGCCGCCGGAGTGCGCCTTCTGGCGGGCGGTGTTGTAGACCTTCTCGAACACGCGCGGCACCGAGAGGACGAAGTCGGGCTTGAACACGCCGAGGTCGTTGACCAGGTTCTTCACGTCGGCGGTGTGGCCGAGCACCACGCGCTTCTCGAAGCTGGCCACGGCGATGACCCGGGCGAAGACGTGAGCCAGCGGCAGGAACAGCAGGGTGCGCTGGCCGGGGTGCATCAGCTTGGCGAACACCGAGGTGGCCGAGTCGGACTCCGCGAGCAGGTTGCGGTGGGTGAGGATGCAGCCCTTGGGGCGGCCGGTGGTGCCGGAGGTGTAGATGAGGGTGGCCATGTCGTCGGCGACCACCTCCCGGCGGCGCGCGTGCAGCTCGTCGTCGGTGATGCCGGCGCCGGCCTGGGTGAGGGCCTCCACGGCGGCCGAGCCGGAGCCCTCCAGGACGTGGGCCTCGGTGCCCTCGATCTGCCAGGTGTGCGCGAGGTCGGGGCACTCGGCCTCGATGGTGTTGAGCATCGCGCGGTGCTTGGCGTTCTCGCAGACGATGCCCACGGCGGCGGAGTCGCTGAGGATCCACTGCACCTGGTCGGCGGAGGAGGTCTCGTAGATCGGCACCGTCACCGCGCCGGCGGTCCAGATGGCGAAGTCGATGAGCTCCCACTCGTAGCGGGTGGCCGAGAGCAGTCCCACCCGGTCGCCCTTCTGCACGCCCGAGGCCATCAGTCCCTTGGCCACCGCGGTCACCTGCACCGCGAACTCCGCTGCCGTGACGTCGGTCCACTCGCCACCGACCCGGCGCTGGAACATCACCGTGTCTGGATAGCTCTCAGCGTGGGAGAACACCATCGCGGCCACGCTGGCGCTGTCGTCGACGGAGTAGTTGGAAGGGACGCTGTACTCACGCACGAAGTGCCTCCGGTCAGGTGTGGAGCTGGGCTGCTCAGTCAGGCAAGTGCCTGTTACCTCTGGTCAACCTATCGTGTGGTCAACCTATCGTGTGCGTCTGGCGACTGGCTGGTTCTTGCGTCGGTGTGTGACGCTGTGTGCGTGAGTGCCCTCGACGTGGTGGACGAGACGTTCCTGGCCGTAGCCCCTGCTCAGGTGGCTGCGGCGCTGGCTCCGCGGCAGCGCTGGCGACGCTGGTGGCCCGAGCTGTCGCTGCACCTGCACGACGACCGCGGCCCGGCCGGGCTGCGCTGGCGGGTCAGCGGTGCCGTCGAGGGCAGCATGGAGGTGTGGCTGGAGCCGGTGCTGGACGGCACCGTGCTGCACTACTTCCTGCGGGCGGAGGTGCCCGACGCCGCGCCGGAGGAGATCTTCGCGGCCGCGCAGGCGCGCCGGCGGCGGGCCAAGGCACTGGCCTTCGAGCTCAAGGCCGAGCTGGAGGCGGGGCGAGCAGCAGGTGAGGCGCCCGCGGGCAGCGCCGGCCCGGCCCAGCCGAGCGGTCCCACGCTCGTGGTGAAGCGGTAGCCTCAGCGCCGTGGCCGACAAGACAACTCAGTCCATCGTCATCGACGCGCCACCGGCGCAGGTCATGGCCGTGATCGCCGACTTCGAGGCCTACCCCGAGTGGGCCCAGGCGGTGAAGGTCGTGGAGGTGCTCGAGCGTGGCGACGACGGCCGCGGCTCGCACGTCCGCTTCGAGCTGGACGCCGGCATGGTCAAGGACACCTACGAGCTGACCTACACCTGGGCGCCGGACGGCTGCGCGGTGAGCTGGAAGCTGGTCAAGGGTCAGATGCAGAAGGCGCAGGAGGGGTCCTACACCCTGCGCCCGCGCGGCGAGAGCACCGAGGTGACCTACTCGCTGGCGGTGGACCTCGCCATCCCGATGATCGGCATGTTCAAGCGCAAGGCGGAGAAGGTCATCACCGACACCGCTCTCAAGGAGCTCAAGAAGCGCGTAGAGGGCTGAACCGGCACCGGCCGGTAGGGTCGGGGCTTCTGCTGGGACCTGCGCCGGGTGCCACGTCGCCGGTTGGGGGGAGTCACGTGCGGATACTGCTGTTCACCGGCAAGGGCGGCGTGGGCAAGACGACCCTGGCCGCGGCGAGCGCGGTTCGCCTGGCCGAGTCCGGGCTGAAGGTCCTCGTCGTCTCCAGCGATCCCGCGCACTCCCTGGCCGATGCGCTGGACGTGCCCCTGGGCTCCCAGCCCACCGAGGTGGACGGCGCCCTGGCCGGCATGCAGCTGGACGCGCACGCGCTGCTCGACCAGCAGTGGGTGACGCTGCGCGCCGAGCTGGGTGCCCTGGTGGGCGCGGCGCTGCCCGCCGACACCGGCATGGCGGGCCTGGAGCCGGAGGAGCTGAGCGTGCTGCCCGGCGTGGAGGAGCTGCTCGCGCTGGCCGAGGTGCGCCGCCAGGCCGACAGCGGGAGGTGGGACGTGGTGGTGCTCGACTGCGGACCCACCGCCGAGACGCTGCGGATGCTGGCCCTGCCCGAGGCGGTGAGCGGCTACCTGGAGCGGGTGTGGCCCCGCCACCGCCGGCTCACCTACGGCGCGTTCGGCGGTCGCGGTGGCGCGCGCATGGCCCGGCTGGTGGACGCGGTGGAGCGCCTGGAGGAGTCCACCCGCACGGTGCGCGCCCTGCTGGCCGACCCCGAGCGCACCACCGTCCGGCTGGTGCTCACGCCCGAGCGCGTGGTGCTGGCCGAGACCCGGCGCACCGTGACGTCGCTGGCGCTGCACGGCCTGCGGGTGGACCGCGTGCTGGCCAACCAGGTGCTGCCCGCACCGACGGGCGCTGCCGGTGCCGACGTCGCCGCCGATCCCGCCCTGCAGTGGCTGCGCACCCGCTGCGCCGAGCAGGCGGCGGTGCTGGCGGCGCTGGAGGTCGAGCTGCCCGACGCCGGCGTGCAGGCGGTGCCCTGCCAGGCCCGCGAGCCGGTGGGCCTGCCGCAGCTGGCCGAGCTGGCGGCCGAGGTCTACCGCGACACCGACGTGCTCGACTCCGCGAGTGCCACCGTGGCGGCGCCGCAGGTGCTCCGGGAGTCCGGCTCCGGGCTGGA
The DNA here is from genome assembly GCF_058133635.1 of Rhodococcus sp. Z6_132. Lineage (NCBI taxonomy): Bacteria > Bacillati > Actinomycetota > Actinomycetes > Mycobacteriales > Nocardiaceae > Rhodococcus > Rhodococcus sp. Z6_132. The sequence goes on from NZ_JBYUNP010000003.1 coordinate 719,242, forward strand.
CTCGGTGTACCGCTGGGAGCTGCCGCTCCCACTGGTGCAGGCCTCCTCGGTGCAGCTCGGGCGCATCGACGACGACCTGCTGGTGACCGTGGCCGGGCAGCGCCGCCGGATGCCGCTGCCCCCGGTGCTGCGCCGCTGCGTGGCCGTGGCCGCCGACCTGACTCCCACCGGGCTGCTGGTCCGGTTCCGCCCCGACCCAGAGACGTGGATGCAGTGACCCCTCGAGTGAGCCCGCCCCACCTGGACGCCGAGGAGACCCTCGCCGAGCTGCGCGCCCTGCTGGAGGCGCTGCTGGACCGCCTCGGCCCCTGGCTGCGCGCGCAGACCACCGAGGCCGCAGAGTCGGATGCCCCCGACTGCGGGTGGTGCCCGCTGTGCGCGGCAGCCGCTGCGCTGCGGGGGGAGCGCCCCGACCTGCTGCGCCGGTTGTCCGAGCAGGGCCTGGCCTGGCTCAGCACCGTGCGGTTGCTGGTGGAGGAGCACGAGCACGCCGGCGAACCCGCCCCGGCGAGCGAGGCGCCCGGCCCGGGGGCGACGGCCGACACCCGTCCGCGGGTGCAGCAGATCCCGGTGGTCGACAGCGGCCGGTGGCGCTGACCGTGGGTGGCGCTGGAGTGGGGGAGCTGGGCCTGCTCACCGTGGGGATCGACGTGGGCGGCACCAACATCCGGGCCGGTGTGGTGGACGTGCACGGACAGGTGCTGGACAGCGTCGACGCCCCCACCCCCGCCTCGTCCGCGGCGCTGGAGGCCGCGCTGGCCCGCTCCGTCACCGAGCTGCGCACCCGCCACGAGGTGCACGCCGTGGGCCTGGCCGTCGCCGGGTTCATCAGCCCCGACAACGCCACCGTGCTGTTCGCTCCGCACCTGCCCTGGCGCGACGCTCCCGTCGCCGCCCGGATGAGCGAGCGCCTCGGGCTGCCGGTGGTGCTCGAGCACGACGCCAACTCCGCTGCCTGGGCCGAGCACCGCTTTGGCGCCGCCCGGGGCGGCCGGGTGGTGCTGCTGATCTCCCTGGGCACCGGGATCGGGGCCGCCCTGCTGCTGGACGGCCGGCTGTTTCGGGGCGCGCACGGGGTGGCGCCGGAGCTGGGCCACCTGCGGGTGGTGCCCGACGGGCGTCCCTGCCCGTGCGGCAAGCGGGGCTGCTGGGAGCGCTACTGCAGCGGCACGGCCCTGGCCACCACCGCGCTGGAGCTGCTGGCGGCCGATCCCCAGCGGTCGTCGGTGCTGGCCAGGGAGGCCGCCGCCGAGCCGGACTCGCTGACGGGGCGTCGGGTGATGATGGCCGCCCGCGACGGGGACCCGGTGGCAGTGGCCGCGGTGGACGACCTGGCCCGCTGGCTGGGGGAGGGCCTGGCCGTGGTGGGCGACGTCTACGACCCTGACCTGGTGGTGGTCGGTGGCGGCGTCAGCGTGTCGGCGCCGCTGTTCCTGGACGCGGCTCGCGAGCACTACGCCCGGCGGGTCACCGGCGCCGGACACCGCCCGCCGGCCCGCATCCGCACCGCCCAGACCGGCCACGCCGCGGGCCTGGTGGGCGCCGCGGAGCTGGCGCGTGCCGTGGTCACCCCATCGGTGCCCGGAGCGCGCTGACCCAGGGAGTGCGCTAGATCCGCGACCCGTCGTCCCAGCCGGAGTCCACCGGCGGGCCGTCGCGCAGCAGCAGGAACATCCAGAACAGCGACGACGCCATGGCCAGCAGCCCCAGCGGGAAGCCCACCGAGTCGGTGAGGCCGATGACGCCGGGGATGAACAGCAGCACCACCCCGATGGCCAGCAGGACCAACGCTCCCAGCCCGGCCCCGTGCGGGCGCGGGATGGGCGGCGGCTCCGGCGGCTCGTAGTGCCCCTCGTCCTCCTCCAGGTCCAGCTCGTCGGGCCGGACCACCGGCGCCGGCCGGCTCACCGGGGGCTCGGTGGTGGCGACGCCGGGCTGCTCGGGCTCGGCCGGACTCGGCTCGGCCCCCGCCGGGCCGTGCCCCTGCGGGTCGTCCTCGTCCGGGTCGGTGGTGCGCTCGTCGGTGCTCGGGGCGGTCGACGAGCGGGCGGTGGCGGCGCCCGCCTCCCGCTCGGCCTGCTCCCAGCTGGGCTCGGCGTCCCAGCCCGCGACCAGCTCGGCGAACGCGGCGTCGATCTCGGCGGCGTCCTTGTCGCGCTCCTCGCGCTCTCCTCCTGCGGAGTCCGGTGTGCTCATCGCTGGCTCGCCTCCTGCGCGCGGTCGACGTCGACGATGGTGACGGTGGACCCTTGGCGCGACGGCACCACCGCGGAGCTGGGGCGACCAGCAGGGACGAGCGGCTCGGCGCCGGGGGGGAGGGGCACCTCACCATGGTGGCACGACCGGCGGTCGAGGGGCTGGCCGCAGCGGCTCGCCCCTCGGACGGGTGGTGCCTGGCTAGGGTTGGAGCACGCGGGCGGGAGCTGAAAGAGGGTCGCCGATGCTGTACTGGCTCACCAAGCACGTCCTGCTGGGGCCCTTGCTGCGGGTGACCTGCAAGCCCCAGGTGCGGGGTCTGGAGAACCTGCCGGCGGAGGGCCCGGTGATCCTGGCCAGCAACCACCTCGCGGTCGCCGACTCCTTCTTCCTGCCCCTGGTGGTACCCCGGCGGGTGAGCTTCCTGGCCAAGAGCGAGTACTTCACCACCCCGGGATTGGTGGGTCGGCTGAGACGGTGGTTCTTCCTGGGCGTCGGCCACGTGCCGGTGGATCGCTCCAGCCTGCGCGCGGCGCAGCCGGCGCTGGCCACCGCGCTGCAGCTGCTGCGCCGGGGCGCGGTGCTGGGGATCTACCCGGAGGGCACCCGCTCACCCGACGGGCGCCTCTACCGGGGCAAGGCCGGGCTGGCCCAGGTGGCGCTGGAGGCCGGGGTGCCGGTGATCCCGGTAGCCATGACCGGTACCGATCGGGTCAACCCGATCGGCTCGCGGATGTGGCGGCCGGCCCGGGTGGTGGTGACGCTGGGCCGGCCGATCGACCTCTCGCCGCACGCGGGCGGGCACGCCGACCCGGCCGTGCTGCGGGCCGCCACCGACGAGGTGATGCAGGCCCTGCAGCGGCTGTCCGGCCAGGAGTACGTGGACGTCTACGCCAGCACGGTCCGGTCAGCCCGCCCCGGGGACGCCCCGGGCACCGGGCTGGTGCCCGAGGTGGATCCCGGGTCCAGCGAGCGGCCCTAGGCTGTCGCGGTGCGCTACTTCTACGACTGTGAGTTCATCGAGGACGGCACCACCATCGACCTGGTGTCGATCGGGGTGGCGGCGGAGGACGGCCGCGAGTACTACGCGGTGTCCACCGAGTTCAACCCGGACAAGGCCGGCAAGTGGGTGCGGGCCAACGTCCTGCCCAAGCTGCCCAACCCCTCCTCGCCGCTGTGGCGCAGCCGGGCCCAGATCCGCGAGGAGCTGCTGGCCTTCCTCACCGCGGAGGACTCCCCGGAGCTGTGGGCCTGGATCGCCGCCTACGACCACGTGGCCCTGTGCCAGCTGTGGGGGGCCATGCCCGCCCTTCCGAGGGCGCTGCCGCGGTTCACCCGCGAGCTGCGCCAGCTCTGGGAGGACTCCGGCAGCCCCGAGCTGCCCAAGGCCCCGGACGACGCCCACGACGCGCTCGCGGACGCCCGGCACAACCTGCAGCGCTTCCGGGCGATCGAGGCGTACCTGACCGCTCGGCAGGCGCCGCAGGCGAACACCTAGGATTGACCGCGTGAACTGGACCGTCGACGTGCCGATCGACACGCTGCCCGAGCTTCCCCCGTTGTCGGAGGCCATGCGTGCCAAGCTCGATGACGCCTTGGCCCGCCCGGCTGCCCAGCAACCCAGCTGGCCGGCCGACCAGGCCGCGGCCATGCGCAAGGTGCTCGAGAGCGTGCCGCCCATCACCGTCTCCCGCGAGGTGGACAACCTGCACGAGCGCCTCGCGCAGGTAGCCCGGGGCGAGGCGTTCCTGCTGCAGGGAGGTGACTGCGCGGAGACCTTTGCGGACAACACCGAGCCGCACATCCGCGGCAACATCCGCACCCTGCTGCAGATGGCGGTGGTGCTCACCTACGGCGCCTCCATGCCGGTGGTGAAGGTGGCCCGCATCGCCGGCCAGTACGCCAAGCCGCGCTCGTCCGACATCGACGCGCTGGGGCTGAAGTCCTACCGCGGCGACATGATCAACTCGCTGGTGGCCGACGAGGCTGTCCGCGGCCACGACCCGTCGCGGCTGGTGCGCGCCTACGCCAACTCCAGCGCCGCCATGAACATGGTGCGGGCGCTGACCGCGGCCGGGATGGCTGACCTGCACAAGGTGCACGACTGGAACCGCGAGTTCGTGCTGAACTCCCCCGCCGGCGCCCGCTACGAGGCGATGGCCGAGGAGATCGACCGCGGCCTGCGCTTCATGGACGCCTGCGGCGTGAGCGACCCGTCGCTGCACTCCGCCGAGATCTTCGCCAGCCACGAGGCGCTGGTGCTGGACTACGAGCGCGCCATGCTCCGCCTGGAGCGCGACGTGGAGCCGGACGCCAACGCGCGGCTGTTCGACCTGTCGGCGCACTTCCTCTGGATCGGCGACCGCACCCGGCAGCTGGACGGGGCGCACATCGCCTTCGCCGAGCTGGTGGCCAACCCGATCGGGCTGAAGATCGGTCCCTCCACCACGCCGGAGATGGCCGTGGAGTACGTGGAGCGGCTCGACCCGCACAACACCCCGGGCCGGCTCACGCTGATCTCCCGGATGGGCAACACCAAGGTTCGTGAGCTCCTGCCGCCGATCATCGAGAAGGTGCAGGCCACCGGCCACCAGGTGATCTGGCAGTGCGACCCGATGCACGGCAACACCCACGAGTCGGCGTCGGGCTACAAGACGCGGCACTTCGACCGGATCGTGGACGAGGTGCAGGGCTTCTTCGAGGTGCACCGCAGGGTGGGCACCCACCCCGGCGGCATCCACCTGGAGATCACCGGCGAGAACGTCACCGAGTGCATGGGTGGCGCCCAGGACATCTCCGACGCTGACCTGGCCGGTCGGTACGAGACCGCCTGCGACCCGCGGCTGAACACCCAGCAGGCGCTGGAGCTGGCCTTCCTGGTGGCGGAGATGCTGCGCGACTGACCCACCTGGTCACCAGCACCCACGAGGGCACCGGCGCACGCGCGCCGGTGCCCTCGTGCGTGGGGGAGCTGACCGGCGCGTCGCCAGAGGTGGCCGAGCACAGACGAGCACAGACGAGCACAGACGAGCAGCACGAGCAGCACGAGCAGCAGAAGCGGAGAACAGTGATGACAGCGGTCGGGCAGGGGAGCGCCACCCAGGGCCCGGGCACACCCGGAGGTGGGCCGGCGGCCGCTCACCCCAAGCCGTTGTGGGCGGGGCGCGTCCTGGTGCTGCTGGGCATCGTGCTGGCGGCGTTCACCCTGCGCACCGCGGTCACCTCGATCACCCCGCTGCTGGACCCGATCGGCGACGACCTCGGCTTCGGGCCGTCGGTGGCGGGGGTGCTGGGCATGCTGCCCACGCTGGCCTTCGCGGTGTTCGGCCTGCTGACCCCGGCACTGGTGCACCGCATCGGCCTGGAGCAGGTGGCCCTGGTGGCCATGGCGATGGCCGCGATCGGCACCTTCACCCGCTCGTTGGCCGGCGACACCCTGGTGCTGCTGGCGCTGTCCGCGGTGGCCCTGGGCGGCATGGGGATCGGCAACGTGGTGATCCCGCCGCTGGTCAAGCGCTACTTCCCCGACCGGGTGGGCGGGCTGAGCACCGTCTACATCACCGTGCTGCAGCTGGGCACCGTGCTGCCCGCGCTGGTGGCAGTGCCGCTGGCCAACGCCAGCGACTGGCGGGTGTCCACCGGCTCCTGGACCCTGGTGGCGCTGGCCGCCGCGGTGCCGTGGACGGCGGTGCTGCTGCTGGAGCGCGGCAGGCGGGGGCGTGACGGCACGGGGGACGACGGGCTGCCGGTGGTGCGGGCCGAGGGCCGGGCCTGGCGCTCACCGGTGGGCCTGGGGATGGCCGCGATGTTCGGCATGACCTCGCTCAACACCTACGCCATGTTCACCTGGATCCCCAAGATCCTCACCGAGGCCGGCGGCAGCGCCGAGCTGGGCGGCAACATGGTGGGACTGTTCTCCGCGCTGGGCCTGGTGGGTGCGCTGACCATGCCGGTGCTGGCCACCCGGGTGGCCAACCCGTACTTCATCGTGGTGCTCTGCGCCGCCTTCTTCGCCGTGGGCTACGTGGGCCTGTACCTGGCGCCGATGGAGCTGCCGCTGCTCTGGGTGAGCCTGGTGGGTCTGGGCCCCAGCACCTTCCCGCTGGCGCTCACGCTCATCAACCTGCGCACCCGCACCCCGGCCGGCTCGGCCGCGCTCTCCGGGTTCAGCCAGGGCGTGGGCTACACGGTGGCCTGCCTGGGCCCGCTGCTGTTCGGCCTGCTGCACGAGGCCACCGGCGGGTGGGGGCTGCCGTTCAGCATGCTCGGCTGCGCCGTGGCGGTGCTGCTGGTGGGCGGCTACGTCGCCTGCAAGCCGCGCATGCTCGAGGACAGCTGGGACCGCAAGGCCGCCTAGCTCGGGCAGGGCGCCAGCTCAGGGCGGGGTTTCCCGCTCAGGGCAGGGCGGTGATGGTGACCTCGGCGCCCGGGGCCACCCGGCTGCCGCCCTCGGCGGACTGCCCCACCACCAGTGACCCGTCGAAGGGCACCAGCTGCTGCACCTTCACCCGCAGCCCCAGCTCCGCCAGCGCGGCCCGGGCGCTGTCCACCGTGCGCCCGCGCACGCCGGGCACCGTGACGGCGTCGGAGATCTGCACCTGCACCTGGGGCGTCGTCGGGTCGACCAGCGTGCCCGCGGGCGGGACGGTGGAGGCGACCGAGCCTGCGTCGGCCGCGGGGTCGAACACGGTGGCGCCGATGACGGGGGCGAAGCCGGCGGCGCTCAGCCGGGCGGTGGCCTCGGCCGGGGAGGTGCCGGTGACGTCGGGGACGGAGAGGGCGTTGGACACCTGCAGGGTGACCGCCGACCCGCGTCGCGACTCGGCACCGGCGGCGGGCTCGGAGCCCACCACCGACCCGGCCGGCACCGCGGAGCTGTACACCGGGATGGTGCCGCCCACCGTGAGTCCGCTGTCGCCGAGCACGGCGGTGGCCTCCTCGGCGCTGCGACCGGCGACGTCGGGCACCCGCACCGGCGGCGGGCCGAGGCTGAGGGTCACCTGCACCGGCGCGTCCACGGTGAGCACCGTGCCGGGCTCGGGGCTCAGCCGCAGCAGGCCGCCCTCGGCCACGGTCTCGCTGTGTGCGCCGGGAGCCAGCACGGGCAGCAACCCGTGCTGGCGCAGCTGCTCGCTGACCGCGGCCGAGATGGTGCCGCTGACGATGGTGGGCACCACGGGCCGGCCCAGGGACACGGTGAGCACCACGGTGGAGCCCTTGGCGACCTTGGCGCCCGGGGCCGGTCGCGCGGCGAGCACCTGGCTGATGGGGGCGGTGTTGTCGTAGCCGTCGCGTGCCTCGGCCTTGAGGTCCACGTCCTCGAGCACCTGCTGGGCCTCGCCGTGGGACAGGCCGGTGAGGTTGGGGACCGTGGTGAACCGGCCCGAGCCCAGCCACCACCCACCGACGCCGACCGCCACCGCCAGCAGCAGCACCACCAGCACCCACACCAGCGCCACCCGGCGGCCGCGCTGGCGCAGCAAGGAGTACTCGCTGTCGTTGACCGGCACCTCCATGGCCGCCGAGCCGGTGCGCGGATAGCCGCGGGTGGACGTGGCCCCTGGCATCGCGCCGGACATCACCGTGGTCCGCCGGGCGGGCACGGTGGGCTCGTCGGGTGCCCCCTCAGTCCCGTTGGCAGGGACAGCAGGCACCGGGGGACGCACGCCCACCGCGTGCGGGCTGACCGGCTGGGGCAGCGGCACCCGCACCGAGGGGACGTGCAGCCAGCGACGCAGCTCCAGCACCTCGGCGAGCATCTGGCCGGCGTCGACGAAGCGGGCGGCAGGGTCGCGCCGGGTGGCCCGCAGCACCAGGTCGTCCAGCTCCGGCGCCAGCCCACGCACCCGCAGGCTCGGGGCGGACGTGTCGTTGTTGACGTGCTGGTAGGCCACCGACAGCGCGCTGTCGCCGGTGTAGGGCGGGGTGCCGGTGAGCATCTCGTAGAGCAGGATCCCGGTGGAGTAGACGTCGCTGCGGGCGTCGGCGGTGCCGGGGGAGACCTGCTCGGGCGAGAGGTAGGCGGCGGTGCCCAGGATGACGCCGTTGTTGGCGGTGACCCCGGCGGCAGCCGCAGCGCGCACCAGCCCGAAGTCGGCCACCTTCACCGCCCCGTCCTCGGCGATGAGGATGTTCTCCGGCTTGACGTCGCGGTGCACCAGGCCGGCCCGGTGGGCGGTGGCCAGCGCAGCCAGCACTGGCTCCATCACCGCGAAGGCCACCGGGACCGACAGCGCGCCGTTCTGCTGCAGCAGGCCACGCAGCGTGCCGCCCTCCACCAGCTCCATCACCAGGAACACGTGGCCGTCGTCGCGGCCCTGGTCGTACACCGCCACCAGCCCCGCGTGGCTGAGCCGGGCCACCGAGCGGGCCTCCAGCTCGAAGCGGGCCAGGAAGGCGGGGTCGTCGGCGAAGTGCGGGGCCATCACCTTGATGGCCACCGGGCGGTCCAGCCGCAGGTCGACGCCGCGGTACACCGTGGACATCCCACCGTGGGCGATCGGGGAGTCGATGCGGTAGCGCCCGTCGAGCAGCACGCCAAGCAGTTCGGAGCCGCTGCTGCGCACTTCGTCAACACCTCAATCTGGTCTGTCAGGGGGCACGGGGTGGTGCTGGGAGGGTCCCGGGTAGACCGGTGGGAGCGAGCCAATCGTAGCGACGGACCTGCCTGCGAGCGGTTCCACGCGCCCCGTCCCAGCACCGGCGACGGACGGGCCGACGAGCCGCCGGACACCGCCCGCTACCGTGGTGGTCGTGAGCGCGATTCCCTACCTGGACGACGTCCTCGATCCTGACGTCCCGGTCCTGCAGCTGTCCGACGTGGCCAAGAAGCTCAACCGACCTCGCACCAGCGTGGAGCAGCTGCTCCGCGACGGCGCGATGTTCGCGGTGTGGCGCAACGGCGTGGTGAGCGTGCCGGAGATCTTCCTGGAGGAGGAGGGCCGGGTGCTCAAGGGCCTGCCCGGCCTGATCAGCGTGCTCCGCGACGGTGGGTACCGCGACCAGGAGATCCTGGAGTGGCTGTTCACCGAGGACGAGACCCTGCCCGGCACCCCCATCGACGCCCTGCACGGCAACCGGGGCAAGGAGGTCACGCGCCGCGCCCAAGCGATGGCGCTCTGACCAGGCTGCGGGCCAGCAGCGGAGCCGCCACCCGCAGCCGACGGCGCCGCGGCACCACCACCCGGTGGCTGAGCACGTCGTAGTCGGCGCGCTCGATCTCGCCGAGGATGTCGGAGTACAGCGTGAACGCCGCCCGCACGCAGCGGCGGGCGTCCGGCTGCAGCATGTCCACCCCGGGCTCGGCGGCCCGGTAGGTGCTGCGCGTGAGCGCCACCAGGTGGGCCAGCGCACGGCGCACCCGCGGGTCGCTGCGCCCGCTGGCCCGCAGCTCGGCCAGCAGCTGGCGGTCCACGCCGAAGGCGGCCAGGGTGTCCGCCGGCAGGTACACCCGGCCGCGGTCGAGGTCCTCGCCCACGTCGCGCAGGAAGTTCGTCAGCTGGAAGGCGATGCCCAGGTCGCTGGCGAAGGGGGCGGCCACCTCGCGGCGCACCACGGTGCCCAGCACCGGCAGCATCTGCAGCCCGATGACCGAGGCCGAGCCGTACATGTAGGTGGTCAGCTGGGCCAGGTCGGCGTACTCGTCCACCTGGGTGTCCGACCCCACCGCGTCCATCCGCATGGAGCTCAGGAAGTCCTCGAACAGCTGCGGCTCGATGGTGTAGCGCTGCGCGGTGTCGCAGACCGCGCGCACCACGGGGGTGACCGGCGCCGGACCGCTGCCGGTCAGCCCGGCCCGCAGCTCGGCGGCCACCGCGTCCAGCTCGGCGGCGCGCTCGGGCCAGGGCCGGGGGTCGTCGGTGGCGTCGACGATCTCGTCCACCAGCCGGGCGAAGCCGTACAGGGCGTGCACCGCGGGGCGACGGGAGGCCGGCAGCAGGCGGGTGGCCAGGTAGTAGGTGCGGCCGTGCTGGGCGTTGAGCTCGCGGCACTGGCGGTAGCACTCGGCCAGGTCCGGCGACATCGGTGCCCGCTCCACCACGGCGACGCTCACGGCTGGGTGGGCAGCGGGGCGTGGACGGGGGAGTGTGCGCGCAGGCGGAGCGGGTCCGGGCGCAGCAGCGAGACGCCGGTGAGAACGCCCAGGCCCAGGGCGGCGGCCACGTCCAGCCAGTTGTACATGCCGGTGACGCCCGAGGGGCGGAACAGCAGCATGAGCGCCACCGACAGGCCCACCACCAGCGCCATCGGCCGCGGCCGCCACGGCAGCGCCGCGCCCAGCGCCAGCGGCCAGGCGTAGTACCAGGTGAGCGCGGCGGGCGACAGGATGACCACGGCCACCAGGGCCAGCACCAGGGACCGGGTGGCCGCCACGGCGGAGTGCCGGCTGCGCCACCACAGCCACACCACGATCCCCACCAGCGCCAGCGCGCACAGCATCCGGGTGTAGGGCAGCACCGCCACCAGCTGGAAGTTCAGCAGCCAGCCGAACACCAGCGTGATGATGTGCGCCATCGCGGTGGGCAGCGACAGCCAGTTGATGATCAACCCGGAGCCGCTGAGCGCGGTGATCCAGCCCAGGCCCAGGTTGGGGTGCACCGACGGACCGAGGAAGACCGCCACCACGATGGCCACACCGGCGCCGGCGGTCACCGCGAAGACCCGCAGCGGGTGCGCCGGCTGCTCGCCGCGCGCCAGGGCGTCCTCGCGCCGGTGCACCATCCACACCCACACCAGGAACGGCAGCGCCAACCCGGCGGTGGCCTTGATCGCCATGCCCACGGCGACCGCGGCGAACCCCGCCACGTGCCTGCGGTTCAGCACCAGCACGGTGCCGGCGGCGAGCAGGCCCACCATGAGCATCTCGTTGTGCACGCCACCCACCAGGTTCACCAGCACCAGCGGGTTGAGCAGCGCGATCCACAGCGCCACGGCGTGGTTGCCACCCAGGTGCGCAGCCAGGCGGGGCAGCGCCCACACCAGCAGCCCGATGCCCGGCAGCATCACCAGCCGCAGCAGGATGGTGCCGGCGACCACGCTGTCACCGCAGATGCGGGTGATGAGGTCCGACAGCAGCAGGAACAGCGGGCCGTAGGGGGCGGTGGTGGTGGTCCAGACGCTGCTGACGTTGTCCAGCAGCACCCCGGGGTTGGCCACCGGCCCCACCTCGTAGGGCTTGAACCCGTCGCGCAGCAGCGCGCCCTGGGCGAGGTAGGAGTAGGCGTCGCGGCTGAACAGCGGTGGCGAGGCCAGCAGCGGGGCCATCCACAGCACCAGCACGCCACGCAGCGCGGTGGGGCTGAGCTCGTCGCGCAGCACCCGGCGCCCGATGCGCATCCAGGCGAAGAACATGGCCAGCACGCCGACGTAGATGGCGGCGGTGGACAGGTCGTGGCCGTGGCCGAAGCGCAGCCAGGACAGCTTGACCGACTCCAGCAGCGGGTCGCGCACGCGGACGCTGCCGGCCCCGAGCCCGCCCGCCAGGATCAGCAGGCTGGCGACGAGTCCGAGGTACACGTCCGGGGCCGCCGGCCCACGCAGAAAAACGCGGCCACGGTTCAGGAGATCCTGTCCGTTGCCGCTTCGAGATCGTTCGCGAAGACTGGTGGGCGCTGTCATCACCGAGCATCATCCCCCATGGCCCGTGGGCAACGACGCGCGAATCGAGTGATGTTGCCGTCTCGTGACCGTACTTCCCGTTGTACCACTCACCCGGTGACGCGCTGGGCCGCAAGCCGACCGGAGATGACGGTGGTGGGCACGCCGACGCCGGGGGTGGTGCCGCAGCCGGCCAGCACCGCGTTGTCCAGCCCGGGCACCAGGTTGCCGCGGCGGAACGGCCCGGTCTGGGCGACGGTGTGCGCGGCCGAGAAGGGGGTGCCGGCCGCCATGCCCTGCGCAGCCCACCCGGCCGGGGTGACCAGCTCGTGCACCGTGAGGTGCTCGGCGATGCCGGTGTAGCCGCGGGCCTCGAGCACGCCGAGCAGCTCGTCGCGGTAGGCCGGGCCCAGGGTGTCCCAGTCCAGCGGGGCGGTACGCAGGTTGGGGCACGGGGCCAGGATGTAGCAGAGCTCCTGGCCGTCGGGGGCGAGCGTGGGGTCGGTGAGGCTGGGGCGGGTGACCAGCAGGGACGGGTCGCTCATCAGCCGGCCGCGGCCGGGTCGGCCGCCGGCGATGATCTCGCTGAACGTCTGCTTCCAGGCGGCGCCGAAGTCGATGGTGTGGTGCGCGGCCTCCGGCCAGCCGGCGGTGACCTCCCGGGACACCCCGCCGTGCAGGACCACGGCCGAGGGCGCCCAGCGGGTGGGCAGCCGGCGGCGGTGCGGGCGGCCCAGCAGCTCGTCCACCAGCGGCAGGTCGGGAGTGAGGACCACGGCGTCGCAGGCGATGCGCTCGCCGGCGGCGGTGCGCACCGCGCTGACCCGGTCGCCGTCGTGCTCCAGCTCGGCCACCTCGGTTCCCAGCTGCAGCTTGGCGCCACCGGCGACCGCGGCGTCGGCCATGGCCTGGGCGACGGCGTGCATGCCGCCCTCGGGGAAGTACACCCCGGCCACGGTGTCCATGTAGGAGATGACGCCGTAGGCCGCCCGCGCCCGCTGCGGCGCCACGCCGGCGTAGAGGGCCTGGAAGGTGAAGATCCGGCGCAGCCGCTCGTCGGTGACGTGTGCGCCGACCTTGCCGGCGAGGCTGGCGAGCCCACCCAGCCGGGCGAAGCGGGACAGGTCGGCCAGCGCGGCGCGGGAGGACACCATGTCCAGCGGGGAGTCGAAGTTGCCGCCGATGAAGCGGTCGATCTCGGCGTCGTACATGGCGGTGAGCCAGGTGCGCAGCCGCCGGTAGCCCGCCGCGTCGGCCGCGCCCATCTTGGCGCGCACCTCGGCCTCCATGGCGTCGGGATCGGTGTGCACGTCCAGGGTGGTGCCGTCGGCGTAGCGGGCCCGGTAGGCGGGGTCGAGCCGGTGCAGCCGCACGGTGTCGTGCAGGGACGCGCCGACCGCGGAGAGGGCGTCGTCGATCAGCTCGGGCATGGTGAGCACGGTGGGCCCGGTGTCGATGCGGTAGCCGTCGACGTCGAGGCGCCCCATCCGCCCACCCGGCAGGTCGTCGCGCTCGAGGAGGGTGACCGCGCGGCCGGCGCCGAGCAGGTGCAGGGCCGCGGACAGCCCGGCGAGCCCCGCCCCCACGACGACCACGTGGTCGGTGGGGCCGGCGACGGTGCGCATCAGTAGCTCCGGCTGGTGGCGGACTCGGCCATGGCCTGCAGCTCCTTGCGGGCCAGCGGCTCCACCAGGTCGGTGTCCATGGCGGCCAGGCCGCTGGCGGTGAGCTCGGTGATGCGCTGCTCCACCTCGTCCACCGCACCCAGGCGAACCAGCGCGCGGCGCAGCTCGGCGATGGTGTCGGCGTCGAGCGTGCGGCCCAGGGAGCGGCGCAGCAGCGCGGCGGTGGCGGGCTCGGTGGCGTCGGCGCGCTGCAGGGCCAGCGCCACCAGCAGGGTGCGCTTGCCCTCTCGCAGGTCGTCACCGGCGGGCTTGCCGGTCACCTCCGGGTCGCCGAACACCCCGAGCAGGTCGTCGCGCAGCTGGAAGGCCACCCCGATGTCGGCGCCGAAGCAGCTGTAGGCCGCCATCATCTCCGGGGAGCCACCGGCCAGGGCGCCGCCGAGGTGCAGCGGTCGCTCGATGGTGTACGCCGCGGTCTTGAAGCGGTCGATGCGCAGCGCGGCCTCGGGGGTCTCGTCGCGGCGGGCGTCGGCGGAGACGTCCAGGTACTGCCCGCCCAGCATCTCGGTGCGCATGGACTCCCAGAACGGCAGCGCCCGGGCCAGCGCGGGGGCGGGCAGGTCGGCCGCGCGGAGCATGTCGTCGGCCCAGGCCAGCGCCAGGTCGCCCAGCAGCACCGCCGCGGCCAGGCCGAAGCGCTCGGCGTCGCCGTGCCAGCCCATGTCGCGGTGGCGCTGGGTGAACTCGGTGTGCACGGTGGGGAAGCCGCGGCGAGTGTCGGAGTCGTCCATCAGGTCGTCGTGCACCAGCGCGCAGGCCTGGATCAGCTCCAGCGCGGAGCAGGCCCGCAGCACCCGGGTGGCCTCCGGGCCGTCGGGATCACCGCCGGCGCCGCGCCAGCCCCACCAGGCGAAGCTGGGACGCACCCGCTTGCCGCCCCGCAGGACGAACTCCTCGAGGGCGCGGGCGGCCTCGGTGAAGAGCGGATCGACCCGCGTGGTCTGGGCGCGGCGGCTCGCGAAGAAGGTGGTGAGCTCGTGCTCCACCGCGGTGGCGAGGGTCGAAACGGACATGGGCTGAGAGTGTCACGACGTGCTAATGATCGCACGTGACCGGGGGCTCTCTATGCTGGTTCGGTGGTTACCGCGCAGAGCCCGACACCCGTCCCCACCTCGGAGGACCAGCTGTCCGGGGTCCCCGAGGACTCCTCCGGCACCCCGTCGGTGGTGGAGCGCATCCGCTCCGGACGTGACGGACGTCCCACTTTCTCCTTCGAGTTCTCCCCGCCGCGCGACGAGGTGGGCGAGGCGCAGCTGTGGCGGACGGTGCGGATCCTGGAGCAGCTGCAGCCGGCGTTCGTGTCCATGACCTACGGCGCGGGCGGCTCCACCCGCGACCGCACCGTGCGGATCACCGGCCAGCTGGCCACGGAAACCACGCTGCTGCCGGTGGCCCACCTGACCGCGGTGTCGCACTCCGCTGAGCAGCTGCGCAGCGTCATCGGGGCCTACGCCGACGCCGGCATCCGCAACGTGCTGGCGCTGCGCGGCGACCCGCCCGGCGACCCGCTGGGGGAGTGGCAGCAGCACCCCGACGGCCTGGAGTACGCCTCCGACCTGGTGCGCCTGGTCCGCAGCCTCGGTGACTTCACCGTGGGCGTGGCCGCCTTCCCAGAGGGCCACCACCGCTCGCCCGACCTCGACCACGATGCTCGGCACTTCGTGAACAAGCTGCGTGCCGGCGCGGAGTACTCCATCACCCAGATGTTCTTCCGGGCGGAGGACTACCTGGGCCTGCGCGACCGGGTGGTCAAGCTCGACCCCGAGCAGGGCGAGAAGCCGATCGTGCCGGGCATCATGCCCATCACCTCGCTGCGCTCGGTGAAGCGGATGGCCGAGCTGTCCGGCAAGGAGGTGCCGCCGGAGGTGGTGCAGCGGCTGGAGCGCGCCGCCGGCACCGGCGAGGTGGAGGACAAGGACGCGGTGCGCCGTGAGGGCGTGGCCATCGCCGCGGAGCTCTCGCAGCGGCTGATCGACGAGGGTGTGCCCTGCCTGCACTTCTACACGCTGAACTTCTCCCGGGCGACGCTCGAGGTGCTCACCACCCTCGGCATGGTGCAGCCCAAGCAGGGCTAGCCCGCCCGACGCCGGCCCGCCCGACGCCGGCCCGCCGTGACCGGCGCGCTCGGTTACCGTCGGGGCGTGGCGACCGAGCGTGGACCTCGCCCCCGCCGGACCCCGGTCGGCGGCGTGCAGGCCTACCTCGACGGGTGGTCGGCCCAGCACCAGGGAATCACCCCGGACGACGTGCCGCTGCTGTCCGGCTGGCTGCGGGTGATGTACGTCCTCGCCGTGCCGCTGGTGCGGCTGCGCGTCACGCCGGACGTGCTGACCGCGGTGGGGCTGCTGGTGTCGCTGGCGGTGCCGGTGCTCGCCGAGGCCGGGCTGCCCGTGGTGGCAGCCGTGGCGGTGCTGGTGTCGGTGGCGATGGACGGTCTCGACGGCGCGGTGGCCGTGCTGTCCGGCCGGGTCAGCCGCTACGGGCGGGCGCTGGACTCCGTCGCCGACCGCTTCTCCGAGCTGGCCTGGTGGGTGGCGCTGGTGCTCACCGCGGGGGTGCCGGCGTGGCAGGCGGTGGTGTTCGGGGCGCTGGCGCTGGGCATGGAGGCCAGCCGGGCCCGCGGCGGTCGCTACGGCGCGATCACGGTGTGGGAGCGCCCCTCCCGTGCGGTGCTGGCGGTGGTGGGGCTGGTGGCCGTGGAGTGGGACGCCACCGGGTTCACCGGCCCGGCCACCGGTTGGGTGGGCGTGGTGCTGGCGGTGCTGGGTGCGGCGCACCTGGTTCACGCCCGGCGGGCTCACGCCAGGTAGCGGTTCTTCCAGCTCAGCCGCCCGCGGCGGTGGTCGCGGTGCGAGGCGGCCGTCATCCCCGCCAGCGCCAGCACGCCCAGCGGCTGGGTCAGCGCGTCCGGCCAGGCTCGGCTGCCACCGACGCGGGCGGCGATCACCCGCGAGCCGACCGCAGCCAGGTACCCGGCCACCCCCCAGCGGCGGGTGGCGCCGCGGCCGAGCACCGCCGCCGCGGGTGGGAGCACGTAGGCCGCGCCGAGCACCGCGAACAGCGCCACCGCCGTCACCGGTGTGCCGAGGGCCGTCCACAGCGACTTGCCGTAGCCCGCGCGCAGCTCGGCCGCGCTGGTGTACATGCGGCAGCTGGCCAGCTCCGAGCCGTCGGCCGGCGTGGTGCGGTAGCCGTGCCGACGCAGCGCCCGGGCCAGCTCCAGGTCCTCCAGCACCGCGCCGGCGACCGCGGAGTGCCCACCGACCGCGGCGTAGGCGGCGGTGTCCACCACCAGCAGCTGCCCGCACACCGCAGCCATGGACGGGCGGTGCGAGCGCAGGGCCACCGGCAGCGGCAGCGTGCTCAGCCAGCTCCACTGCTGCAGCGGCTGCACCAGCCGCTCGGCTGCGGTCTCGGCCACCTGCACCGGCCACGGGCACACCAGCGCGGTGCCGGTGTCGTGCAGCAGGGCCACCCCGGCGGCCACCGCGTCCGGGGCCAGCCGCACGTCGGCGTCGACGAACACCAGCACTTCGGGGCGGTGGGCCGGCTCGGCCAGGGCCAGCTCGGCCAACCGGTGGCAGGCGGCGGACTTGCCGAGCCAGCCCGGGGGCGGACCGTCGGTGCGGCGGTGCACCGACACCCGCTCGTCGCCACCGGCGGCGGTGGTCGCCGCGGCGGAGGTGTCGTCGGTGGAGTCGTCGTCGAGCACCAGCACCCGCAGCCACGGCACGTGCTGCTGGGCCCGCAGGTCGGCCAGCAGCTGAGGCAGCCGGGCGGCCTCGTTGCGGGCCGGCACGCACACCGTCACCGGGTGCTGCACCGGGGCGACTGGTCGGCGCGGGCGCGGCAGCACCCGGCTGTTCAGCGCCGCGGTGAGCAGCCCGGACCAGGCCAGCGCCGTCCCGCAGCGGAGCAGCAGGGGAGCGCTGCGCACGCTCAGCGCAGCTCGCGCTCGCGCTGCAGCCGAGCGGTGTAGTTGCGGTCCTTGAGGGCCATCCACACCACCAGCGCCGAGGCGCCGAGCACCAGCAGGATCATCACCACGAACCAGGTGAAGTAGCCGCGGGTGCCCGGATCCTGGTACGTGGCGGCAGCCTGGATGTTGGTGAGCTCGCCGGCGGGCAGGTTCCAGCTCACGCCGGTGTTGCCGTCGCGCTCGCCGTTGGTGCTGGTCACCTCGCCGGGGAAGTTCACCCGCAGCTGCACGTCGGCACCCTCCTTGCGCAGGGAGGTGAGGTTCACCGAGCCGTCCAGGTTCACCACCTCGCCCGAGCGGCGCACGTTCAGCCGGTACTGGTTGCCGCTGTAGCTGGTCATGGTGGTCAGCTGCTGCAGCTCCGAGAAGGAGAGGTTGCTGAAGTACACCTGGCTGCCCTGGTAGCCGTCCTGGTCGTAGCTGCGGACGCTGACCCGGTCGGCGATCGCCGAGGGTGCCTCCACCTTGGGCGCCTGGGCCCCGCCCTGGGTGGCGATGATGATCTCGCCGGTCACCTTGTCGTCGCCGGAGACACCCATCGTCATCCTGGCCCGCAGGCACCCGCTGAGCAGGGGAAGCATCACCAGCAGCAGCAGCGCCACGGCTGCCGACCTACGGATGCGGGGCTGCCGGGTCTTCGAGAGGTGCACGGGCCCATCGTGCCAGTCGGCCGCCGCGGCGAGCCGGGCGTGCGACTTCGGCGCGCCGGTGATCTTGGCCGCCGCCGTGAGTCGCGCCACCCCGGAGCAGGGCGCGCAGCAGCGGGACACCGAGCAGGCCCATCGCCACGAAGCCGTAGACCGCCGAGGCGGGCAGGTCCAGGAACACCGCGTGCGCCAGCGCCGAGCCCAGCCAGGTCCACAGGTACAGCGCCAGCGGCAGCTCGTCGGGCTGTAGGCGGTCCGGTCGGGTCTGCGGCAGCGCCTCCAGCGCCGCGACCATCACCGCGGCGGTGAGCACCCAGCCCAGGTAGTTGCTCACCGGGATGTCGTCGAGGAAGGGCAGCGTGGCCGAGCCCGGCATCCACGTCCACCGCCCGTCCGCGACCATCTGCGGGTCGAGGTAGAGGTCCCACGCCGCCAGGCCCACGGTGGCCAGCAGCAGCCGCCGGCCCCGAGCGCCCCCGGCCACCGTGCTGGCCGCGCACCAGGCCGGGTAGGCGCCGGCGGTCCAGGCCAGCCCGATGATCACCGGGACGGTGGAGACGGTGGGGCCCAGGCGGCCGGTGGCGTAGTCGTAGGCGCCGAAGGGGAAGCCGGTGGCGGTGCCCAGCATCTCCACCAGGAACCCGCCCACCGCGGTGACGGCCAGCAGGCCGGCGGTCCATTGCAGTCCACGGGTGGACGCGGCGTGCACGGTGCAGGCCGCCGCGAGCAGCAGCACCACCGCCACGCTCACGTCGTCGCGGGCGGAGCCCTGGGTCAGCGGGTAGGTGATCTGGGCGAGCACGGCCACCCCACCCAGCACCCACGCGGCGCGACGACCGAGCCGAGCCGAGCGAGCGCTCACCGCTGGCCCAGGCGCTGCTGGGCGGCGGTGACGGTGCGGCGCAGCAGCCCGCCCCTGGCGTCCTTGAGCACCAGGGCGGCGGTGTTGCGCCCGCTGGCCCCGGCCACGCCGCCGCCGGGGTGGGTGGAGGCCCCGGTCAGGTAGAGCCCGTCCAGGCCGGGCACCCGGTAGCCAGCCAGCTCCGGTGCAGGACGCCACAGCATCATCTGGTCCATCGACATCTCCACGTGCATGACGTTGCCGCCGATCAGCCGCAGCTCGCGCTCCAGGTCCAGCGGCGTCTGCACGTGCCGGTGCAGCTCGGTGGCCGCGAAGCCAGGGGCCAGCGCGTCCACCTCGGCGATGATGCGGTCCGCCTCGGCCTGGCCGACGTCGTCCCAGCTGCGCCCGCCGCTGAGCCGGTAGGGGTGCCACTGCGCCCACAGCGACAGCTGCTGCTCACCCTCGGGCACGGTGCTGCGGTCGAGGGTGGAGAAGCTCATGGCCAGCACCACCGGCTTGGGCGGCAGCTCACCGGCCAGCGCCGCGCCGTGCGCGGCGTGCAGCTGGCGGCGGTCGCTGACCAGCAGCTGCAGGCCCGCGTGCGGGGAGTCGTGCGGGGAGGCGCTGCTGTACTGCGGCAGCCCGGAGGTGGCCAGGCGCACCACCATGCCGATGCCCGGGCCCACCCGCACCCCACGGCGCCAGCGGGCCTGCTCGGCGGTGCGCTCGCCGCCGGCGGCCAGCAGGTCCAGCGTGGTGAGCACGTGGCAGCCGGTCACCACGGTGCGAGCCTGCAGCCGGCGCCCGCTGGCGGTGCGCACCTGCCAGCCGTCGATGCCCCGGCGCAGCGAGATGACCGCGTCGCCCAGGCAGATCTCGCCGCCGTCGGAGCGCAGCCGGGAGGCCAGGGCCTTCGTGAGCGCGCCGCTGCCGCCGATGGCCCGGCCCGGCGGGATGGAGTGCATGGCGGCGGCGAAGCCCACCATCGGCGCGGTGCCCACCTCGGACGTGGGCGGGCCGGACTGCGCACCGAACCAGGCCAGCGCGGCGCGCAGCCGCTCGTCGTCGAACCACTCCTCCAGCAGCGCGTCGCCGGAGGTGAGGAACTCCCGGGACAGCCGCGCGGGGTTGCCCTGGGAGTCCATGCCCCAGAACGAGCGCAGCAGGTGCCCGGGCGTGGGCGGCCCGGCGAAGGCGGCGAGCACCCGCACGCTGCGCGGGCCCCACTCGGCGACGAAGCGCCGGTAGGCGTCGGCCTCGGACGCCCCGCACGCGGCCTCGATGGAGGCACAGGTGGCATCCAGGTCGCGGTGGAAGACCAGGGCGGGGGCGTCGCTGCCGGCCGGGGCGGGGGCGAAGGCCCACGGGTCGCAGTCGGCGTAGCTCAGGCCGTGCGCGGCGAGGTCGAGCTCCTCGATGATGCCCAGGTGGCGGACCATGAGGTGGGCCGAGGAGCCGCGGTCGACCTGGTGGCCGGGGAAGCGCTCGACGGTGGAGACGGCGCCGCCGAGCACGGTGTCGGCCTCCAGCACCGTGACGTCCAGGCCACTGCGGGCGAGGTAGCAGGCACTGACCAGGGCGTTGTGGCCGGAGCCCACCACGATGACGTCATGCACGCCCCGACCGTAGCGGCCCTCACAGCGGCAGGTCGCGCCCAAGCACTGCGAAGGGGCGTGAGTCACCGGCAAAGCTGAACTGCCGCAGCACGTCGGTGAAGCCCAGCCGCCGGTAGAGGTGCCAGGCCCGGTTCTCCTCCTCCGCCACCTCTGGGGTGGACAGCAGCACCCGCTGCTCCGGGCGACCGGTGAGCAGCCGGCGCAGCATCGCCTCGCCCAGCCCCTGGCCCTGCGCGCTGGGCAGCACGTGCAGCTCGGTCAGCTCGAAGTACTCGCCCAGCAGCACGTCGACCTCGTGCGGGGGGATGCCGCGAGCCAGCAGCCCGCCGCGCACCTCCTCGCACCACCACTGCCTCCGGGCACCCCGGTAGCCGTAGGCGATGCCGAGCAGCTGGCCGGTGGGGACGGGGCCCGCCGCGCGGCCGGCCTCCCGGTTCTCCCGCTCGCCGGGGCCCGGATCGCCCACTGCGGCCACCGCGTGCCACCCCACGCGCAGCGCGTGCTCGGCCCACATCGGGGCCCGCTGCCGCTCGGTTCCGCGCGGATAACCCATGGCTGCGACGTAGATCCCCAGCGCCTCGCCCATCCTGGCGTGCAGTGCGTCCCGAGACAGGTCAACCACGGTCACGCTCACCGCGCCATCACACCACGAGCTGGTCTTGACGCCGGGGGCGGCGGGGGCGCTACAGTGGCGCTGTCGAACAAGTGTTCGAACAGCGATCTGGGTGCCGGTTCGGTCTGGGTGCCTTGGTGGTGAGCGGGTGCGAGTGGTGGAGGTGTGCGCGATGGCTGAGGTCATGACGGCGGTGGAGAAGGTCCGGGCCGGGATGCGACGGCCAGCTGGGCAGCGGACGGCTGCGCAGCGGTCAGCTGGACAGCGGGCGGCCTGGCAGGGTTCGGCCGTGCAGGGCGCCCGCGCGGCGGCCGCGCTGCTGGAGCAGGCGGAGGCCGGCCTGCAGCAGGCCCGGCGGGCGGCGGCGGTGGAGCTCCGCTTCTCCCAGGCTCAGCTGGCCGCGCTGCGGGCCGGGGCGGCGGTGCTGGCCACCCGCGCGCAGCCCACCTGCGCCGGTGCTGCCCCGGTGCGCTCCCGGCCGAACAGCGTCTGGCTGCTGCTGGGCCGGGTGGCGCCGGAGCTGGGGGAGTGGTCGGAGTTCTTCGCCGCGCAGGCCGTCACCCGCAGCATCACCACCCGCGACGCCGACGACCTGCTGCGCCAGGCGGAGCAGTTCCTCGGCCTGGCCCGCGCCGCCGCCTGCCGCAACCGGGGGCACCGGTGAGCCTGGGCCGCTCGGCCCCGGCCCGCCGCGCGGGTGCCACTAGAGTGCGGAGCCGTGAAAAGACCTGCGAGGATGTCCCGGTGACCGAGCGCCAGTCCAGGCACCGGGGCGCCACTGCCGAGGGCGACCGGAACGTCCTGGTGCACGGGGCGATCCGCCGTGAGGTGCTGCGCCGCGAGGCCGGGCAGCCGTGCCGCGTGCTCGACGTCGGCGGGGGCTCCGGCGGGTGGGCGGTGCCGCTGGCCGAGCTCGGCTGCGACGTCACCGTGGTCGACCCCAGCCCGGACGCGCTGGCCTCCCTGGCGCGCCGTGCCCGAGAGACCGGCGCGACCGCGCAGGTCACCGCGGTGCAGGGCGACATGGACTGCCTCGGCGAGCTGGTGGCCCCCGGCACCGCGGACGTGGTCCTGGCCCACGGGGTGCTCGAGGTGGTCGAGGACGTGCCCGCCGCCATGCACGCGCTGGTCACCGCGCTGGCCCCCGGCGGGGTGCTCTCGGTGCTGGTGGCCGGCCGGGCCGCGGCGGTGCTGCACCGCGCGCTGGCCGGACGGCTGGCCGACGCCGCTCGGGTGCTCACCGACCCCGACGGCCGCTTCGGCGAGCACGACCCGCTGCTGCGCCGCTTCGACCTGCCCGGGCTGACCACGCTGCTCACCTCGTCGGGACTGGTGGTGGAGCTGGTGCAGGGTGACGCCGCGCTCAGCGACCTGGTGCCCTCCGCGTCGCTGGAGGCCGGCTCGCAGGCCGCCGTCCAGCTGCACGAGCTGGACGCCCTGGCCAGCGGCACGAGCCCGCTGCGGGAGATCGCCAGTCGGCTGCACGCCCTGGCCCGTCTGCCGCTGAGCGTCTAGGGGGCCGCAGCGCCATGGGCCGCAGCGGCGACCTGGCCAGCCACCCCGACCGGGACGCGGCTGGCGCCGACGACGCCGGCTGCCCGGTGCTGCACGTGGACATGGACGCCTTCTACGCCTCCGTCGAGGTGCGCGAGGCCCCGCACCTGGCCGGGCTGCCGGTGGTGGTGGCCGGCGGCGACAACCGGGGCGTGGTGGTCTCGGCGACCTACCCGGCGCGGCGCTACGGGGTGCGTGCGGCCATGCCCACCAGCCAGGCTCGGCGGCTGTGCCCGCGGGCGGTGTTCGTGCCGCCCCGCTTCCCGCTCTACACCGAGGCGTCCCGGCTGGTGATGGACATCTTCCGGGGGATCACGCCGCTGGTGGAGCCGCTGAGCCTGGACGAGGCCTTCCTGGACGTCTCCGGGGCGCTGCGCCGGCTGGGCACCACGCCAGCCGGGGTCGCCGCGCAGATCCGTCGGCAGGTGCAGGAGACCACTGCGCTGACCTGCTCGGTGGGGGTGGCGCGCACCAAGTCCATGGCCAAGCTGGCCTCGGCCATGGCCAAGCCGGACGGGGTGATGGTCGTCCCCGTGGTGCGGGAGCGGGAGATCCTGCACGCGCTGCCGGTGGGGGCGCTGTACGGGGTGGGCGCGCGCACCGGGGAGGTGCTCACCGGCCACGGGCTGCGCACCGTCGGCGACCTGGCGGGTACCGACCTGCACGTGCTGCAGCAGTGGGTGGGCCGGGCCAGCGGCGCCCACCTGCACGCCCTGGCCAACGGCCAGGACGACCGCTCCGTGGTGCCCGACTCGGTGGAGAAGTCCGTCGGCGCGGAGGAGACCTTCAGCACCGACCTCTACGACACCGCCGCGCTGCGCCGCGAGCTGCTGCGCCTGGCCCAGCGGACCACGGCGGGGCTGCGCCGCAAGAACGTGCGGGCGCGCACCGTGTCCATCAAGGTCCGCTACGCCGACTTCACCACCCTCACCCGGTCCCGGACGCTGCGGGTGCCCACCGACGTGGCCCACGAGGTGTACCAGTGCGCCTGCGACCTGTTGGACGGGTTGGGGCCTCGTGCTCAGGCCGTGCGCCTCGTGGGGGTGCGGGCGGAGCAGCTCGTGGCGGCCTCCGCCGTGGTGGAACAGCTCGAGCTCGGTGCCCCCGAGCACGGCTGGCGCGACGCGGAGAAGGCGGCCGACCGGTTGCGCTCCCGCTTCGGCGACAGCGTGCTGCGCCCCGCCACCCTCCTCGAGGGTCGAGAGCGCGAGCACTGACCGAAGAGATCAACTTCAGCCGGCTGCACCCCTGCCCTGACTTTGGGTGGTCTCCCGCCCGCCAGACTCGTACGATGTCGAGTAGATGCCCGGCAGGTCGGGCATTCGTTGACTCCGACGGGGAGCCGACAGCCCAAGACCTCAGTGCCGGGGGAGGGACAGTGCCACTCTCGGAGCACGAGCAGCGACTGCTCGATCAGATCGAGTCCGCGCTGTACGCGGAAGATCCGAAATTTGCCTCCAACGTTCGAACGGGTCGAGGGCTGCGTGTTGGCCATCGACGCGGTGTTCAGTCAGTCGCGGTGTTCCTCCTCGGGCTGGTCCTGCTGGTCGGTGGAATTGCGCTGCCCCTCAAGCCCGGGGGCGTCCCCGTGGTGAGCGTGCTCGGCTTCCTGGTGATGTTCGCTGCGGGCGTCCTGCTGCTCCTCGGCAGGGGTCGGTCGGACGCACCCGGTGCGGGAGACGGTGCTTCCGGGCACGGCCGCCGCGAGACCCGCAGCACCAATCGCTCCGACGGTGGTGGGTTCTCCGCCAAGATGGAAGAGCGCTTCAAGCGTCGCTTCGACCAGGAGTAGTCGGCAGCACAGGCCGCCGCGAGCTGGCCAGGCACGACCACGACGAGGGCTGCCGGACGAGACATCGTCCGGCAGCCCTCGTCCTGTGTCCGGCCCCGTGCCCCAGCCGGCCCTGTGCCCCAGCCGGCCCTGTGCCCCAGCCAGCCCTGTGCCCCAGCCGACCCCGGCTCCTGGCGGCCCGGTGCCCGCGGCCGGGGCTGACTGTCCAGGGTGGACTCCCCGGACCCTGGGCCGACCCCTACCCGGTGTGCTCGAGCTCCCGGGGTGCGCGGCCGGCCCAGCGGGGGCCCAGCAGCGACAGCGGCAGCGCGCGCCGCAGCCAGGGGAGCGGGGCGCAGCGGCGCTCGGCGGCGGTCAACCTCTGCAGGGCTTCCCGGCACGAGCGCTCGGTCCCGGCCGTCGAGCTGGGGTCGCCGTACCAGGCGAGCTCCACCGCTTCCACCAGCCCGGCGACGGCGGCACGGCCCGGCTCGTCCAGGCCGAGCTCGTCGCTCAGGCGCTGTCCACTGGTGCGCGCGGTGTCGGAGCTGCTCAGCTGCAGCCCGTGGTCGGCGGCGACGTCGACCAGCTCGGCCCAGGCCGCGTCCGCGCTGCCCACCGCCATCCGCCGGGAGCGCCGGCTGCGGCGCAGCACCACCGGCACGCAGCAGATGGCGCCCAGCAGCGTCACCGCCAGCACCGTCCACCCCACGGCAGCGGCCAGGTTGGAGGAGGTGGCCGGGGGAGCCGCCGCCGGCTGCGGCTCGTCCTCCGGAGCGGGGGTGGGGGGCGGGGGCGTCTCGGTCGGAGCTGCTGGCGCCGGCTGGGGTGCGGGTGCCGGGGCGGCCGCGGGTGCGGCGCTCTCCGGTGCGGCGTCCCCGGCCGTGGCCTCGCGGACGTAGCTGGGCACGTTGTTGCGTCCCTGGGCCAGCGGCGTGGGATCGAACCGCACCCAGCCCACCCCGGTGAAGTACACCTCCACCCAGGCGTGGGCGTCGTCGGTGGTCACCGTCCGCTGGCTCGCGTCGCCGGTACCGGGGGTGTAGCCCAGCACCACCCGGGAGGCGATGCCCAGCTCGCGCAGCATCACGCCCATGGCGGAGGCGTACTGCTCGCAGAACCCGCGCCTGCTGCGGGTGAGGAAGTCCACCAGCGCGTCCTCGCCGACCGTGCCGTCGCCGGCGCGCAGGTCGTAGGTGAAGCCGTTGGCCCGGTTGGTGAAGAAGTCGCTGAGCAGCACCGCTGCGTCGAAGGTGGTGGGGGCGGAGCCGGCCACCTGCCGGGCCAGCGCGGACACCCGGGGGTCCACCCCGTCGAGCTGGCGCCACCGCGCGTCCACCCCGGCCTGGCTCTGCTGCCCGGCCCCCACTGCGCGCAGCCGCTCGACGGAGGTGCCCGGGTCCACCGCCTGCACGACGTAGCTCGGCAGCTGCTGGCGCTGGCTGGCCTGCAGCACCCCGGCCTCGGCGTTGTACCGGTACCCGCGCAGCTGCTCGTTCAGGCCGCGCAGGGCCACCGGGATGCCGGGCGAGGGCAGCCAGCGGTCGTTGTAGCCCAACCCGCGGACGGTGACGTCCTGGGGGCTGCCCACCAGCCCCTGCTGGGCCAGCCGGTCGCCGGCGGGCGTGCCCGCGGGCAGCTCCTCGACCACCCAGCCCCGGTCGTTGACGAAGGTGTCCAGGGTGACCGCCCGCAGGTAGGTCGGCGCCGTCATCCCCTCCACGGTGAACAGCGGGATGCTCTCGCGGGTGAGGTCGCCGCGCAGCTCGGTGAAGGGGTTGAGCGCCACCCCGTCGGAGCCGCCGCTGGTGCCCTGCAGCCGGGCGGAGGTGCCCACCCCGGTGGCGGCCGTGCCCACCCACAGCGCGCAGGCCAGGGCACCGGCCACCGACACCGCCACCAACGGTGAGCGCAGCCCGGTCATGCCCGCCGACGGACCGGCCAGCGCAGCGCGTCGACTGCCGTCGGAGAGCAGCAGCAGCAGCACGCCCAGCGCGCCGAGCGCGAACGACCACCACGCCAGCAGCGTGCTGGACAGCGACGCGGGCACCGCCACCACGCACAGCAGCACCAGCCCAGCGACCGCCGGCGTCTGGATGCCCGCCACCAGCAGGTCCACCAGCACGGCCGCGCACCCCAGGCACAGCACCAGCAGCAGCAGCATCTCGTCGGTGACGGCCACCGGCGACTGCTCGTTGGCGATCTGCGCACCAGCGCCGGACAGCAGCTCGCGCAGCCGGGTCAGGGCCGCGGGGCCGGGCAGCGCGGTGCCGGCGAAGGAGGCACACAGCAGCACCCCCAGGGCGAGCAGCTGCCCCACGGGCACCAGGAAGTGCGGCACGCGCACCAGCCGCAGCACCACCCCCACGGCCGCGACGGTGGCGAAGGTGCCCGCCACGGGCAGCACCCAGCGGCTGGAGGTGAACAGGGTGGCCAGCGCTGCGCTGGCCAGCAGCAGGGCGAGCGCACCCACCAGGGCCTGTGCCGGCCTGGCGTCGCGGAACGTCACCGCCCCACCGACCCGGCGGCGGAGAACGCCGGCAGCAGGTCCGCCAGCGGGGTGCTGCCGCCCACCGCCGTCACCAGCCAGCCCGCACCGGTCAGCAGGGGGACGCCGTCGCCGGGCAGCAGGTGGGCCACCGTGCCGGCCGCCCCCACCCGTGCGCGGTGCTCGAGCAGCACGGTGGCGTCGGCGGTGCCGGGCTCGCCGAGCACCGCCACCAGCTCGTCGCTCCCCACCACCGCCAGCGCCGGGCCCAGCTCGGTGGTGGCGGACAGGCCAAGCACGGCCAGCTGGTCCAGGCCGGATCCGCCCGGTGCCAGCACCGCGGCGTCGGCGGTGACCACCTGCACCGGGGTGCTGGTGCGACGCAGGTGCTCGGCGAGGCTGGCCGCCAGGCTCACGGCGCGCTCGAAGGCCGGCTCACCCGCAGGCCCGCCGAAGGCGGAGTCCCGGTTGTCCAGCAGCACCGTCACCCGGGCGCGCTGGCCCTGCTCGGCGGTGCGCACCATCAGCTCGTCGCGGCGCGCGGAGCTGCGCCAGTGGATGCTGCGGATCTCGTCGCCGGGGACGTACCCGCGCAGCTGGGTGTCGCGGACGGCGTGGCCGCTGCTGGCCCGGGCGGCGGTCTCCGCGCCCGCCGCCCCACCCAGCACCACGGGCTGCAGCGGCTCCACCCGGGGCCGCACCAGCACCGGGGTGGCCGCGCCCACCGGGCGCTGCACCTGCACCAGGCCCAGCGCGTCGGTCAGCGCCACCCGCAGCGGTCCCACCCGGTGCTCGCCGCGGCGGGTGGGCAGCAGGGCGTGCTGCAGCACCGCGCTCTCCCGGGCGCGCAGCCGGGGCAGCGCCAGCACGGCGTCGCGGCCGAGCTCGGCGGGCACCGGGTCGAGCACCAGCAGCCCACCGGCGGGCTGCCGGGCCACCGCGCGCACCTCGGTGGTGACCGGGCAGGGCTGCCCCACCGACGCCGGCTCCGGGCCCACCGACCGGCTGACCTCCAGCCGCAGCGGCAGCAGGGTGTGCAGCAGGGCGGTGAGCACGGGCAGCACCAGCAGCAGCACACCGGCGCGGAGCAGGTCGCGCTCGTCCAGGACCAGTGCGCACACCATGCAGGCCACCCCCGCGGCGACCAGGCAGCGCCCGCGGGTGGTCAGGCCCGACAGCGGCGAGCTCACTCAGCGCGCCGCGCGCGGAGCCGGACCGCCTCGCGGCACGGGAGTGCGGCCGACGATCTCCTGCACCACCGCGGCCGCGTCGCGTCGGGCGGCCACCGCCTCGCCGGAGAGCAGCAGGCGGTGGGCCAGCACCGGCTCGGCCACGGCGATCACGTCGTCGGGCAGCACGTGGGCGCGACCGGCCATCGCCGCGTGGGCCCGGGCGGCGCGGACCACGTGCAGGGTGGCGCGCGGCGAGGCACCCAGGCGCACCAGCGGAGAGGTGCGGGTGGCGCTCACCAGGGTCACCACGTACCGGCGCAGCTCGGCAGAGACGTGCACGTCGCGGACGGCGTCGATCATCCGGCTCACCTCGGCGGCCGAGCAGGCGGGCACCAGCTGGCCCACCGCGTCGTGGCCGGAGTGGGTGTCGATCATCATCAGCTCGGCCTCGGCCGAGGGGTAGCCCAGCGACACGCGGGTGGTGAAGCGGTCGCGCTGGGCCTCGGGCAGCGGGTAGGTGCCCTCCATCTCCACCGGGTTCTGGGTGGCGAGCACCATGAACGGCTCGGCGAGCTGGTAGGTGTGGCCGTCCACGGTGACCTGCTGCTCCTCCATGCACTCCAGCAGGGCCGACTGGGTCTTGGGCGAGGCCCGGTTGATCTCGTCGGCCACCAGCAGGTTGGCGAACACCGGTCCGGGCTGGAACTCGAACTCCCCGTTCTGGCGGTCGTAGATGGACACCCCGGTGACGTCGCTGGGCATCAGGTCCGGAGTGAACTGGATGCGGGATACCGAGGAGTCCACGGCACGGGCGAGCGCCTTGGCCAGCGCGGTCTTGCCCACGCCCGGAACGTCCTCCAGCAGCAGGTGTCCGCCGGCCAGCAGGGTGAGCACGGCCGTGCGCACCACTGCCGTCTTGCCCACCAGCACCTGCTCGACGGTGGCCACCACCCGCTCGGCCGTCTCGGCCACCTCGCTCACCGTCCACTGTGTGGCCGTCGACTGTGTGGCCGTCTGCTGCGCCGTGGCCGTCGACTGGGTGGTGGCGTGGCGCCCGTTGGTCTGGTGCGCGGAGTCGTCGGGCGCCCCGTCCCGGCCGTGCGCCGACGACCCCGGCCGCGCGAGCTCCTGCTCCCAGGCGCCGTCGAAGCCGCCCGTGGTCCGCGGTCTGCTCACGTGTGTCCTTCCCGGCGGTGCGGGCGGCCGCCGGCTGCGCCGCACGGCGGGCAGTGACGGTGACGTCCCAGGTCTCTCCACGAGTGTGCCAAACCTGCGGGTGGCGTGTTCGGACGAGCGCGGGGCCCGCCCGGGTGCCGGGCGTTCGGTGCTCCCGCTCCCCACCACCCACCACGCCCCACCATGACCGTCAGCGAGCCGGGGCGGACCCCGCCAGGACGCTCTGCGACCGGGTGAACGGGGCCGGAAGGGGTCGCTGCGCGGCCGAGGGCAGGGCGGTCGCCCCACTCGCCCCCCACCGCGAACCGCCTTCTGCTACCTGCGAAAACGCCGTAAAGCGCCCGGTTTTTCCCGGTTGTGTCGGCTTGATAGTGGGCCCTGGTGGGGTAAGGTGGTGCGAAGTGGGGTGATGTGCAGCACCACCCTCGCGGACGAGCCGGGCGGCGGGGGAGTGGGGAGGTGCGGACATGGTCGAGATGAAGCCGATGTTCCTGGGCACCTACACCCCCAAGCTGGACGACAAGGGCCGGCTCACGCTGCCGGCCAAGTTCCGCGACGCCCTGGCCGGCGGAGTCATGGTCACCAAGGGTCAGGACCACAGCCTCGCCGTCTACCCGCGCGAGGAGTTCATCGTGCGGGCCCGCAAGGCGGCCGAGGCCTCCCGCACCAACGAGACGGCCCGGGCCTTCGTCCGGGCCCTCGCCGCCGGCACCGACGAGCAGCACCCGGACGGGCAGGGTCGCATCAGCCTCTCGGCCGACCACCGCCGCTACGCCGGCCTGGCCAAGGAGTGCGTAGTAGTCGGCTCGGTGGACTTCCTGGAGATCTGGGACGCCCAGGCCTGGCAGACCTACCTGGACGCCAACGAGGAGAGCTTCTCCCAAGGACGGGAGGAGGCGCTGGGCGACATCCTCTGAGCAGCGGCACCCACGGGTGTCCCGAGGCCTCCGTCCGAGGTTGGCCCTGACGCACTTCCCCGGCGTCAGGTCACCTTCGTTCGGACGGGGACCTCCCGACATCCGTCGCCACCGCGATCAGCCAGCCAGCTCAGCACCCGCCCCGCACTACCCCGGCCCACCACAGCACCCAGCGAGCAGACGAGGAGGACACCGTGGCACCCGAGCCAGACGGCCAGCAGCAGCCCGAGCAGCACCGGCACGTCCCCGTGCTCCGCGACCGCGTCACCGAGCTGCTCGAGCCGGCCCTGGCGCCCGGCAGCGTGCTCATCGACGCCACCCTCGGTCTCGGTGGGCACGCCGAGCACCTGCTCGCACGCAACCCGGGCATCCGCCTCATCGGCCTGGACCGCGACCCCGACGCCCTGGCGATGGCGGGGGAGCGGCTCGCGCCATACCGCAACCGGATCACCCTGGTGCACACCGTCTACGACGGCATCTACGACGCGCTCGAGCAGGCCGGGCTGGGCCGCGGCGGTCTGGTGCAGGGCGTGCTGTTCGACCTGGGCGTGTCCTCCATGCAGCTCGACGCCACCGAGCGCGGCTTCGCGTACAGCAAGGACGCCCCGCTGGACATGCGGATGGACCCGACCACGGGCATCACCGCCGCCGAGGTGCTCAACACCTACTCCCACGGCCAGCTGGCCCGGGTGCTGTCCACCTACGGCGAGGAGCGCTTCGCCGGACGGATCGCCTCGGAGGTGCTGCGCCAGCGCGAGCGCGAGCCCTTCACCACCAGCGCCCGCCTGGTGGAGGCCATCTACGCCGCCGTTCCCGCCGCCACCCGCCGCACCGGGGGGCACCCCGCCAAGCGCACCTTCCAGGCGCTGCGCATCGAGGTCAACGGAGAGCTGGACGCGCTGCGCGCCGCACTGCCCGCGGCCATCGACGCGCTCGGCGTGGGCGGGCGCATGGTGGTGATGTCCTACCAGTCGCTGGAGGACCGGGTGACCAAGCACGAGCTGGCCCCGCGACTGCGCTCCAACACCCCCGAGGGACTGCCCGTGGAGCTGCCCGGGCAGGGCCCCGAGCTGGAGTCCCTCACCCGGGGCGCCGAGCGCGCGAGCGAGACCGAGATCGAGGAAAACCCGCGGGCTGCACCGGTACGACTCCGTGCCGTGCAGCGCATCTCCAGGAGGCCGGCATGACCGCACCCACCCGTACCCGTCCGGCCCCCACCCGTCGCGCCCCGCGCAACGGCCCGCCCACCCGGCGTGGTGGACGCTCGGTGGCCGCGCAGCGCGCCTACGAGCGCAAGGTCGACCGCACGCAGCGGTGGAACCACCTGGTGCCGGAGCAGCTGGCCAGCGTGGCCGTGGCCCGCAAGGTGCCCTTCGTGGTGCTGGTCATCGCCCTGCTCGGCCTCGGCCTCGTGAGCACGCTGTGGCTGTCCACCAACTCCGCGGCCAGCTCCTACCAGATCACCGACGCGCAGAAGGAGAACCGGCTGCTCTCCGAGCGGGTGGAAGCCCTGCAGCGCGACGTGGCCACCATGGACTCCGCCGCCGCGCTGGCCACCCGGGCCAAGCAGCTGGGCATGGTGCCCAGCACCAACGTCGCCCGCCTGTCGGTGGGTCCGGACGGCGCCGTCACCGTGGTCGGCAGCCCGGCCCCGGCCGCGCCGCCCGCCGGCCCGCCCCCCGCCCCGCAGGTGGCCGGCGTGCCGCCGGTGGGTGCCGCGCCGTCGCCGGTGGCCACCCAGCAGATCGCCCCGGCCACCCGCGCCGGTGCCGAGACCCCCTCCGCGGGCGCCACCACCCCCACCACCCCGAGCGCCACCACCCCGCGCGCCACCCGGCCGACCAGCAGCGCTCCTGCCGGCACCAGCGCGCCCGCCGCCGACAGCCGCCCGGCAGCCCCTGCGACCCAGGCCCCCGCTCCGGCCGCCCCGACCCGGGTCGCCACCATCCCGGCGAGCCCGGTGCCCCCGGTGGCCGAGGCCGCCACCACGCCGGGCGCGCCTCCCGCGGCTCCCGCTGCGCCGCAGGCACACTCTGAGCAGATCCAGCCGGGGGCGGCCCCGGCCACTGCCGGTGGAGGAGCCTGATGCCCGACGATCGACGCGCACCGCGATCGGCCTCGGCAGCTCGGAGCTCCACCCGCAGGATGAGCCTGCGGCGACGTGACACCGGCCCGCGCACCGTCCGTCCCGCCGACTACCGCCGCCACCAGGTCAGCGCCATGCTGATGGTGGCGGCGCTGGTCATTGCCGGCCTCCAGCTGATCCGCGTGCAGGGCGTGGACGCCGCCGGGCTGTCCGCCCGGGCCGACGCCCAGCGCACCTCCACCCAGACACTGGTGGCCAACCGCGGCGCCATCACCGACGTCACCGGCAAGAAGATGGCGTTCACCCTGCAGGCCAAGGCCCTCACCTTCCAGCCGCAGGCGGTCAAGGCGGACCTGGTCAAGGCCCGCGAGGCCAACCCCGCCGCACCCACGCCGGCCGACCGCATCCAGCAGATCGCCGTCGGCGTGCACGACGTCCTGGGCCCGGCCGCCCCGGTGGCCAAGCTGGTGCAGGCGATGAGCGCGGACACCACCTTCACCTACCTGGCCCGGGGCGTGGACCCGGCCCTGGCCACCCAGATCACCGAGAGCTTCCCGGAGGTCGGCGCCGAGCGCCAGGACATCCGGCAGTACCCCACCGGTCGCACCGGAGCCAACATGATCGGCGGCACCGGCTGGGACGGCCACGGCCTGCTCGGCCTGGAGGGCTCCATGGACGCCACCCTGGCGGGCACCGACGGCACCCGCACCGTGGAGGTCGGCTCCGACGGCGCCGTCATCCCGGGCAGCACCCGCGACGAGCAGCCGGCCCAGGACGGCGACACCATCCAGCTGACCTTCGACGCCGACGCCCAGTACCAGGTGCAGGAGATGACCCAGCGCGCCAAGGACCTCTCCGGGGCCAAGCACGCCTCGGTGGTGGTCATGGACACCAAGGGCAAGATCGTGGCGATGGCCAACGACGGCACCTTCGACCCGGGCACCGAGACCGGGACCGCGCCCGCCGCCGCGCTGGGCAACCCGTCCGTCACCACCCCGTTCGAGCCCGGCTCGGTGGCCAAGATCGTCACCGCCGCCGCCGCCATCGAGTACGGCGTGACCACGCCGGAGGAAGTGCTGGACATCCCCGCCGGCATCACCATGGGTGGCGCCACCGTGCGCGACGCGTGGGGCCACGGCGACGTCAAGTACACGACCACCGGGGTGTTCGGGAAGTCCTCCAACATCGGCACCCTGGTCCTCGCCCAGCGGGTGGGCGCCGACCGCTTCTCCGACATGGTCAGCCGCTTCGGGCTGGGTCAGCTCACCAACGTCGGCCTGCCCGGCGAGACGGCCGGCTCGGTGCCGCCGCAGTCGCAGTGGTCGGGCAGCACCTTCGCCAACCTGCCCATCGGGCAGGGTCTGTCCATGTCCCTGCTGCAGATGACCGGCATGTACCAGGCCATCGCCAACGGCGGCGTGCGCATCCCGCCCCGCGTGGTGGCCGCCACCGTCGACGCCAGCGGCAACCGCACCGAGACGCCCGAGCCCGAGGGCGTGCGGGTGGTCAGCGAGCAGACGGCCAGCACCGTCAAGGACATGTTCCGCGCGGTGGTGCAGGACGAGCCGAACCAGGAGCGCGGCACCGGAGTGGCAGCGGGCATCGACGGCTACCAGGTGTCCGGCAAGACCGGCACCGCCCAGCAGGTCGACCCGAAGTGCGGCTGCTACTCCAACTCGCAGTACAACATCACCTTCGCGGGCATGGTTCCGGCCGACAACCCCAAGTACGTCATCGGCATCATGCTCGACGCCCCCGAGCGGTCCACCGACGGCAAGCCGGGTGCCTCCGCCGCCCCGCTCTTCCACGACATCGCCTCCTGGCTGCTGCTGCGCAACCGGGTTCCGCTCTCCAGCGGCCCCACGCCGGTCATGCCCTTCGTGAAGGAGTGAGCGCCCCACGCGAGCCGGTAACCTCATCGCACGTGCCGCCGCCCCCTGAGCTTCCCGCCCCCGAGTCCGAGAGTTCCCCGGTGCCCGACCGGATCCACCCGCAGACCCCCGGTCAGACGCCGGTTGCCGCTCCACCAGCCGAGGACGAGCGCCCCACCGCGAGCGTGCCCACGACGCTGACCGAGCTGGCCGTCCTGGTCGGTGCCGAGCTGCGCAGCACCAGCGCCGAGATCACGGTCACCGGAGCCACCCTGCGCGCCGACACGGTGCGCCCCGGCGACCTATTCGCCGCGCTGCCGGGTGCGCGCGCCCACGGTGCCGACTTCGCCGCCACCGCCCTGGCCGCCGGTGCGGTGGCCGTGCTGACCGACGCCGCCGGTGCCACCCGGCCCGCCCTGGTCGACGTGCCGGTGCTGGTGCACCCCGACCCTCGCTCGGTCGTGGGCATCCTCTCCGCGCACCTCTACGGCAACCCGTCGGCGCACGTGCCCGTGCTCGGAATCACCGGGACCTCGGGCAAGACCACCACCGCCTACCTGGTGGAGGCCGGCCTGCGCGCCGCTGGGCTGGTGCCCGGCCTCATCGGCACCGTGGAGACGCGGGTGGCCGGTCGGCGCATCCCCAGCAGCTTCACCACGCCGGAGGCGCCGGACCTGCAGGCCCTGCTGGGACGGATGGACGAGGGCGCGGTCGACGCCGTGGTCATGGAGGTCTCCAGCCACGCGCTCACCCTGGGCCGGGTGGAGGGCACCCGCTTCGCGGTGGGCGGCTTCACCAACCTCTCCCGCGAGCACCTGGACTTCCACCCCACCTTCGAGGACTACTTCGCGGCCAAGGCCCGGCTGTTCGCCCCCGGCTCCGCGGTGCGCTGCGAGCGGGCCGTGGTGTGCGTGGACGACGAGTGGGGCCGGCGCATCGCCGAGCTCTACGGCCCGGACGCGGTGACCGTCAGCGCCACCGGCTCCGCCGCCAGCTGGTGGGCCGAGGACGTCTCCGCCGCCGACGACGGCGGCCAGCACTTCACCGCCTGCGGACCCGCGGGCGTGCGGCTGCCCGCGCACCTGCGCCTGCCCGGCCGCTACAACGTCGCCAACGCCCTGCTCGCCATCGCCATGCTCACCTGCGCCGGCGTCTCCGCCGAGCACGCGGCCGCCGGCGTGGCCGCGGTGGACGTGCCGGGGCGGATGGAGCGGGTCGACGTCGGCCAGCCCTTTCTGGCCGTCGTGGACTACGCGCACAAGCCCGCCGCGCTGCAGGCCGTGATCGAGGCGCTGCGCGAGCAGGTGTCCGGCCGGGTGGCCGTGGTGGTCGGTGCCGGGGGAGACCGCGACCCGGGCAAGCGCACCATGATGGGCGAGGCGGCCGCCCGCGGCGCCGACCTCCTCGTGGTCACCGACGACAACCCCCGCAGCGAGGACCCGGCCACCATCCGGGCCGCGGTGCTGGCCGGCACCGAGCAGGTGCCCGCCGACGTGCGAGCCGAGGTCGTCGAGGCCCTCGACCGCGCCTCGGCCATCGACCGGGCGGTCCGCTGGGCCCAGCCCGGGGACGTGGTCCTGGTGGCCGGCAAGGGCCACGAGACCGGACAGGAGATCAACGGCGTGAAGCACCCGTTCGACGACCGAGACGTGCTGGCAGCTGCCATCACGCGGACCCGCTCATGATCGCGCTGAGCCTGCAGCAGGTGGCCGACGTGGTGGGCGGGACGCTGCACGACTGTCCCGACCCGACCGTGCAGGTGACCGCCGGGGTGGAGTTCGACAGCCGCAAGATCGTGCCGGGCGGGCTGTTCCTGGCCCTGCCCGGCGAGCGGGTGGACGGCCACGACCACGCCGCCGCCGCCGTCGCCCAGGGTGCGGTGGGCGTGCTGGCTGCCCGACCGGTGGGCGTGCCCGCCGTGGTGGTGCCGGCCGCCGGTGCGCACGACCGCCGGGCGATGGCCCTGGCCGCCGACACCGACGGCTCCGGCGCCGCGGTGCTCGCCGCCCTGGCGCGGCTGGCCCGCGCCTCGGTGGACGCGCTGCCCGGCCTGCGGGTGGTGGGCGTGACCGGGTCCTCCGGCAAGACCTCCACCAAGGACCTGCTCGCCGCCGTCCTCGCCCCGCTCGGCACCGTGGTGGCGCCCCCGGGATCGTTCAACAACGAGCTGGGCCACCCCTGGACGGTGCTGCGCGCCGACGCGGACACCCGCTTCCTGGTGCTGGAGCTCTCCGCCCGCGGCGTCGGCCACGTGGCGGCGCTGTGCGAGGTGGCCCCACCGCAGATCGGCGTGGTGCTGAACGTGGGCACCGCGCACCTGGGCGAGTTCGGCTCGCGCGCGGCCATCGCCCAGGCCAAGGGCGAGCTGGTGGAGGCGCTGCCCGCCGCCGCCGACGGCGGGGTTGCCGTGCTCAACGCCGACGACCCCCTGGTGGCCGCCATGGCCTCGCGCACCACTGCCCGGGTGGTGCTGGTGGGCACCTCGCCCAGCGCCGACATCCGGGCCACCGACATCGAGCTGGACGAGCAGGCCCGGCCGCGGTTCACCCTGCACACCCCGCAGGGGCACACCCAGGTGGAGCTGGCCGTGCACGGCGAGCACAACGTGGGCAACGCGCTGGCGGCCGTCGCGGTGGCGCTGGAGGCCGGGGCCAGCCTGGGCCAGGTGCGCACCGCGCTGGCCGGTGCGCGCGCGGCCTCGGTGCGCCGGATGGACCTGCGCACCCGCGCCGACGGCGTCACCGTCATCAACGACTCCTACAACGCCAACCCCGACTCGGTGCGCGCCGCGCTGAAGGCGCTGGTCAGCATGTCCCGGGGTGCCCGGGCCGCGGTTCCGCGCCGCAGCTGGGCGGTGCTCGGCGAGATGGCCGAGCTGGGGGCGGATACCGTTGCCGCGCACGACGGCATCGGTCGCCTCGCGGTCCGGCTGGACGTGCACCGGCTGGTGGTGGTGGGCGAGTCCGCCCGGGCCATGCACACCGGCGCCGTGCAGGAGGGGTCGTGGGGAGAGGAGTCGGTGATCGTGCCCGACGTGGCCGCGGCGATCGACCTGCTGCGCCGCGAGGTCGAACCCGGTGACGTGGTGCTGGTGAAGGCGTCGCAGTCCCAGGGCCTGTGGCGGGTGGCCGAGGCGCTGCTGGCCGACGACGGGCCCAGGCCCGGCCCCGACCAGGACAGCAACAGCAACAGCGAACAGGCAGAGGAGGGACAGCAGTGAGACAGATCCTCATCGCCGCGGGCATCGCGTTCGCGGTCTCCATCCTGCTGACCCCCTACCTGATCAAGGTCTTCTCCGGGCAGGGCTTCGGCCAGGAGATCCGCCAGGAGGGCCCGGCCAGCCACCAGGCCAAGCGCGGCACCCCCACCATGGGTGGGGTGGCCATCATCGCGGCGCTGTGGGCCGGCTACTGGGGTTCCCACGCCATCGGGGCCGGCCTGGAGGCGGAGGGGCCGACAGCGTCGGGGCTGCTGGTGCTGGGACTGACCTCGGTCCTCGGGCTGGTGGGCTTCCTCGACGACTTCATCAAGATCCGCAAGCAGCGCAACCTCGGCCTGAACAAGACGGCCAAGCTCGTCGGCCAGCTGGTCGCCGCGGTGCTGTTCGGGGTGCTGGCGCTGCGCTTCGCCAACGAGGAGGGCCTCACCCCGGCCACGCCCAACCTGTCCTTCGTGCGGGACATCGCCACGGTGTCCTTCGGCACGGTCGGCTTCGTGCTGTTCTGCTACCTGCTGGTGAGCGCCTGGTCCAACGCGGTGAACCTCACCGACGGCCTGGACGGGCTCGCCGCCGGCTCCATGGCGATGGTGCTGGCCACCTACGTCATCATCTGCTTCTGGCAGTACCGCAACGACTGCGGCACCACCGCGCTGGCCGGCTGCTACGAGGTGCGCGACCCGCTGGACGTGTCCCTGCTCGCCGCTGCGGCGATGGGTGGCTGCGTCGGCTTCCTGTGGTGGAACGCCGCACCGGCCAAGATCTTCATGGGCGACACCGGCTCGCTGGCCCTGGGTGGGCTGCTCGCCGGCATCAGCATGGTCACCCGCACCGAGCTGCTGCTGGTGGTGCTGGGCGCGCTGTTCGTGATGGAGGCAGCCTCCGTGGTGGTGCAGGTGGCGGTGTTCCGCACCAGCCGCCGACGGGTGTTCCGGATGGCCCCGTTCCACCACCACTTCGAGCTCGCCGGATGGGCGGAGACCACGGTGATCATCCGCTTCTGGATCCTCGCCGCGATCTCCTGCGCCCTGGGCCTGGCGCTGTTCTACAGCGAGTGGCTCTCGGCGATCGGGCCGTGACCGGTCCCGGCGGCACGAGCGCTGCGGCCCCGCGCCCGGCGCTGGACGTGCGCGAGCTGACCGGTCGGCAGGTGCTGGTGGCCGGCGGCCGGGTGAGCGGCCTGGCCATGGTGCGCGCCCTGGTTCGCCTCGGCGCCCGGGTGGTGGCCACCGACTCCAACCCCGCCATGCTCGACCAGCTCACCGCCCTGGGTGCGGAGGCGCACCTGGACCTGCAGGAGCCACCCGCGGGCACCGAGCTGGTGTGCACCGTGCCCGGGTTCCGCCCCGACGCGCCGCTGCTGCGGGCCGCGGCGGCCGCGGGGCTGCCGGTGTGGGGCGACGTCGAGCTGGCCTGGTGGTGCGACGAGGCCGAGGTGTTCGGCCCCCGCAAGCAGTGGCTGGTGGTCACCGGCACCAACGGCAAGACCACCACCACCACCATGCTGGACGCGATCCTCACTGCCGACGGCCTGGCCAGCACCGCCTGCGGCAACATCGGGCGCGCGGTGCTGGACGTGCTGCTGGCGGAGCCGGCGCTGACCCACCTCGCGGTGGAGCTGTCCTCCTTCCAGCTGCACTGGGCGCCGTCGGTGCGCCCCGCAGCCGGTGCCGTGCTGAACATCGCCGAGGACCACCTGGACTGGCACGGCGGGATGGCCGCCTACACCGCGGCCAAGGCGCAGGTCCTCACCGGCGACGTGGCGGTGGTGGGGGTGGACGACCCGGCCGCGGCCGCGCTGGGCGAGCAGCCCCGGGCCGGGCGCACCGTGGGCTTCACCCTGGGCGAGCCCACGGCAGACCAGCTCGGCGTCGTCGGCGACGCGCTGGTGGACCGGGCCTTCGGCGACGGCCCCGAGGCGCACACCGTGCTGGCGCACACCGCTGACGTCACCCCGGCCGGCCCGCCCGGGCTGCTGGACGCCCTCGCGGCGGCCGCGCTGGCCCGCTCCGCCGGGGTGGCGCCGGAGTCGGTGGCGGCGGGGCTGCGGGCCGTGCAGCAGGGTGCGCACCGCGCGGTGCTGGTGGCCACCCACGACGGCGTGGACTACGTCGACGACTCCAAGGCCACCAACCCGCACGCCGCGCTCGCCTCCGTCACCGCCCACCCCCGGGTGGTCTGGGTGGCCGGCGGGCTGCTCAAGGGAGCCAGCGTGGACGCGCTGGTGCAGGCGGTCGCCGACCGGCTGGTGGGTGCGGTGCTGCTGGGTCGCGACCGTGCGGTGATCGCCGACGCACTGCGGCGACACGCGCCGCAGATCCCGGTGGTGGAGGTGGGCAAGGGCCACGATGGACCCATGAGCGAGGTGCTGTCGGCTGACGCTGCGATGTCCGCGGTGGTCGGCGAGGCAGCGCGGCTGGCCCAGCCCGGCGACGTGGTGCTGCTCGCCCCGGCCGCGGCCTCCATGGACATGTTCACCGACTACGGCCACCGCGGAGATGCCTTCGCCGCGGCAGCCCAGGCGCTGGCCACCGGTGCGACCGCGCCGGGGACGGAGCGGTGACCATCAGCAAGGACGCCGCCGGGCGCCGGAGCACCGGCTCGCGCACCGGCAGCCGCGGGACCCGGGGCGCCGCCGAGGACCGACGCCCCCGGCGCGGGGCCTCGTCGGCGTCGGCGGGCGTCTCCGCCACGGCCCGCCAGGTGGGCGAGCGGCTCACCGGCTGGCTCTCCCGGCCGCTCACCTCGTTCCACCTGGTGGTCAGCCTGCTGCTGCTGCTCAGCGGGCTCGGGCTCACCATGGTGCTCTCGGCCTCCAGCGTGGAGTCCTACGCCCAGGACGGCTCCGCCTACAGCGTCTTCACCCGGCAGGTCATCTTCGTGCTGCTGGGGCTGTGCCTGTTCTACGTGGGCATGCGGGTCAAGGTGGCCACCCTGCGCAGGTGGTCGCTGCCGGCGTTCCTGGGC
Organism: Rhodococcus sp. Z6_132; assembly: GCF_058133635.1. NCBI lineage: Bacteria > Bacillati > Actinomycetota > Actinomycetes > Mycobacteriales > Nocardiaceae > Rhodococcus > Rhodococcus sp. Z6_132. The sequence continues at coordinate 759,638 of NZ_JBYUNP010000003.1, forward strand.
TGCGTGGCGATGCTGGTGCTGGTGCTGGTGCCCGGCATCGGCAGCATGTCCAACGGCGCCCGGTCGTGGTTCGTCCTCGGGCCGGTGTCGCTGCAGCCCTCCGAGGTGGCCAAGATCGCGATCGCCGTGTGGGGCGCGCACCTGCTGTCGATCAAGCGTGGCCAGCTGCACTCGCTGCGGCACATGCTCATGCCGCTGCTGCCGGCGGCGGCCATCGTGCTGGTGCTGATCTTCCTGCAGCCCGACCTGGGCACCAGCATCTCGCTGGCCATCGTGGTGCTGGGACTGCTGTGGTTCGCCGGGGCCCCGGTCAAGCTGTTCCTGACCCTGCTGGCCCTGGCCGGTGTGGTCTTCGTGGTGGTGGCGTTGACCGCGAGCTACCGCCTGGAGCGCATCACCTCCTTCCTCGACCCCGGGGCCGACCCGCAGGGGGCGGGCTACCAGGCCATGCAGGCCCGGTACTCCCTGGCCGGGGGCGGGCTGTGGGGCGTGGGCCTGGGGCAGAGCCGCGGCAAGTGGAGCTACCTGCCCGAGGCGCACAACGACTTCATCTTCGCCATCCTCGGCGAGGAGCTGGGCTTCGTCGGCGCCGCCGCGGTGCTGCTGCTCTTCGGCGCCCTCGCCTACACCGGGCTGCGCATCGCCCGCCGCTCCATCGACCCGTTCCTGCGCCTGCTCACCGCCACCGTCACGCTGTGGCTGGTGGGTCAGGCCGTCATCAACATTGGCTACGTCATCGGGCTGCTGCCCGTCACCGGGCTCACCCTGCCGCTGGTGTCCTCTGGAGGTACTTCCACCGCCGTGACCATGTTCGTGTTCGGACTGCTGGCCAACGCCGCGCGCCACGAGCCACCCGCCGTGGCCGCCCTGCGCACCCAGGGGGAGGGCCCGCTCGGCCGGCTGCTGCGGCTGCCGGCGCCTGAGCCCTACCGCGCCCGCCCCAGCTCCCGGGTGGTGCGCACCGGCGAGCAGGCGCGCCGCGCGCGCACCGCGCACCCGGCACCTGGTGGTGCCCGCCCGACCGCCGAGCGTGCTGGGCCGGAGGGCGTTGCCGGCGACCGCAGGACCGAGCCGCTGCGCTCCGCCCCCCGCGGGCAGTCCCGCCAGCCCGCCCGTGGTCCGCGCAGCCGCACCCCCGAGCCGCCGCGGCGTCCCGGCACCAGCCGCGGCACCGACACCGGACGCGGAGGTCGCAGGTGAGCACTGCTGCTGACCAGCGCCCGCTCTCGGTGGTGGTGGCCGGAGGTGGCACGGCCGGACACGTCGAGCCCGCGCTGGCCGTCGCCGACGCCCTGCGCCTGGTGCGGCCGGACGTGCGGGTCACTGCCCTGGGCACCGCTCGCGGGCTGGAGACCACGCTGGTGCCCGAGCGGGGCTACCCGCTGCAGCTGATCCCGCCGGTCCCGCTGCCGCGCAGGCTCTCCGCCGACCTGCTCCGGCTGCCGGCCCGTGTGGTCGCCTCGGTGCGCGCCACCCGGGCGGTGCTGCGCGCGGTGGACGCCGACGTGGTGGTCGGCTTCGGCGGCTACGTCGCGCTGCCGGCCTACCTCGCCGCCCGCGGGCGCCGCGGGGTGCCGGTGGTGGTGCACGAGGCCAACGCCCGCGCCGGCGTCGCCAACAAGGTGGGTGCCCGCGTGGCGCGCCGCGTGCTGGCGGCGGTGCCCGGCAGCGGGCTCCGTGGCGCCGAGGTGGTGGGCATCCCGCTGCGGCAGTCGATCACCGACCTCGACCGCGCCGCGCTGCGCGCCGAGGCCCGCAAGCACTTCGACCTCGACCCCGACGGGCCGGTGCTGCTGGTCACCGGTGGCTCGCAGGGCGCCCGCAGCATCAACGACGCGGTGTCCGGGGCGGCGCAGGCCCTGGGCCGGGCCGGCATCGGCGTGCTGCACGCGCACGGCCCGCGCAACACCGTCGAGGTGCACTCGCCGGAGGGCGCGCCGCGCTACGTGGCCGTGCCGTACCTGTCCCGGATGGACCTGGCCTACGCCGCCGCCGACGCCACCATCTGCCGCTCCGGCGCGATGACCGTCGCCGAGGTCTCCGCGGTCGGCCTGCCGGGCATCTTCGTGCCCCTGCCGCACGGCAACGGCGAGCAGGAGCTCAACGCCCGGCCGGTGGTCGACGCCGGCGGTGGACTGCTGGTGCGCGACGCCGACCTCACTCCCGAGCTGGTGGCGACCACGGTCGTGCCGCTGCTCACCGACCCCGAGCGGCTGGCGGCCATGGGGGCCGCCGCCGCCGCGTCCGGGCACCGCAGCGCGGCCGCCCGCATCGCCGAGATCGTCCTGGAGGTAGCCCGATGACCCCGCTCGACGAGCCGAACGAGCTCAGCGAAGGGTTGCCGGCCGAGCTGGCGCGGGTGCACATGGTGGGCATCGGCGGTGCCGGTATGAGCGGGGTGGCGCGGATCCTGCTCGCCCGCGGTGGGCAGGTCTCCGGCTCCGACGCCAAGGAGTCTCGCGGCGTCCTGGCGCTGCGCGCCCGCGGCGCCCAGGTGCGGCTGGGCCACGACCCCTCCGCGCTGGACCTGCTGCCGGGTGGGCCCACCACGGTGGTCACCACCACCGCCGCCATTCCCAAGGACAACCCCGAGCTGGTCGAGGCGCGTCGGCGCGGCATCCCGGTGACGGTGCGGCCCAAGGTGCTGGCCTCGCTGATGACCGAGACCCGCAACGTGCTGGTGGCCGGCACGCACGGCAAGACCTCCACCACCTCGATGCTGGTGGTGGCCCTGCAGCGCTGCGCCTTCGACCCGTCGTTCGCCATCGGCGGTGAGCTCAACGAGTCGGGCACCAACGCCCACCACGGCAGCGGCGACGTCTTCGTGGCCGAGGCCGACGAGAGCGACGGCTCGCTGCTGGAGTACAGCCCGCACGTCGTGGTGGTCACCAACGTCGACTACGACCACCTGGACTACTTCGGCACCGTCGAGGCCTACGTGGCGGTGTTCGACGCCTTCCTCGAGCGCATCGACCCCGATGGCGTGCTCATCGCCTGCGCCGACGACCCGGGCTCGGCCGCGCTGGCCGACCGGGCCGAGGCCGCCGGCCTCCGGGTGCAGCGCTACGGCCGCGCCGAGGGCGCCGACGCCCGCCTGCTCAGCTGGTCGGCGGCCGACGGTGGCGGCGCGGGGGAGGTGGCGCTGGCGGGGGAGAGCACCGCGCGTCCCATGCGGCTCAACGTCCCCGGTGAGCACATGGCCCTCAACGCCCTGGGGGCGCTGCTGGCCGCCCTGGCGGTGGGCGCTGACCCGGCCCGGGCGCTGGAGGGGCTCACCTCCTTCGGCGGGGTGCACCGGCGGTTCCAGCTCACCGGCAGCGAGGCCGGGGTGCGCGTCTACGACGACTACGCCCACCACCCCACCGAGGTGCAGGCGGTGCTGCTCGCGGCCCGCGCCGTGGTCGAGCAGCAGCCGGACGGACCCGGCCGGGTGATCGTGCTGTTCCAGCCGCACCTGTACTCGCGCACGCTCACCTTCGCCACGGAGTTCGGCGCCGCCCTGTCGCTGGCCGACGAGGTGGTGGTGCTCGACGTCTACGCCGCCCGCGAGGAACCGGTGGCCGGAGTGAGCGGGGCGATCGTCGCCGAGGCGGTGGCCTGCCCGGTGCACTACCAGCCGCACCTGGCCGCGGCCCCCGAGCAGGTGGCCGCGCTGACCCGGCCCGGCGACCTGGTGCTCACCATGGGCGCCGGCGACGTGACCATGCTCGGTCCGGAGATCCTGCGGAGCCTGCGCCTGCGTGCGGGTGGGTCGTTGCCGTGAGCCCGGCTGGTCGCTCTCCCCGGCCCACCGCTCGGGGTGGCAGCCGCAGGACGGCCACGCACCGTGGTGCCCGCTCGGCCGCCGCCCGCGCGGCCACCCGCTCCCGGCGGACCACGGACACCGCGGCCGCCGAGCCGGGCGGCCGTGCCGGCCGCAGCGCCCGGCGCAGTGCCCGGCGCGGTGGTGCCCGCAGCAGTGCTGCCAGCCGCGGCGGGGCCGGACGGGCGCGGCTGCCCAGGCTGGGTCTGCAGGTCGGCAGCCGGCAGAAGATGGCGCTGGCCGTTGCGGTCGTGCTGGTGGTGGTGCTGGGCGCCGTGGCGTGGTTCAGCCCGCTGCTGTCGGTGCGCAGCGTGCAGGTGGAGGGGGCGCAGGTGCTCACCGCCGAGGAGGTGACCGCGGCGCTGGACGTGGCCGACGGCACGCCGCTGCTGCAGGTGGACCTCACCGAGGCGGCCGGCCGGGTGGCGATGCTGCCCCGCGCCGCTCGGGTGACCGTCGACCGGCACTTCCCCTCCGACCTGCGCGTGCTGGTGGAGGAGCGGGTGCCGGTGGTCTACGTGGACAAGGCCGACGGCCCGCACCTGCTGGACGCCACCGGAGTGGACTTCGCCGCCGCGGTGCCCCCGCCCGGCGTGCCGCGCCTGGTGACGGAGCGCCCCGGGCGCAGCGACCCGGTGACCACCGCAGCGCTGACCGTGATCACCTCGCTTCCGGCGCCGGTGCGCGCCCAGGTCACCCTGGTGAACCCGGGCTCGGCCGCTGACGTGCGGTTCACCCTCGGCCCGGACCGCGTGGTGGTCTGGGGGACACCGGACAACCTGGGCCGCAAGGCACAGGTGCTGGCAGCGGTGCTCACCCAGCCTGGCAAGGTGTACGACGTCTCCAGCCCCGACCTGCCGACCATCAGCTGACCAGGGGCGCGGAGTGGGTCACACAAAAATGATGGGCGCGTGCGGCGCGCCTGCTGGACCCAGGTGGAGCGGCTGCATAGCGTCTCCTCGTCGAACAACTTGACATAACTCTAAGCCTGCAGTTTAGGGTGAGGGTTTTGACCCGCCCCGGCGCCCGCGCCAGCAGCACCCAGACACACCAGCACTCAGACACCACCAGCTCCCAGACACACCAGCTCCACCCCTGCACCCGACGGACACACGAAAGCCTGTGAGGACCCACCCATGACGCCTCCGCACAACTACCTCGCCGTAATCAAGGTCGTCGGCATCGGCGGCGGCGGTGTCAACGCGGTCAACCGGATGATCGACGTCGGCCTCAAGGGCGTGGAGTTCATCGCCATCAACACCGACGCCCAGGCGCTGCTGATGAGCGACGCCGACGTCAAGCTCGACGTCGGCCGTGAGCTCACCCGCGGTCTCGGCGCCGGCGCCGACCCGGAGGTCGGCCGTCGCGCCGCCGAGGACCACAAGGACGAGATCGAGGAGGTCCTCAAGGGGGCCGACATGGTCTTCGTGACCGCCGGCGAGGGTGGCGGCACCGGCACCGGTGGTGCTCCCGTGGTCGCCAGCATCGCCCGCAAGCTGGGCGCGCTGACCATCGGTGTGGTCACCCGCCCGTTCTCCTTCGAGGGCAAGCGCCGTGGCGGCCAGGCCGAGGACGGCATCGCCGGCCTGCGCGAGTCCTGCGACACCCTCATCGTCATCCCCAACGACCGGCTGCTGCAGCTCGGCGACGCCGCCGTCAGCCTGATGGACGCGTTCCGCTCCGCCGACGAGGTGCTGCTCAACGGTGTGCAGGGCATCACCGACCTGATCACCACCCCGGGCCTGATCAACGTCGACTTCGCCGACGTCAAGAGCGTCATGTCCGGCGCGGGCAGCGCCCTGATGGGCATCGGCTCCGCCCGCGGGGACGGGCGCGCCGTGCAGGCCGCCCAGACCGCCATCAACTCGCCGCTGCTCGAGGCCTCCATGGAGGGTGCGCACGGCGTGCTGCTGTCCATCGCCGGTGGCTCCGACCTCGGCCTGTTCGAGATCAACGAGGCCGCCACCCTGGTGCAGGAGGCCGCCCACGTCGACGCCAACATCATCTTCGGGACGGTCATCGACGACTCCCTCGGTGACGAGGTCCGGGTGACCGTGATCGCCGCCGGCTTCGACGGGTCCGGCCCGGTGCGCAAGTCGCTGGAGCCCACCGCCGTCGCACCGCGCAACTCCACCGGCAACACCGGCCAGTCCGCGCAGGGCCTGCCGCCCACCCGGGCCAGCGCCTTCGACGCCGGTCGCCAGGAGTACCCGCGCGCGGGTGCCACGGGCGAGGCCGGTCGCGGACCGGTGCAGAACGGTCCCGGCGGCCTTCCGCCGCGCCCGGGCCAGCGTCCGGCCAGCGGCTTCGGCGGCGGTCGCACCGTCCCCGTCGAGGACGACGGCGACGACGAGGTGGACGTTCCTCCCTTCATGCGGCGGTGAGTCCGTCGGCGCCGCTGCGGGTGCGCCGGGTGGTCACCACGCGAGCCGGTGGCAGCTCGGTCGGCCCGTACGCCTCCTTCAACCTCGGTGACCACGTCGGCGACGACCCGGCCGCGGTGGCCGCCAACCGGCACCGGCTGGCCGAGGGCATCGGCCTGGCCGACGACCGGCTGGTCTGGATGGAGCAGGTGCACGGGCGCACCGTCACCGTCGTGGACGGTCCGCAGGCTCACCCGCTGCCCGCCACCGACGGCGTGGTGACGGCCGTGCGCAACCTGGCGCTGGTGGTGCTCGCGGCCGACTGCACCCCGGTGCTGCTGTCCGACGACACCGCCGGGGTGATCGCGGCGGTGCACGCCGGGCGCGTCGGTGCCCGCATCGACATCGTCGCCGCCACCCTGGCGGCCATGCGCTCGGCGGGTGCGGTGACCGAGCGGATCACCGCGCTGCTGGGCCCGGCCGCCTGCGGGCAGTGCTACGAGGTGCCCGCCCACATGCGCGACGACGTGGAGGCGCACCTGCCGGGCAGCGCCAGCCGAACTCGCGCAGGCACGCCGGGTCTGGACATCCGCGCCGGGCTGCGGCGGTCCCTGCTGGAGCACGGTGTGGCCGGGGTGGCGGTGGACCAGCGGTGCACCATGGAGTCGGCGGAGCTGTTCAGCCACCGCCGCGGCGCCCCCACCGGGCGGCTGGCCGGCGTCATCTGGAGCGAGGACGTGGCGCGGTGACCGAGCCGAGAGCGGAGGGTGACCGCGGAGCCGGTCGCGCCGCCGAGATCGCCAGCGCCCTGGCTGCGGTGCGCGGACGTGTCCGCGACGCCTGCCGTGCTGCGGGACGGGACGGGGCCGCGGTCGAGCTGCTGGCCGTCACCAAGACCTTCCCCGCCACCGACGCCGCCCACCTGGTGGACCTGGGCTGCCGGAGCCTGGGCGAGGCCCGCGAGCAGGAAGCCACCCCCAAGGTGGCTGAGCTGGCCCAGCTGCGGCCGGACGTGCCGGTCCGCTGGCACGTCATCGGCCGGCTGCAGCGCAACAAGACCCGCTCGGTGGCCCGCTGGGCGCACCGGGTGGAGACGGTGGACAGTCCCCGGCTGCTGGCCGCGCTGGACCGCGCCACGGGCAACGCCGCGAGTGCGGGGGAGCGCAGCACGCCGCTGGAGGTGCTGGTGCAGGTGAGCCTGGACGGCGACCCCACCCGCGGTGGCTGCCCCCGCGAGGACCTGCCCGAGCTGGTCGAGCGCGCCGCCACGGCCGAGCACCTGCGGCTGCGGGGCCTGATGGCCGTCGCTCCCCAGGAGGCCGACCCCGACACCGCGTTCGCCACCACGGCCGAGCTCGCCGAGGCCGTCCGGCAGCAGCACCCGTCCGCCGACCAGCTCTCCACCGGCATGTCCCACGACCTGGAGGCGGCTGTGCGTCACGGCTCCACCTGCGTGCGTGTCGGTACGGCCCTGCTGGGCGCGCGGCCGATAATCTCAACCTGATCACGATGCACCTGCACACGACGCACCTGATTCTCGTGCCCGCCCACTACCCCGGGCACACGATCCACCCTCACGGAAGGTCCCTCTCATGAGCTCCCTGCACAAGTTCAAGGCTTACTTCGGCATGGTGCCAAGCGAGGACTACGACGAGGAGGGTTACGCCGACGGCTACGCCGAGCACGACCCCGCGTTCTCCGGCAGCTCGCGCCGGGGCGCCGAGGAGCCGGCCGGCTACGACTCGGCCGCCTACGAGCCCGCGGTGGAGGCACCCCGCTCCCGCCCGCGCCTGGAGCCGCTGAGCGCGCGCCGCCCCAGCGCCGCGGCCACCGGTGCCACCCGCGGTGCACTGGCCATGGACGACCGTGCCGCGAGCGCGCAGCGCAGCGACTCCCTGGCCGAGGGGGGCAACCCGCTGGCCAAGATCACCACCCTCAACCCCAGCAGCTACAACGAGGCGCGCACCATCGGTGAGCGCTACCGCGAGGGCATCCCGGTGATCATGAACCTCACCGAGATGAGCGACTCCGACGCCAAGCGCCTGGTGGACTTCGCGGCCGGGCTGGCCTTCGCCATGCGCGGCTCCATCGACAAGGTCACCAACAAGGTGTTCCTGCTGTCGCCCTCCAACGTCGACGTCTCCGCCGAGGTGAAGCGTCACATCGTGGAGAACGGCTTCTACAACCACTCCTGATGACGACCAACGCTGCTGACGTCGCCGGCCCCGCCCTTGCGGGTGGCTCGGTGACCCCGACATCAGGCACAGTGGGGACGTGGCTGTGCTGACCGTCCTCTACTACCTCCTCTTCACGTTCTGGCTGCTGCTCATCGCCAGGATCGTGGTGGAGGTGATTCGCTCGCTCGCGCGGGACTGGCACCCGCGCGGGGTGGTCGCCGTGGTGCTAGAGGCGGTCTTCACCGTCACCGATCCACCAGTGCGCTTGCTGCGCAAGGTCATCCCGACGATTCCGCTGGGTGCCGTGCGGCTGGACATATCGATTATGGTTCTGCTGTTCGGCGTGGGCATACTGATGCAGGTAGTGGGCGCGCAGGTTGGCCCGTGAGCCCACGCGCGGCACAGTTCTGGACCTTGCTCCACCCGTGATGGACCGCTGAGGAATGCCTGAGGTGATCGTTCGATGCCGCTGACTCCCGCTGACGTACACAATGTCGCGTTCAGCAAGCCGCCGATTGGCAAGCGTGGCTACAACGAGGACGAGGTCGACGCCTTCCTCGACATGGTCGAGCAGGAGCTCGCCCGGCTGCTGGAGGAGAACAACGACCTCAAGCAGCGGCTGCAGGACGCCGAGCAGGTTCGCAGCCTCGGCGGCTCCGCGAAGAGCGACGGTGCCCAGGCCGGCAACAGCTCCGGCGCGGCTGGTGTGCCCAACGGTGCCGGCGCAGGCAACGGAGTGACCCAGGCCGCCACCGCCACCGCTCCCGTGGTGCCCGCGACGGTCACCCCGGCCCAGGCGCCGGCCAAGGTGGACACCGTCAAGGCGCAGGCCCCCCAGAGCGAGGCGCCCAAGAGCGACGCCCCCAAGAGCGACGCCCCCAAGAACGACGCACCCACGAACGCCGTGGCCACGTCCGCTGCGCCCGCCGGCAGCGACCCGTCCGACCACCACCTGCGTGCGGCGAAGATCCTCGGCCTGGCCCAGGAGATGGCCGACCGGCTCACTGCCGAGGCCAAGGCGGAGTCCGACGAGCTGCTCACCGGTGCCCGCGGCAAGTCCGAGCAGATGCTCACCGAGGCCAAGACCCGCTCTGCGCAGCTGCTGGCCGACGCCAAGAGCAAGTCCGAGCAGATGGTGACCGAGGCGCGCAGCAAGTCGGAGTCCATGCTCACCGACGCCCGCACCCGCTCCGAGACGATGCAGCGCCAGGCCAAGGAGAAGGCCGACGCGCTGCGCACCGACGCCGAGCGCAAGCACGACGAGATGCTCGGGTCGATCACGGCCAAGCGCGCCAGCCTGGAGAGCAGCATCGAGGAGCTCACGACGTTCGAGCGCGAGTACCGCACCCGGCTGCGCGCCTACATCGAGGGCCAGCTGTCCGAGCTCACGCAGGGCGAGAACACCGAGTCCGGTGGTCGTCGTCGTGGATGGGAGTCCTCGACCGTGCAGGCCGGCGCGAACAGCGCGCGTGCCGTCCAGGACAGCTGAGCTCTGAGCTGACGTGCTGATCCTGGCGCTGGGGAGCGTCCTCGTCGGTTGCATCTTCCTGGTCATCTCCTTCCTGACGGAGAACACCGGGTGGGCCTGGGGCTGCATCGTCGCCTGCGGCGTGGCCGCCATCGTGCTGCTGGTGGACACCGTCCGGCGCAACCGGGCGAGCGTCGAGACCGCGGCGACCGCTGTGGCGGCTGACCAGCCGACCGTCACCCGCACCAGCACCGCCCAGACCAGCACGCCCGCCCAGGCCAGCACGGCGACCACCCCGGTGGCCGAGCCGCCCGCCGACGACGCTCCCACCACCGCGGTGGCGGCGGTGCCTGCGGAGCACGCGAACGAGGAGCCGGCGGAGACCAAGGCCGGCTGGCGTGCCCGGCGCACCGCGGCCAAGCAAGAGCGGGCGGCACGCGACGAGGAGGCCCGCGTGGCGGCGGCCGCCCGGGCGAAGCAGGCCCGGGACCGCGCCGCCGTGCAGGCTGAGCAGCGGGAGAAGGACGCCGCCGCGGAGGCACTGCTGGGCGCGACCGCGGTGCAGCCGGCTGTGACTGCCGCCGACCTGCAGGCCGACGCCGACCTGCGCACCGACCGCGAGCCCGACGAGGAGGACGTGGACGCCGCGGACATCCTGGTGGTCGGCGGCCTGCGCGAGGAGGTGCTGGTGATCGACGAGCACCCGCGCTTCCACCTGGGTTCCTGCTTGTGGCTGCGGGACCAGCCCACGCTGGGCCTGCCGGTCGCCGAGGCGATGGAGCTGGGCTTCACCGGCTGCGCCCGCTGCGCTCCCTCCCGGGTGCTCGCCGCCCAGGCCCGCGAGCGCTAGAATCAAGCTGGCCCTCACCAGGGCCGCACGCACGTCAGGCGTTGATCCGGCCATCACCGGGGAGCCTCCGGAAGAACAGCCCGCAGCGTGGGCCCAGTAGAACCGGACGGGTAGGCCCGTCACAGCCTGCAACGAGTGGTGTCACCGGGATTTTCCGGGGCACAAGCGGGGTGGTACCGCGGCAGGAGCGCACAGTGCGCTGGTGTCGTCCCCGTGCCGCGACGGCACGAGGAGCACACACCGGTGACCTACCCCAAGGTGGACCTGGCCGCAGGCGACCGCGAGCCCGGCACGGGCCCCAGCTTTCCGCAGCTCGAGCAGCGCGTGCTGGCCGAGTGGGACGTCGACGACACCTTCCGCGCCTCCATCGCCCAGCGCGACGGTGCCGAGGACTACGTCTTCTACGACGGCCCGCCCTTCGCCAACGGCCTGCCGCACTACGGCCACCTGCTCACCGGCTACGTCAAGGACGTGGTCCCGCGCTACCAGACCATGCGGGGCCGGCGAGTGGACCGCCGCTTCGGCTGGGACTGCCACGGCATGCCCGCCGAGATCCACGTGGAGAAGCAGCTCGGCATCACCCACAAGTCCGAGATCGAGAAGCTGGGCATCGACGTCTTTAACGACGCCTGCCGCACCTCCGTCCTGCAGTACACCGAGGACTGGCGGGCCTACGTCACCCGGCAGGCCCGCTGGGTGGACTTCGACAACGACTACAAGACCCTCGACACCGACTACATGGAGTCGGTGATGTGGGCGTTCAAGTCGCTGTGGGACAAGGGCCTGGTCTACGAGGGCTTCCGGGTGCTGGCCTACTGCTGGCGCTGCGAGACCCCGCTCAGCGCCACCGAGACCAAGATGGACGACGTCTACCGGCAGCGCCAGGACCCCGCCGTCACCGTGGCCATGCCGCTGCACGCCCCGGGCTCGCCGCTGGAGGGGGCCAGCGCCCTGGTGTGGACCACCACGCCGTGGACGCTGCCGTCCAACCTGGCGATGGCGGTCAACCCGGAGATCACCTACGTGCAGGTGGCCGTGGACGGGCAGCGCTACGTGCTGGCCAAGGAGCGCCTGGGCGCCTACGCCCGCGAGCTGGGCGAGGACCCCGAGGTGCTCTCCGAGCACCCCGGCACCGAGCTGCTCGGCCTGGCCTACGAGCCGCCGTTCGACTTCTTCGCCGGCGAGGACAACGCCCACCGCATCCTGTCCGCGGACTACGTCACCACCACCGACGGCACCGGCATCGTGCACATCGCCCCGGCCTTCGGTGAGGAGGACAAGGTGGTCACCGACGCCGCCGGCATCACGCCGGTGGTCCCGGTGGACTCCCGCGGCCGCTTCACCGCCGAGGTGCCCCCGTACGAGGGCCTGCAGGTGTTCGAGGCCAACACCCCGATCATCCGCCACCTCAAGGCGGCTGGCCGGCTGCTGCGCCAGGAGACCTACGACCACCCGTACCCGCACTGCTGGCGCTGCGACAGCCCGCTGATCTACAAGGCGGTGTCGTCCTGGTTCGTGGCCGTCACCGAGATCCGCGACCGCATGGTGGAGCTGAACCAGCAGATCAGCTGGACGCCCGAGCACATCCGCGACGGCCAGTTCGGCAAGTGGCTGGAGGGCGCCCGCGACTGGGCCATCAGCCGCAACCGCTACTGGGGCAGCCCCATCCCGGTGTGGGTCTCCGACGATCCCACCTACCCGCGCACCGACGTCTACGGCTCCCTGGACGAGCTGGAGCGCGACTTCGGCGTGCGCCCGGCCGACCTGCACCGCCCGCACATCGACCAGCTCACCCGGCCCAACCCCGACGACCCCACGGGCCGCTCGATGATGCGCCGGGTGCCGGAGGTGCTGGACTGCTGGTTCGAGTCCGGCTCCATGCCCTTCGCGCAGGTGCACTACCCGTTCGACAACCGCGAGTGGTTCGAGAGCCACTACCCGGGCGACTTCATCGTGGAGTACAGCGGCCAGACCCGCGGCTGGTTCTACACGCTGCACGTGCTGGCCACCGCGCTCTTCGACCGGCCGGCCTTCCGCGCCGTGCTCGCCCACGGCATCGTGCTGGGCGACGACGGCGCCAAGATGAGCAAGTCCAAGAGCAACTACCCCGACGTCCGGGAGGTGTTCGACCGGGACGGCTCCGACGCCATGCGGTGGTTCCTGATGGCCTCCCCGGTGCTGCGCGGCGGCAACCTGGTGGTCACCGAGCAGGGCATCCGCGAGGGGGTGCGCCAGGCGCTGCTGCCGCTGTGGAACGCCTGGAGCTTCCTGCAGCTGTACGCGGAGAAGCCGGGCACCTGGCGGACCACCTCCCCGCACGTGCTGGACCGCTACGTGCTGGCCAAGCTGGCGGCCTGCCGCACCGAGATGACCGCGGCGCTGGACGCCAACGACATCGCCGGTGCCTGCGAGGAGCTGCGCGGCTTCTGCGACGCGCTCACCAACTGGTACGTGCGCCGCTCCCGGCCGCGGTTCTGGGCCGGTGACACCGACGCGGTGGACACCTTGCACACGGTGCTGGAGGTGGTCTGCCGCCTCGCCGCGCCGCTGCTGCCGCTGATGACCGAGGTGATCTGGCGCGGCCTCACCGGTGAGCGCTCGGTGCACCTCACCGACTGGCCCACCGAGACCGAGCTGCCCGCCGACCCCGACCTGGTGGCGGCCATGGACGAGGTCCGCGCGGTGTGCTCCACGGTGCTCAGCCTGCGCAAGGCCAACAAGCTGCGGGTGCGTCTGCCGCTGCCCTCGGTGACCGTGGCGGCCAAGGACTCCGCCCGGCTGGCGCCCTACACCGACCTGGTGGCCGAGGAGGTCAACGTCAAGGACGTGCAGCTGAGCAGCGACGTGGAGCAGCACGGCCGCTTCGAGCTGGTGGTCAACGCCCGCGCGGCCGGCCCGCGCATCGGCAAGCAGGTGCAGCAGGTCATCAAGGCGGTGAAGGCCGGTGACTGGACCCAGCGCGCCGACGGCACCGTGCTCGCCGGCGGCGTGGAGCTGCTGCCGGGGGAGTACACCGACCGGCTGGTGGCCGTGGAGCCCAGCTCGACCGCGGCGCTGCCCGGCGGGGAGGGGCTGGTGGTGCTGGACACCAACGTCACCGAGGAGCTGGAGGCCGAGGGCTGGGCCAAGGACCGGGTGCGCGAGCTGCAGGAGGCCCGCCGGACCGCCGACTTCGCCGTCTCCGACCGCATTCGGTTGCAGCTGGCGGTGCCTGCCGGCCGGCGCGAGTGGGCGCAGCGCCACCGCGACCTGATCGCGGCCGAGGTGCTGGCCGTGGAGCTGGAGCTGGTGGACGAGCTGGCCGAGGGCGTGGACCTCGGTGACCGGGTGCGGGCCCGGCTGGAGCTGGCGGCCCGGTAGCGGTCAGGCCTGGTCGGCGCGGCGCCAGCTGCGCCGACCAGGCCACCCCCAGCGCGGTCGTGCCCCAGACACCTCGCCGGCGGCGGCGGTCGTCGCCGAGCTGCAGGTCAGCTCTGCCAGCTCACGCTGCTGTCCACCCGCTGGCCGAGCTTGAGGTTGTCGGTGGCCCGGGTGAACACCTGGTCACCGGCGAGCCGCACCGTGCCGGCCGTGGGCAGCGGCTTGGCCAGGTCCATCGTCAGCGAGCCGGTGCCGCCCACCTGGTAGGAGGTGATGTCCAGGGTGCCCTGCCCGTCGGGCAGCTGCCACGCCGGCGACGTCGGCACCTGGGCGAGCTCCACCCCGAGGGTGAGCACCGAGCCGTTCACCTGCTGCAGGGTGAACGTGGTGTCCTGGCGCAGCAGCAGACCCAGGCTGTTGACCTGCAGGCTCACCGTCCACACTGCGCCCGGCCCCACCGGCGTGGTGGGCAGCACCGGCATGAACTGGGTGAGCTGGCGCAGGGCCTGCTCCAGGGCCGAGCGCCCCGCGTCGTCCAGCTCCGCCGGTGGGTCGAGCACCAGCTGCTTCGGCGCGTTGTCGGTGCCCACCTCCAGCTTGGAGGTGCTGCCCGCGGCCTTGGCCAGGGTGGCGGCCAGGGTGGCGTCGGGGGAGGTCGGGGTGCCGTTGCGCAGCAGCAGCGTGTGGGTGGCGTCGGCCGGGCCCTGCTGGCTGACCTCCAGGGGGAGGGTGACGTCGGGGACGGTCTGGTCCAGGGGCTCGCTGTCACCCACGGTCTGCACCACCGACGAGGTGGCGGTCATGGACACCTGCTGGCGGGTCTGGTCGGTGGTGCGGGTGGTGAGGGTGGCGCGCGGCTCGGCGCCCGGGTTGCGCACCGTCACCGACACCCCGGGCACCGGGACGGCTACCTCGCTGGTGGCCGGCGCCGCGCTGCTGCTGGGCGCGGGCGGGCTGGACGAGGAGGAGCAGGCCGTCAGCAGGCTCAGGCAGGCGAGGACAGCGACGAGGGCCGTGCGGGGAGTGCTCACCCGACCCACGGTAGTGACCGTCGCTGCCGGGTCGGGCAGTGCACCGCGGTACGCCGTGTCGGCACCTCAATTTGGACGAATGACCGCTGCGGCAGGGATAATAACGACAAATTGTGTGATCCCCGGACCCGAGGGCGGTATCCGCGTGCACCTGGAGTACCTCCTCGGCGCAGGTGCACTGGTGCTGCTGGTGGGAATCCTCGGGGTGCAGGCGTCCTCCCGGGTGGGCATGCCCGCGCTGCTGCTGTTCCTGGGCATCGGTCTGCTGATCGGCACCGACGGGCTCGGCGTGGAGTTCTCCAACGCGGTGCTCACCGAGGAGCTCGGCATCGCGGCGCTGGTGCTGATCCTCACCGAGGGCGGGCTGAGCACGCGGTGGAAGTCGGTGCGCCCCAACCTCGGCCTCGGGGTGGCGCTGTCCACCGTGGCCGTGGCGGTGAGCATCGGCGTGGTGGGTGTGGCGGTGCACTACCTGCTGGGCCTGGACTGGCGGATCGCCCTGCTGTGGGGTGCGGTGTTGTCCTCCACCGACGCGGCCGCGGTGTTCAGCGTGCTGCGCAACCTGGCCGTGCGCCGCCGGCTGGTGGGTGCCCTGGAGCTGGAGTCCGGCCTCAACGACGCACCCGTGGTGATCGCGGTGTCGCTGCTGGCCAGCACCCAGACCATTCCCTGGTACTTCCCGCTGACGGTGGTCTTCGAGCTGGCGGGCGGTGCGGGGGTGGGGGCCGCGCTGGGCTTCGCCGCTGCCTGGGTGCTGCGCCGCATCGCGCTGCCCTCCACCGGCCTCTACCCGCTCGCCGCCATCGCCTTCTGCGTGCTCAGCTTCGCGGCCGGGCAGACCGCCCACACGTCGGGGCTGCTGGCTGCCTACGTCTGCGCGCTGGTGCTGGGCAACACCAACCTGCCCCACCGTGGTGCCACCCGCTCCTTCGCCGAGGGCACCGGCTGGCTGGCCCAGATCGGCGTGTTCGTGCTGCTCGGCCTCTACGTCGACCCCAGCCGGCTGCCCAGCGCCGTCGGCGACGCGCTGCTCATCGGCCTGGTGCTGCTGGTGCTGGCTCGGCCGCTGTCGGTGCTGGCCGCGGCCTGGCCGCTGCGGGTGCCGTGGCGAGAACAGGGCTTCCTGGCCTTCGCCGGGCTGCGCGGGGCGGTGCCGATCGTGCTGGCCACCATCCCGCTGGTCAACGGGGTGCCCGGGGCCGAGCGGCTGGTGGACGTGGTGTTCGTGCTGGTGGTGGTGTTCACCCTGGTGCAGGGTTGGTCGCTGCCCTGGGTGGCCAAGTGGCTCAAGGTGACCGTCACCGGCGAGCTGCAGGAGATCTCCATCGACGCCGCGCCCCTGGAGGCCATGGGTGCGGACCTGATGCAGGTGCAGATCCCGCCCGGGTCCAAGCTGCACGGGGTGTACCTGGGCGAGCTGCGGCTGCCCAAGGGCTCCTCGGTGAGCCTCATCGTGCGCGACGGGGAGGCGTTCACCCCCGAGCCGGGCACCCGGCTGCGCCGCGGCGACCAGGTGCTGGTGGTGGCCACGTCGGACGTGCGGGAGGCCACCGAGCAGCGCATCCGCGCCGTCGACGCAGGTGGACGCCTGGCCCGCTGGCGGGGTGTGACCGGGTAGTGCGCGGGCATCGGGGATGATGGGCGCTGTGAGCGCGAAGGAAAGTCCCCCGGCCGTGGACGAGAAGTCTGCCGAGCCGCCGGTGGCGGCGGGCCGCAAGCGCATCGGCCTGCTGGTGACGGTGGCGGCACTGATCGTGCTCGGCGACCTGGCCTCCAAGATCGCGGTGGTGGCCAACGTGGAACCGGGCCGGCCGGTGCGGCTGCTCGGCGGATCGGTGTACCTGGTGCTGGTCCGCAACCCCGGTGCGGCGTTCTCCCTGGCCACCGGCATGACCTGGCTGCTCACCATCGTGGCCGCGATCGTGGTGGTGGTCATCATCCGGATGGCGCGCCGGCTGCGCTCGACGGGCTGGGCCTGGGGGCTGGGGCTGATCCTCGGTGGCGCGCTGGGCAACCTGATCGACCGCCTGTTCCGGGCGCCGGGGGTGCTGCAGGGCCACGTCGTGGACTTCGTGTCGGTGTTCTCCGACCGAGGGGAGTACTGGCCGGTGTTCAACCTGGCCGACTCCTGCATCGTCGTCGGTGGTGCCCTGCTGGTGCTGATGGCGGTGCTGGGCCGCGAGCCGGACGGGACCCGCGTCAGCGACAGCAAGGCCGGCGACAGCCAGGCCAGCGACAGCAAGCCCAGTGACACCCAGGCCGGCGACACCAAGGCCGACGACACCAAGCCGAGCGACACCAGCTCTGGCGACACGACGACCGATATCGATCCTGACACCGACGAGAATGGCTCCACCCGTGGCTGAGACCCGCTCCATGCCCGTGCCCGACGGCCTGGACGGGTTGCGTGTGGACGCCGGCCTGGCCCGGCTGCTCGGCTTCTCCCGCACCACCGTGGCCACCCTGACCGCCGCCGGCGCCGTGACCCTGGACGGCAGCCCCGCGGGCAAGTCCGACCGGCTGGTCTCCGGCTCCTGGCTGGAGGTGACCCTGCCCGAGCCCGAGCGGGAGCCGATCCCGCACGCCGAGCCGGTGGACGGGCTCACCGTGCTGCACTCCGACGACGACATCATCGTGGTGGACAAGCCGGTGGGCGTGGCCGCGCACCCCAGCCCCGGCTGGACCGGACCCACCGTGATCAGCGGGCTGGTGGCCGCCGGCTACCGCATCGCCACCTCCGGTGCGGCCGAGCGGCAGGGCATCGTGCACCGCCTGGACGTGGGCACCTCCGGCGTCATGGTGGTGGCCGCCTCCGAGCACGCCTACACGGTGCTCAAGCGGGCGTTCAAGGAGCGCACCGTGGACAAGCGCTACCACGCGGTGGTGCAGGGCCACCCCGACCCGAGCAGCGGCACCATCGACGCGCCCATTGGCCGCCACCCCAAGCACGACTGGCGCTTCGCGGTGATCGCCGACGGCAAGGAGAGCGTCACCCACTACGACACCGTCGAGGCGTTCCCGTCCGCGAGCCTGCTGGACGTGCACCTGGAAACCGGGCGCACCCACCAGATCCGGGTGCACTTCGCCTCGCTGCGCCACCCTTGCTGCGGCGACATCACCTACGGCGCCGACCCCACCCTCTCCGCCCGCCTGGGCCTCACCCGGCAGTGGTTGCACGCGCACTCGCTGGGCTTCGCCCACCCGGTGGACGGCCACTGGGTGCAGGTGACCAGCGAGTACCCCGACGACCTGCAGCACGCCCTGGACCTGCTGCGCGCCAGCGCCTGAGGCCGGTTGGTCATGACCTCGCAGCAGTCGGGCCGGCGGCAGCAGTGGGACGAGCTGCGCCCCCTGGCCGGCTGGGCCGCAGCCGTGGTGGTGCTGCTGGTGGTGGTGCTGGTGCTCGGCGCCAGCAGCGACGTCCGCCGCGCCGGCACCTCCGGGGTGGGGCTGGGCCCGGCCAGCGGAGAGCCGGTCGGCGAGTACCTCCTCCGCGCGGAGAGCTCCCTGGCCGGTGCCGGGGAGGCTGACCAGCCGCGCTGGGGACTGGTGTCGCTGCGGGCCGAGCTGACCACCGCCGAGGCCGCCGCCCTGCCCGGCGACGCCCGGCTGGCGCAAGCCATCTTCCGCGTGCCGGTGGAGCGCGTGCAGACCCCGCAGGTCACCGTGAGCGTGGTGGACCAGCGCGACCGTGCGCAGGAGCTGCGGGCGCTGCAGAACGTGGCGGCCAGCGAGCTGGACACCCTGGCCCGCGACGAGACCGGCCGCGAGCAGGCGGTGGACCAGCTCTCCGCGGCGCGGCTGCGCTCGGGCTGCGCGTGCGTGCTGTCGCTGCTGCTGCGCGGCACCGCCGACCAGCTGCGCGCAGTGGCCCAGCAGCCGACGGTGCGGGCGGTGGAGATGACCGATGCCGACGTGACCGTGCAGCGCGTGTCGGTGCGGGCGCTGCTGCCCGAGCAGACCGAGGTGGCCGAGCCGGGCCCCGACGACGGGGACGTCCCCGCACCCTGAACGTCGTGGCGAGAGCCGGCTCAGTCGATGGCGGCGAAGCGCGGCAGCAGGTGCTCGGCCACGTTGCGGGCCTCGTCGATCAGCGGCCAGCCGGCCAGGATCAGCGACGTCAGCCCGGTGCGCCGGCGCAGCGTGGTCACCGAGTCGGTGATCTCGTCCGGGGTGCCCACGTAGTACACCGCCGAGGAGCCGGTGCCGAAGATGTCCAGCGGTGACCACGCGGTGATGCCGGCGTGCAGGCCGTCGCCCAGGTACAGGTCGTCGGGCTCGGGCAGCTTGCCCGCCACGATGGTGTCCACCCAGCCCTGCCGCTGCGGGTCCGGCGCGGTGAAGGTGCGCAGGTCCTGCGCGCCGTGGGTGCGTCGGCGCACCGCCTTGTCCAGCACGTCGGTCACCTGGTCGATGCCGGCCTTCTCGAACAGGTGGCGGAACCGGGCCAGCGCCTCGTCGCGGCTGGGCCGCACGATCACCCCGGACAGGGCCCCGAAGTCGCGGAACTCCCGCCCCTCCTCGGCCGCGGCGGCGCGGGCCGCGGTGAACTTGGACTCGATGAACGACGTCTCTCGCAGCATCGTCAGGTAGGAGTCCAGCACCCGGCCGGAGTTCTGCAGCCCGGCGGGGGAGTCCCCGGCACCCCACAGCTCGATGCCCTCGGGCTGGGTGGGGTGCAGGCTCAGCGGGGTGTTGGGGAAGTTGGAGTGCGACCCCTCGGCGTAGTACCGGCGGAAGTCGGCCCAGTACTGCTCGCCCAGGCGGTAGCGGTCGTCGTGGGCGACGTCCATGGCGTACTTGGTGAGGATGTTCTCCCGGCCGTTCACCGAGTTGATCATCAGCCGGCCACCGCTGAAGGTGTCGAAGGCCAGCGCCTTCTCGGCCAGCAGCCGCGCGGGGATCATGTTGGCGTAGACCGCCACCAGGAAGCGCATCCGGGTGGTGTGGGCGGCGGCGAAGCTGGCGGAGACGAACGGGTCGTTGGGCCAGGTGGCCACCAGGGCGCCGTGGAAGCCGCCGTCGTCGATGGTGCGCGCCAGGGTGAGGTAGCGCTGCAGCTCCACCGGGTAGAGCCCGCCGGGGCTCCACGGCAGGTCGCCGTCGGCGGGGGTGAGGTACCAGAGGGTCTTGATGCTCATGTGCCGTCTTCCGGGGTGGAGGGTCAGAGGGAGAGGGCCTCGACGCGGGCGTGGGTGCGCAGGTCGTCCGGACCCACGCTGTCCAGCGCGTCGAGGTAGGCCACGGCGAACGAGCCGGGCCCGGAGGCGGTGGCCGCGGCCCGCTCGGCGGCCACCGCGACGTGGGCGTGCGCGGTAACCAGCCCGACCAGCGGGGTGGGCGCGGCGGCGAGGTAGGCGGCGGCCAGCCCGCCGAGGGAGCAGCCGGTGGCGGTGACCTTGGTGAGCAGGGCGCTGCCGCCCAGCACCCGCACGCCGGCCAGCTCGCCGGCGGCGGTGCGACCCACCACGTAGTCCACCGGGCCCGAGGCCGACACCGCGGCGGCGTGCTCCAGCAGGGCCACCGCGGCGGGCACGGCGGAACCGGAGTCGGAGCCGCTGTCCACGCCGCGGGTGGAGCTGCCCAGCCCGGCGAGGGCGGTGATCTCCGAGCCGTTGCCGCGGATGGCGGTAGGGCCCTGGCGCAGCAGCCCGGCCGCCAGCTCGGTGCGCCACGGCAGTCCGCCCACGCCCACCGGGTCCAGCACCCAGGGAGTACCCGCCGCGCGGGCGGCCTCGGCGGCCAGGGTGAACGCCGCGGCGGTGCCGTCGTCGGGGGTGCCCAGGTTGACCAGCACCGCGCTGGCCACCTGCGCGAACCCGGCTGCCTCGTGCACGTTGTCGATGTGGGCGTTGCTCGCGCCGGCGGCCAGCAGCACGTTGGTGACGATGTTGGCCGAGACGACGTTGGTCAGGGACTGCACCAGGGGAGTGGTGGCGCGTAGGTTCTCCAGCGCGGCGGCCAGCTCGTCAGCGGTGACGGCGACAGGGGTGGCGGACATCGAGTTCCTCACGGGTCGGGGTGGGGCGGGTCAGACGGGCGGGTCGGTCTCCAGCGGCAGGGACGGGTCGGCGCTCCACTCCTCCAGCGAGCCGTCGTAGACCCGCACGGGGCTGATTCCGGCGACGGTGAGCGCCAGCGCGGTGAGGCAGGCCGACACCCCACCGCCGCAGTAGACGACCACCGGGTCGCCCGCGATCAGCGCGGTGGCGCCGGCTGCTGCCGGCGCGGTCTCGGCCAAGGTGCGCAGCTGTGGGGCCGCGAGCAGCCTCCCCTCGGCGTCCAGCACCGTCCGGGCGGACAGGTTCACGCTGCGGTGGATGTGGCCGCGCCGGGCGTAGCGAGTGGGGATGGTGGCCGCGAAGTGCTCAGCCGACAGCGCGCACACCAGGCTGCCCGGCGCCCGCCCCTCGGCCAGGGCCTGCACGTCGTCGCGGTCGGCCCACAGGCCGAGATCGGTCAGCTGCGCGGGGTGCCCGGGGACGGGCTGGGCGGCTGTGGTATTAGCGCCGTGCTCCACCGGCCGCCCCTGCGCGGTCCACGCGGTGAGCCCGCCGTCGAGCACGCGGGCGCTGATCCCGGCGTTGCGCAGCACCCACCAGGCGCGGGCGGCCCAGGTGGTGGCGCCGCGGTCGTAGAGCACCAGGGTGGCGTCGGGGTCGATGCCCAGCTCAGCCAGGTCGGCGGCGAGCTGCTCGGCGGTGGGTCGGGTGTGGTGGCGGGGGCCCGCGGGGTCGCAGAGGTGGTGCAGCAGGTCGACGTGACGGGAGCCGGGCAGGTGGGCGCGCTCCCAGCCCGCGGCACCGGAGACGGCCCGGTAGTCGCCGTCGAAGCGGGGCGCGGGCAGCTCCACCGTCACGTCCAGCACCACCAGCCCGGGCCGGCCGAGCTGCTCGGCCAGCTCAGCGGCGCTGACCAGCGTGGACTGGTCGGCCGGTGGCGACGGGGGAGTCATGCGGGTCCTCCTCGAGGGGGTTCAGGCCTGCCGTGGCGGCAGTGTCGACGAGTGTATACGCTCGGATGCGCAGCCTTTTCGGTGCGCTCCCGCGGACGAGTCGGGCAGCGCTGCATAATGATCGGTTCACGACGCGGGATCCATCCACGAGCGGTGAGGAGCCATGGACGCAGACGGCAACCCGATGGCCGCCCTGGAGGCACTGGTGCCCGAGTCGGTGGAGGGTCGCTCCGACCAGACGTCGCGGCAGTACCTGCGGCTGCGCACCGACATCCTCGCCGGCCGCTTCGACCGCGGCTCGGTGCTGCTGGAGACCTCGCTGAGCGCCCAGTACGGGGTGTCGCGCACCCCGGTGCGGGAGGCGCTGAACCTGCTGGTGCACGACGGGCTGCTGGAGCGCGCCGACCGCGGGTACCACGTGCGCTCGGGCACGCCGGAGGACGTGGTGGAGATCTACGCGGCGCGGATCGCGCTGGAGGCGGAGGCGGCGTCGTCGGCGGCCACCCGGCGCACCGAGCTGGACCTGGCCCGGCTGGAGCAGGTGCACCGGCTGTGCAGCACCACCGACGACCCGGCCGTGGCCCGCACCGCGCACTTCCGCTTCCACGAGGTGCTGTGGCAGGCCGCGCACAACGCCACCATCACCGCCATCCTGGTGCGCCTCACCACCCAGCTGCACATCTACGACAGCGGGCCTCCTGCCAGCCACGGCGAGCCCGAGGCGCTCAACGCCGAGCACGCGGCGATCCTCACCGCCCTGCGGGAGCGGGACGAGGAGTCCGCGCGCCGGGAGATGCGCAGCCACCTGGAGCGCAGCCGCGACCAGCGCATCCGGGCCTTCGCCGGCGGCTAGGTGATGGCGCTTGGTCAGTCGCGGTAGGTCAGGATCAACGAAGCGAAGAACTTCAGCTCCCCGTCGACGTCCTGGGTGAAGACGGAGTGGCTCACTGACATGAGGTTTCCGCCACTCGTAGCGGGAATCATGACGGTCGCCGACGACATCTGCGCTGAGATCTCCTCGTGGATCCCCAGCAGCGTGTCCGCCGGACCGAGCGCGGCCGTGTACGGGACGATGTGCTCGTCATCCACTAGCTTCTCCTGCCGTGCTTGCTGGACGTGGGAGATGGCTTGTGCGCCTGAGTGGCGGTAGGTCACCACCTCTGAGGCGAAGAGCTGTGTCTCTTGGCCAACCTGGTGCGTCACGACGGAGTGCGACACCGAGATCAGCTCACCGCCGTGCCCGTTGGGGTTCTCCGCAGCTGCGGCCCGGTCGTTGCGCGACAGGTCCACGCTGATTCTGCCGAGCGTGCTCGCGGGACCAATGACGCGAATGCGCACCGTGATGTGCTCACCGTTCACGAGCTCCTCGTGCACCAAGGGCGCAGGCTGAGGATCGGCCTCGCTGTGCTGGACAGGGAGCTGTCTCACCCCGCCTCGCCCGCGCAGCCGTCTCCAGAGGGCCAAGCCCGCGTCGGTGATGGGCAGCAGCGGAGCGATCAGCAGTCCTGGCACGTGCGACCAGTCGCGAGGGCGGGAGCTGCTCACCTTGCCGGGGGTCCGCGTGTCAGCTCGCCCCGTCCGGTCGTAAGCCGGAGCGCGATCCGGACACGGCAGGCCGTCCAGCACGTCCGGCAGCCTTCTGGCCGGCGCCCGTACTTGGGGCCTGCCCGCAGCAGCCGTCGAACAGTGTCCACCACCGCAGTATTGGCCCCGGCGCTGCGCAGCAGGAATGAACCACAGCAGGAATGAACCACAGCAGAAACGGCCCACGAGGACCACGGTGTTGCGTCCCGGTGGCCGCCGCGCCGCCAGTGCGCCAGGCTGGTCGCCTCAGTGCCGGGACGAGCCACAGGTGGGGGCCATGACGACCAGCAACAACCAGAACAGCACCGAGAAGTTCCCGCCGGGGCAGCAGCGCACCACCGACCACGCCGACAGCACCGCCAAGATCGACGAGCTGGCGCGGCTGTCGGAGCGAGTCAGCAGCCTGCTGGACGGACTGCCCGACGAGCAGTGGGACGACGCCACCCCGTGCACCGACTGGAGCGTGCGCGACCTGGTCACCCACCTGGTGCAGGGCAATCGCGTGTTCACCGCCGCGCTGCGGGGCAGTCCCGGGCACATCCCGGACACCCCGGGCTACCCCGACGACGAGCGCGACCCGGAGCGCCTGCGCGCGGCGTTTCGGGAGTCCGCGAACGAGGTGGTGACCGCGCTGCGGCTGCCCGGGGTGATGGACCAGACGGTGTCGGTGCCCTTCGGGGCCATCCGGGGCGCGGTGGTGGTGCACCTGCGGGTGGTGGAGATGCTAGTGCACGGCTGGGACCTCGCCCAGGTCAGCGGGCAGCCGGTGGAGGTCTCCCCGGAGCTGGCCGAGCAGGAGCTGCGGTTCACCGAGCGTCAGCTGTCTGCGATCCCGGCCGACCGTCGTCCCTTCGGCCCGCCGCAGCCGGTGGCCGCCGACGCCTCGGCGTTCGACCGGCTGCTGGGCATGCTGGGCCGCGCCCCGGTCTAGGCGCCGGGCACCTCCCGCGCCAGGCACCGGCGCGCACCGTGCACCCGCGCTCGCTAGCGGATGCGCCAGTCCAGTGGTGGTTGGTCCTCGGCTGCGCGCCAGCGCACCCCGACGATGCTGGCCTGCGCGTCCAGCTCGAACACGGTGTGCCCGCCCACGGTGTCGCCGGCGGCGATGCCGGCCCGGAACGGGGGCCGCGAGCTCAGCGTCATGCCCGACTTCTCCACCTCGGTGCCGTCGCCCAGCACCACGGTGAGACCGGTGTCGGCGATGGCGGCGAATCCCTCCGGCCCTGCGGTCACCTCGGTGTGCACCACGGTGGCCCGCTTGCCCGGCGTCAGGTGGTGGCCGGCCGCGGCGATGAGGGCGTCGGCGGTGTCCACCACCTCCACCAGCGTGATCGACACCGACTCCCCGCTCGGTCCGACGGCAGCGAGCTCGTCGCCCACGGTGGCCGTGGTCGCACCGGCCGGCTCCCGGCTGGCAGGGGCCGACTCCGGTGCACGGTAGGCACCGGCTGCGGCAGGAGGCTGCCCCCAGGGGGTGGGACCCTGCCAGCCCGGCTGCGGCTGGGGCCCAGCAGCGTGGGGTCCCGGCGGCATCCCGGGCGGCTGCTGCATCGGTGGGGGCTGGGGCATCGGTGGGGGCTGCTGCATGGGCGGCGGCTGGGGCATGGCGCCCTGCTGCGGCAGCGGCGGTTGCGGGGGAACACCACCCTGCTGCGCGCCCAGCCAGGCGTACAGCCCGGCGCGATCACCCTCCACCCCGACGACCAGCGGGATGCCGTACCAGCCCATGCGCAGCAGGCGCACCGCTGCTTCCTCCGGGTGCACCCCCGCGCGGGCCGCCAGGTCGAGCACCGTCGTCCGACCGAGCTCGGCCAGCGCCGAGACCAGCCGCAGGTCCGTGGGGTCGGGGGGTGTCACACCTCGCACGGTACCGGCAGAGCGCGGCGGGCACCGGGACGTGACGGGGGGAGGGCCTAGACTCTGGCTGATCCTGAAGCTCTGCCGAAAGGTGCACTCGTCCGTGGCTGACTCCTTCGTCCACCTGCACAACCACACCGAGTTCTCCATGCTCGACGGTGCGGCCAAGGTGGCGCCGATGTTCGACGAGGCGGCCCGCCTGGGCATGTCGGCAGTCGCGATGACCGACCACGGCAACATGTACGGCGCCAGCGAGTTCTACAACCAGGCCCAGAAGGCCGGCATCAAGCCGATCATCGGCATCGAGGCCTACCTGGCGCCGGAGTCGCGGTTCAGCACCAAGCGGGTGCTGTGGGGCGATCGCAGCCAGAAGAGCGACGACGTCTCCGGCAGCGGCGCCTACACGCACATGACCATGCTGGCGGAGAACGCCACCGGTCTGCGCAACCTGTTCACCCTCTCCAGCCTGGCCTCGCTGGAGGGCCAGCTGGGCAAGTGGCCTCGCATGGACGCCGAGATCATCGCCCAGCACGCCGAGGGCATCATCGCCACCACCGGCTGCCCCTCCGGCGAGGTGCAGACCCGGCTGCGCCTGGGCCACGAGCGGGAGGCCCTGGAGGCCGCGGCCAAGTGGCGCGACATCTACGGGGCGGACAACTTCTTCCTGGAGCTGATGGACCACGGGCTGTCCATCGAGACCCGGGTGCGCGAGGGCCTGCTGGACATCGGCCGCAAGCTCGACCTCAAGCCGCTGGCCACCAACGACTGCCACTACGTCACCAAGAGCGACGCCAAGAACCACGAGGCGCTGCTGTGCATCCAGACCGGCAAGACGCTGTCCGACCCCACCCGGTTCAAGTTCGACGGTGACGGCTACTACCTCAAGTCGGCCGAGGAGATGCGCGAGCTGTGGGACTCCGAGGTCCCCGGGGCGTGCGACAACACCCTGCTCATCGCCGAGCGGGTGCAGCCCTACGACGACGTCTGGGCCCACCACGACCGGATGCCCATCTTCCCGGTTCCCGAGGGCGACACCCAGGCCAGCTTCCTGCGCAAGGAGGTCGCCCGCGGGCTGGACAACCGCTTCCCCGAGGGCATCCCGGACGGCTACCGCGAGCGGGCCGACTTCGAGCTGGACGTCATCGAGCAGAAGGGCTTCCCGGCCTACTTCCTGGTGGTCGGCGACCTGGTCAAGCACGCCAAGGAGGTCGGCATCCGGGTGGGCCCGGGCCGTGGTTCGGCCGCCGGCTCCCTGGTGGCCTACGCGCTGGGCATCACCAACATCGACCCGCTGCCGCACGGCCTGCTGTTCGAGCGGTTCCTCAACCCCGAGCGCCCCTCCGCGCCCGACATCGACATCGACTTCGACGACCGCCGCCGCGGCGACATGGTGCGCTACGCCACCGAGAAGTGGGGTGCTGACCGCGTCGCCCAGGTGATCACCTTCGGCACCATCAAGACCAAGGCGGCCATCAAGGACTCCGCCCGCGTCACCTTCGGCCAGCCCGGCTTCGCCATCGCCGACCGCATCTCCAAGGCGCTGCCCCCGCCGGTGATGGCCAAGGACATCTCGGTGGCCGGCATCACCGACCCGTCGCACGAGCGCTACGGCGAGGCCGCCGAGGTGCGCGCGCTGCTGGACTCCGACCCCGACGTCCGCAAGATCTACGAGACCGCCCTGGGCCTGGAGGGCCTGGTCCGCAACGCCGGCGTGCACGCCTGCGCGGTGATCATGTCCTCCGAGCCGCTGATGCAGGCCATCCCGCTGTGGAAGCGGGCGCAGGACGGCGCCATCATCACCGGCTGGGACTACCCGTCGTGCGAGGCCATCGGCCTGCTCAAGATGGACTTCCTCGGGCTGCGCAACCTCACCGTCATCGGTGACGCGATCGAGAACATCAAGGCCAACC
The DNA here is from genome assembly GCF_058133635.1 of Rhodococcus sp. Z6_132. Taxonomy (NCBI): domain Bacteria; kingdom Bacillati; phylum Actinomycetota; class Actinomycetes; order Mycobacteriales; family Nocardiaceae; genus Rhodococcus; species Rhodococcus sp. Z6_132. The sequence goes on from NZ_JBYUNP010000003.1 coordinate 786,995, forward strand.
GCGACATCGACATCGACCTGGACACGCTGCCGCTGGAGGACCCGGCCACCTACGAGCTGCTGGGCAAGGGCGAGACGCTGGGCGTGTTCCAGCTCGACGGCGGGGCCATGCGCGACCTGCTGCGCCGGATGCAGCCCACCGGCTTCCAGGACATCGTGGCCGTGCTGGCGCTGTACCGGCCCGGCCCGATGGGCATGAACGCCCACAACGACTACGCCGACCGCAAGAACGGTCGCCAGGACATCACCCCGATCCACCCGGAGCTGGAGGAGCCGCTCCAGGAGATCCTCTCCGAGACCTACGGCCTGATCGTGTACCAGGAGCAGATCATGCGCATCGCGCAGAAGGTCGCCGGGTACTCGATGGGTCGAGCCGACGTGCTGCGCAAGGCGATGGGAAAGAAGAAGAAGGAGGTTCTCGAGCAGGAGTACGCCGGCTTCCAGGCGGGCATGCGCGCGAACGGCTTCTCCGACGCCGCGGTCAAGGCGCTGTGGGACACCATCCTTCCCTTCGCCGGGTACGCGTTCAACAAGTCCCACGCCGCCGGCTACGGCCTGGTGTCGTTCTGGACGGCCTACCTCAAGGCCAACTTCCCGGCCGAGTACATGGCGGGGCTGCTCACCAGCGTCGGCGACGACAAGGACAAGGCCGCCATCTACCTGGCCGACTGCCGGCGGATGGGCATCACCGTGCTGCCGCCCGACGTCAACTCCTCCTCCACCAACTTCACCTCCGTCGGGGAGGACATCCGCTTCGGCCTCGGCGGGGTGCGCAACGTCGGCACCGGGGTGGTGGCCTCCATCGTCAAGGCCCGCAAGGAGAAGGGGGCCTACACCGACTTCTCCGACTACCTCTCCAAGGTCGACACGGTGGCCTGCAACAAGAAGGCCGTGGAGTCGCTGATCAAGGCCGGCGGCTTCGACTCCCTGGGCCACCCCCGCAAGGGGCTGCTGCTGGTGCACGCCGACGCCATCGACGCGGTGATGAGCACCAAGAAGGCCGAGGCCATCGGCCAGTTCGACCTGTTCGGGGGCGAGGACGCCTCGGTGTCGTCGGTGTTCGACGTGAAGGTGCCCGACGAGGAGTGGGACACCAAGCACCGGCTGGCCCTGGAGCGGGAGATGCTCGGGCTGTACGTGTCCGGGCACCCGCTCAACGGGCTGGAGCACCTGCTGGCCGCGCAGGCCGACACCAACATCCCCGCCATCCTGGAGGGTGCGGTCAAGGACGGCACCCAGATCACCCTGGGCGGCATCCTGGCCAGCGTCACCCGCCGGGTGAACAAGAACGGCGAGCCCTGGGCCTCGGCGCAGCTGGAGGACCTGGCCGGTGGCATCGAGGTGCTGTTCTTCCCCAAGAGCTACTCGGTGCTGGGCATGGACGTGGTCGAGGACGCCGTGGTGCTGGTCAAGGGCCGGGTGGCGGTGCGCGACGACCGGGTCTCGGTGATCGCCAACGACATCGCGGTGCCCGACCTGGCGGCGGCGGGGGTGGCCCAGCCGGTGCAGGTGAGCCTGCCCGCGCGGCTGTGCACCGCCGACCGGGTGGCCTCGCTCAAGCAGGTGCTCACCGCCCACCCGGGCACCTCCGACGTGCACCTGCGCCTGGTCGCCGGCTCCAGCTCCACCGTGCTGCGCCTGGACGACGCGCTGCGAGTCACGCCCACCTCGGCCCTGATGGGCGACCTCAAGGCGCTGCTCGGCCCGGGCTGCCTCAGCAAGTAGGCCCGGGCCGCCCGCGCGCGGCTAGGGGTTGTCCTGGCGCACCAGGTCGGCGCACTTCTCGCCGATCATCATGGTGGTGATGCACGGGTTCACCGTCACCAGGAACGGCATCACCGAGCCGTCGCACACCCGCAGGCCCTGCACGCCCTTCACCCGCAGCCGCGCGTCCAGCGGGGTGGCCGGGTCCTCGGCCGCGCCCATCCGCACCGTCGCCGAGGGGTGGTAGACGGTGTTGTGGGTCTGCCGGATGAAGTCGGCCAGCTCGTCGTCGCTCACCACGTCGGGTCCTGGCGCCAGCTCGGTGCCCGCCCAGCCCGCCAGCGCCGGCTGCGCGGCGATCTCCCGCGCCAGCCGGATGCCGGCCGTCATCACCCGCATGTCGTGCGGGTCGGTGAAGTAGCGCGGGTCCACCACCGGCTTGTCCCGGTAGTCCCGGGAGGCCAGCCGGACCGTGCCCAGGCTGCGGCTGCGCGTGACGTTGGGGGTGAGGCAGAAGCCGTTCTCGGTGGTGGGGTAGCCGCGGCGCACGGTGTTCATGTCGAAGGGCACCGACCCGAAGTGGAACATCAGGTCCGGGCGGTCCAGTCCCTCGGTGGTGCAGGTGAAGATGCCGATCTCCCAGTACTGCGTCGACTGCAGCGGCACCGGCTGCAGGGCGTCCCAGGCGACGATGCCCTCCGGGTGGTCCTGCAGCGTGGAGCCGACGCCGGGGGAGTCCACCAGCACGGGCACCCCCACCTCCTGCAGGTGCTCGGCCGGGCCGATGCCGGAGAGCATGAGCAGCTTGGGGCTGTCGATGGCGCCGGCGGAGACGATCACCTCACGGCGGGCGGAGACGGTGGTGCTGTGCAGCAGGTCGTTCTCCCGCACCCGCACGCCGGTGCACCGGGTGCCGTCCAGCACCAGGTGCTCGGCGCGCACCTCGGTGCGGATCTCCAGGTTGGGCCGGCGGCCCAGCAGCGGGTGCAGGTAGGACACCGACGACGACGAGCGGATGCCGTCCGGCCGGCAGTTGATCTGGAACCAGTTGGCCCCGTGCGTCACGGTGGTGCCGGTGTTGAAGTCGGTGACCGGGATGCCCTGCTCCTCGCAGGCCTGCAGCACCGCCTTGCCCGCCGGGTGCACCGGGGGCACGTTGCGGATCACCACCGGTCCGTCGTGGCCGTGCAGCGGACCGACGCCGTCGAGGTTGGTCTCCAGCCGGGTGAACAACGGGAAGGTCGACTCCGCGCCCCAGCCCGTGGCGCCGAGGGACTCCCACTCGTCCAGGTCCTCCCGGGGTGCCCAGAAGGCGATCGCGGAGTTGTGCGAGGAGCACCCGCCCAGCACCTTGGCGCGGGCGTGGCGCAGGAAGGAGTTGCCGGTGGGCTGCTCGGCCACCGGGTAGTCCCAGTCGTAGCCGGACTCCAGCAGGCCCATCCACCGGTCCAGCTCCAAGATCTCTGGGCGGTCCACGTCGCTGGGCCCGGCCTCGAGCAGGCACACCGTGACCGCGGGGTCCTCGGAGAGCCGGGCGGCCACCACCGCCCCCGCGGTGCCCCCGCCGACCACCACGTAGTCGTAGGTCGGCTGCTGCGCAGCGGTCATCGGCCCTCCTTGGGTGGGCGTGCGGCCGGCCCGTCGTCGGGCAGCCGGGGAAAGGGCCCCTCGGTCATGTCCGGGCCCTCGGGTCCGGGCAGGGGCGGGTCGGGCACGTCGGTGACCCCGGGCACCAGGGCCAGGTGCTCGCGCAGGGTGCCGGTCTTGTGTCGTTGCACGAACCAGTAGTAGGCGAAGCCGATGGCGGCCGCGCCGCCCACCACCAGCACCGCGCCCCACTGCAGGTACCAGTGGTACGGCGGCTCGGTGTTGTAGACCTCCGGCCGCGGCCACGCCAGGTTGATGGCCATCGCCGCCCCCCACACCACGGCGACGATGTTGATGGGCAGGCCCCACCGGCCCAGGCCGAAGCGGCCTGACTCGGCGGCACCCTCCAGCGGCCACTTCCCGCGCAGCCGGGCGAGCAGCAGCGGGACGGTGACCAGCAGGTAGGCGCAGTAGATGAAGATGATGGCCAGGCTGGTGACCAGGGTGAAGATCTGCGGCTGCCCGATGTTGAGCAGCAGGATCGCGATGGCCAGCACGCCGATCACCACCGCGGGCAGGATCGGGGTGCCGAAGCGCGGGCTGACCCGAGCCAGCTGGGAGCTGGCGGGCAGGTTGTTGTCCCGCGCCATGGCGAAGATCATCCGGATGCCCGCGGTGTGCACAGCCAGCACGCACACGGTCACCGCGACCACCACCGCCCACAGCAGCGCCGTGCCCAGCGTGGATCCCAGGGTCTGCAGCACGGCGTACTGCAGACCGCCCTCCTCGCCCAGGCGCGGGTCGGTGAGGTCGGGCACCGCCATCATGGCGAACAGCAGGATGAGCCCGCCGATGATGAACGAGGCGATGAGTGCGCGCAGGATCGCCTTGGGGGCGTTGCGGCGCGGGTCCACCGTCTCCTCGCCCAGCGACGCTGCGGTGTCGAAGCCGTACATCACGTAGGCCGAGGCGAGCGAGGCGACCAGGAACGCCCCCAGGTAGCCGGCGGGGTAGGTGGCGCCGGTGCCCTGCGTATCCAGCACCACGTCGGGACCGCGGGTGATGTGCGCCGCCAGCAGGATGATGAGGATGGCGGCCGCCACCAGCTCGATGGCCACGCCGGCGCTGTTGATCCGCGCCATCAGGCGCACCCCGAAGGCGTTGACCAGCGTGGTGAACGTGATGAGCACCGCCGCCAGCAGCACGGCGTTGGAGGCGAAGCTGGTGCCCGTGCCGTCGCCCACCACCTGGAACACGCTGGAGATCTGCGGCAGCGTCAGCTGGTAGGCCAGGGCCGTGGCGGAGATCGAGACGATGGTGGCCACCACCATCATCCAGCCCGACAACCAGGCGACGTGGCGGTTGGAGAGCCGTTTGGTCCAGTTGTAGATGGAGCCGGCCACCGGGTAGTGCGCGGCCAGCTCGGCGAAGGACAGCGCCACCATGAGCTGGCCGACGAATACCATGGGCCAGCTCCACCAGTAGGCCGGCCCGCCCACCCCGAAGCCGAAGTAGAACAGCTGGAAGGTGCCGGTGAGGATGGAGATGTAGCTGATTCCCGCGGCGAAGGTGTGGAAGTTGCCCAGCGTCCTGGTCAGGGACTGCGTGTAGCCGAAGTCGCCGACCCCTTCTCGGTCACCGCCGCCCGGCACAGCGCGACGACTGCCTCCGGCCCCCCGGCTCGCGTCAGTGCTCACCAACTCGTGTCCCCTCGTGTCGGTCCTCGGCCCGCGCGCGGGCCGCTACTCAGGACGGTGCGGAAACCACCCCGCTGGCGCGGGACTGATGTTCTGCCAGACGTGCTTGAGCTCCTGGTACTCGCCCAGCCCTGTGGGCCCCAGCTCGCGGCCCACCCCGGACTCGCCGTAGCCGCCCCACTCCGCCTGCGGCAGGTACGGGTGGAAGTCGTTGATCCAGACCGTGCCGTGGCGCAGCCGGTTGGCCACCCGCTGCCCACGCCCGGCGTCCGGGGTGAACACCCCGCCGGCCAGGCCGTAGCGAGTGTCGTTGGCGATGGCCACCGCCGCGTCCTCGTCGCCGTCGGGGAAGGTCTCCACGGTGAGCACCGGGCCGAAGCTCTCCTCGCTGACCACCCGCATCCCGCTGCGGCAGCCGTCCAGCACCGTGGGCGGGAAGAACCAGCCGTTGGCGAGGTCGCCCTCGGTGTGGCGGGCCCCGCCACAGCGCAGCACCGCGCCCTCGGCCACGCCGGCGTCGACGTAGGACTGCACCTTGCGCAGGTGGGTCTCGGAGATCAGCGGCCCGGTGTCGGCGTCGGCGTCGAACGGCCCGCCCATGCGGATCTGCTGGGCGCGGCGCACCACCTCGTCCACCACGGCGTCGTGCGCGGACTCCTCGATGATCAGCCGGGACCCGGCCGAGCAGACCTGGCCGGAGTGCAGGAACACCGCCATCAGCACGTGGTCCACGGTCAGCTCGAAGTCGGAGTCGGCGAACACGATCAGCGGGTTCTTCCCGCCCAGCTCCAGCGCGATGTTCTTCACCGTGCCCGCAGCGGCCGCCATGATCACCCGGCCGGTGGCCAGGCCGCCGGTGAAGGAGACCATGTCCACCTCGGGGTGCTCCGACAGCGGCGCCCCGGCCTGGGCGCCGGCGCCCAGCACCAGGTTGGCCACCCCGTCGGGCACGCCGGCCTCGGTGAGGGTGCGCATCAGCAGGATGGCGGTGGAGGGGGTCAGCTCGCTGGGCTTGAGCACGAACGTGTTGCCCGCGGCCAGCGCCGGGGCCACCTTCCACGAGGTCTGCAGCAGCGGGTAGTTCCACGGCGTGATCAGCCCGCACACCCCCACCGGCTCGCGCACCACCCGGCTCACCGCGCCCGGGGTGCCGGTGTCCACCACCCGCCCGGCGTCCACGTCGGCCAGGGCGCCGAAGTAGCGGAAGCAGGCCGCGATGTCGTCCATGTCGTACTGCGACTCCACGAAGCGCTTGCCGGTGTCCAGCGACTCCGCCCGGGCGTACTCGTCGCGGTCGCGCTGCAGCAGCTGCGAGGTGCGCAGCAGCACGTCACCGCGCTTGCCGGAGGGCATGGTGGGCCAGGGACCGTGGTCGAAGGCTTCCCGGGCGGCGAGGATGGCGGCCTCGGTGTCGGCCGGGCCGGCCTCGTCCACCTCGACGACCACCTGGCCGTCGGCTGGGCACCGGATCTCTCGGCGACCCCCGTCGCGGGCACTGACCCACTGGCCCCCGATGAACAGCTCGGGCACGGCTCCTCCGATACGCCTGGCGATCGTGATCTGCCTACGTCTCGATACTTGCACAAGACTGGCGCCCGCGGTGCCCGGTGGAGGGGCCGCTGCTGGCCGAAACCGCTGCTCAGCGGGTCGGCTGCACCAGCACGGCCTGCAGCGCCAGCTGCACGCTGGCCAGTGCGCCGCCGGACTCGATCATCTCAGTTGCCTTGTACACCACGGCGTTGACGAGCTGGGCGGTCCGCTCGGGCTCCGGTGCCCCGTGCTTGCGCAGCGCCTGCACCAACGGCTGCACCAGGCCCTCGTGCATGCTGGTCAACCGCTCGTCCTGGAAGGTCTGCGGGCTCAGCCGGGCCAGCGCGCTGAGGATGGCGTGCTCACCCTCGGCCACCAGCTCCAGGTTGGCGTCGACGTAGGCGGCCACCACGCCCGGCACGGTGTCCACCCCGGCGACCGCGGCGCTGACGCGCTCCAGCCACGGCGGGCACAGGTCCTCCACCACCGCGTAGAGCAGGTCCTCGCTGGAGGCGAAGTAGTGGTAGACGCTGGAGCGGGACAGCCCGGTGGCCGCCGCGACCTGGCCCAGCCCGGGGCGCTGGGTGGGGTTCTCCGCCAGCAGGGCGCGGGCCGCGTCCAGCAGCGCGCGCCGCTGTGCCGCCCGGTGGTCGGCCACGGTGGAGGCGGAGATCTTCGGCACGGCCCTCCTCGGCTGGACAGCGGGCCCGCACCGTCGGCAGCGACGGTGCGGACCTGTGCAGGGTAGTCCCGCGGCCGCTCAGCGTGCGACGCGCTCCTGCTCGGTCACCGTGCCGTCGGTCATCTCCACCACCCGGTCACAGTGCTGGAGCACCTCGTGGTCGTGGGTCACCATCACCGTGGCCACGCCCGCCTCGTGCGTGGTGCGGGCGAGCAGCTCCACCACCTCGTGGCTGCGGGCGCGGTCCAGCGCGGCGGTCGGCTCGTCCACCAGCAGCACCGACGGGTTGCTCATCAGCGCTCGGGCGATGCCCACCCGCTGGCGCTCGCCGCCGGAGAGCTGGCCGGGCCGACGGTCCGCGCGGTGGGACATGCCCACTGCCGCCAGCAGCGCGGCGGGGTCGCCGGTGTCCTGCTTGCCGGTGATCTTGGCGACGAGCCGCAGCTGGTCCAGCGCGGTGAGCGCGGGGATGAGGTTGCCGGACTGGAAGACGAAGCCGACGTGCTCGCGGCGGAAGGTGGCCAGCTCCCGCTGGGACAGCGTGCCGACGTCGACGCCGTTGACCACCACGGTGCCGGAGGTGGGCTGGGTGAGCCCGCCGGCCACCGCGAGCAGGGTGGACTTGCCGGCGCCGGAGGGTCCGACCACGGCCACGATCTCGCCGGGGCGCACCCGCAGGTCGACGTGGTCCATGGCCACTACCGTGGTGTCGCCGTCGCCGAAGAACAGGGTGGCGCCGGCGAGGGTCAGGCCGGAGCGGGTCGAGGTGGGGGTGGGGCTGCTCATCGGTTCTCTCCCAGCGCGGTCAGCGGGTCGACGGAGGCGATGCGGACGACGGCGGCCGCGGCGCCGACCAGCCCGAGCACGATCAGCAGGACGGCGCCGCCGATGATGGGGGCGGCCTCCAGGGCGAAGGGCATGCCCGAGCCCACCAGCAGCGAGCCCAGGCCCACGCCCACGGCCACACCGACGGCCACCGACCCGAGCAGGATGAGCAGTGCCTGGGTGAGGCCGTCGCGCACGAGGAAGCCGGTGGAGGCGCCCATCGCGCGCATCACCGCCAGCTCCCGGGTGCGCTGCACCGTCCAGATGGTGAAGAACGCGCCGACCACCAGCGCCGAGATGGCGTAGAGGAACCACGTGATCATGTCCATCGTCATCATCTCGGCCGTGTAGCCGGGGGAGGCGTCGAAGGACTCCGTGAGGGTCTTGCTGGCGGTCTGCGCGGCGGCGTCGCCGGCGGCCAGGTCGGGGGTGAGACCGTCCACGCCCTGGACGGCGACCACGCTGGCCTCGCCGTAGACGTCGGGGTTGGGCTGCTCGCCCACCTTGGTGCCGGCGTTGATCTCCTGCCAGGTGCGCAGCGGCACGTAGGCGACGTCGACGTGGCCGAAGGTGCGCTGGTCGGCGGTGAAGCCCACCACGGTGAGCTCGGTGCCCAGCCGGTCGATGACCACGGTGTCGCCCAGGTTCACCCCGGCGTCGCGGGCGGTCTCGCTCACGATGATGTCGCGCTCACCCTGCAGCGCCGCGCCCTCGGCGGCGGTCGGCTCCAGGAAGGAGCCCGTGGCGATGCCGAACAGGGTCAGGTCCACCGGGGTGCCGCTGGAGGTCCTGGCGTTGACGATGGTGTTGCCGAACAGCTCGGCGCGGGCCACGCCGGGCTGCTCGCGCCAGGCGGTGGCCTGCTCCTCGGTGACCACCGAGCGGCTGAACGCCGAGTCGGTCTTGGTGCCCTCGGCGAAGGCGAAGGACTGCACGGGGGTGCGCTGCAGGCCGGACACGCCGTCGTTGACCAGCCCCGAGGACAGGCCGGACAGCATCACCATGAGGATGGAGATGAGGGCGATGACCGCACCCATCAGCAGGAAGCGGGTGCGCGCGAACCACAGCTCGCGCAGGGCGAGGAACATCGTTGGTCCTCCGGGTCGGGGGCAGGACGTCGCAGGCGGCACGTGCCGACACGATGTCGACATCATATCAACGCAGTGTCGACAAAACGATGCGAGTGGGGTGGCCTGCGGCCTCGCGCTAGTGGTGGAAGCCCGGGTGCTGCGCCGCCGACGGCATGGGCGCGGTGAGCCGGTCGAGGTAGCGCGTCTCCCGCTCGATGTCCTCCAGCAGGAGGTCGGCCACGTCCATGCTCAGCCCGTTGCGCACCACGATCCGCTCCACGGTGAGGTCGGTCAGGTCGTCGGGCATCGGGTATGCCGGCACCAGCCAGCCACGGGTGCGCAGCCGGTCGGCGAGGTGGTAGAGGTTCCACTTGTCGGTGTGGCCCGACCGCAGCCGCCACGCGAAGACGGGGATGTCGGAGCCGTCGTTCCACAGCTCGAAGGCGTCCAGCCGCCCCACCCCATCGGCGAGGTGCCGGGCCACGTCCTGCGAGGCCTGCTGCACCTGGGTGTAGCCGCTGCGCCCCAGCCGCAGGAAGTTGTAGAGCTGCAGCACCACCTGCGCACCGGGCCGGGAGAAGTTCAGCGCGAAGGTCGGCATCTGCCCGCCCAGGTAGCTGACCCGGAAGACGAGGTCCTCGGGCAGCTTGTCGGTCGAGCGCCACACCACCCAGCCCAGCCCGGGGTACACCAGGCCGTACTTGTGCCCGGAGGTGTTGATGGAGTGCACCCGCTCCAGCTGGAAGTCCCACACCAGCTCCGGCTGCAGGAAGGGCGCGATCATCGCCCCGGAGGCGCCGTCCACGTGCACCGGCACGTCCAGGCCCGTGCGGGCCTGCAGGGCGTCCAGGGCGGCGCAGATCTCGGCCACCGGCTCGTACATGCCGGTGTAGGTGACCCCCATGATCGCCACCACGCCGATGGTGTTCTCGTCCACGTGCTGGTCCAGGTGGTGCCCGTCGAGGGTCTTGTGCTCCTCGGTGATGGGCACGAGCCGGGGCTCCACCTCGAAGTAGCTGCAGAACTTCTCCCAGCACACCTGCACCGCGGAGCTCATCACCAGGTTGGGGCGCTCGGTGGACCTCCCGGCGGCGCGGCGCGCCTGCTGCCAGCGGCGCTTGAGCGCCAGCCCGCCCAGCATGCAGGCCTCCGAGGAGCCCAGGGTGGAGGTGCCGATGGTGTCGTGCGGGTCAGGCGCGTGCCAGAGGTCGGCCAAGATGCGCCAGCAGCTCTCCTCGATGGCCGCCGTCTGGGGGTACTCGTCCTTGTCGATCATGTTCTTGTCGACGGTCTCGGCGTAGAGCCGGCGCGCGTGGTCGTCCATCCAGGTGGTGACGAAGGTGGCCAGGTTCCGCCGGGCGTTGCCGTCGAGCATCGTCTCGTCGTGGGCGATCTGGTAGGCCGTCTCCGGCATCATCCCGTCGTCGGCCAGTTGGAACCGCGGCACGCGCGTGCGCTCCCCGGGCCGGGCGAACAGCGGGTTGACCGGGATGTAGGGACGCCGCTCGGCCATGGGGAACCTCCGCGCTGGGCAGCACCGGTCCCCACTCACGGTACCGACGCGGTGGGGCGAACCCCCAGGTCAGCCCGCTCAGGTCGCCAGGATCGCGAACGACTCCGGCGCCAGCTCGGTCTGCGCCCCCCGCGCGGTGACCGCGGTGGAGGCCAGCAGGGTGCGCCCGGCCACCGGCACGGTCACCGGGTTGGTGCTGAGGTTGCAGGCCACCCGCAGCGACCCGCGGTGCAGCACGATCCAGCGCTCGTCCTCGTCGAAGTCGACCCGCAGGTCCGCCAGCCACGGGTCGCTCAGCTCGGGGCGCTCCCGCCGCAGCGCCAGCAGGTCGCGGTAGACCTGCAGCAGCTCGGCGTGGCGGCCCACGGTCACCTCCGACCAGTCCAGCGTGGACCGGTGGAAGGTCTCCGGGTCCTGCGGGTCGGGGATCTCCTCGGCGTCCCAGCCGTGCTCGGCGAACTCGCGCTTGCGCCCAGCCGCGGTGGCCTCGCCCAGCTCGGGCTCGGGGTGGGAGGTGAAGAACTGGAACGGCGTGGACGCGCCCCACTCCTCGCCCATGAACAGCATCGGCGTGTAGGGCGAGCACAGCACCAGCGCCGCGCTGACCGCCAGCATCCCGTGCGACAGGTACGCCGAGGGCCGGTCGCCGATGGCCCGGTTGCCCACCTGGTCGTGGTCGGAGGTGTAGGCCAGGAAGCGGTAGCCCGGCGTGGTGCGGACGTCGACCTCCCGGCCGTGCACCCGGCCGCGGAAGCTGGAGAACGTGGCGGCGTGGAAGTAGGCGTGCTGCAGCGTGCTGGCCAGGCAGTCCATGCTGCCGAAGTCGGCGTAGTAGCCCTGTCGCTCACCGCTGACCGCCGCGTGGATGGCGTGGTGGATGTCGTCGTCCCACTGCGCGGTGAGGCCGTAGCCGCCGGCGGCGCGGGGAGTGACCAGCCGCGGGTCGTTGAGGTCGCTCTCGGCGATGAGGGTGAGCGGGCGGCGCAGGTGCGTCGACAGCGCCTCGGTCTCCACCGCCAGCTCCTCCAGCAGGTGGATGGCCGACTCGTCCACCAGCGCGTGCACGGCGTCCAGGCGCAGCCCGTCCACGTGGAACTCGCGCATCCAGCGCAGCGCGTTGTCGATGATGTAGCGGCGCACCTGGCCCGAGGACGCCCCGGACAGGTTGATGCTGCGGCCCCAGCTGTTGCCGCCGGCCTCGGACAGGTAGGGACCGAAGCGCTCCAGGTAGTTGCCGGACGGACCGAGGTGGTTGTAGACCACGTCGACGGCCACGCCCAGGCCCCGGCTGTGGCAGGCGTCCACGAAGCGCTGCAGGCCGTCCGGGCCGCCGTAGGGCTCGTGCACGGTGTACCAGAGCACGCCGTCGTAGCCCCAGTTGTGCGTGCCGTTGACACCGTTGAGCGGCATCAGCTCCACCATGGTGACGCCCAGGTCCACCAGGTGGTCCAGCTTGGCGATGGCGGCGTCGAAGGTGCCCTCGGGGGTGAAGGTGCCCACGTGCAGCTCGTACAGGCAGGCCCCGGCCAGCTGCTGGCCGCCCCAGAGGCCGTCGGTCCAGGCCGCAGGGTCGAGCTGGTGCACCTGGGACAGCGCGTGCACGCCCTCGGGCTGGCGCGGCGAGCGCGGGTCCGGGATGGGCGTGGGGTCGTCGTCGAGCAGGAACCCGTAGCGGCTGCCGGGGCCGGCGCCGGCCACGTCGGCGTGCCACCAGCCGTCGTCGTCGCGCTGCATGGGGTGCTCGGTGCCGTCGACCACGACGCGGACGGACTGCGGGGTGGGTGCCCACACGTCGAAGGGCCAGGCGTCAAAGGTCTGGGCGGCAGCGGTTTCGGTCACGTGCTCATTCTGCGGGGTGGACTGGACGCCCGCGACCCGGGCCGGTGTGATCTCTCCCGGCCCGGGTCGCGGGTCTGCCTGTCCGGCTCAGCTGGCGGTGGTCGGCTCCAGCTCCACCGGCGCCGGGTCCGGGGCGTTGGTGGGGGCCGAGGCCAGCGCGAGGCGCGCCACCTCGTCGAAGGCGCTGGCGGCGTCGCCAAGCAGCAGCCGGTCCACCTTGGCGCGGCGCCAGTACAGGTGGGCGTCGTGCTCCCAGGTGAAGCCGATGCCCCCGTGCACCTGGATCAGCGTCTCGGCGGCCTGCTCCAGCACCCCGGCCGCGGAGGCCTTGGCCGAGGCGGCGGCCAGCGGCAGCTCGGCGGCCGACTCGTCAGCCGTCCACGCCGCCCACCACACCAGCGAGCGCAGCTGCTCCACCCCCACGAAGGAGTCCACCAGCATGTGCTTGATGGCCTGGTAGGAGCCGATCTGGCGACCGAAGGCCTCGCGCTCCTTGGCGTAGGCCACACCCATCTCCACCGCGCGAGCGGCCGCACCCAGGCCCTCGGCGGCCAGGATGATCCGAGCCACCCGCTCGGCTCGGTCCCAGCGCTCGCCGATGCCGGAGGCGATCACCTCGGAGTCGGTGAGCTCCACGGTGCCCAGGCCGCGGGTGGGGTCGATGGGCTCGCCCACGGTGACGGTGCCCGAGGAGAGCACCAGGTCGTCGCCGTCGCGGCTGAGGAAGCGGGTGGCGGTAGCGGCGTCGAGCACCGGTGCGCCGGGGGCGTCCACCACGGCGTAGGAGACCGAGCCGTCGGCCAGGCCGGCGAGGCGCTTGTCGTCGCCCTCCAGCAGCACGGTCACCCGGGCGGCGGTCACCAGCGACGGCCCGGCCAGCACGCGCCCGGCCTGCTCGGCCACCACGGCGAGGTCGAGCACGCTCTGCCCGGCGCCGCCGGCGGCCTCCGGCACGGTGATGCCGTAGAAGCCGATGTCGGCGATGGCCTGGCGGCCGGGCGCGGTCGGGGCGTCGCCGTCCAGGCTCTTGCGCGCGTCGGCGGGGGAGGCGGTGCCGGTGAAGAAGTCACGGGCCGCCTCGGCGAACACCCGCTGGTCGTCGTCGAGGTCGAAGTTCACTGCTGTCCTCCTGCGGGAGCTGACTTCACGGGGGCGTTCTTGTCCGAGCGCGGCTCGGTGGGCAGACCCAGGACGCGCTCGCCGAGCACGTTGCGCAGCACCTGGTCGGTGCCGCCGGCGATGGCCATGCCGGGCAGCACCGCCTCCAGGTGCTGCCAGGTGTCGGAGCCGTCGGTGGTGCGGGCGAAGACACCCTCCTGCCCGAGCAGGCGCACCGCGTAGCTGGCCATCGCGCGGGAGGCCACGGTGCCGGCCAGCTTGCCGGCGCTGGCCTCCGGGCCGGGGGACTCGCCGCGGCTGATCGCGGAGAGCTGGCGGTAGCCGGTGTAGCGGATGCCCAGCGACGCCACGTAGGCCCGGCCGAGCTCCTGGCGGGCCAGCGCCTGCTGGTCGCTGGAGAGGCTGCTGAGCCGGTTGGCGGAGTGCTCGATGACGGCGTCGATCCCCACTCCGATGTCGGTGCCGCCACCGCCGAGGGAGAGCCGCTCGCTCATCAGGGTGGTGAGCGCGACGCGCCAGCCGTTGTCGACGTCGCCGAGGCGCTCGCTGTCCGGGATGACCACGTCGTCGAAGAAGACCTCGTTGAAGTCGGCGCCGCCGCTCATCTGGCGCAGCGGGCGGACGGTGACGCCGGGGGCGTGCATGTCCACCACGAACATCGTCAGGCCCTTGTGCTTGGCCACGTCGGGGTTGGTGCGGGTGAGCAGGATGCCGTAGTCGGCGATCTGGGCGCCGGTGGTCCAGACCTTCTGGCCGGTGACGTGCCAGTCGCCGTTGTCGTCCTGCACGGCCTTGGTGCGCAGGGCAGCCAGGTCGCTGCCGGAGGCGGGCTCGCTGAACAGCTGGCACCAGATGTCGTCGCTGCGCAGCAGGCGCTGCAGGTAGCGCTGCTTCTGGTCGTCGCTGCCATGGGCGATGACGGTGGGTCCGCACATGCCGATGCCGATGAGGTTGATCAGCGAGGGGACCCCGGCGCGGGCCATCTCCTGGTCCACGATGGCCTGCTGCATGGGGGTGCCGCCCTGGCCGCCGTACTCCACCGGCCAGGTGACGCCGACGAAGCCGCCGTCGAACATGCACGCCTGGGAGGCCTTGGCCGCGGGGACGTCGTCACGGCCGTTGCGGGCGCCGCGGTGCCCCAGCTCGTCGCGGTGGGCGGTGATGAAGCTGCGCACGCTCTCGCGCCACGCCGCCTCGTCCGGGGTGTCGTCGAAGTCCATGGGCGATCTCCTCAGGCGTCGGGGCCGGTTGACGTGAACGTACTACCTGTTGCCTGGAACACGTTGCACTCGTCCCGGACGCTGGTGTAGTCCACCGGCGCGGTGCCGTTGACGCTGGTGTCGCACCCTCGTAGCGTGCGCAGCCAACCGCATGATCCGCCCGGATCGGCAACAGGTTCGCCAGACGAAGGGACGTCCCGGTGACCGCGACGTGGACGACGCCGACCGACATCGACCTCTCCGACCAGGAGTTCTGGGGTCGGCCTCCGGCGGAGCGGGAGGCGGCCTTCGCGCTGTTGCGCAGGCAGGCGCCGTTCTCCTTCCACGCCGAGCCGGTGGTGCCGTTCATCCCCGAGGGGCCGGGCTACTACGCCGTCACCCGGCACGCCGACGTGGACGCCATCAGCTCGCAGCCGGCGCTGTTCTGCTCCGGCCAGGGGGCGATCTCCATCGCGGACATGCCCGCCGAGCTGACGGAGTTCTACGGCTCGGTGATCAGCATGGACGATCCCCGCCACGCCAAGATCCGACGCATCGTGGCACGCGCGTTCACGCCCAAGATGCTGGAGTCGGTGATGGACAGCGTGGAGGTGCTGGCCACTGAGCTGGTGGCCAGGGCGCGCCGGCTGGCCGAGGACGGGGACGGCACCTTCGACCTGGTGACGGAGGTGGCGGCGCCGCTGCCGCTGCGGGTCATCTGCGACATGATGGGTGTGCCGGAGACGGAGCACGAGCTGGTGCTGCGGTGCACCAACATCATTCTCTCTGGCGGCGACCCGGAGTTCATCGCCGACGAGAACGAGGCGGTGCGGATCTCGCTGGAGGCCGGTGGCGAGCTGGCGGGGCTGATGACCCGGCTGGCGGCCGAGCGGGCGGAGACGCCCACCCAGGACCTGACGTCGGCGCTGGTGCACGCCGAGGTGGACGGCGAGCGCCTGACGCACCAGGAGATCGCGTCGTTCTTCATCCTGCTGTGCGTGGCGGGCAACGAGACCACCCGCACGGCCATCAGCCAGGGTGTGCTGGCGCTGAGCGAGTTCCCCGACCAGCGCGACCGGTGGATGGCCGACCCGGGGCTGACCAAGACCGCGGTGGAGGAGATCGTCCGGTGGGCCACCCCGGTGATCTGGATGCGCCGCACCGCCACCCGGGACGTGGAGCTGAGCGGGCGGCAGTTCCGTGCTGGCGACAAGTTCCTGCTGTTCTACAGCTCGGCCAACCGCGACGAGGACGTCTTCGCCGACCCGTACACGCTGGACCTCGGTCGCAGCCCCAACCCACACCTGGGCTTCGGTGGCCGGGGCCCGCACTTCTGCCTGGGGGCCAACCTGGCCCGGCGCGAGATCGCGGTGACCTTTCGGACGCTGTTCGCGCAGGTGCCGCACCTGCAGGTGGTGGGGGAGCCACCGCGGCTGCGCTCGTCGTTCATCAACGGCATCAAGAGCCTGCCGGTGTCGCTGCGCTAGCCGTCGCGCTACCGGCTGGTGCGCCACGGGCACGACCCGTCGACCGCGCTGCTCACCACGCGGCTGAGCTGGCTGCTGGCCCCGTGGCTCCGCAGCCCGTCGGGCTGAGCTGACTCCGCCCCCCGGCCTGCTCAGGGCGGATCGGGGTCGCTGAGGTCGGGTGGGTGGTGGATCGGGTTGGTGCGTGGTCGTTGGTCGGGGTCGAGGTGTCGGGGTGGGATCCACTCGATGCGGCCGTGGCTACCCATGCGGACGGTGAAGCCTTCGTGGGTGATGAGCCGGTGGTCGAACGGGCAGACCAGCGCCAAGTTGTGCAGGTCTGTGGGGCCGCCATGTTGCCACTCCGTCAGGTGGTGGACCTGGGTCCACTGGGCGGGCATCTCGCAGCCGGGTCGGGTGCAGCCGCGGTCGCGGGCGTACAGGGCCAGGCGTTGCGCCGAGGACGCCAGTCGTTGCCCGGTGCCGAGGTGCAGGACTTGTCCGGCAGAGTCGAGCACGCAGGGCAGCCACTTCGCATCAGCCGCCATGCGCAGCACGTCACGCACCGGCACTGTCCCGCCGGAGGCGGTGCGGGCCGTGCCCGCCCGGCGTTCCAGGTCCGTCAGTCCCATGGTCACCACCACCGTCGCCGGCAGCCCGCGGTTGCTGGGCAGCTCACCGCCCGCCAGCGCGTTGCGACACAACGTGGCCAACGCGTCATGGTTGCGCTGGGCGGCGCTCCGCGGATCCGGACTCCCGTCCTCGGTGACGGGCCGCGCTGCCGCGGAGAACGCCGCGTCCACCAGCGCCCGGGTCATCGGATCCAGCTCACCACTGATGCGGCTCATTCCGTCCGGGCGCTGCCGGCCGATGGTGAATCCCCGTCGCCGGGCGCGATCGGCGTCGGACGTTTCCCGCCCGTCCGGGTCCAGGTAGGCGGTCAGTCGTTCCGCGGCCTTGGCCAGCTCGGAGGGCCGCAGGGCGCAGGCTTGCGCGGCCAGCGTCTGCTCGACCAGGCCGATGGTTTCGGTGTCCAGGGATGCGGGCAGGTCGTGCATCGTCTTGGCGACGATGTCAGCGTGGCGCGGCGAGATCGCCCCAGCGGCTTCGGCTGCTGCCGTAGCGGGCTGCAGCGGACCGAGGTCCTCACCAGTAAAGGAGGTCCGCGGACCTCGAAGCTGCGCAGCACGTACCCGGGCTCGCGCTTCCTGCACGTCCAGATGCAGGGTCTCAGAGAGCAACCCCGCCGTCCCGCGGGCCAGGAACACCGTGGCCAGGGAACGGCACTCCATCTCCACAATCAGGCGGTGGTCCACCGTGGGCTTCATCCGGTGTACCCGCTCCACCTCACGGCAGACCGTCAACACCCCAGCATCGGACAGCCCGGCCAGCGGCAGCTGCTGCAGCCGCGCCACCACTGAGGCGTGCTCAGCCAGCAGCGAGGCGACCTCGGCGGGGAGGTCCTCCACTGCCACCGCTGCGCCACTCGAACTCATGTTCGAAGCATAAGACCCTGCCCCGACAATTTCCGCCCCTGACCAGCAACGACGCAGAAAAGAACCGCCGCCCCCATGCAGGAGGCGGCGGTTCAGCGAAGCGACGGTGCGAGCTAGCTGCGCACCAACAGCGCCACCGGCAGGCGGCCGAACACCTCGGCCAGCGACAGCTTGTCCCGGTACGACTGCCCGGTGAGCCGATCGGTCCACTCACCCGTCGGGAGCGCCACCGTGGTGGACCCCCAGTCGCCGAGGGTCACCGACAACCGGGTCGCCAGCGCGAGGACGTCAGCCGCGTCGCCCTGCGGCCCGCGGGAGAAGCCCACCAGGTGCTCGGCCTGCTCACCCTCGGCGAGCACCGGTGCGTAGGTGCCGCCGACGAAGGACTCCGGCCGCTCCCGCCGCAGGCTGAGCGTCTTGCTCACCACCAACAGCTTGGCCGCCCCGGAGGGATCGACCGGTGGCACCGTGTCCAAGGTGGACAGCAGCTTGGAGCGTCGGTCGTAGTCCACCTCGCGGCGGTTGTCCGGGTCGACCAGGGAGTCCTCCCACAGCTCGGTGCCCTGGTAGACGTCGGGCACGCCCGGCCCGGCCAGCTGCAGCAGCTTCTGGCCCAGCGAGTTCGACCACCCGCGGGGAGCCAGGTCAGCCACCAGCTGTCCCATCGAGGCGGCGACGGGACCGTCCAGCACCTGGTCGATCCAGGTGTGCATGGCCTGCTCGAACTCTTCGTCGACCTCGTTCCACTCCGTGCGGGTACCCGCCTCGCGGGCGGCCTTCTCCGCGTAGGCGTGCAACCGCTCCCGCAGCTGCGGGACGTCCGCGGCGGTGCGACCGTCCGCGGGCCACACCCCGAAGATGTTCTGCCACAGGAACGAGCCCATTCCACCGTCGGGGGAGGGGGCGACCTCCTCCCAGCGCTCCAGGGCCTGCGCCCACAGCTGCGGCACCTCCGAGAGCACCGCGATGCGCGACCGGACGTCCTCGCCGCGCTTGGTGTCGTGGGTGCTCAGCGTGGTCATCGCCGCCGGCCACAGGGTGGCGCGCTCGGCGAAGGCCAGGTGCATCTCCGCCGGGCTCACGCCGAAGCGGCCAGGGTCACCGCCCACCTCCTGCAGGCTCACCAGCCGGTTGGTGCGGTAGAACAGGCAGTCCTCCACGCCCTTGGCGGTGACGGCCCCGCACACCTGCTGGAAGCGGGTGGCCGCCTCGCCGCCGGCGACCAGGGCAGCGCTCACCCGGGACAGCGCAGCCGAGAGCTCTGGCCGGGCGACGCTCACCTGCGCCACCACGGCGGGCAGCATCCCGGCCAGGGACGGGTAGTCGGCCCGGTACACCGGCACCGCCGCCACCAGCTCCACCACGGCGTCCACCAGCTGCTCGTGCGCCACGTCGCCGGCCTCGATGGCCCGCACGCAGCGCTCCAGCTCCGGGCGCAGGCCCGCACGGGCCACGCCCAGCTTCAGCTCGTGCTCGGTGGCGTGCAGCTGCTCGGCGTCGCCGGCGGCACCGGTGCGCTGCACCGCGATGGCGCTCAGCGGCTCCGCGCCGGACGGGTCGACGAACACCCCGCCCACCTCGCGCAGCGCGTCATACCCGGTGGTGCCGTCTGCCGGCAGGCTGGTGTCCAGCGCCTCGTCCGGCGCCAGGATCTTCTCGATCACCAGCCAGCGGTCGTCGCCGATGGCCCCGCGCAGCCGGGCCAGGTAGCCGGCCGGGTCGGCCAGGCCGTCCGGGTGGTCCACCCGGATCCCGTCCACCACGCCGTCCTGGGCCCACCGGCGGATCTCCGCGTGGGTGGCGTCGAAGACGGTCTCGTCCTCCATGCGCAGCGCGGCGAGGCCGTTGACGTGGAAGAACCGGCGGTAGCCCACCAGCCCGGAGCGCCACGGCACCAGCTGGTAGGCCTGCCGGTCGTGCACCTCCTGGGCGGTGCCCCCGAGCGTGCCCGGGGCGACGGGGAAGCGGTGCTCGTAGAAGCCCAGCTCGGCGTCGTCGCCGGCACCGACGACCTCCAGCGCCTCGACGTCGGTGGCCGAGCCCAGCACGGGCAGCGCGATGCGCCCGTTGCAGCCGTTGTCCGGTGCCCAGTCGATGTCGAAGTAGCTGGCGTAGGCGGAGTCGCGACCATGGCGGAGCACGTCCCACCACCAGGCGTTCTCCGACGGCGTCTCCACCCCCACGTGGTTGGGCACGATGTCGACCACCAGGCCCAACCCCCGCTCCCGCGCCGCCGCCGACAGCCGGGCCAGCCCCTCGGGGCCGCCCAGTGCGGCGGAGACCGTGGTCGGGTCGATGACGTCGTAGCCGTGCTGGGAACCCTCGGCCGCGCTCAGGATGGGCGAGAGGTACACCGCGCCCACCCCGAGCCGCCGCAGGTAGTCCAGCTGGGCGATGGCCTCGTCGAAGCCGAACGCGGGGACCCCGTCACCGGCAGCGTGCAGCTGCAGCCGGTAGGTGGAGGTGGGGGCGCTCATGCGGTCTTGCGCAGGACGAGCAGCGACCGGGCCGTCACGCTGATCGCGAGCCCGGCCTTCACCACGGTGTCCTCCTCGCGGGCGCCGGTGGCGGTGGCGGTGTCCAGCTCCACCGTCCACTCCTCGGCGTACTCGCCGTCGGGCAGCACGAAGTCGAGGTCCTCGTGGTGGGCGTTGAAGCACAGCAGGAACGAGTCGTCCGTGATGCGCTCACCACGCTGGTCCGGGTAGGGGATGCCGTCGCCGTTGAGGAACACGGTCAGGCTCTTGCCGAACCCGGCGTCCCAGTCCTCCGGGGTCATCTCCCGGCCCTGCGGGGTGAGCCAGGCGATGTCGCGGACCTCCTCGCCGGAGCGCAGCGGCCGACCCTCGAAGAAGCGGCGCCGGCGGAACACCGGGTGCTCGCTGCGCAGGGCGATCGCCCGGGCGGTGAACTCCACCAGGTCAGCGCCCGGGGTGCCCTCCTCGGCGAGTGCCCAGTTCATCCAGGCCAGCTCGGAGTCCTGGCAGTAGACGTTGTTGTTGCCCTGCTGCGTGCGGCCCATCTCGTCGCCGTGCGCGATCATCGGGGTGCCCTGGCTGACCAGCAGCGTGGCCAGCACGTTGCGCTGCTGGCGCGCCCGCAGCGCGTTCACCTCGGGGTCGTCGGTGGGGCCCTCCGCGCCGCAGTTCCACGAGCGGTTGTGGCTCTCGCCGTCCTGGGAGTTCTCGCCGTTGGCCTCGTTGTGCTTCTCGTTGTAGGACACCAGGTCCATCAGCGTGAAGCCGTCGTGGGCGATGACGAAGTTGATGCTGGCACCCGGGCGGCGGCTGGACTCCTTGTACAGGTCCGACGAGCCGGTGAGCCGAGAGGCGAACTCGCCGAGGGTGGAGTCCTCGCCCCGCCAGTAGTCGCGCACGGTGTCGCGGTACTTCCCGTTCCACTCCGTCCACAGGGACGGGAAGTTGCCCACCTGGTAGCCGCCCTCGCCGACGTCCCACGGCTCGGCGATCAGCTTGACCTGGCTGACCACCGGGTCCTGCTGGACGAGGTCGAAGAAGGCGCTGAGCTTGTCCACGTCGTGCAGCTCGCGGGCCAGGGTGGAGGCGAGGTCGAAGCGGAAGCCGTCGACGTGCATCTCGGTGACCCAGTAGCGCAGCGAGTCCATGATCAGCTGCAGCGTGTGCGGGTGGCGCACGTTGAGGCTGTTGCCGGTGCCGGTGTAGTCCATGTAGAACTGCTCGTCGCCGTCGACCAAGCGGTAGTACGCGGCGTTGTCGATGCCGCGGAAGCTGATGGTCGGGCCCTGGTGGTTGCCCTCGGCGGTGTGGTTGTAGACCACGTCGAGGATCACCTCGATGCCCGCCTCGTGCATGTCGCGGACCATCGCCTTGAACTCGTTGACGGCCGAGCCGGCCGGCAGGCCCTGCTGGCCGTACTCCGCGTGCGGGGCCAGGAAGCCGAAGCTGTTGTAGCCCCAGTAGTTGCGCAGACCCTTGTCCAGCAGCGTTTGGTCCTGCATGAACTGGTGCACGGGCATCAGCTCGATGGCCGTGACACCCAGCTTCTTCAGGTGCTCGATGATGGCCGGGTGCGCCAGGCCGGCGTAGGTGCCGCGCTGGTCCTCGGGCACGTCCGGGTGCGTCATCGTCATGCCCTTGACGTGCGCCTCGTAGATCACCGTCTGGTGGTACGGCGTCTTGGGCGCGCGGTCGTAGCCCCAGTCGAAGAAGGGGTTGATGACGACCGAGGTCATGGTGTGGCCCAGGGAGTCGTCGGTGTTGCGCTCCTCCGGGTTGTCGAAGCTGTAGGAGAACAGCGACGGGTCACCGTCGAAGTCGCCGTCGAAGGACTTCGCGTAGGGGTCCACCAGCAGCTTGCTGGGGTCGCAGCGGTGCCCGTTCGCCGGGTCGTAGGGCCCGTGCACCCGGTAGCCGTAGCGCTGGCCCGGCTGCACTGACGGCAGGTAGCCGTGCCACACGTAGCCGTCCACCTCGATCAGCGGGATGCGCGTCTCGGCGCCGTCGTCGTCGATCAGGCACAGCTCGACGCCGTCGGCGATCTCGGAGAACAGCGCGAAGTTGGTGCCGGTGCCGTCGTAGGTCGCGCCCAGGGGATACGCGCTTCCCGGCCACACAGAGGGGGCGGTGGTCTTGGTGTCATCGGCCATTGGTCAAACACTAGTGGCGCTGCCGCGCTGACACAGGTCGACAGCAGTGACGGTAGTTACAGCGTTTCACCACGCACAGTGACGCAAAGTGTGCCTCTGCGCTCCCGAGTGCCGGGCGCACCACCAGAATCACCCCCGCCGGTCGGGACGAGCGTGCGTGGCCGGACGGGACGAGCACCGTGACGCGATCTACCGTCGTGCCATGACCCCCGAGGAGATCCTGGCGATCGACGCCGCCCACGTCTGGCACCCCTACGGCGCCGTCTCGCTCGACCCGGCCGGGCCGGAGTCCGTCGACGCGGCGGAGGGGCCACTGGCGCCACTGGTGGTGACCTCGGCGCAGGGGGTGCGGCTGACGCTCGGCGACGGGCGCGAGGTCATCGACGGGATGTCGTCCTGGTGGGCGGCGGTGCACGGCTACCGCCACCCCGTGCTGGACGCCGCGGTCACCGACCAGCTGGGCCGGATGAGCCACGTCATGTTCGGCGGGCTCACCCACGAGCCGGCCGCCCAGCTCGCCCAGCGGCTGGTGGACCTCACCCCGGACGGGCTGGAGCACGTGTTCTTCGCCGACTCCGGCTCGGTGTCGGTGGAGGTGGCCGCGAAGATGTGCCTGCAGTACTGGCGCGGCAAGGGCAAGCCGGCCAAGCACCGGCTGATGACCTGGCGCGGCGGCTACCACGGCGACACCTTCACCCCGATGAGCGTGTGCGACCCCGACGGAGGCATGCACTCGCTGTGGACCGACGTGCTCACCCCGCAGGTCTTCGCCGACGTCCCGCCCAGCGAGCTGGGGGCGGCCGGGCTGGACGAGGCCTACGTGGCGCACCTGGCCACGATGATCGCCGAGCACGCCGACGAGCTGGCCGCGGTGATCGTGGAGCCGGTGGTGCAGGGCGCGGGCGGCATGCGCTTCCACGACCCGCGCTACCTGCAGGTGCTGCGCGAGCTGTGCCACCGCCACGACGTGCTGCTGGTGCTCGACGAGATCGCCACCGGCTTCGGCCGCACCGGTGAGCTCTTCGCCGCCGACCACGCCGGCATCGCCCCGGACGTGATGTGCGTGGGCAAGGCGCTGACCGGGGGATACCTCACCCTGGCCGCCACGCTGTGCACCCCCGAGGTGGCCAGGACCATCTCGGCGGGGGAGGCCGGCGGGCTGATGCACGGGCCCACCTTCATGGCCAACCCGCTGGCGTGTGCGGTGGCGACGGCCTCCATCGACCTGCTGCTGTCCCGGGACTGGCGCGGCGAGGTGGCGGCCATCGGCGACGGGCTGCGCGCCGGCCTCGCCCCGGCCGCCGAGCTCCCGGGGGTGCGCGACGTGCGGGTGCTCGGCGCCATCGGGGTGGTGCAGCTCGACCACCTGGTGGACATGGCTGCCGCCACCGCCGCCGCGGTGGACGCCGGGGTGTGGCTGCGCCCGTTCCGCGACCTCGTCTACACGATGCCGCCGTTCATCAGCAGCCCCGAGGACGTGGCGCGGATCTCTGCCGGCGTGGTGGCCGCCGCGGGGGCCTGAGCGCCGCCGTAGTCTGGCTGCCCGTGGAGCTGCCCGAGTCACCGTCCCACCAGCCCGAACCCTCGTCTGACCTGCCCGAGTCGCTGCACTGGTTGGCCGGGCACGAGCAGGCCCGGCGCGCCGCCGGAGTGCGCCGTGAGCTGCGTCCCCGCGAGGCCGACAACGCGCTGCTGGACCTGGCCTCCAACGACTACCTGGGCCTGTCCCGCGACCCCCGGGTGGTCGCCGGCGCCGAGGCGGCGCTGCGCACCTGGGGTGCCGGCTCCACCGGCTCGCGGCTGGTCACCGGCTCCACCCGCGCCCACCACGACCTCGAGGACGACCTCGCCGCCTTCACCGGCACCGAGGCGGGGCTGGTCTTCTCCTCCGGCTACACCGCCAACCTGGCTGCGGTCACCGCGCTGAGCGGGCCCGGCACGCTGGTGGTCTCCGACGCCGGCAGCCACGCCTCGCTGGTGGACGCCTGCCGGCTCTCCCGCGCCCGGGTGCAGGTGACCGCCCACAACGACGTCGAGCAGGTCCGCGCCGCGCTGGCCGCCCGCACCGAGGAGCGGGCGATCGTGGTGTGCGACTCGGTCTCCAGCGTCGACGGCGACCTGGCGCCGCTGCGCGAGCTGCACGCGGTGTGCCGCGAGCACCGGGCGGTGCTGGTGGTGGACGAGGCGCACGGGATCGGCGTGCGCGGCGCTGGTGGCCGCGGGCTGGCCGCGGAGCAAGGCGTGGCCGGCGAGCCCGACGTGGTGCTCACCATGACGCTGTCGAAGTCGCTGGGCAGCCAGGGCGGCGCCGTGCTCGGCGCCGCGCCGGTGGTGGCGCACCTGATCGACAACGCCCGCACGTTCATCTTCGACACCGGCCTCAACCCCGCCGCGGTGGGCGCGGCCGCCGCGGCCCTGGCCGTGCTGCGCGCCGAGCCCGAGCGGGCCGCGCGGGTGATGGTGCGCGCCGGGCAGCTGGCCGCCGCCGCCGGTGTGCCGGTGCCTACCTCCGCCGTGGTGTCGGTGGTCCTGGGCGAGCCCGCGGTGGCCTACGCCGCCGCCCAGCGCTGCCGCGAGCTGGGCCTGCACGTGGGCTGCTTCCGCCCGCCGTCGGTGCCCGCCGGCACCAGCCGGCTGCGCCTGACCGCCCGGGCCACCCTGAGCGAGGACGACGTGGACCTGGTCCGCAGCGTCCTCGACCAGGTGCTCACCTCGGTGGTGCCGGCATGAGCGTGGTGGTGGTCAGCGGCACCGGTACCGACGTCGGCAAGACCATCGCCACCGCGGCGGTGGCGGCGGCTGCGGTCGCGCAGGGCCGGACGGTGGCGGTGGTCAAGCCCGCTCAGACCGGCCTCGCCCCCGGCGAGCCCGGCGACGTGGACGTGGTGCACGCGCTGGTGCCCGCGGTGCACACCGCCGAGCTCTACCGCTACCCGGAGCCACTGGCGCCGGACACCGCTGCCCGCCGCGCCGGGATGGCCGCCCCGGACCTGGGCGTGGTGGCCGCGGCGGTGCAGGAGCTGGCGCAGACCCACGACCTGGTGCTGGTGGAGGGCGCCGGCGGGCTGCTGGTGCGCCTGGACGGCGTGGGCAACACGCTGGCCGACCTGGCGGCGCTGCTCGGCCCGGACGTGCCGGTGCTGGTGGTGGCTGCCGCGGGGCTGGGCACCCTCAACGCCACGGCGCTCACTGCGGAAGCGCTGGCCGCGCGGGACCTTCGGTGCCTGGGGGTGCTGGTGGGCAGCTGGCCTCGCGAGCCCGACCTCGCCGAGCGGTGCAACGTCGACGACCTGCCGGTGGCGGGCGGTGCGCCGCTGCTGGGGCTGCTGCCGGAGGGGAGCGGGGGACTGCGGCCGGCGGCGTTCGCCGAGCTCGCCCGTGCGGCGCTGGTTCCCGAGCTCGGGGGCACCTGGCGCCGGGACCGAGCCTGACCGGGGGCTCGTCCAGATCGGTGTCCTGATTGCGGCATTTTTGCCTTGCGCGCCACCACTGTCGGGTGCGGAGCATCTAGGGTCAGGGGCAGACTTGGCGCGCGCGCAGAGGCGGGCGTCCCCGGAGCCAGTCGCTGTCGGAGCAGGGCACGCGAGCAGAAAAGAGACAGGAACATGACAGGACCCGCAGCCTCGAAGAGTCTCAGCCTGACCCCGCCCGCCGCCGTCCCGGTGGTCGAGGTCGAGCAGGCCGAGGGGATGCTGCCCATCCCCGAGGCCCGCGTGGGCGAGCTGCAGAAGATGGCCGACGCCTACGTCAAGGACCTCGACTCGCTCGCTCCCAACAGCCCGGAGCTCGCCGCCAAGGTGGACGAGATCAGCCGGGTGGGCGCGGAGGAGCTGCGCGCCTCGGCCAACGTCTCCAACCGGATGCTCGAGCGCCCGTCCTCGGCGCTGGCGGGCACCGAGGGCAAGAGCAGCTCCGCGCCGCAGGCCAAGGTGGGCAAGACCCTCGCCGACCTGCGCCGCGCGGTGGAGGAGCTCACCCCCAACCAGGCCGACCTCACGCCCACCAAGAAGATCCTCGGCTTCATCCCCGCGGGCAAGCGCATCGACAAGTACTTCGACAAGTACCGCAGCGCCCAGTCCCAGCTCGACGCCATCACCAAGTCGCTCTCGGCCGGGCAGGACGAGCTGCGCAAGGACAACGCGGCCATCGAGCAGGAGCGGGCCAACCTCTGGAAGCTGATGGGCGACCTCACCGAGTACGCCCACCTGCTGAACATGCTCTCCGACGCCGTCGGCCGCCGCGCCGACGAGCTGGAGTCCACCGACCCGTCCAAGGCCACCGCGTTCAAGTCCGAGGTGCAGTTCGCCGTGGTGCAGCGCCACCAGGACGTGCTCACCCAGCTGGCCGTGGCCGCCCAGGGCTACCTGGCCATGGACATGGTGAAGAAGAACAACGTGGAGCTGATCAAGGGCGTGGAGCGGGCGCGCACCACCACCCTGTCCGCGCTGCGCACCGCGGTGATCGTGGCCGAGGCACTCACCAACCAGCGCCTGGTGCTGTCCCAGATCACCGCGCTGAACACGGTGACCAGCAACGTGATCGCCAACAACGCGGCGATGCTGAAGCAGAACTCCACCGACATCCAGAACCAGGCGGCGTCGTCGAGCATCGACGTGGCCAAGCTGCAGCAGGCCTTCGACGACGTCTTCGCCACCATGGACGCGGTGGACACCTTCCGCGCGGAGGCCGTGGGCAGCATGCAGCAGACGGTGACCGCGCTGGAGGGTCAGCTGGTCAAGGCCCGGCCGTACCTGGAGCGGGCCAGCTCGCCCACCCCGCGGTAGCGCCGGCACATGTGGCGCTCGCTGTTCGGCCGAGGCTCCGACGAGCACACCCCGTCGGAGCCCGAGCCGGCGCCTGTGTCCAAGCCCTTCCCGGACCGGATGCGGGCCGAGCTGCGCAAGGTGAGCTGGACCGCGCGGGGGGCCGGGGCGGTGCTGCCGGTGGCGGCGCTGCCCGAGCTGGGGCGCATCGAGGACGTGCTCATCCCGCTCGTCGAGCACCTGCGGCACAACCCGCCCACGATGGACGAGGAGATCGCCGTCGAGTCGATGGTCACCGACTACCTGCCCACCACCATCAACGCCTACCTCTCGCTGAACCCGCAGTACGCCAAGCAGGTTCGACCCGACGGGCGCACCCCGGGTGACGACCTGCTGGAGCAGATGAGGATGCTGGAGCAGGCCATTCGTGACCTCGCCCAGGCGGTGTACGCCCACGACGCCCAGCAGCTCGAGGTGCAGGGCCGCTTCCTGAGCAGCAAGTTCACCCGCTCCGACCTGGAGCTGTAGGGCACGGCACGGCGCTTCCGGATACCGACCACAGTTCGACAGCTGCACGACGAGAAGGGGTGAGGATGGCGCCGGTCAAGCTGATCCGGGGGAGCAACACCTCCATCAGTGACCTGATCCCGACGCTGGGCACCGTGGTGGTGGGCTTCGGCTGGGACGTGGTCCAGAGCCGCGGCCCGGCGGTGGAGCTGGTGCCCTCAGCCATTCTGTGCGGCGAGTCCGGCACTGCGCTGTCGGACGAGCACCTGGTGTTCTTCAACCAGCTGGTGTCCCCGGACGGGGCGGTGACCTACGTCGAGGGCGACGTCGAGCAGATCGAGGTGGACCTGGCCAACGTGCCTGCCGACGTCGCCAAGATCGTGTTCGTCGTCTACGCCGACCCCGACCTGCGCCAGCCCGGCAACTTCGGTGCCGTGCGCAGCGCCTACATCCGGGTCAGCGACCGCAGCGGGGCGGAGCTGGTGCGCTACGACATCGAGGAGGGCTCGGGCATCGAGATCACCGCGATGGTCTTCGCTGAGCTCTACCGCCACCGTGGTGGCTGGAAGATCCGCGCCATCGGGCAGGGCTACTCCACCGGGCTCAAGGGCGTGGCGGACGACTTCGACGTGCGGATCTGAGGCGGGCGCTGCCGTGGCCGTCGACCGCACCCGTCCCCGCCCCGACCTCGTCTTCCTGCGCCGCCGACCGCACCCCGGCCAGGCCGCCCAGGCTCCGGCCCGCCCCGACGTCGGCTCCCTCTCGCTGAGCCACGGTCCGCCGGCCCCCGCCGCGCAGCTGGGCCGACCCGCTGCCGCCGAGCCGCCGGTGCGGCTGGCCGAGCGCGTCCGGGGTCGCACGGTGCTCACCCCGGATGCGGCGATGGTGGTGCTGGACCGCCGGCAGAGCGCCATCGGCTCGCTGGCGGTGGACCTGGTGCCGCAGGGCCGGTTGTGCGCGGTGTGGGAGCTGGTCGACGGCACCTCGGGCGTGGTCTCGGAGGCCAGTGGCGTGCGGGTGAGTCCCGAGCACGGTCGCCGCCCGCTGGTGGAGCTGCGCCGCGGCACGGTGCTGGTGGGGCTGCGCCACGTGCACCAGCTGCGCCGGCTGCTGCTGGTGGTGGACGGCCTCGACCCTGCCGCCGCGACCACCACCACGGTGCTCTCCCTCTACGACGAGTCCACCGTGGAGTCGGTGCACGAGACGCACGTGCCCACCGTGGCCACGCTGGCGATGTACCAGGTGGGTGGTGAGTTGGTGGTGCGTCGGGAGGGCTTCGGCTTTCCTGACGTGGCGGCCGCGGCCAAGGCCTACGGCTTCGCCGCGACGTGGGTGCCACCCCTGGCGCCCCGGGCCGGCTGACGGGGCGTCGCTACCCGGGGAGATCGGGTGGTGACTGTCCGAACGGGACGGCCGGTACCGCCGTCGGGTGATCGCGGGAACCACAGGGGCACGACACTTCTGGGGCTTGCTACTTAAGTTAGCCTAGGCTAAGTTCGGCGCGCCGGCAGATGCCGTGTCCTACCGCGACAGGAGAGCCTCCGTGACCTTCCGATCCAAGCCACTCTCGTTGGTGGCCCTGCTGGCGGCCGCGACCGTCCTGCTGGTCGGCTGCAGCAGCAGCGACAGCCCCAGCTCGGGGACGGCCAACGAGGCGTCGTCCTCCTCCGACGGGACCTGGCCCCGCACGGTCACGCACGAGGCGGGGGAGACCACCATCCCGGCCAAGCCCAAGAACATCGTCTCCACGTCGGTGAGCGTCACCGGCACCCTGCTGGCCATCGGCGCCCCGGTCACCGCGAGCGCGGCCACCAAGCCCGGCCCCACCACCGACGGCAAGGGCTTCTTCACCCAGTGGGCCAGCGTGGCCGACGAGCGCGGCGTCACGGTGCTGTACCCGAACCTGGCGCTGGACATCGAGTCGGTCATCGCGGCCAAGCCGGACCTGATCGTGGTCTCCACCAGCGGCGCCGACAGCGTGCTGCCGCAGTACAAGGAGCTCAGCGCGATCGCCCCCACCGTGGTCGTGAACTACGGCGACAAGACCTGGCAGGACCTGGCCACCCAGCTGGGCGCGGCCACCGGCCAGGAGGAGAGCGCCAAGAAGGTGACCGACGAGTTCAACGCCTACGTCGCCGACGCTGCCACGAAGATCAAGGCTCCGACCGGCACCACCAGCATCGTGGCCTTCAACGGCGCCAAGGACAGCGCGGTGGCCAAGACCACCGGCACCCACGCCAAGCTCTACACCGCGCTCGGCTTCACCGTGGTGCAGGCGCCCGACGGGCTGGACACCAGCGAGCAGAAGCGGGACGACGTCGCCTGGGTGACCCTGGAGAACCTGTCCAAGGCCGTCACCGGGCACACCGTCATGCTGATGTCGGGCACCGACGAGACCGTGAAGCAGTTCAAGTCCACCCCGGTGCTGGCCAACCTCGCCGCAGTCAAGAGCGGCGCCGTCCACCCGATGGGCAACTCCTTCCGTCTCGACTACTACAGCGCCAAGCAGCTGGTCGACCTGGTGAAGACCCAGTTCGCCAGCTAGCAGTGAGCACTCTGAAGTCGACCGTCGAGGCCGGTGCGTCCCGCAGCACGCTGCGTCGCACCGGCCTCGCGGTCGGGGTTTTGGTGCTGGTGCTGTCGCTGCTCAGCCTGGCCGTGGGCTCGCGGGGCATTCCCCTGGGCACCACGCTGCAGGCGCTGTTCAGCCACGACCCCACCAACGACCTGCACCTGCTGGTGGTGGACCTGCGGGTGCCGCGCACGCTGCTGGCCCTCGTGGTTGGCGCCGCGCTCGGCCTGGCCGGCACGATCATGCAGGCGCTGACCCGCAACCCGCTGGCCGAGCCCGGGATCCTGGGCATCAACGCCGGTGCCGCGGCCGCGGTGGCCATCGGCATCTCCGCGCTGGGCATCACCACGATCATGGGCTACGTGTGGCTGGGCTTCCTCGGTGCGGGGCTCGCCGGGGTTGCGGTGTACGTGCTGGGGCGCGCCCACGACGTGGGCACCAACCCGGTGCGCCTGGTGCTCGCCGGGGCCGGGATCGGCTTCGTGCTGCTGGCCCTGACCAACATGGTGCTCATCAACAGCGATGAGACGACCTACGACGCCTACCGCAACTGGAACACCGGCTCCCTGCAGGGCCGCGGCTGGGAGGTGCTCCCGGTGGTGGCGGTGGTCTGCGCGGTGGGCTTCGTCATCGCCTTCGCCCTGTCCCGCTCGCTGGACTCGGTCGCCCTGGGCTCGGACCTCAGCACGGCGCTGGGCATCTCCCAGCGCCGCACCTGGATCCTCGCCGCCGTGGCCGTGCTGCTGCTCTCCGGCGCCGCCACCGCGGCCGCCGGCCCCATCGCCTTCGTCGGTCTGGCCGCGCCGCACGTCGCGCGCCTGCTGGTCGGCCCGGTGCACACCTGGCTGCTGCCCTACGCGATGCTGCTGGGGGCCCTCCTCATGCTGCTCGCCGACGTGGTCGGCCGGGTGGTCATCTATCCCGGCGAGATCGGTGCGGGTGTGATGACCGCGATCATCGGCGGTCCGTTCTTCGTCGTGCTGGTGCGGCGCAGGAAGATGGCGACGCTGTGACGCCGACCATCACCGCTCCGCTGCCGGGTGCCCCCGTCACCCCGGTGCGGCTGACGGGCCGGCTGCTGCGGGTGGGTCCGCTCTCGGTGCGCTGGCACCCGCGGGTGGTCATCGTCGGCCTGGTGCTGGCGGTGCTCGCTGCCGCGATGGGGGTGGTGGTGCTCGGCACCGGCGCCATGCAGCTGAGCTGGACGGAGGTCGTCGCCGCCCTGCTGGGCCGGGCCGACAGCTCGGCCACCCGGATGATCGTGGTGGACATCCGGCTGCCCCGGCTGGTCACCGGGATCTTCGTGGGCTGCTGCCTGGGCGTGGCCGGCTCGGTGTTCCAGTCCATCTCCGGCAACGCGCTGGGCTCGCCCGACATCATCGGCTTCACCACCGGCTCGGCCACCGGCGCCGTCGCCCAGATCATCCTGTTCAACGCCGGTCCCACCGCCACCGCGGCGGCTGCCGTGGGGGGCGGGCTGCTCACCGCGGCGGCGGTGTACCTGCTGTCGCTCAAGGGTGGCGTCACCGGGGGGTACCGGCTGGTGCTCATCGGCATCGGCGTGGGCGCAGTGCTGGCCGCGGTGAACAACCTGCTGCTGGCCAAGGGACAGATCGACCAGGCCGTCTCCGCCCAGCTGTGGCTGAGCGGGTCGCTGAACGTGCGCAGCTGGACGCACGCCATGCCGGTGCTGGTGGGGTTCGTGCTGCTGCTGCCGGTGGTGCTGGCGCTGGGGCGCAACCTCAACGTGATGGAGATGGGCGACGACCTCGCCCGCCAGCTCGGCATCCGGGTGGAGCGCACCCGGCTGGTGCTCATGGTCGCCGCGGTGGGCATGACCGCCCTGGCCACCGCCGCCGCCGGTCCGCTCGCGTTCGTGGCGCTGGCCGCGCCCCAGCTGGTGCGGCGGCTGACGCGGGCCGACGGGGCGCCGCTGGCCCTCGCCGCCCTGATGGGTGCGGTGCTGGTGGTCGTCGCCGACCTGCTCACCCTGTACCTGCCGCTGAACGCGTCCATGCCGGTCGGGCTGATGACCGGCTTCCTGGGGGGCAGCTACCTGCTGTACCTGCTCACCCGCTCCAGGCAGGTATGACCGAGAGGAGGGCCATGTCCGGCCCCGCCAAGACCCTGTCCGGCCCCACCGAGCGGGCGCTCGCCCCGACGATCCTGGGCGGTGAGCGGCTCACCCTCGGCTACGAGGGCAGGCAGATATCGCAGGGCCTGGACGTGGACGTCCCGACCGGCTCGTTCACCGCGATCATCGGCCCCAACGCCTGCGGCAAGTCCACCCTGCTGCGGGCCCTGTCCCGGTTGCTCAAGCCCACCGAGGGCAGCGTGGTGCTGGACGGCAGGCTCATCACCGAGTACTCCTCCCGGGAGGTGGCCCGCCGGCTCGGCCTGCTGCCGCAGTCGTCGGTGGCCCCGCACGGCATCGCGGTGGCCGACCTGGTCAGCCGTGGGCGCTTCCCGCACCAGAGCCTGCTGCGGCAGTGGTCTCCCGAGGACGAGGCGGCGGTTACCGAGGCGATGCGGGTGACCGACCTGCTCGACCTGGCCGACCGCCCGGTGGACGAGCTCTCCGGCGGCCAGCGGCAACGGGTGTGGCTGGCGCTGGTGCTGGCCCAGCAGACGCCGATCCTGCTGCTGGACGAGCCCACCACCTACCTCGACCTCTCCCACCAGCTGGAGGTGCTCAACCTCTGCCGCTCGCTGCACGCCAGCGGTGGTTACACGCTGGTGGCGGTGCTGCACGACCTGAACATGGCGTTCCGCTACGCCGACCACCTGATCGCCATGAAGGACGGCCGGGTGGTCGCCACCGGCGCACCCACCGAGGTGGTCACCCCCGAGCTGGTGCGGGAGGTGTTCGGGCTGGGCGCGCTGGTCATGCCCGACCCCGTCACCGGCAAGCCCATGGTCATCCCCCTGGAGGAACCCGCATGAGCACGCTCCCCGTCGAGGTCGTCGTCACCGCCGTCAGCACCGTCACCCCCGGGATGCGCCGGGTGACCTTCGCCGGCGAGGGGGTGCGCACCTATCTCAGCGGCGACTGCGAGCCCAACGTCAAGCTGTTCTTCCCCGACGGCGACGCCCCGCTGGACCTGCCGGTGTGGGCGAACGGCTACCAGTTCCAGGGCAGCCAGCGCGCCCGGGTGCGCACCTACACCGTGCGCCGCGCCGACCGTGCTGCCGGGGAGATGGACGTGGACTTCGTCCGGCACGGCCACGGTGACGGTGACGGTGCGGCGGGCCTGGCCGCGGCGTGGGCCGAGCGGGCCCAGCCCGGGGACGTCCTGGGCGTGCTGGGCGGCGGTGGGCTGACCATCGGCCGGGCGTCGTGGATCCTGCTGGTCGGCGACGAGGCGGCGCTGCCGGCGATGGCCGCGATCATCGCCAGGCGGCCCGTCGACCAGCGCGGGGTGGTGCTGGTGGAGGTGGCCGACGAGGCCGAGCGCCAGGACCTGCAGGCACCGGCCGGGCTGGACGTGCGGTGGCTCTACCGCAACGGCGCGGCCCCCGGCTCCACCACGCTGCTCATCGACGCGCTGCGCGAGGTGGAGCTGCCGGTGGGTGCCGAGGACGTGCGGGTGTGGGTGTCGGGGGAGTCCCAGCTGGCGCTGGCCGCCCGCAAGCACCTGAAGGACAAGGGCTTCGACCGCAGGCGCCAGCTGGTCATCGGGTACTGGCACAAGGGCTGGGACGAGGTGACCTACGCCAGGACCACC
The DNA here is from genome assembly GCF_058133635.1 of Rhodococcus sp. Z6_132. Classification (NCBI taxonomy): domain Bacteria; kingdom Bacillati; phylum Actinomycetota; class Actinomycetes; order Mycobacteriales; family Nocardiaceae; genus Rhodococcus; species Rhodococcus sp. Z6_132. Next base: position 820,915 of record NZ_JBYUNP010000003.1, read on the forward strand.
GACCACGACCGCGTGGACGACGAGCTGACGGTGGACCAGCCGGCCGAGGTGCACCAGCACTCCCACGCGCACTAGCCGGGGCTACTCGCAGCCGACGCCGTCCCCGTCCCGGTCGATCTTGCTGGAGTACCCCGGCTCACCGCGGTGCACCGGGGCCGCGCCGGCAGCCCGGGCGGCGGCGCAGCTGGCGAACGGCGCGGTGGCCGGGCTGCCGGGAGCCTGCTCGGTGGGGGCCTGCGGGGCAGGGGCCGGCGCGGCCGGCGGCTGGGGGGCCTCTTGCCGGGGTGCCTCCTGCTGGGCCACGGCCGCCGGGGCGCCACCGGTCGGCAGCGGCTCGGCCGGGCACTCCTGCAGCACCCCGGCGATGGCGTCCCGCTCGGCCTGGGTGACCCACAGGGCGTAGGTGGTCTTCACCGCCACCTGGCGGGCGACGTAGGCGCAGCGGTAGGCCCTGTTGGGCGGCAGCCAGGAGGCGGCGTCGGAGTCGGACTTCTGGTTGTTCAGCGGCCCGTCCACGGCCAGCAGGTTCAGCGGGTCGTTGGCCAGCGCGGTGCGCCGGGTGCGGTCGAGCTGCTGGGCGCCCTTCTGCCAGGCGTCCGAGAGCGCCACCACGTGGTCGATCTGGATGGCCGCGGACGTGGTCTCCCCGCGGGTGAAGGAGATCTGCTTGCCCGAGTACGGGTCCTGCAGCACGCCGGTGAGCACCACGCACTCGCGGGTGCCCGGTCGCGCCGAGGTGGCCGTGAGGTCGCGGGCCAGGACGTCGTTGCGGGTGTCGCAGCCGTTGCGGTCCACGTCGGCCCACGCCGCGCCGAACTCGTCCCGGCTGTAGCCGGTCTTGGGTGCGCGTCCCTTCACCGGCAGCGTCGCCAGCGCGGCGAGGGCCGTGCCGCTCGCAGCCGGGGCACCTGGTGCTGCGGCCGCACCGTCGGCCGCGGGGTCGGGGGTGCCCGGAGCCGGCACCGCCGATCCAGGTGCAGTCGAGCCGGGTGCTGTCGGGCTGGCTCCAGCGGGGCCGGTCTGCGCGGTGGGTGCGCCGGTGTCGGCCGAGCAGCCGCTCAGCGCCGCAGCGCCGACCAGCGCCACCGCCACGAGGGTTGATCGACGTCGAGTGCTGCGGCGCAAGAAGGGCGGGGTCACAGCCAGACATGATGCCTGGCGCCGCCGACACGGCCGCGGCGGGAACCGGCTGGCGCGCTTGCCCCCTCCGGATGCACGGGTCCCGCCTGGCCTGAGGCACACTAGGCGGCGTCAGACGTGCCAAGCGGTCGAGCCCGGTGGGGTGGCCGCGAGAGGAGTTCCAGGGTGACCGCAGTAGCTGAGCACACCGACATCCTGTCCGCCGACATTCTCGCCATTGCGCGCGAGCAGGTGCTCGAGCGTGGCGAGGCGCTGAACCAGGAGCAGGTGCTCGCCGTCCTGCAGCTGCCCGACGACAAGCTCGACGAGCTGCTCTCGCTGGCCCACGACGTGCGCATGCGCTGGTGCGGGCCCGAGGTGGAGGTCGAGGGCATCATCAGCCTCAAGACCGGCGGCTGCCCCGAGGACTGCCACTTCTGCTCCCAGTCCGGGCTGTTCACCTCCCCGGTGCGCTCGGCCTGGCTGGACATCCCCAACCTGGTGGAGGCGGCCAAGCAGACCGCCAAGACCGGTGCCACCGAGTTCTGCATCGTCGCCGCCGTGCGCGGTCCCGACGAGCGGCTGATGGCGCAGGTCTCCGCGGGCATCGAGGCCATCCGCTCCGAGGTGGACATCCAGATCGCTTGCTCGCTGGGCATGCTCACCCAGGAGCAGGTCGACCAGCTGGCCGCGATGGGCGTGCACCGCTACAACCACAACCTGGAGACCTCCCGGTCACACTTTCCCAAGGTGGTCACCACGCACACCTGGGAGGAGCGCTCGGAGACCCTGCGGATGGTGCGCGAGGCCGGCATGGAGGTCTGCTGCGGCGGCATCCTCGGCATGGGGGAGACCCTGGAGCAGCGCGCCGAGTTCGCCACCGACCTGGCGGCGCTGGAGCCCGACGAGGTTCCGCTGAACTTCCTCAACCCGCGCCCCGGCACCCCCTTCGGCGATCTCGAGGTGCTGCCCGCGCAGGACGCGCTGCGCGCCATCGCCGCCTTCCGGCTGGCCCTGCCCCGCACGGTGCTGCGCTTCGCCGGCGGCCGTGAGATCACCCTCGGCGACCTGGGTGCGCGCCAGGGCATTCTCGGCGGCATCAACGCCGTCATCGTGGGCAACTACCTCACCACGCTGGGGCGTCCGGCGGAGACCGACCTCGACCTGCTCGGCGAGCTGCAGATGCCGATCAAGGCCCTCAACGACACGCTGTGAGCGCGGTGCTGACGCCGAAGTTCTGCGGTGCCTGCGGGGAGCAGGACGGCCCGCACCCGCGGTGCGAGGCCCTGCTGCAGCTCGAGCCGCCCCGCTTCTGCGGGATCTGTGCTCGGCGCATGGTGGTCCAGGTGCGCCCGGACGGCTGGTGGGCACGATGCAGCCGGCACGGCATCACCGACTCCGTGGAGCTCGGGCAGCGGTGAGCGTGCGGGCGCGGCGGTGAACCTCCGGCGGGACGTCCGTGCCGGCGGGACGGTGCTGGCGGCCCTGGTGGTGCTCGGGGCGATCCTGGGCTGGCTCTGGGCGGTGCTGGCGCCGAGCACGCTCGCCCTGGTGCTGCGCGACGGCTCGGTGGCCGAGCTGCCGACCGAGAGCTACCACCTGTTCGACGACGTCGCGCTGTTCGCCCTGATGGGGCTGGGTGCCGGACTGGTCACCGGGGCGGCAGCCTGGGTGTGGCGCACCCGGCGGGGAGCGACGGTGCTGCTGCTGGTGGTGCTCGGCTCCGCGCTGAGCGCGCTGGTCGCCCGGTCGGTGGGCCTGCTCGCGGTGCCGGAGGGTCCGGCAGCCGCGGCGGTGGGCTCGATCCTGGCCCTGCCACCCACGCTGGGCACCTGGATGGTGCTGGTGGCTCAGCCGCTGGGCGCCGCCTTCGCCTACACCACCGCGGTGGCCTTCAGCGGCGACGACAACCTGGGTGCAGGTCCTGCCCGGCAGGCCGAGCCGCAGGGGCACTCCACCGTGGGGGCGAGCGGGGCCGGTTCCCTGCACGAGGGACCGGCTGGGTTCAGTTCAGGCTCAGCGGAGCGCTAGCGAGCTCCGGCGTCGCCGGCACCGCGCTCAAGCGCTGCAGGAACTCCGCCTCCCGGGCCACCAGGCGCCGGATCATCTGCAGCCGCAGCGCCGCGCAGCGCTGCTCCAGCAGGCTCTGCCGGTCCTCCAGCGGGAGCAGGCAGTCCGAGGCAAGCACGTGCGAGAGGATCGCCGGGTCCACGTCCTTCCTGGGTGAGCGCCAGTCGTCGCGCTGCCAGGCCAGCGAGCAGTACCGCTGGTGGGCGCCGCGGGCCTGGGTGGCGAGTGCCCGCACCGAGGACGCGCTGGTCAGCTCCTGGCGCGGCTCGCGCTCGGTGGGCAGGTCGGGCAGCCACTCCACCGTCGCCGTCAGGTACGGCGCCGCGGTGGGGTCGATGGCCAGCAGCCGGAAGCGACGCATGCCTCGGGTGATGACGTCGAAGCCGCCGTCCTGCAGCCGCTGGGCGTCCTGCAGCTCGGCGGTGCAGCCCACCTCGTAGACGGCCTCGGCCACCCCGTCGGCGATGTTCCAGCCTGGTCGGACGGCCACCACCCCGAAGGTGCGGTCCGGCACGGCGCCGGTCACGAGGTCGGTGACGAGCTGGCGGTACCGCGGCTCAAAGATGTGCAGGGGCAGCAAGGCCCCCGGGAGCAGCACGGTCCCCAGCGGGAACAACGGCAGCGTTTCGGGCACGCCGCTACGTTACGTCGGCTCCGTCGGTTGCGCACGGTCACCATGCGGGCGGGCAACGATCCGTCGCGCTAGGGGTGGCCGGGTGGTCGCAGCGCGGCGAAAGCATCGGTGACACGTAGTCGGTTGTCGGTGAACCGGAAGTGAGCAGCAGGCCTGCCGCCCGCCCGGCCGGAGGCTGAGGTGGCGCCCGTGGGGGAGATGACACCACGGCGCGCGAGCACTCGTTTGAGATTGGTCACATCCACCGGGTAGCCCAGCGCGGCGCCGTAGAGGTCTCGCAGCGTGGACAGCGTGAACTCCGCGGGGGCGAGCGCGAAGGCGATGTTGGTGTAGGAGAGCTTGCCGGCCAGCCGGGCGCACGCGCGCTGCACCACGGTGCCGTGGTCGAAGCTCATCTCCGGCAGCGCGTGCACGGGGTGCCAGTGGGTGTCCGGCGGCAGCTGCGGATCGGCAGGCAGCGGGACCAGCCCCAGGAAGGTGGACGCCACGGTGCGCCGGCCGGGCACCCGGTGCGGGTCGCTGAAGACGGCGAGCTGCTCCAGGTGCGCCACGTCCCGGACGTCCACCTTCTCCGCCAGCTGGCGCCGCGCGGAGGCCTCCACGTCCTCGTCCGGCCGCAACCGCCCGCCGGGCAGCGCCCAGCGGCCGGCCTCCGGGTCCTGGGCGCGCTGCCACAGCAGGACGGCGAGCTCAAGTCCGTTGGCGCCGAGGCGAACTTGCAGCACTGTGACGAGCACCTCGTTGCTGCTGCTATCATCAACCATGTTTTCGATCGTAAGTCGAAAACTGGGTGGGCGTCCAGCCGGCCCCGGGCGGACGAGGAGATCGGCGATGACGACCACAGCTGCAGCCACCCCCTACCAGCGCACCGACGCCGGCTACGTGGGCGTGGAGCCCGACGGCGCCTGGACCCAGCAGGTGCGCGCGCTGCTGGCCGAGCGCAACGCGGTGCTGCTGGCGCACAACTACCAGCTCCCGGCCATCCAGGACGTGGCCGACCACGTCGGTGACTCGCTGGCGCTCTCGCGCATCGCCGCGGAGTCCGAGGCCGACACCATCGTGTTCTGCGGCGTGCACTTCATGGCCGAGACGGCGAAGATCCTGGCCCCGCAGAAGACGGTGCTCATCCCCGACGAGCGCGCGGGCTGCTCGCTGGCGGACTCCATCGACGCCACCCAGCTGGCGGAGTGGAAGGCCGAGCACCCCGGTGCGGTGGTGGTGTCCTACGTGAACACCACCGCCGAGGTGAAGGCGCTCACCGACATCTGCTGCACCTCCTCCAACGCGGTCGAGGTGGTGGAGTCGATCCCGGCCGACCAGGAGGTGCTCTTCCTGCCCGACCAGTTCCTCGGCGCGCACGTGCGGCGGGTGACCGGGCGCGACAACGTGCTGGTGTGGGCGGGGGAGTGCCACGTGCACGCCGGCATCAACGGCGACGAGCTGGCGGCGCAGGCCGCGGCCCACCCCGACGCCGAGCTCTACATCCACCCCGAGTGCGGGTGCGCCACCTCGGCGCTCTACCTGGCCGGGGAGGGTGCGGTGCCCGCCGACCGGGTGAAGATCCTCTCCACCGGCGGGATGCTCGACTCCGCCCGCGCCCTGGCCCCCGGGGGAACTCGCGAGGTGCTGGTGGCCACCGAGGTGGGGATGCTGCACCAGCTGCGCCAGGCCGCGCCGGGCGTGGACTTCCGCGCGGTGAACGAGAAGGCGTCCTGCCGGTACATGAAGATGATCACCCCGGCCGCGCTGCTGCGGTGCCTGGTGGAGGGTGCCGACGAGGTGCACGTCGATGCGGAGACCGCCCGGCGGGCCAGCGGCGCGGTGCGCCGGATGATCGCCATCGGCCAGCCCGGCGGCGGCGAGTAGTGAGCCCCGCCGGCACGAGCGGCTGGGAGGCGCACGCCGACGTCGTCGTGGTCGGCAGCGGCGTCGCCGGGCTCACCGCCGCGCTCACCGCCCACGAGCGGGGGCTGCGGGTGCTGGTGGTGAGCAAGGCTGGCCTGCACGACTCGGCCACCGCCTGGGCACAGGGCGGGATCGCGGTGGTCGACGGTGCCGGGACCACGGCGGGCGGGGACACGGTGGAGGCCCACGTGGCCGACACCCTGGCTGCCGGCGCGGGGCTGTGCGACGAGGCCGCGGTGCGCTCGGTGGTCGGTGCCGGCGCCGGTGCGGTGCGCCGCCTGGTGCAGCGGGGCGCGGTGTTCGACCGGGCGCCCGACGGCAGCGTGGCGCGCACCCGCGAGGGCGGGCACCGCTTCCGCCGGGTGGTGCACGCCGGTGGTGACGCCACCGGCGCCGAGGTGCAGCGCGCGCTCGGCGCCGCGGCGCAGCGGAGCCTGCCCGGGCCGGCGGTGCTCGAGCACCACCACGCCACCCGAGTGCTGCTCGGCCGCGACGGGTCCGTGCACGGCCTCGCGGTCACCGACGCCGGCGGGGCCCTCGGGGTGCTGCACGCGCCGGCGGTGGTGCTGGCCACCGGCGGGCTCGGCCACCTCTACGCGGTCACCACCAACCCGACCGTGGCCACCGGTGACGGCATCGCCCTGGCCCTGGCCGCCGGGGCGGTGGTCAGCGACCTGGAGCTGGTGCAGTTCCACCCCACGGTGCTGTTCACCGCCGCCGCCACGGGGCAGCGACCGCTGGTCACCGAGGCGGTGCGCGGCGAGGGCGCACGCCTGGTGGGCCCCGACGGCGCTTCGGTGACCGCCGGAGTGCACCCGCTGGGCGACCTCGCCCCCCGCGACGTGGTGGCCGGGGCGATCACCGCCGTGCTGGCCCGCACCGGGGCCGAGCACGTGTGGCTGGACGCCCGCGCGGTGCCCGACCTGCGCACCCGCTTCCCCACCGTGCACGCGGCCTGCGCGGCGGTGGGCATCGACCCCGCCCGCGCGCCGATCCCGGTGGCGCCGGCCGCCCACTACTCCTGCGGGGGAGTGCGCACCGACGTGCACGGCCGCACCGGGGTCGAGGGCCTCTACGCCGCCGGCGAGGTGGCCCGCACCGGGCTGCACGGTGCCAACCGGCTGGCGTCCAACAGCCTGCTCGAGGGCTTGGTGGTGGCCGAGCGGGTGGCGGCGGCCGCGGCCGAGCGGGTGGTCGCCGCTGGCCGGGTGGAGGCTGCCCCGGTGCTGCCGCCGACACCTGCGCCGGTGCTCGACCGCACCCGGCTGCAGCACCTGATGAGCGCGCACGCCGGCATCGGCCGCGACGCCACCGGGCTGGGCACCGTCGCCGACGCGCTCACGGCGGCACCGCTGGCCTACCCGCTCGACCAGCGGGCCCGCGAGGACGCCACCCTCACCACCGTCGCCGGGGCCCTGGTCGCTGCCGCCACCTGGCGCACCGAGAGCCGGGGCTGCCACGTGCGGACCGACTATCCGAGCAGCACCGGCTCGGCGGCTCTGCCCAGCCTGGTCGTCCTCGACCGGGAGACCGGCCGCCCCACGGTGGTGCCCCAGGACCACCCCACCCACCGCACAGGAGCCCTGGCATGACCGTCCTGCCCACCCCCGCCCTGCACGACCTGGCGCCGGCCACCACCACCCTGCTGACCAGGCAGGGCCTGGACGTCGACGACGTGCGCCGCGTGGTCGCCACTGCGCTGGGGGAGGACCTGCGCTACGGCCCGGACGTCACCACCACGGCCACGGTGGGCGCCGACGCGGTGGCCACCGGCGCAGTGGTGAGCCGGCAGTCCGGGGTGCTGGCCGGCACCGGGGTGGCGCTGGCGGTGCTGGACACCGTCCTCGGCGCGGACGGCTACCGGGTGCTGCAGCGCAGCGACGACGGCGCTCGCCTGCAGCCCGGCTCGGCCGTGCTCACCGTCGAGGCCACCACCGCCGGCCTGCTCACCGCGGAGCGGACGATGCTGAACCTGGTGTGCCACCTGTCCGGCGTGGCCACCGCCACCGACGCCTGGGTGGCGGCCACGGCGGGCACCGGCTGCCGCGTCCGCGACACCCGCAAGACGCTGCCCGGGCTGCGGCTGCTGCAGAAGTACGCCGTCCGCGCCGGCGGCGGGGTGAACCACCGGCTCGGGCTGGGCGATGCCGCCCTGGTCAAGGACAACCACGTGGTGGCAGCCGGCTCGGTGGTGGCCGCGCTGCGGGCGGTGCGGACGGCCGCGCCCCAGCTGCCGTGCGAGGTGGAGGTGGACTCGCTGCACCAGCTGGACGAGGTGCTGGCCGAGGGCGCCGAGCTGGTGCTGCTGGACAACTTCGACGTGGCCGACACCGCGGAGGCGGTCCGGCGCCGCGACGCTGTCGCCCCGGCCACGCTGCTGGAGTCCTCGGGCGGGCTGTCCCTGGCCGTGGCCGCCGACTACGCCGCCACCGGGGTGGACTACGTCGCCGTCGGTGCGCTCACCCACTCCGTCACCGTGCTCGACCTGGGCCTGGACCTGAGCTGAGCGCCAGACCCGTGCCGCAGACCCGGGCCACGCGCGGGTTCACGGGGCGGGGCTGATCGCCACGCGCTACCTTTGGCCACCTCAGCGGAGCACCTCTCCGACTGCTGCGGTCGACGCGGCTGGCGCCGAGTCCCGCTCGGCCGCCCGCGGCGCGCCTGCTTTCCGACCAGACCGGGCCCAGCACATGGCCCTGACCTTGCGATGGAGAAGACATGAGTCCCAGCCACAGCGAGGACGCCCAGCGTCCCGCCCGCTCCGGTGCCGCGGTGGAGAACCGTGGGCCCACCGGTGGCGCCCGGCCCGACCTGGACGCCAACAACCCGCAGGGCCCTGGTGACTTGTCCGGCAAGTCCAAGATGGCGGTGGTGAAGCGGGCGGCCAAGCAGTTCCAGAAGGACAACCTCACCGACCTCGCCGCAGGGCTCACCTACTACGCGGTGCTGGCGATCGTGCCGGGCATGATCGTGCTCGTCTCCATCCTCGGTCTGCTGGGTCCGACGACCACCCAGGACCTGATGGACCAGGTGCAGCAGATCGCTCCCGGCTCCAGCGCCGACTTCGTGCGCACCCTCATCGACCAGGCGCAGGCCAACAAGAGCAGCGCCAGCCTGAGCGCGATCATCGGCCTGGTGGTCGCCCTGTGGTCCGCCTCGGGCTACGTGGCGGCCTTCATGCGTGCCTCCAACGTGATCTATGGCATCGGCGAGGGCCGGCCGATCTGGAAGACCACCCCCATCCGGGTGGGCGTGACCATCGTGGCGGTGCTGATCCTGGTGCTCAGCGCGGTGATCGTGGTGGTGAGCGGACCGGTGGCCAAGCAGATCGGTGACGTCGTCGGCGTCGGCGACACCGCCGTGCTGGTGTGGAACATCGCCAAGTGGCCCGTGCTGCTGGTGCTGATCTCGGTGCTGCTGGCCATCCTGTTCTGGGCCTCGCCCAACGCCAAGCAGGGCGGGATCAAGTGGGTCAGCCCCGGTGGCCTGCTCGCGGTGGTGGTCTGGGTGATCATCTCCGGCCTGTTCGCCGTCTACGTCACCAACTTCTCCTCCTACGACAAGACCTACGGCGCGCTCGCGGGCGTGATCATCTTCTTGGTCTGGCTGTGGCTGAGCAACGTGGCCATCCTGCTCGGCGCCGAGGTCAACGCCGAGCTCGAGCACGGCCGGGCCATCGCCGACGGCCTGCCCGAGGACGTGCAGCCCTTCGCCGAGCCGCGCGACACCCGCAAGCTCGACGACGAGGACAAGGCGGCGGTGGCGCAGGCCAAGCAGATCCGCGAGTCCTGACGAACCAGTCCCACCACGGGGCGGCCACCTGGCCGGGCCAGAGCCGGAGGACACCGAGTCGGGGGACTCAGTCGTCCGGCGGCCCGGCCAGGCGGCCTATCCTGGTGAACTGTCGTCGAACTCCGCTGGAGGCTCACCATGCTCGCCCGCACCGACCTGCGCGGTCGTACCCCGTCCACTGCTGAGCTGCGCGCCGCCCTGCCGCGCGGCGAGGTCGACGTGGACGCGGTGCTGCACACGGTGCGCCCCATCGTCGACGCCGTCCGCGAGCGCGGGGTGGAGGCGGTGCTCGAGCTGAGCGAGAAGTTCGACAAGGTGCGCCCCCGCTCGGTGCGGGTGCCCGCCGAGGAGCTCGACCGCGCCCTGGAGCACCTCGACCCCACCGTGCGCGCCGCGCTGGAGGAGTCCATCGCCCGCGCCCGCCGGGTGCACGCCGACCAGCGTCGCCGCGACACCGTCACGCAGGTGGTCGAGGGCGGCACGGTCACCGAGCGCTGGGTGCCGGTGGACCGGGTCGGTCTGTACGTGCCCGGCGGCAACGCGGTGCTCGCCTCCAGCGTGGTGATGAACGTGGTGCCCGCGCAGGCCGCGGAGGTCAGCTCGGTGGTGGTGTGCTCGCCGCCGCAGGCCGACAACGGGGGTCTGCCCGACGGCACCATCCTGGCCGCCTGCGCGCTGCTGGGCGTGCGGGAGGTGTGGGCCGCCGGTGGCGCCCAGGCCATCGCGCTGCTCGCCCTCGGCGGCACCGACACCACCGCGGTGGACGGTGAGCCGGCCGAGCTGGAGCCGGTGGACCTCATCACCGGTCCGGGCAACATCTACGTCACCGCGGCCAAGCGGCTGCTGCGCGGGCTGGTGGGCATCGACTCCGAGGCCGGGCCCACCGAGATCGCGATCCTGGCCGACGAGACCGCGGACGCCGTGCACGTCGCGGCCGACCTGATCAGCCAGGCCGAGCACGACGTGCTGGCCGCCAGCGTGCTGGTCACCACCAGCGAGGACCTGGCCGACGCCGTGGACGCCGCGGTCACCGAGCAGGTGGCCGCCACCAAGCACGCCGAGCGGGTGCGCACGGCCCTGTCCGGGAAGCAGTCCGGCATCGTGCTGGTCTCCTCGGTGGCCGAGGGCCTGCGGGTGGTCAACGCCTACGCCGCCGAGCACCTGGAGATCCAGACCGCCGACGCCGCCGACGTCGCCGCCGGGGTGCGCAACGCCGGTGCGGTGTTCGTCGGCCCGTGGTCGCCGGTGAGCCTGGGCGACTACTGCGCCGGCAGCAACCACGTGCTGCCCACCGCCGGCTGCGCCCGGCACTCCTCCGGCCTGAGCGTGCAGACCTTCCTGCGCGGCATCCACGTGGTGGAGTACACCGAGCAGGCCCTCGCCGACGTGGCCGGGCACGTGGTGGCCCTGGCCGGTGCCGAGGACCTGCCCGCGCACGGCACGGCCGTGCAGGTGCGCTTCGGCTCGCCCGAGCGCTCCCGGTGAGCGCCCCCGACGAGCGCCAGGTGCCCGGATCGGCGATCACCATCGACGACCTGCCCCTGCGGGCGGAGCTGCGCGGAGCCAGTGCCTACGGCGCGCCGCAGCTGGACGTGCCGGTGCGGCTGAACACCAACGAGAACCCGCACCCGCCCAGCGCTGCGCTGGTCGCCGACCTCACCGCCGCGGTGGGCGAGGCAGCCACCGAGCTGCACCGCTACCCCGACCGTGACGCGGTGGCCCTGCGCACCGACCTGGCCGCCTACCTCACGCGGCAGACCGGCGTCGCCGTCGACGTCCGCAACGTGTGGGCGGCCAACGGCTCCAACGAGGTGCTGCAGCAGCTGCTGCAGGCCTTCGGTGGCCCCGGGCGCACCGCGATGGGCTTCGTGCCGTCGTACTCGATGCACCCGCTGCTGGCCGCGGGCACCCAGACCACGTGGCTGTCGGTGCCCCGTGGCGCCGACTTCGGCCTGGACCTGGACGCGGCGGTGGACGCCGTGCGCACCCACCAGCCCGACGTCGTGTTCGTCACCAGCCCCAACAACCCCACCGGGCAGAGCACCACCCTGGCCCAGCTGCGCACGCTGCTGGCGGTGGCGCCGGGCATCGTGGTGGTGGACGAGGCCTACGCGGAGTTCTCCCCCGCGCCCAGCGCCGTGGAGCTGGTCGCGGAGTTCCCCACCAAGGTGGTGGTGAGCCGCACCATGAGCAAGGCCTTCGCCTTCGCCGGTGGTCGGCTGGGCTACCTGGTGGCCGCCCCCGCCCTGGTGGACGCCATGCTGCTGGTGCGCCTGCCGTACCACCTGTCGGTGCTCACCCAGACGGCGGCTCGGGCCGCGTTGCGCCACGCCGACGACACCCTGGCCTCGGTGGCCGAGCTGTCCGCCGAGCGTGACCGGGTCTGCCGGACGCTGCGCGAGCAGGGCTTCCAGGTGGTGCCCAGCGACGCCAACTTCGTGCTCTTCGGCCACTTCACCGACGCCGGCGCCACGTGGCAGCACTACCTCGACCGCGGTGTGCTGATCCGCGACGTCGGCATCCCCGGGTACCTTCGTACGACGGTCGGCCTGCGCGCGGAGAACGACGCGTTCCTGCAGGTCTCGGCTGATCTCGTCCGCACAGACATCGAAGGAGCCCCCGCATGACCGGCCGCACCGCACGAGTGGAGCGCACCACCCGCGAGTCGAGCATCGTGGTCGAGCTGAACCTGGACGGCACCGGTCAGGTGAGCGTCAGCACGGGCGTGCCCTTCTACGACCACATGCTCAACGCGCTGGGCACCCACGCCAGCTTCGACCTCACCGTGGCCGCCTCCGGCGACACCGACATCGAGGCGCACCACACGGTGGAGGACACCGCCATCGTGCTGGGCCAGGCCCTGGGCCAGGCGCTCGGCGACAAGGCCGGCATCCGCCGCTTCGGTGACGCCTGGATCCCGATGGACGAGACGCTCGTGCACGCCGTGGTGGACGTGTCGGGCCGGCCCTACTGCGTGCACACCGGTGAGCCGGAGCAGATGCTCACCACCACCATCGCCGGGCGGGCCGACGGGGGAGCGCCGTACAACACGGTGATCAACCGGCACGTCTTCGAGTCGCTGGCCTTCCACGCCCGCATCAACCTGCACGTGCGCACCCTCTACGGCCGCGACCCGCACCACATCACCGAGGCCGAGTTCAAGGCCGTGGCCCGCGCGCTGCGCGCCGCCGTGGAGCCCGACCCCCGGGTGCTCGGCGTCCCCTCCACCAAGGGCTCGCTGTGAGGACCGGCCGGTGAGCGACCAGACGCTGGCCTTCATCCTGGTGGTCGTGGCCGGGTTCTTCCTGGGCGGTGCCTGGACCACCCGCCACAGTGCTCGGCCGGTGGCCGTGGTCGCCGGCGTGCTGGGCGCGCTCGCCCTGGCCGGCGCCGTGCTCCGCATGGTCTGACCCCCCACGCACGACGAGCCCCGCACCGGAATCCGGTGCGGGGCTCGTCGTGTGCGGAACGGAGCGGGTCAGCGGGTGTCGCGCTCCAGGTCCGGGTTGGGGCGCTTGATCATCTCGCCGCCGCCCGGTCCTGCCGGTGCCTCCGAGGCCCGCCCAGCCTGCGCTGGGTCGTCCAGCGCCGGCGCCTTCTCCTCGTCGTCCTCCGCGGCCTGGGGCCGGAGGATGCTCAGGGCGATGGACCCGGCGAGCACCACCACGATCACGGCCAGGCTGACCAGCGAGGGGATCTCCGGAATGGAGGTGGAGATGGTCTTGTGGCCGGCCTGCATCATCAGCTTGACGCCGATGAACGCCAGGATGATGGCCAGGCCCTTGTCCAGGAAGTGGAACTTGTCCAGCAGCCCGCGGAGCAGGAAGTACAGCGCCCGCAGGCCCAGGATGGCGAAGGCGTTGGAGGTGTAGACGATGAACGCCTCGTCGCTTACCGCCAGCACGGCCGGCACGCTGTCCACCGCGAAGAGCAGGTCAGCCGCCTCGATGGTGACCACCACGGCCAGCAGGGGAGTGCCCACCCACTTGGCGCCCTGCTTGATGAAGAACTTGGTGCCGTGGTAGTCCTCCGTGGTCGGGATGACCTTGTTCATCAGCTTCAGCGCCAGGCTCTTGCTGGGGTCGTAGCTGTCGTCGTCGCCCTTGACCAGCTTGAACGCGCTGTAGAGCAGGATCGCGGCGAAGACGAACAGGATGGCGGTGAACTGGTTGACCACGGCCACGCCGAGGCCCAGGAAGATCGCCCGGAACACCAGGGCGCCGATGACACCCATGAACAGCACGCGGTGCTGGTACTCCTGGGGCACCTTGAAGTAGCCGAAGATCAGCGCGAACACGAAGAGGTTGTCCACGGACAAGCTCTTCTCCAGCAGCCAGGCGGTGGAGTACTCCACCCCGGCGCCGCTGCCGAGCACGGCGAACACCACGCCGCCGAAGATCACGGCCAGGCCCACCCAGCCGGCGCTCCACAGCGCGGCCTCCTTGAACCCGATGACGTGGTCGTCGCGGTGCGCAAGAAGGTCCACCGCCAGGGCCACGACCACGATGGCCCCGAAGGCCACCCACAACCACATCGGTACGTCGAGCACAGGGTCTCCTCACAGAAGTTGAATGTTCCCTCAAGCGTGCGGGACGGCCGGCCGCAGCACAGCGTCGGTGACCGGCTGCTCCCGTCGCCCTTTCTTGCCAGGTTCCGGCAGTCCAGGTTCTGCGGCCGCCACGCCGGCCTGGGGGATGGTGGTGCCGGAGTGCGTGGTCAGGGCGTGTCCCGGCAGGAGGGTGCGGCTCCTGAGGTGTGGGCGGACGCACCCCCGCCCGCGCGGGCAGTGTCGGGGTGGGCCACTACGCTGGAGTGCATGACAGCTGCATCCGTCGTGGTCCTGGACTACGGCTCCGGCAACCTGCGCTCCGCCGAGCGTGCGCTCGAGCGGGTGGGTGCCCAGGTCACCGTCACCGCCGACCCCCGCGAGGCCCTGGCTGCCGACGGGTTGATGGTGCCCGGCGTGGGCGCCTACGCCGCGTGCATGGCCGGCCTGCGCGAGGTCAAGGGTGACCGCATCATCGGCGAGCGCCTGGCCGGTGGACGTCCGGTGCTCGGGGTGTGCGTGGGCATGCAGGTGCTCTTCGAGCGCGGGGTGGAGTTCGACCACGGCTCTCCCGAGGCCTCGACCGGCTGCGGCGAGTGGCCGGGCACGGTGGAGATGCTGCCGGCCAAGGTGCTGCCACACATGGGCTGGAACACCGTGGAGGCACCCGAGGACAGCACCCTGTTCGCCGGGCTCGACGCCGACACCCGCTTCTACTTCGTGCACTCCTACGCCGCGCGCCAGTGGGAGCTCGACGAGGACGGACCGCTGCCCCCCGCCAAGCTGACCTGGGCCGAGCACGGCGGCCGGTTCCTCGCCGCGGTGGAGAACGGACCGCTGTCGGCCACCCAGTTCCACCCGGAGAAGTCCGGTGACGCCGGTGCCACGCTGCTGGAGAACTGGGTCAAGAGCCTCTGACGCCCGGTCGCCGAGACCGGCCGGTCGGGCGCCGGACGCCGACTACTAGAGTTGGCCCACGTGAGCCTGGTCCTGCTGCCCGCTGTTGACGTCGCCGACGGTCAGGCCGTCCGCCTGGTGCAAGGAGAGGCAGGGAGCGAGACCGACTACGGCTCGCCCCGAGACGCCGCCCTCGCCTGGCAGTCGGCCGGAGCCGAGTGGGTGCACCTGGTCGACCTCGACGCCGCCTTCGGCCGCGGCAACAACCGTGAGCTGCTCGCCGCGGTGGTCGGCGAGCTGGACGTGCAGGTGGAGCTCTCCGGCGGGATCCGGGACGACGCCTCGCTGGAGGCCGCGCTGGCCACCGGCTGCCGCCGGGTGAACCTGGGCACCGCCGCGCTGGAGGACCCCGAGTGGTGCGCCAGCGCCATCGAGCGCTTCGGCGACCAGATTGCCGTCGGCCTGGACGTGCGCATCACCGGTGACCAGTACCGCCTCGCCGCCCGCGGCTGGGTGAGCGACGGCGGCGACCTGTGGGAGGTGCTGGAGCGCCTGGAGCGGCACGGCTGCGCCCGCTACGTGGTCACCGATGTCACCAAGGACGGCACCCTGACCGGCCCCAACCTGCAGCTGCTCTCCGAGGTCTGCGCCGTCACCGACGCTCCCGTGGTGGCCTCCGGCGGGGTGTCCACCGTGGACGACCTGCGGGCCATCGCCGCGCTGGTGGACGAGGGTGTGGAGGGCGCGATCGTCGGCAAGGCGCTCTACGCCGGCCGCTTCACCCTGCCCGAGGCGCTGGCAGCGGTATCGCAGTGAGCACCCCCGACGCCGCAGGACTGCTGGCCGAGGCCGCGGCCCTGCTCGACGAGGTCAGCGAGCGCTTCGTCACCGGCCTGGGTGCCCCCAGCGAGGTGGAGAAGGGCCCCGCGGACTTCGCCACCGCCGTCGACCTGGAGCTGGAGCGTCGGCTCACCGCCGAGCTGACCCGGCGCACCGGGATCGCGGTGCACGGCGAGGAGTTCGGCGGCCCCGACGTGGCCACCGGGACCGTGTGGGTGCTCGACCCGGTGGACGGCACCGCCAACTACTCCGCCGGCCTGCCGCTGAGCGGCATGCTGCTCGCCCTGGTGCACGACGGCGTGCCGGTGGCCGGGCTGACCTGGCTGCCGCTGCTCAACCAGCGCTACACCGCGGTGCAGGACGGCCCGCTGTTCTGCAACGGCGTGGAGGTACCTCGGCTGCAGAGCCGCACCCTGCAGTCCTCGACCACCAGCGTCGGCGCGCTCAACCGCGCCTCCGGCGGGCACTACCCCGGCGAGTACCGCTACCAGGTGTTCGGTGAGGTCAGCCGCGCCTGCCTGCGCGTGCGGATGCTGGGCTCCACCGGCCTCGAGCTGGCCTGGACCGCCGCCGGCCTGCTCGGCGGCTCGGTCACCTTCGGCCACCACGCCTGGGACAACGCGGCCGGCGTCTGCCAGGTCCGCGCGGCGGGGGGAGTGGTCACCGACCTGGCGGGCAACCCCTGGACCATCACCTCGCCCTCCGTGCTGGCGGCCTCGCCCGGCGTGCACCAGGAGATGCTCGAGCTGATCGGCGCCCTCGGCGACCCCGCCGACCACCTGTCGGCGGCGCACGCATGAGCCTCGCCGTGCGGGTCATCCCGTGCCTGGACGTCGACGGCGGCCGGGTGGTCAAGGGGGTGCGCTTCGCCAACCTCAAGGACGCCGGCGACCCGGTGGAGCTGGCCGCGGCCTACGACGCCCAGGGTGCCGACGAGCTCACCTTCCTCGACGTCACCGCCTCCTCCGGCGAGCGCGCCACCATGATCGACGTGGTCCGGCGCACCGCCGAGCAGGTGTTCATCCCGCTCACCGTGGGCGGGGGCGTGCGGTCGGTGGCCGACGTGGACCAGCTGCTGCGCGCCGGCGCCGACAAGGTCAGCGTGAACACCGCGGCCATCGCCCGCCCGGAGCTGCTGAGCGAGCTGAGCCAGCGCTACGGCTCGCAGTGCATCGTGCTGTCGGTGGACGCCCGCACCGTCCCCGAGGGCGCCGAGCCCACCCCGTCGGGCTGGGAGGTCACCACCCACGGTGGCAAGCGCGGCACCGGCATCGACGCCATCGAGTGGGCCCGGCGCGGTGCCGAGCTGGGGGTGGGGGAGATCCTGCTCAACTCCATGGACGCCGACGGCACCAAGCAGGGCTTCGACCTGGCCATGATCGCTGCCGCCCGGGCCGCGGTCACCGTGCCGGTGATCGCCAGCGGGGGAGCCGGGGCCATCGAGCACTTCGCGCCTGCGGTGCACGCCGGGGCCGACGCGGTGCTCGCCGCCAGCGTCTTCCACTTCGGTGAGCTGACCATCGGTGCGGTCAAGGACGCCATGCGCGCCGAGGACATCGAGGTCCGATGAGCGAGGCACAGGCTCCGGTGCTGGACCCGGCGATCGCCGCCCGGCTCAAGCGCAACGCCGACGGGCTGGTGTGCGCGGTGGCGCAGCAGCAGGGCACCGGCGAGGTGCTCATGGTGGCGTGGATGAACGACGAGGCGCTGGCCCGCACGCTGGCCACCCGCAAGGCCACCTACTGGTCGCGCTCACGCCAGCAGCTGTGGGTCAAGGGCGAGACCTCTGGCCACACCCAGCAGGTGCACGAGGTGCGCCTGGACTGCGACGGCGACACCCTGCTGCTGGTGGTGGACCAGGTGGGTGCGGCCTGCCACACCGGCGAGCGCACCTGCTTCGACGCCGACGTGCTGCTCGGCCCCAGCTAGCTGCTGCCGGGGCCAGGCTCTAGGGCCGTGCCCGCAGCACGTCCAGCGCGCGGTCGGCGTGCGAGCTCATCTTGGTCTCGCTGCTCAGCGCAGCCAGGACCACCGCGTCGGTGTCGATCACGAAGGTCACCCGCTTGACCGGGGCCAGCTTGCCCAGCAGCCGGCGCCGCACCCCGAACAGGTCGGCCACCTGCCCGTCCTCGTCGGCCAGCAGCGGGTAGTCGAAGGTGTGGGCGGTGGCGAACTTCTGCTGCCGGGACACGCTGTCGGTGCTGATGCCCACCCGCTGGGCACCGAGCTCGGTGAACTCACCGCCCAGGTCCCGGAAGTGGCACGCCTCCGCGGTGCAGCCCGACGAGGACGCGATGGGGTAGAAGAACAGCACCACCGGGCCCTGCTCCAGCAGCTGGTACAGCGACCGGGGCGTGCCCTGCTGGTCGGGCAGCGTGAAGTCCGGCGCCTTCTCTCCCTGCTTCATTCTCCAGACGGTATCCCCCCGGCTCGTCGGCTGGGCCATGGTGGGGTGGCACGGCCAGGGACGGGGCGCACGCGGGGACGTCGGGCCTGGCTGGGAGACTGTCAGCCATGTCTGGTGCGCACCTCGGGGAGACGAGTCCCACTCGCGCGGAGTTCCGTGCCCTCGCGGCGGAGCACCGCGTGGTGCCGGTGACGCGGAAGCTGCTGGCCGACTCCGAGACCCCCGTCTCGGCCTACCGCAAGCTGGCCGGTGACCGCCCCGGCACGTTCCTGCTGGAGTCGGCGGAGAACGGCCGCTCCTGGTCGCGCTGGTCGTTCATCGGCGTGGGCAGCGCCGCCGCGCTGACCGTGGTGGACGGTCAGGCGCACTGGCAGGGCATCGTGCCCGCCGGCGCCCCCACCGGCGGCGACCCGCTGGACGTGCTGCGCGAGACCCTGCAGCTGCTGCGCTCCGAGCGCCTGCCCGACCTGCCCCCGCTCACCGGCGGCATGGTCGGCTACCTCGGCTACGACACGGTGCGCCGCCTGGAGCGCCTGCCCGAGCTGGCCACCGACGACCTGCAGCTGCCGGAGATGGTGATGCTGCTGGCCACCGACCTGGCCGCGGTGGACCACCACGAGGGCACCATCACCCTCATCGCCAACGCGGTGAACTTCGACGGCAGCGACGAGCGGGTGGACGAGGCCTACACCGCGGCGGTGCAGCGGCTGGACGCGATGACCACGAAGCTGGCCTCGGCCGCGCCGTCCACGGTCACCGCCTTCGACCGGCCCAGCCCGCAGTTCCACCGGCGGACCACCAGCGAGCAGCACCAGGCCGGAGTGCGCAAGCTCATCGGCGAGATCGAGGCCGGCGAGGCGTTCCAGGTGGTGCTCTCGCAGCGCTTCGAGATGCCCACCCAGGCCGAGGCGCTGGACATCTACCGGGTGCTGCGCGCATCCAACCCGAGCCCGTACATGTACCTGTTCCGGGTGCCCGACGCCCACGGCGGCACCGCCTTCGACATCATCGGCTCCAGCCCGGAGGCGCTGGTCACCGTGGTGGACGACGTGGCCACCACGCACCCCATCGCCGGCACCCGCTGGCGCGGGGCGAGCACCGAGGAAGACCTGCTGCTGGAGAAGGACCTCTGCGCCGACGCCAAGGAGAACGCCGAGCACCTGATGCTCGTCGACCTGGGGCGCAACGACCTGGGCCGGGTGTGCGAGCCGGGCACGGTCACCGTCACCCAGTACCGGCACGTGGAGCGCTACAGCCACGTGATGCACCTGGTCTCCACCGTCACCGGCCGCCTGGCCGCCGACCGCACCGCGCTGGACGCGGTGACGGCGTGCTTCCCCGCCGGCACCTTGTCCGGTGCCCCCAAGCCGCGGGCGCTGGAGCTCATCGAGCAGATGGAGCCCACCCGGCGCGGGGTCTACGGCGGCATCGTGGGCTACCTGGACTTCGCCGGTGACGCCGACACCGCCATCGCCATCCGCTCCGCGGTGCTCAAGGACGGCACCGCCTACGTGCAGGCCGGCGGTGGCGTGGTCGCCGACTCCGACCCCGCCGCCGAGGACACCGAGACGGTGAACAAGGCGCTGGCCGTGCTGTCGGCGGTGGCGGCGGCCGAGACGATGCGTGGAGTGGCCGATGACTGATCCCAACCAGGCGCCGGGGACCGACCAGGCACCGGAGCCGGCCGCCCCGAAGGCAGGCCGGTCGGGCCTGCGCGTGCCCGCGGTGCTGCTGGTGCTCGGCGCCGTCGCGCTGTGGGCCGCCTCCCGCGTGCAGTGGGTGCAGGCACGCACCGAGGACGACCTGCGGGGCGTGCGCGAGGCCGACCTCCTCGGCAGCACCTGGGCGGCGCAGCTCACCCCGCTGGCCCTGGTGCTGCTGGCCGGGGTCGCCGCGGTCTTCGCGCTGCGCGGCCTGGCCGTGCGGGTGCTGGCGCTGGTGCTGCTGGTCGTCGCGGTGGCCGCGGCCGAGCCGGCCGTGGTGGCGCTGGTCGGCGGGCCCTCCGCCGAGCACGCCGCCGAGCTGATCACCCCGCCGGTGCTGGCCCAGCAGGTGAGCACCTCCGCGTCGGTCGTCGGACCGCTGCTGGCGCTGCTCGGTGCGCTGCTCACCGTGGCCGCCGCCGTGCTGCTGGCCCGCGCCCCGCGCCGTGCCGGTGGTCTGTCCACCCGCTACGAGACCCCTGCGGTGCAGCGCGAGCGGGCCACGCAGGCGGCTGTCACCGACGACGACGTCACCGAGCGACAGCTGTGGGACGCCCTCAGCGCGGGACAGGACCCGACCGCTGATCACGGAACCGGCACAGCTGCGCAACAGCCTGCCGCCCCGATGAGAGACGTAGGTCACCACCCGGATAGGCTCAGCGAGGTTGAGCAGGGCGAGCAGGGAAGGGGGGCTTGACGCGATGAGCGTTCTCGACTCGATCGTGGAGGGTGTCCGGGCAGATGTGGCGGCCCGGGAGAAGATCACCGACTTCGAGGCCGTCAAGGCCGCGGCGCAGCAGGCCAAGCCCGCGCAGGACGTGGTGGCCGCGCTCAAGGAGCCGGGCATCGCCGTCATCGCCGAGGTGAAGCGGTCCAGCCCGTCCAAGGGCGCGCTGGCCGACATCCCGGAGCCGGCGGTGCTGGCGTCGCAGTACGAGGCTGGTGGCGCCCGCGTGATCAGCGTGCTCACCGAGGAGCGCCGCTTCGGCGGGTCGCTGGCCGACCTCGACGCCGTGCGCGCCGCGGTGAGCATCCCGGTGCTGCGCAAGGACTTCATCGTCGGCCCGTACCAGATCCACGAGGCCCGTGCCCACGGTGCTGACCTGGTGCTGCTGATCGTGGCGATGCTGGAGCAGAACACCCTGACGGCGCTGCTGGACCGGGTGGAGTCCCTCGGCATGACCGCGCTGGTGGAGGTGCACACCGAGGCCGAGGCCGACCGTGCCCTGCAGGCCGGCGCCAAGGTCATCGGCGTCAACGCCCGCGACCTCAAGACCCTCGAGGTGCACCGCGACGTGTTCGCGCGCATCGCCCCGGGCCTGCCCAGCGACGTGGTGAAGGTGGCGGAGTCGGGCGTGCGCGGCACGGCCGACCTGCTCGCCTACGCCGGCGCCGGCGCGGACGCGGTGCTGGTGGGGGAGGGACTGGTGACCAGCGGCGACCCGCGCAGCGCCGTGTCCGACCTCGTCACCGCCGGATCGCACCCTTCCTGCCCCAAGCCCTCGCGCTGAGACCCTCTGGGGGAGAATGGGCGCGTGACCTCCACGCATGTGCCCTCCGGGGATCTGCCCACCGCGAGCTCAGGGCTGATCCACAGCAGCGACCACGATCCCGACGCCACCGGTCACTTCGGTGACTACGGCGGCCGGTTCGTGCCCGAGGCGCTGATCGGCGCCCTCGAGGAGCTCACCGCCGCCTACGAGAAGGCACGCACCGACCCGGATTTCCTCACCGAGCTGGACGAGCTGCAGCGCGACTACACCGGCCGGCCGTCCCCGGTGTTCGAGGCCAAGCGGCTGGCCCCGCACGCCGGTGGGGCACGCATCCTGCTCAAGCGCGAGGACCTCAACCACACCGGCTCGCACAAGATCAACAACGTGCTCGGGCAGGCGCTGCTCACCAAGCGGATGGGCAAGCGCCGGGTGATCGCCGAGACCGGCGCCGGCCAGCACGGCGTGGCCACGGCCACCGCCTGCGCGCTGCTGGGCCTGGAGTGCGTGGTCTACATGGGCGAGGTGGACACCGAGCGGCAGGCGCTGAACGTGGCCCGCATGCGCCTGCTCGGCGCGGAGGTCGTCCCGGTCACCACCGGCTCCCGCACCCTCAAGGACGCCATCAACGAGGCGCTGCGCGACTGGGTCAGCAACGTCGACGACACCCACTACTGCCTGGGCACCGTCGCCGGCCCGCACCCGTTCCCGACCATGGTTCGCGACTTCCACCGGGTGATCGGCCTGGAGGCCCGCGCCCAGGTGCTGCAGCGCACCGGGCAGCTGCCCGACGCCGTGGTCGCCTGCGTCGGCGGCGGGTCCAACGCCATCGGCATCTTCCACGCCTTCCTGGACGACCCCGACGTCCGGCTGGTCGGCTACGAGGCCGCCGGGGACGGCGTCGCCTCGGGCAAGCACGCCGCCACCCTCACCGGCGGGAGCCCGGGCTCGCTGCACGGGGCGCTGTCCTACCTGCTGCAGGACGACGACGGCCAGACCATGGAGACGCACTCCATCTCGGCGGGGCTGGACTACCCCGGCGTGGGCCCGGAGCACTCGCTGCTCAAGGACATCGGTCGCGCCGAGTACGAGCCGATCACCGACACCGAGGCCATGGACGCCTTCCGGCTGCTGTGCCGCACCGAGGGCATCATCCCGGCCATCGAGTCCTCGCACGCCGTGGCCGGTGCGCTCAAGCTGGGCCGCGAGCTCGGCGAGGGCGCCGTCATCCTGGTGAGCCTGTCCGGCCGTGGGGACAAGGACGTGGACACCGCCGCCCGGTGGTTCCACGTCATCGACGAGGCCGCGCTGGACAACCCAGCACCCAACCCCGAGGACGGCGCGGGATCAGGAACAGGGGAGCAGCTGTGAGCTCACGTCTCGGTCCGATGTTCGAGCAGTGCCGCGCCGAGGGGCGCGCCGCGCTGGTCGGCTACCTGCCCGGTGGCTTCCCTGACGTGCCCGGCTCGGTCCGCACCCTGCGCACCATGGTCGACAACGGCTGCGACCTGGTGGAGGTCGGCGTGCCCTACTCCGACCCGGTGATGGACGGGCCCACCATCCAGGCCGCGGCCGACACCGCGCTGCGGGCGGGCACCCGGCTGCGCGACGTCATCGGTGTGGTGGAGCAGGTCGCCGCCGCCGGCGGCCGCGCGGTGGTGATGAGCTACTGGAACCCGGTGCTGCGCTACGGCGTGGACGCCTTCGCCCGCGACCTGGCCGCCGCCGGCGGCCTGGGCATGATCACCCCGGACCTCATCCCGGACGAGGCCGACGCGTGGCTGGCCGCGGCGGACGCCCACGACCTGGACCGCATCTTCCTGCTCGCGCCCTCCTCCACCGAGGCCCGCGTGGCCAGCACCGCCACGGTGAGCCGCGGCTTCGTCTACGCCGCCTCCACCATGGGGGTCACCGGGGCCCGCGACGCCGTCGCCAGCTCCGCGCCCAGCCTGGTCAAGCGGATCCGCAGCCACTCCGACATCCCGATCGGCGTGGGCCTGGGCGTGCGCTCGGGTGCGCAGGCGGCCGAGGTCGCCGGCTACGCCGACGCGGTGATCGTGGGGTCGGCCATCGTCACGGCCAGCACCGAGAGCCAGGAGGCGGTGGCCACCCTGGTCACCGAGCTGGCTGCGGGCGTCCGGGCGGCCAGCCCGGCCGGCGTCGGGCAGTGACCTCCGCCGGGGTGGTGCTGGCCTCGTTCCCCAGTCCCCCGCAGGGGGTGTGGGAGCTCGGGCCCTTCCCGCTGCGCGCCTACGCGCTGTGCATCATCGCCGGCATCATCGTGGCCATCGTCTGGGGCAACAAGCGGTGGGTGGCCCGCGGCGGCGAGCCGGAGACCGTCACCGAGGTGGCGGTGTTCGCGGTGCCCTTCGGCCTGGTGGGCGGCCGGCTGTACCACGTGATCACCGACCACGAGAAGTACTTCGGCGCGGGCCGCGACCCCGTGGACGCGCTGAAGATCTGGGACGGCGGCCTGGGCATCTGGGGCGCGGTGCTGCTCGGTGGGGTGGGTGCCTGGATCGCCTGCCGCCGCAAGGGCATCCCGCTGCCCGCGTTCGCCGACGCCGTCGCACCCGGCATCGTGGTGGCCCAGGCCATCGGCCGGCTGGGCAACTACTTCAACCAGGAGCTCTACGGCCGCGCCACCACGCTGCCCTGGGGCATGGACATCTACCAGCGCCTCAACGACGCCGGGCTGCCCGACGAGCTGAACGGCAGCGTTCCGGTAGGGGCGGTGCCGGTGGCCACCGTGCACCCCACGTTCCTGTACGAGCTGCTGTGGAACCTGGCGGTCGCCGCGCTGGTGGTGTGGGCCGACCGCCGCTTCCGGCTCGGCCACGGCAGGGCGTTCGCGCTGTACGTGGCCGGGTACTGCGCGGGCCGGTTCTGGATCGAGCTGATGCGGGTGGACTTCGCCAACACGCTGTTCGGCGTGCGGATCAACGTGTTCACCGCAGTGATCGTGTTCCTCGGTGCGGTGACGTACTTCGTCCTCGCCAAGAAGGGGCGGGAGGATCCGTCCGAGCTGACGGGCCGGTCCGCCCAGGCCAGCCCGGACGAGACGGAGTCAGAAGCAGGGGAGTCGGGGGCTGGGGAGTCGGGCACGGCAGAGTCCGGCACAGCCGACTCTGACGACCGCCCCGGCAAGCTGGGCAACCACTAGTCCAGCACCCGCCGGGACCACAGCGCGAGGGCACGGAGCCAGGCGAAGGTCAGCGCGGTGCCAGCGAACAGGCCCGCGCGGAGCAGGTCGCCTGCGCCGTCCCAGGCCAGCGTGCCGGCGCTGTTGACGACGAACCCGTTGAACATCAGCCACCCGATGCCGGCACACAGCAACGCGCCGCGGACGGTGCTGCACCAGCCGAGCGCGGCGATCGCCAGACACATGCAGGCCACGGCCTGCGACGGAGCCAGCAGCTCCCGGCCGGCGGTGAGTGCCGCGGCCACTGTCAGCGTCACCGCGAACCCGAGCGGAGCGGCGAGGGCGACCGGCAGTCTCGGTTCCCGCCAGCCCGGTTCGCTCGGGCCCTGGTCACGACAGTGCTGGTCACGGCAGTCTTGGTCACGACAATCTTGGTCACGACAGTCCTCGTCGTCACTGCCCGGGTCCTGCCCGGCTGGTGGCCGCCGGGCGATGCTGGTTGACGTCGACATGATCGGTGCTCCCTCCGGGCAGCGTTGCCCCGGAGATCAGTGAAGCTCCGCCGACGACGGCCGGGACGATCCCTGACGCGTTCCTGACGCCCGCAAGGCCAGTCCTGACGGCGTCCTTGCGGCGGGGGTCAGGGCCGCGGCAGGTCGGTCCACTCCTGGCTCACCCGCGACGACCATTGCGGACGGCGGCGCTGCAGGTGGGCGAGCACCCCCTCGCGGGCGTCGGCTCCGCCCATCACCCGGTGGTGCGCCTCGGTCTCCAGCGCGGCCACCTGCGCGGCGGTGTAGCCGTGCTCGACGGTGTCCCACAGCAGGCGCTTGCTCAGCGCCGCGGACATCGGCGCGACGTTCTCGGCGATGTCGGTGGCCAGGGCGAGCGCGGCGGGCAGCACCTGCTCGGCCGGCAGGCAGCGGGTGGCGATGCCCAGCCGCACGGCCTCCGCGCCGTCGAAGGTGCGCCCGGTCAGCAGGATCTCCGCGGCGGCGGCGGCACCGGCGATGCGGGGCAGCGTCCAGTGCGACATCGCGTCGCCCAGCACACCGAGGCGGGCCTGCACCACCCCGTACTTGGCGTCGGCGGCCACCACCCGGACGTCGGCCTGCAGCGCCAGCGTCAGCCCGATGCCCACGGCGTGGCCGTTGACCGCGGCGATCACCGGGGTGCGCAGCGCGAACGCCGGCGGGTTCACCGGGGAGGCGCTGAAGTCGTCGCCGGGGCGGCCGAAGGTGTCGCCGGCCGAGCCGAGGTCGGCGCCCGCGCAGAAGGCGGGTGCGGTCCCGGTGAGCACGATCGCCCGCACGTCGTCGTCGGCGTCGCAGTCGCGGTAGGCCGCCCCCAGCGCGCGGCCCATGGTCGCGGTGAAGGCGTTGCGCTGGGCGGGTCGGTTCAGCGTCAGCACCGCCACCCCGTCGGACACCTCCACCAGCAGCTCCGGCGCCGCCGCCGGGTCAGCCACGGTGCAGGGCGGTGACCAGGTCGGCCACGTCGGCGGGGTCCTCGGGGTAGCCGGGGAAGTAGCAGCACACCTGCTCCGCGTGGTCGCCGTAGCGGCGCAGGATCTCCTCCGCGCACTGCTCCGGCGTGCCCACCACGGCCAGCGTGGTCACCATCTCGTCGTCCACGCAGCCCATCATCGCGGCCACGTCGCCCCGCTTGGACAACGCGTTCAGCTCGGGCTGCGCGGCCTCCCAGCCGTGCACCTGCAGCACCGGCAGGTAGGCGGGGGTGGAGCCGTAGAAGGCGAGCAGGCCGCGCACCCCCCGCACCGCGGCGGCCTGCTGCTCCCGCGTGCGGCCCACGGCCACGATCACCTGCGGGATCACGTCGAAGGAGTCAGCGCTGCGCCCGGCCCGGTCCAGGCCCTCCTGCACCGCGGGCAGGGTGCGCTGGAGGAAGTGCTGCTCGCTGTTGAACGGCATCACCAGCAGCCCGTCGGCCACCTCGGCGGCGGTGCGGGTCATCACCGGGCCCAGCGCCCCCAGCAGGATCGGCGGTGGGCCGTAGGGGTGCGGAGCCGGGGTGAAGCTGGGCGCCATCAGCGTGTGGGTGGTGAACTCCCCGCGGAAGCTCAGCGGCGCCGTGCCCTCCCACGCGGCGAAGATGGCCTTGATGGCCCGCACCGTCTCGCCCATCCGCGCTGCCGGGCGCGACCAGGTGGACCCGTAGCGCTTCTCGATGTGCGGGCGGATCTGCGAGCCCAGGCCCAGGGCGAAGCGCCCCCGGCTCAACGTCTGCAGGTCGTGCGCGGAGTGGGCCAGGTGCAGCGGGCTGCGGGGCAGGGCGATGGCCACGTTGGTCATCAGCGCCACGTCCACCGTCGCTGCGGCCTCCACCAGCGGGAAGAACACGTCGTGCTGCCCCTCGAAGGTGAACAGCCCGTCCGCCCCGGTCTGGGTCAGCTCCACGGCACGTGCCCCGGCCCGGCCCGGGCCGGCGTCGAGCTGGATGCTCACTCTCATGGCGGGTCCTCCCCAGCGGCAACAGAGCCCGGACGGGCCGAACCTAGCCGGTCGGTGGGTGCTGCAGTGGCGTGTCCCGGTGATCGGGAGGGGTCCGGGCGGAGGTGGTGAGGGTGGTTAGCGTCACACGGCAGTGCCCCGGTCTGCCCCGTCCAGCTCCACCACCTCCGTGAGGAAACAAGCCATGAGCGCACGCGCCTTCGTCGTCGGTGTCGGGATGACGCCCTTCTGCAAGGTCGAGAGCCGCGACTGGGAGTACCCGGACATGGTGGGCGAGGCCGTGAACGCGGCGCTGGCCGACGCCGGGCTGACCTACGACGCCGTGCAGCGGGCGTCGGTGGGCTACACCGCCGGCCCCTCGGCGCAGGGGCAGCGGGCGCTGTACGACATCGGGCTCACCGGTGTCCCGGTGTTCAACGTCAACAACAACTGCGCCACCGGCTCCAGCGCGCTGATGATGGCCCGCGAGTGGGTGCAGGGCGGCCAGGCCGAGTGCGCGCTGGCCGTCGGCTTCGAGAAGATGACCCGCGGCGGCATGACCGGGGAGATGCCGAAGGTCAGCACCATCGACCGGCACCTGGCCATCATGAAGAACGCCCACGGCATCGAGGCCTCGCCGATCACCGCGCAGATCTTCGGTGACGCCGCCCGCGAGCACATGGAGCTCTACGGCACCACCGCCGAGCAGATCGCTGCGGTCGCGGTGAAGAACCACCGGCACTCGGTGAACAACCCGTACGCGCAGTTCCAGGACTCCTACACCCTGGAGCGGGTGCTGGAGGACCGGATGATCCACCACCCGCTCACCCGGTCGCAGTGCTCCCCGACGTCCGACGGTGCCGCCGCGGCCGTGGTGGTCAGCGAGGCCTTCGTGCGGGAGCACGGCCTGGAGGGCCAGGCGGTGGAGATCGTCGCCCAGGCGATGACCACCGACACCACCGAGTGCTTCGAGAGCAACCGGTGCATCGACGCCGTGGGCAGCCCGATGACCCGCGCCGCCGCCGAGCAGGTCTTCGCCGAGTCCGGGCTGACCGTGGACGACGTGGACGTCATCGAGCTGCACGACTGCTTCTCCATCAACGAGATCCTCACCTACGAGGGCCTCGGCCTGTGCCCGGTGGGCGAGGGCGGCAAGCTGGTGGAGTCCGGCGCCACCACCTACGGCGGCAGGTGGGTGGTCAACCCCTCCGGCGGGCTCATCTCCAAGGGCCACCCGCTCGGTGCCACCGGCCTGGCCCAGTGCGCCGAGCTGAGCTGGCAGCTGCGCGGGCTGGCCGACAAGCGTCAGGTGCAGGGGGCCACCGTGGGCCTGCAGCACAACCTCGGCCTGGGCGGGGCCTGCGTGGTCACCCTCTACCGGGCGGGCACCCTCACCGCCGCGGACGCCTAGCCGGCGGTCTTGCCGTTGTCCAGCAGGTAGACCCCGCCGGTGATCGCGGCGGCGTCGTCGGAGGCGAGGAAGGCGATCAGCGGGGCGACCTGGCTGGTCTCCATCAGCCCCCGCGGCGCCGCCGAGCGCATCACCAGGTCCAGGTCGGCGCCGTCGGGGAAGGTGAAGCCGGTGACCTGCGGGGTGAGCATCCCACCCGGGCACACCACGTTGACCCGCAGCGTCGCCGCGGTGAACTCCACCGCCATGGCCCGGGTCAGCCCGATCAGCCCGTGCTTGGCCGAGCAGTACCCGGCCGAGTAGGCCTGCCCCTGCACGCCGGCCACCGACGACACGTTGACGATGTTGCCGGCCCGCTCCAGCAGGTGCGGCAGCGCGGCCTGGGACAGGAAGAACGGGGCGCTCAGGTTCACCGCCAGGTCGCGCTCCCACTGGTCGTCGCTGACCTGGCCGGTGTGCCGCAGGGTGTGGGCACCGGCGGTGTTCACCAGCACGTCCAGCCCGCCCAGCGCGGCCACGCACGCCGACACCGCCTCCCGGCACACCGCCGGGTCGGCGAGGTCCACGGCCAGCGAGTGGCTGCTCGGGTCGGCGGTGACGTCAGCCATCGCCTGGTGCAGCTTGTCCTTGTCGCGGGCGACGCCGAACACCCGGGCGCCGCGGGCGGTGAGCAGCCGGGCCACCTCCTGGCCCAGCCCGGAGGACGCACCGGTGACCAGGGCGACCTTGTCCTGCAGGGGCAGCTCCGTGCTCGTCATCGGCGGATGCTCCCACGGCCGAGGCCCACCCGGGGGACAGCCGCGCGGGGGACTCCGGGCCCAGGGGAAGCCCCAGAGAGCACATGCGTCCCGCGGACACCAGAGCAGTCCCGGTTGCCGGGACGCTGCTTGTGTCACACTGCTCGAACGTGAAGTGATCTGGGTTACACCCTTGACCTTGCCGGCCGCCACCCTGAAGGACCGAGAGATGTCGCTGAACCTTGCCGACCTGTACGAGGCCGTCGCCGATGCCCTGCCCGACCACGAGGCGCTGATCTGCGAGGGCGACCGGCTCACCTACTCCGACCTGGACGCCCGCGCCAACCGGCTGGCCCACCACCTGCTGTCGCTGGGCCTGCAGCCGGGCGAGCACGTCGGCCTGCACATGCGCAACCGCATCGAGTTCGTCGAGGCCCTGCTCGCCTGCCTCAAGGCGCGGGTCGTGCCCATCACGGTGAACTTCCGCTACACCGACACCGAGCTGAGCTACCTCTACGACAACGCCGCCCTGGTCGCGCTGGTGGTGGAGGCGGAGTTCGTGCCCAGCGCGGCCGCGGTGCTGCCGGCCGCGCCCGGCATCAAGCACGTGCTCACCCTGGACACCCTGCCGGCGGGCACGGCCCTGTCCGGGGTGGAGCACGCCGACTACCACCAGGCGGTGGCCGCCCAGCCGGAGTCCCGCGGGTTCGGCGAGCGCAGCCCCGACGACCACTTCGTGATCTACACCGGTGGCACCACCGGCATGCCCAAGGGCGTGGTGTGGCGGCAGGAGGACTTCTACTACGCGGCGCTGGGCGGTGGAAACCACGGTGGCGAGCCGCTGAACACGGTGGCCGAGGTGGTGGAGTCGGCCACCGCCAAGGCCGGCACCCTGAAGTTCCTGGTGACGGCCCCGCTGATGCACGGCGCCGCGGTGTACTCGATGTTCAGCACCTTCTACATGGGCGCCACTCAGGTGCTGATGAAGCAGTTCGACGAGCTCGAGGTGCTGCGGCTGGTGGAGGCGGAGAAGTGCAGCTCGGTGATGCTGGTGGGCGACGCCATGGCCCGCCCGCTGGCCGACGCCATCGCCGAGCACCAGGGCGAGTTCGACCTCAGCTCGCTGTTCCTCATCGGCTCCGGCGGGGCGCTGTGGTCGCGCAGCGTCCGTGACCAGCTCACCGAGCTGCTGCCCAACATCTTCCTGCTGGACAACTTCGGGGCCTCGGAGTCCGGCGCCGACGGCCAGGTGCAGCTCGGCGCGGACGGACACGTGCGGCTGCCCGCGTCCAGCCACAGCGTGGTGGTGGACGAGCGGCTGCAGCCCATCGCCGCCGGCTCCGAGGACATCGGCTACCTGGCGCGGCTGGGCCACGTGCCGCTGGAGTACTTCCGCGACCCGGCCAAGAGCGCCGCCACGTTCCCGGTGGTGGACGGCGTGCGGATGTCGGTGCTGGGCGACATGGCGCAGGTGGAGGCGGACGGCACCATCGTGCTGCTGGGCCGCGGGTCGCTGTGCATCAACACCGGTGGCGAGAAGGTCTTCCCGGAGGAGGTGGAGCAGGCGCTGAAGAGCCACCCCGCGGTGATGGACGCCCTGGTGGTGGGCACCCCGCACCCGCGCTTCGGCGAGCAGGTGTCGGCGGTGGTCCAGGTGCGCGAGGGCCAGCAGGAGCCGTCGCTGGAGGAGCTCATGGCGCACTGCCGCACCCAGGTGGCGGGCTACAAGGTGCCGCGCGCGCTGGTGGTGGCGCCGACGATCGTGCGCTCGCCCAGCGGCAAGGCCGACTACCGGTGGGCCAAGAAGACCGCGGCGGAGTCGCTCGCCTGACCCCTGGTGCGCCGCCAGCGCCTGCCGTCCGCGACCGGGTCAGTCCGGTCGGGTGCTCGGACGCAGCGGCACCACGGCCAGCGAGCCGTCGCCGGGGTCGAGCACGGTGAGCTCGGCCTGGTAGCGCTCCCGCAGCACGTCCGTGCGCAGCACCTGCGCGGGCGTGCCTGCGGCCACCGGCGCGCCCTCGTGCACGAGCAGCAGGGCGTCGGCGTACTGCCCGGCCAGGGTGAGGTCGTGCAGGGTGGTCACCAGCGTGGTGCCGGTGGCGTGGCGCAGCTCGTCCAGCAGCTCCAGCAGCTGCTGGGCGTGGCCGATGTCCAGGCCGGTGGTGGGCTCGTCCAGCAGGAGCACCTGAGCCTGCTGGGCCAGCGCCCGGCCGAGCACCGCTCGCCGCCGCTCGCCGCCGGAGAGCCGGTCCAGCCGTCGCCCGGCGAGCGCGGTGAGGTCGAGCTGGGCCAGCACCTGTGCTGCCAGCGCGGTGTCGGCGGGGCGGTCGGCGCCCAGCATCGAGCGGTGCGGGACGCGGCCGAGCAGCACGTAGTCGGTGACGGTCAGGTCCGCCGGCAGCACCGGCTCCTGCGGGGCGTAGGCGAGCACCTTGGCCCGCTGGCGGGGGTTCATCCGGCGCAGCTCGCGCCCACCCAGGCACACCTCCCCGGTGCAGGGCAGCAGCCCGGCCAGCGCGGCGAGGAGGGTGGACTTGCCCGCACCGTTGGGGCCCACCACCGCCAGCCAGGAGCCCGGCGGCACGTCCAGGTCCACCCCGCGCAGCACGGAGGTGGCGCCGCGCTGCACCCCGAGGTTGGTGGCCCGGATGCTGCTGGTGGTTCCCCCGGTGGGGCGCGGGCCGCTCATGCGGGGGCCTTGGTGCGACGCAGCAGCAGGGCGAAGAACGGTCCGCCCACGAAGGCGGTGACCACGCCCACCGGCAGCTCGGCAGGGGAGACCACCGTGCGGGCCAGCAGGTCGGCCAGCACCAGGAACGCTCCGCCGGCCAGCAGCGACACCGGCAGGATCACCCGGAAGGAGCCACCCAGCACCAGCCGCACCAGGTGCGGCACCACCAGTCCCACGAAGCCGATGAGCCCGGAGACCGACACCGCGGCTGCCGTGCCCAGCGACGCGGCCACCACGATGAGCAGCCGCGCCCGGCCGGGGCGGATCCCCAGGGTGCTGGCCTCGGTGTCGCCCAGGCTGAGCACGTCCAGCAGGCGCCCGCAGCCGGCGAGCGCCCCGCAGCTCACCCCGACGTAGATGGCGGTCTGCACCACCGCGCCCCAGCCCGGCGTGCCCAGCGAGCCGAGGATGAACGAGTAGATGGCGCGGATGCGGTCGGGGTGGGCGGTCTGCAGCGCCAGCTGCACCGCGGAGAGGAACGCGGCGACGGCCACGCCGGCGAGCACCAGCACCCCGGGGCCGGACCCGGCCGACTGGCTCACCAGCCACGCCAGCCCGACCCCCACCAGCGCACCCACGAACGCCCCGGCGGGCACCGGGTCGACCGGCAGCGTGTCCGGCGTGACCAGCACGATCATCAGGGTGGCGCCCAGCCCCGCTCCGGCAGCGGCGCCCAGCAGGTAGGGATCGGCCAGCGGGTTGCGGAACACGCCCTGGAACGCAGCGCCGCAGCAGGCGAGCGCGGCGCCCACCAGCACGCCCAGCAGCACCCGCGGCACCCGCAGCTGCCAGAGGATGGCGGCCTCGGTGGAGCTCAGCGGCGAGGTGCCACCGGTGACCTGCGCCCAGACCTCGCCGAACACCCGGCCGGGTCCCAGGTCCACGGCGCCGATGAGCACCGCGGCCACCACGACGACCACCAGCCCCGCCACGGCGACCACCAGGTGGCGGGGCGTCAGGCGGGTGGGGGCGGCGACGGGGACCGGCGAGCCGGGTGGGTGCGTCATTGCTTCGAGCGTCACTGCTCCGGGCGTCGCGCTCAGCCGGCCGACCGGGAGCGCACCGCGTCGGCGGCGGCAGCCAGCAGGTCCACGGTGCGCGGGCCCCAGCGGGAGGCGAGGTCGTCGTCC
The DNA here is from genome assembly GCF_058133635.1 of Rhodococcus sp. Z6_132. Lineage (NCBI taxonomy): Bacteria > Bacillati > Actinomycetota > Actinomycetes > Mycobacteriales > Nocardiaceae > Rhodococcus > Rhodococcus sp. Z6_132. The sequence continues at coordinate 853,919 of NZ_JBYUNP010000003.1, forward strand.
AGCGCCACGATGCTGCCGGTGGCCACCGCGGTGGACCCGCCGAGGCCCGGGCGTGCGGCGTAGGTCTGGGCGTTGGCGTTGCAGCACTTGGTGTCGGCCAGGAACACCAGGTCGGGGTCGGCCTTGGCCAGGGCCTCGGCGGACAGCTGCGGGTAGGCGTTGCCCGGCGAGCCCGCGGAGTCGGCGATGTTGGTCAGGCCCAGCCGGGCCAGCAGCGTGCCCACGAAGCTGGCCGAGGTGACGGTGTAGAGGGTGGGCTCGAGCTCGTAGTAGTAGCTCAGCGGTGTGGTCTGCTGGGGCACGCTGGCCACGACGTCGGTGACCTTCTGCTGCATGCCGGAGACCACCGCCTGGGCCCCGGCGGTGTGGTCGGTGGCGGTGCCCAGGGTGTTCAGCTGCGCGTAGGTGTCCTCCAGCTGGTCCGCCGCGCCCAGCAGCAGGGTGGGCACCTGGGCGGTGCGCAGGCCGTCGACCAGGCCGTTGGCGTCGTCGGAGGCCACCACCAGGTCCGGCTCGTGGGCCAGCACCGCCTCCAGGTTGGGCGTGAACGCCGACAGGTCGGTGATCGGGGCGTCCGGGGGGTAGGTGGAGTAGGAGTCCACCGCGATCACCTGCGAGCCGGCGCCGATGGCGAAGAGCATCTCGGTGCCGGTGGGCGACAGCGAGACGATCCGGCTCGGCCTGGCGGGCACCGTGACGTCGCCGTTGTCGGCCTGCACGGTCAGCGGGTAGGCGGTGCCGGCGGTCGGGGTCACCGGGTCGGTGCGCTCGGCGCCGCACGCGGTGAGCACCAGGGCGAGGGCGGCGAGCAGGGCCGCGAGCGCGGGCGCTCGACGGGCCCGCGGCGTGCTGAGGGGGGTCATCGGGGCGTTCTCCTGGGAGCTCTGCCCAGCGGATGTTGTACCTCCGGCCGCGAGCGACCGGGCGACACTCCACCACTGCTGCGGGGGTGGTTGTGCACCAGTGCCTCCTCGGCGACCTGGCTCACCATCCCCAGCGGGGGTGGAATCACAGTTGCGGCACAGCGCCGGGATCTCACCGGACTTCGCTACGGAGGCACTGACCGGACGAGACGGCTCGACCAGCACAGGGACGCTAGCACCGGCCGGCACCCCGAACGAATCCGCGGCGACCCCGGTGCCTGCGGTGTGGCCTAGGTCCCTCCACGGGGGTGAGCCTCGTGCGGACGGGACTAGGCTGGGCTCGTGAGTCGTCGAGCGAAGATCGTGTGCACCCTGGGCCCTGCGACAGACAGCCAGGAGCTGGTCCATGAGCTTGTCGAGTGCGGCATGGACGTGGCCCGGCTCAACTTCAGCCACGGCTCCCACGGCGACCACGAGCGGACCTACGGCTACGTGCGGGCGGCGTCGGACCGCAGCGGCCGCGCCGTCGGAATCCTGGCCGACCTGCAGGGGCCGAAGATCCGGTTGGGCCGGTTCGTCAACGGCAAGGAGCTGTGGGTCAACGGCGAAGAGGTCCGCATCACCGTCGAGGACGTCCCCGGCACCCACGACCGGGTCTCCACCACCTACGCCGAGCTGGCCAAGGACGCCCGCGCCGGTGACCGGCTGCTCGTCGACGACGGCAACGTCGGGCTCGTGGTCACCGCGGTCGAGGGCAACGACGTGGTCTGTCGGGTGACCGAGGGTGGCACCGTCAGCAACAACAAGGGCCTCTCGCTGCCCGGGGTGAACGTGTCGGTGCCGGCGCTGTCGGAGAAGGACATCGCCGACCTGGAGTTCGCCATCGACCTGGGCGTGGACGTGATCGCGCTGTCCTTCGTGCGCTCGCCCGCCGACATCGACCTGGTGCACCAGGTGATGGATCGCAAGGGCCGCGGCCGGCTGCCGGTGATCGCCAAGCTGGAGAAGCCCGAGGCCATCGACAACCTGGAGGCCATCGTGCTGGCCTTCGACGGCGTGATGGTGGCCCGCGGCGACCTGGGGGTGGAGCTCCCGCTGGAGCAGGTGCCGCTGGTGCAGAAGCGCGCCATCCAGGTGGCCAGGGAGAACGCCAAGCCGGTGATCGTGGCCACCCAGATGCTCGAGTCGATGATCAGCAACTCCCGGCCCACCCGCGCCGAGGCCTCCGACGTCGCCAACGCCGTGCTCGACGGCGCCGACGCGGTGATGCTCTCCGGCGAGACGTCGGTGGGTGCCCACGTGATGGCCACCGTGCGCACCATGAGCCGCATCGTGGAGGCGGTGGAGGCGGAGTCCACCGCGGTCCCGCCGCTGAACCACGTGCCCCGCACCAAGCGCGGCGTGCTCTCCTACGCCTCCCGCGACATCGGCGAGCGGCTCAACGCCACCGCCCTGGTGGCCTTCACCCAGTCCGGTGACACCGTGCGCCGGCTGGCCCGGCTGCACACGCCGCTGCCGCTGCTGGCGTTCACGCCGCAGCAGGAGGTGCGCAGCCAGCTGGCCATGACGTGGGGCACCGAGACGTTCATCGTCCCCAAGGTCAGCACCACCGACGAGATGGTCGACCTGGTCGACAAGGCGATGCTGGAGATGGACCGCTACCAGCGCGGTGACGTGGTGGTCGTGGTGGCCGGGTCCCCGCCCAACACGGTGGGCTCCACCAACCTGATCCTGGTGCACCGCCTGGGCGAGGAGGACCACGGATGACCGGGGTGGTCGCCCAACCTGAGCTCGACGAGCTGGTGCAGCTGCTCGACCTGGAGCGCATCGAGGAGAACATCTACCGCGGGGTGAGCCCCACGACGGCGCCCACCCGCGTCTTCGGTGGCCAGGTGGCCGGCCAGGCACTGGTCGCGGCCGGGCGCACCGTCTCCAGCGAGCGCCAGGTGCACTCCCTGCACGCCTACTTCATTCGCGGCGGCGACCCCCGCGTGCCCATCGTCTACGAGGTGGACCGGGTGCGCGACGGACGCTCCTTCACCACCCGCCGGGTCACCGCGATCCAGCACGGCAACCCCATCTTCGCCCTCTCGGCGTCGTTCCAGGAGGCCCAGGAGGGCGTGGAGCACACCACGCCCATGCCCGACGTCCCCGCGCCGGAGGAGCTGCCCTCCCTGCCGGAGCGCCTCACCGGGTACGAGGACCTGTTCGGCCCCCGTGCCACGCTGCGCCGGCCCATCGACATCCGCTACGTCAACGACCCGCCGTGGGTGCGCCGCGCCACCGGCGCCCGCTCCACCCGCAGCCAGGTGTGGATGCGCGCCGACGGGGTGCTGCCGGCCCAGCCGCTGCTGCACGTCTGCGTGCTGGCCTACGCCTCGGACATGACGCTGCTGGACTCGATGATGTCCGGCCACGGCCTGGCCTACGGCATCGACAAGGTGCTGCTGGCCAGCCTGGACCACGCCATGTGGTTCCACCGTCCGGTCCAGGCCGACGAGTGGGTGCTCTACGACACCGAGTCGCCCACCGCCTCCGGCGGCCGCGGCCTGGCCACGGGTCGGTTCTACTCCCGCCACGGCGAGCTGTTGGCCACCGTGGTCCAGGAGGGCCTGCTCCGCGTCTCGAACCGGTAGGGCGCACCGCCCCTCCGCCAAAGCGCTGTTGTTGTCGGCGCCCGGGTGCATAGTGTGACCTCCACCACCGGCGAGGGGGAAGGTCGCGATGATTCACGCACGCGGGTTGGCCCGGTCGTTCAAGACCAAGACCGGGCCGGTGCAGGCGGTGGCTCCGCTGGACCTCGACGTCAGCGCCGGCGAGATCGTCGGGCTGCTCGGCCCCAACGGCGCGGGCAAGACCACCACGCTGCGGATGCTCACCACCTTGCTCGACCCCACCGAGGGCACCGCCACCGTGGCCGGTGCCGACCTGCGCGAGCAGCCCCGTGAGGTGCGCCGGCGCATCGGCTACGTCGCCCAGGTGGGCTCCGCGCCGGCGCCGGGCTCGCGGGTGGCCGAGGAGCTCGTCACCCAGGGGCGGCTGTACGGGCTGAGCCGGGCGCAGGCGCAGCAGCGGGTGACCGAGCTGCTGCCCCAGCTGGACCTGGGCGAGCTGGGTGGCCGGGCGCTGTCCGAGCTCTCCGGTGGGCAGCGCCGCCGCTTCGACGTGGCCAGCGGGTTGGTGCACACCCCGGGGCTGATCTTCCTGGACGAGCCCACCACCGGGCTGGACCCACAGAGCCGGGCCAACCTGTGGGAACACATCCGCACGCTGCGCGACGAGCGCGGGGTGACCGTGGTGATCACCACGCACTACCTGGACGAGGCCGATGCGCTCGCCGACCGCATCCTGGTGATGGACCAGGGGCGCATCGTCGCCGACGACACCCCGGACGCGCTCAAGGCGGCCGTGTCCGGCGACGTCATCACCGTCAGCGTGGACGGTGACCTGGCGCTGGCCGAGGTGGTGGCCCGGGAGGCCATCGAGGTCCGGGAGGCGCGCGTGGAGGGGGAGACGCTGCAGCTGACCGTGGAGCGCGGCGACGTGGCGGTGGCCCCGCTGCTGCGCGCGCTGGACGCCGCCGACCTGCCCCTGCGCACGGTCACCGTGGCCCGCCCCACCCTGGACACCGTCTTCCTCACGCTGACCGGACGGTCGTTGCGCGAGGACGCGCCGGCCTGACGTGCTCCTGCTCCTGCTGACCTGAGAGGACCCCCATGCGCTCCACCCTCGACGCGACGTCCGTGGTGTTCACCCGGGACATGCGGCTGCTGCTGCGCAACCCGGTGTGGGTGTTCTTCGGGCTGGCCCAGCCCGTCCTGTTCCTGGTGCTGTTCGGCCCGCTGCTCACCAACGTGCGCGCGGGCGGGCTCGGCGGCGAGGCGTCGTGGTCGCTGTTCGTGCCCGGCCTGCTGCTGCAGCTCACCATCTTCGGGGCGGGCTTCGCCGGGTTCGGCATCATCCAGGAGATGCGTGAGGGCGTGCTGGAGCGCCAGCGGGTGACCCCGGCGCCGCGGCTGTCGCTGCTGCTCGGGCGGACGCTGGGCAACACGGTGACCATCGGGGTGCAGGGGGTGATCCTGGTGTTGGTGGCCGTGCCGTTCGGGTTGCGACCGACCTGGGGTGGGGTGGCGATCACCCTGGTGCTGATCTGCGTGCTGGCCCTGGGGGTGTCAGCGGCGTCGTACTCGATGGGCATCATCCTCAAGGATGAGGACTCCTTCGCCCCGTTCGTGCAGGGCGTCTCGCTGCCCCTGCTGCTGCTGTCCGGGGTGTTCCTGCCGATGTCGCTGGCGCCGGGCTGGCTGGAGAACCTGAGCAGGATCAACCCGCTGGTGTACCTGGTGGACGCGGCGCGCTCGCTGTTCCGCGGCGAGCTCTCCGGCGGCACGGTGACGACCGGAGTCATCGTCACCGTGGTGCTCACCGCACTGCTGGCCTGGTGGGGGACGCGCACCTTCCAGCGGATGTCCGCCTGAGCTAGCCGGTGACGCGGAAGCTGGCCAGCGGGGCCGGTTTCGGACCGTAGAAGTAGATGAGCACCGGACCGCCGGGTGGCAGGTCGAAGGCGACGTCGCCGATCAGCTGTCGGCCCGCGTCGACCGTGCCGTCCACCTGTTGGTTCACCACACCGATCGAGGGGGTGCGCGTGGTGCCGTCGGCGACCTCGGCGCGGAAGTCGTAGTCGCTGACGTAGGTGGAGCCGGCGCTGACCGACACGGTGAACGTGGCCACCAGGTAGGAGCCACTGGCGGGGTCGTCACCGAAGTCGTTCTCCGGCTCGCTGATGCGCCGGGTGCCGTTGAGAGTGACGGTGCCGGCGATGTCCTCGGCGCCAGGTGCGGCCACCGTGAAGGAGACGGTGGTCCCCACGCCGGGCGGACCAGTCGGGGCGGGGGCGAGCGTCGTGGTGCTGGGCGCCTGGGTGCTCGGCGCCGCGGACGGCACGGCGGTCCGGGTGGTGCTGGTGCGCACGGCGGTCGCGGAGGGGGCAGCAGCACTGGCCGACGGCGTGGGCTCCTCGACGCCGGTCGAGGCCTCGGCGGGCTCCGTGGTGGTGGTCGGTGAGCGCGTGTCGGGGAGCGCGGTGGCGGTCGGGCGGTCGTCCGACTGTGGTCGCGGGTCGGAGTCATTGCCCATCAGCCCGACCACGAGGACCACGACGACGATCGTGGCGACGGCTGCCACCGCGATCAGCCCCGCCAGCAGCCAGCGGTGCACCACGACCGAGTCCTGCGGGGGACCACTCTCGCCCGGGGGAGCCGGCTGGTCGGGATCTTCGGGGTGGGTGAGGTGGTCGTCAGACATCACAGTCCTTCGGCTCCGCGAAAAGCGGAGCGGCGCAACGGGGTAGGCCGAGCAGCCGGGTGGTGTCCCGGCGGCGCGGCCTACTTTCGCACGGATCTAGCTGAGCCGGACAGTCACTCCTCCGGAGAACACCGAGTCGTGCAGCTCCAGCGTTGTGGGCACCGCGTCCTTCGGGATGTCGAAGACGAGTGTGCCTTGCACGCTGTTGCCCGGGTTTATCTCAGCCAGGAAGTTGTCCGAGTCGAGGTAGATGCCTGCCATAGTGTCCGTGGACAGCTCTCGTCCCTGCTGGTCAGTCATCTTCTGGGCGCTCCCGGCGAACATTTGTTGGCGGTCCCCAATGTTTCGCACAGTGAGCTTCACAACGACGAACTGGCCCTGAGCTGTGGCCTTCAAGTAACCGCTGCCGACCGAAGCCTTTCCGGGCTGGACGGTAGTCACCACGAACTCGAACTTTCCGTCGCGCACGGGACTGCCGATCGTGGCCAGCGGAGGTGCACTCGCCGATGGCTGAGGGCTGGGAGGTGCATTCACCGATGGCTGAGGGCTGGGAGGTGGATCCACCGATGGCTGAGGGCTGGGCGGCGCGCTGGCCGATTGCTTAGAGCCTGCTGACTTGCCCGCGGAATATCCGTCCGAAAACTCTTCACTCGAGGCAACAGCGATAGCGCCCATGAAGACGATGAACGCGGCGAGTGCGGTGAGAATTTTGTGGCGAGCAATCCAGCTCGGCCTCGCTTCGGGCAAGCAGGCGAATGCGTCTGGACGCTCGCCTGCGGCATCACGCCGACCGGGTGCTGTGGTGCCCTCGGTGAGATTCGAACTCACACTGGACGGGTTTTGAATCCGTTGCCTCTGCCGTTGGGCTACGAGGGCTCGCCGGGCCCCACTCTAGAAGACGCGGACAGCCGCGGTCGTGCCGGTAGGCTCAGCCTCCCAGCAGGACGGCAGGAGGCAGCCCGTGAGCGACCCACTCAGCAGGCGTTCGATGGTCGACGGTGCTCCCAGCTCCGACGGTAACCGCAAGCCCCGGCGCGTGCTCGTGGCCGAGGACGAGGCGCTGATCCGGCTCGACCTGGTGGAGATGCTCCGCGAGGTCGGCTACAAGATCGCCGGCGAGGCGGCCGACGGCCAGGAGGCGGTCGACCTCACCCGCTCCCTCAAGCCCGACGTCGTCATCATGGACGTCAAGATGCCCCGCCGCGACGGCATCGACGCCGCTGGCGAGATCGCCGCGGAACGTCTTGCGCCCGTGGTCATCCTCACCGCCTTCAGCCAGCGGGAGCTGGTCGAGCGTGCGCGCGACGCCGGCGCGATGGCCTACCTGGTCAAGCCGTTCTCGGTGGCCGACATCGTCCCCGCGGTGGAGCTGGCCGCCTCCCGCTTCGCCGAGCTGTCCGCGCTGGAGGCCGAGGTCGCCGACCTCAACGGTCGCCTCGCCGCGCGCAAGGTCATCGAGCGGGCCAAGGGCGTGCTCATGCAGACGCTCTCGCTCACCGAGCCGCAGGCCTTCCGCTGGATCCAGCGCAACGCCATGGACCAGCGCACCACCATGCAGGCGGTCGCCCAGGCGCTGCTGGACCAAGCCACCTCCGACTGACCGGAGCCATTCCCCGCCCGACGGGGGAATCCCGACTAAACGGACACGGTCTCGGTCGAGATGGGTCCGGCCATTGTTACGGCGAGTTATTTTTGTGTCGCCACTTCGTCACACGCGCTGCCGCTTGACCGTTGTGGCGTTACCTCTGCGTTAGGTTCACCCCCGTGTCGGCGCGCGCCGACGCCTCCCGGCGTTACTGGGGGACTCGACCACCCGGAGGTTTACGTGCGTCGTCGCAAGCTCACAACGGTTTTGGTGCTGGTGGGAGCCGCCACCTTGACCCTCAGCGCCTGTGGCTCGAAGTCGAGCGACAGCTCCGGCGGATCGGGCTCGTCCGCACCGCTCGCCATTGCACCGCTGGTGCAGATCGACCAGTCCGGCAAGGAGGTTGCGGCTTCCAGCACCACCGCCGCAGCCGACCCGGCCGGGGACGGAAAGGCCACCTGCACCAACGTCAAGCTGGCCTTCGCCGGCGCCAAGACCGGCCCCAACGCCGCCCTGGGCATCAACATCCGCAACGGCGCCAAGGTGGCGCTGGATGCGCACAACAAGGCCAACCCGGGCTGCCAGGTGGAAATGGTGGACTTCGACACCGAGGGTGACCCGCAGAAGGCCACCCAGGTGGCGCCGCAGATCGTCAGCGACCCCTCCGTCATCGGCCTGCTCGGCCCGGCGTTCTCCGGCGAGACCAAGGCCACCGGCGGCATCTTCGCCCAGGCCGGGCTGCCCTCGCTGAGCGCCTCGGCCACCAACGTCGCGCTCACCACCAACGGCTGGAAGACCTTCTACCGCGGTCTGGCCAACGACGGCGTCCAGGGTCCCTCCGTGGCCAAGTACCTCACCGACTCGCAGGGCTTCAAGAAGATCTGCGTGGTCCAGGACGACTCCGACTACGGCGTGGGCCTGGCCAAGGCCGTCGAGGACGCACTGGGCAGCGCGGCCGACAAGAGCTGCTCCGCCAGCGTCAAGACCGGTGACAAGGACTTCTCCGCCACCTCCACCTCCATCAAGAGCGCCAACGCCGACGCGATCTTCTACGCCGGCTACTTCGCCGAGGCGGCGCCGCTGGTCACCCAGCTGCGCAGCGCCGGCGTGACCGCCAAGTTCGTCTCCGCCGACGGCACCAACGACCCGGAGTTCGTCAAGCAGGCCGGGTCCTCCGCCCAGGACGCGTTGCTCTCCTGCCCGTGCGGCCCGGCGCCGGACAGCTACAAGGCCGCCTACAAGGCCGCGAACAACGCCGAGCCGGGTGTCTACTCCACCGAGGGCTACGACCTGACCACGATCATGCTCAAGGGCATCGACGCCGGGAAGACCACCCGCGCGGACCTGGCGGCCTTCGTCAAGAGCTACGACGGCGCCGGCCTGGCCCGCAACTACAAGTGGAACGACAAGGGCGAGCTCGACAACGCCCTGATCTGGATGTACCAGGTCAAGTGATCCACCCCTGACCTGAGCTGAGGGCAGTGCCTGACCGGTCGTCCGGCACTGCCCTCAGCGCGGTCCTGGCCTGCACCCCTTCCTGCCCACCCTGCTACGAGCTGCTGGGAGCACACATGAAACGGCGTGGTCTGTGAGCACGACGACCGGCGCGACGGCCGACGGCGCCACGACGCTGGCGGTGAGCCCCATCGGGTTCGACGTCGAGTCCCTGGTGGACAACTTTTGGCAGCTGACCGTGGACGGACTGTCCTACGGCGCCATCTACGCCCTGATCGCGGTGGGCTACACCCTGGTGTACGGGGTGCTCAAGCTGATCAACTTCGCCCACTCCGAGATCTTCATGCTCGGCATGTTCGGGCAGTACCTGGCGCTGATGGCCCTCGGCTTCGCCCCCAGCGGCAACACCTACACCGAGGGCATCGTCTTCACCGTCGGCTACCTGGCCATCGCGCTGGTGGCCGGCATGCTGGTCTCTGGCGGGGCAGCGGTGGCCCTGGAACGAGTCGCCTACCGGCCGCTGCGCAAGCGCCGTGCCTCTTCGCTGACCTTCCTCATCACCGCCATCGGCGCCTCCTTCGTGCTGCAGGAGTTCGTGCACTTCATCCTGCCGCGCATCGACTCCGACCTCGGTGGCTCCACCGCGCAGCAGCCGATCAAGCTGGTCGACCCCAAGGAGCAGTTCACCGTCTTCGGCGCCTCGGTCACCAACGTGACGCTGGTGATCATCGTGGCCGCGCTGGTGCTGGCCGCGATGGCCGACATCGTCATCAACCGCACCCGCTTCGGCCGAGGCATCCGCGCGGTGGCACAGGACCCGGACACCGCGACGCTGATGGGGGTCTCCCGCGAGCGGGTGATCATGCTGACGTTCCTGCTCGGCGGTCTGCTCGCCGGCGCCGCCGCGCTCTTCTACACCCTCAAGATCCCCTCCGGGATCATCTTCAACGGCGGCTTCATCCTCGGCATCAAGGCCTTCGCCGCCGCCGTGCTCGGTGGCATCGGCAACCTGCGCGGCGCCCTGCTCGGCGGGCTGCTGCTCGGGGTGATGGAGCTCTACGGCCAGGCGCTGTTCGGCTCCGAGTGGCGCGACGTGGTGGCCTTCGCGCTGCTGGTGGGCGTGCTGCTGATCCGCCCGACCGGAATCCTCGGCGAGTCACTCGGAAGGTCACGCGCATGAGCACCTCGGCCAAGGACCTCACCCCGCCGCCGGTCGGCGCCAAGTCCGCCGGCGAACCACCCCCGCGCGGGGTGGGCGACGCGCTGCGAGTGTGGTGGAACGGCCTGGCTCGGCCGGCCCAGTGGGGCTTCGCGGTGCCGGCCATCCTCGTCATCGCGCTGCTGCCGGTGCTCAAGCCGCCGCTGATCACCACCCCCGGCACCGACTTCGGCGGGGTGATGGCCCAGTTCTCCGTCTACGCGCTGCTGGCCATCGGGCTCAACGTGGTGGTCGGCCAGACCGGGTTGCTGGACCTCGGCTACGTCGGGTTCTACGCCATGGGCGCCTACACCGTGGCCATCTTGACCAGCCCCAACTCGCCGTGGAACCAGACCGGTCCGGACGGCTGGCTCAGCGACAAGTGGGCCTGGTTGGCAGTGCTGCCGCTGGCGGTGATCATCACCGCGATGTCGGGGGTCATCCTGGGCACGCCAACCCTGCGGCTGCGCGGTGACTACTTGGCCATCGTCACCCTCGGCTTCGGTGAGATCGTGCGGCTGCTCAGCGACAACCTCAAGGAGATCACCGGCGGCGGGCAGGGCTTGTCCGCGGTGGCCTACCCGCGGGTGGGGGAGACCGAGGCCAACCCCAACGGCATCTTCTCCGCCGGCAACAACAGCGGCGCGGTCAACTCCGGCGTCTGGTGGTTCTGGCTCGGCATCGCGCTGATCATCCTGGTCCTCGTGCTGGTGGGGAACCTGGAGCGCAGCCGGGTGGGCCGGGCCTGGGTGGCCATCCGCGAGGACGAGGACGCCGCGGAGATCATGGGCGTGCCCACCTTCCGCTTCAAGCTGTGGGCGTTCGTGATCGGTGCCGCCATCGGTGGCCTCTCCGGTGCGCTGCTCGCCGGGCAGGTGCAGTTCGTGGTGCCGACCGGGTTCAACGTCATCAACTCCATGCTGTTCCTGTGCGCGGTGGTCCTCGGCGGGCAGGGCAACAAGCTCGGGGTCATCGTCGGGGCGTTCATCGTCGTCTACCTGCCCAACCGGGTGATGTCGATCGACATCGGCGGCCAGTCGCTGGGCGACTACAAGTACCTGTTCTTCGGCGTGGCGCTGATCGTGCTGATGATCTTCCGGCCACAGGGGCTCTTCCCGGTGCGCCAGAAGCTGCTCGCGATGGGCCGCCAGGTGTTCCTGGCGGTGCACCGACGCCCGACACCGTCCGAGGCACCAGTGGAGGCACGCCCATGAGCGAGGAGACCGTCGACGTCCCGCAGGACAGCGAGCTGGTGGTGGATCCCGCGGCGGTGAACCCGGCGCTGACCGACGACGCCGCGGTGGCCGCTGCGGTGGCCCCGCAGCGGGAGGTGCTCACCGCCGAGGGCGGGGCACTGCTGCAGGCGCGCAACCTGACCATGCGCTTCGGCGGGCTGACCGCTCTGGACGACGTCACCTTCGACATCAAGCGTGGCGAGATCCTGGGCATGATCGGTCCCAACGGCGCGGGCAAGACGACCTGCTTCAACGCGATCACCGGGGTCTACCGGCCCACCTCCGGAGAGGTGCTCTTCGACGGTGCCCCGCTGGGCAAGCTCAAGCGCCACCAGATCACCCAGCGCGGCATCGCCCGAACCTTCCAGAACATCCGCCTGTTCGGGGAGATGACGGCGCTGGAGAACGTGGTGGTGGGCACCGACGCCCGGCACCGGACCTCCGTGCCCGGCGCGCTGTTCCGCAGCCGCCGTCACGCCGCCGAGGAGCGCGACGCGGTGGAGCGCGGGATGGCGCTGCTGGAGTTCGTCGGCATCGCCCCGCGCGCGGTGGAGAAGGCCCGCAACCTCTCCTACGGCGACCAGCGCCGCCTGGAGATCGCCCGGGCGCTGGCCACCGAGCCCAAGCTGCTGTGCCTGGACGAGCCGGCCGCGGGGTTCAACCCCAGCGAGAAGTCGGCGCTGATGGACCTCATCCGCAAGACCCGCGACGACGGGTTCACCGTGCTGCTCATCGAGCACGACATGCGCCTGGTGATGGAGGTGACCGACCGCATCGTGGTGCTGGAGTTCGGTCGCAAGATCGCCGAGGGCCTGCCCAAGGATGTTCGGGAAGACCCGGCCGTCATCGCCGCCTACCTAGGAGTGCCCGACGATGCCCTTGCTTGAGATCTCCGACATGACGGTCAGCTACGGCCGCATCGAGGCGCTGCACGGCATCTCCCTGTCCGTGGAGGAGGGCGAGCTGGTCACCCTGCTGGGGGCCAACGGCGCCGGCAAGTCCACCACCATGCGGGCCATCTCCGGGCTGCTGCCGCTCACCCGAGGCACGGTGTTCTTCGACGGCCAGGACATCACCCGGGTGAAGGCGCACGAGCGGGTGCTGCGCGGCATCGTGCAGGCGCCGGAGGGCCGCGGGGTGTTCCCGGGCATGACGGTGCAGGAGAACCTGGACATGGGCTGCTACGCGCGCAAGTTCGCCACCAAGGCGGAGTACAACCAGCGCCTGGACTGGGTGTTCGAGCTGTTCCCGCGGCTGCTGGAGCGGCGCACCCAGGTGGGCGGCACCATGTCCGGCGGCGAGCAGCAGATGGTGGCCATCGGCCGGGCGCTGATGGCGCGCCCGCGGGTGCTGCTGCTGGACGAGCCGTCGATGGGGCTGGCGCCGATGATCATCCAGCAGATCTTCCGGATCATCAGCGAGATCAACTCCCAGGGCACCACGGTGCTGCTGGTGGAGCAGAACGCCCAGCAGGCGCTGACCCGCTCCGACCGCGCCTACATCCTGGAGACCGGCGAGGTCACCCGCACGGGGCCGGGCCGGGAGCTGCTGGCCGACGACAGCGTCAAGGCCGCCTACCTGGGCGTCGCCTAGCCCTTGGGGCGTCTGCAAGTACCACCAACCAGGCGCCCCAAGGTCAGCAACCGCTACCAAGCCCCGCCCTGCTGCCCCGGCCCCCGGCGACGCCCCGGCTGTCGGTGCTGGTCTCTAGACTTCGGCCTCGTGAGCCCCACCGCTGAGAACACCGCGCACACCCCCACCGCCGAGCGGGCCGCCGACGTTCCGGCCGCCGACGTCTCGGCCGCCGACGAGCCGGCCGCTGCCGTGCCGACCGCCGACGCCGGGACCACCCAGCCGACGCTGCTGCTGCTGGACGGGCACTCGCTGGCCTACCGCGCGTTCTTCGCCCTGCCCGCGGAGAACTTCCGCACCACCAGCGGCCAGACCACCAACGCGGTCTACGGCTTCACCTCCATGCTGATCAACCTGCTGCGCGACGAGAAGCCCACCCACGTCGCCGCCGCGTTCGACGTCTCCCGCCAGACCTTCCGCGCCGAGACGTTCCCCGAGTACAAGGCCAACCGCAGCGCCACCCCGGACGAGTTCCGCGGCCAGGTGGACATCACCAAGGACGTGCTGGGCGCCATGGGCATCCCGGTGATGGCGCTGGCCGGCTACGAGGCCGACGACATCATCGCCACCCTCACCACCCAGGCCACCGCGCAGGGCTTCCGGGTGCTGGTGTGCACCGGCGACCGCGACGCGCTGCAGCTGGTGGACGACAACGTCACCGTGCTCTACCCGCGCAAGGGCGTCTCCGAGCTCACCCGCTTCACGCCGGAGGAGGTGCAGACCAAGTACAACCTCAGCCCGGTGCAGTACCCGGACTTCGCCGCCCTGCGTGGCGACCCCTCCGACAACCTGCCGGGCATCCCCGGGGTGGGGGAGAAGACCGCCGCGAAGTGGATCCGCGAGTACGGCTCCCTGGAGGAGCTGGTGCAGCGGGTGGACGAGGTCAAGGGCAAGGTCGGTGCCTCGCTGCGGGAGAACCTGTCCTCGGTGCTGCGCAACCGCCAGCTCACCGAGCTGATCCGCGACGTCAGCCTGCCCTACACCCCTGAGCAGCTGGTGCTGGCGCCGTGGGACCGGGAGAAGATCCACGGCCTGTTCGACGACCTGGAGTTCCGGGTGCTGCGCGACCGGCTGTTCGAGACCCTGGCGTCGTCGGAGCCCGAGGCCGAGGAGGGCTTCGACGCCCGTGGCACCACCCTGGAGCCGGGCACCGTGCGCGAGTGGCTGGACACCCACGCCCGCGACGGCTCCCGGGTCGGGCTGTCGGTCAGCGGCACCGGCACCCCCTTCGGCGGTGACACCCTGGGGGTGGCGCTGGCTGCAGCCGACGGCGAGGGCGCGTTCGTCCGCACCTCCGCCATGGACCCCGACGACGAGGCGGCGCTGGGCCAGTGGCTGGCCGACGCCACCATCCCCAAGGCCGCCCACGAGCTCAAGCGGGCCCTGCACGCGCTGCGCGGCCGCGGCTGGACGCTGGTCGGGTCCACCAGCGACACCGCACTCGCGGCGTACCTGGTGCGCCCGGGCCAGCGCAGCTTCAACCTCGCCGACCTGGCGCTGCGCTACCTGCACCGCGAGCTGCGCGCGGAGACCTCCGACGACGGGCAGCTGTCGCTGCTGGACGCCCCCGACGCCGCGGAGGCCGCCGAGGCCACCGGCGAGATCGTCCGGGCCCGCGCCGTGCTCGACCTGGCCGCCGCGCTGGACCAGGAGCTGGCGGAGATCGAGAGCACCTCGCTGCTCACCGAGATGGAGCTGCCGCTGCTGGAGGTGCTGGCCGAGCTGGAGGCCACCGGCATCGCGGTGGACGCCGACAGCCTCAGCGACCTGCAGTCGTCCTTCGCCGCGCAGGTCAAGCAGGCCGCCGACGCTGCCTACGCGGTGATCGGCAAGGAGATCAACCTGGGCTCGCCCAAGCAGCTGCAGGTGGTGCTCTTCGACGAGCTGGACATGCCCAAGACCAAGCGCACCAAGACCGGCTACACCACCGACGCCGACGCGCTGCAGACGCTGTTCACCAGCACCGGGCACCCGTTCCTGGAGCACCTGCTGGCCCACCGCGACGCCACCCGGCTGAAGGTCACCGTGGACGGGCTGCTCAAGTGCATCGCCGAGGACGGGCGCATCCACACCACGTTCAACCAGACGATCGCCGCCACCGGCCGACTGTCCTCCACCGACCCCAACCTGCAGAACATCCCGGTGCGCAACGACGCCGGCCGGCGCATCCGGCAGACCTTCGTGGTGGGCCGCGACTCCGACGGCACCCCCTTCGAGACGCTGATGACCGCGGACTACAGCCAGATCGAGATGCGGATCATGGCGCACCTGTCCGGCGACGAGGGCCTGCTCGAGGCCTTCCGCACCGGGGAGGACCTGCACACCTTCGTGGGCTCGCGGGCCTTCGGGGTGCCGCTGGAGGAGGTCACCCCGGAGCTGCGCCGCCGGGTGAAGGCGATGTCCTACGGGCTGGCGTACGGCCTCAGCGCGTTCGGGCTGGCCAGCCAGCTGCGGATCTCCACGGAGGAGGCCCGTGAGCAGATGGAGGCCTACTTCCGCCGCTTCGGCGGGGTGCGCGACTACCTGCACGAGGTGGTGGAGCAGGCCCGCAAGGTCGGCTACACCTCCACCATCTTCGGGCGCCGGCGCTACCTGCCCGACCTCACCAGCTCCAACCGCCAGCGCCGCGAGGTGGCCGAGCGCGCCGCGCTCAACGCTCCTATCCAGGGCAGCGCCGCGGACATCATCAAGATGGCCATGCTCGGCGTGCACACCGCGCTGCACGAGCAGGGGCTGCGCTCCCGGATGCTGCTGCAGGTGCACGACGAGCTGGTGCTGGAGGTCGCCCAGGGCGAGCGCGAGCAGGTGGAGCAGCTGGTGCGCACCTACATGGGCAACGCCTACCCGCTGGACGTGCCGCTGGAGGTCTCGGTGGGCACCGGCTCGTCCTGGGACGCCGCCGCCCACTAGCCCGCCGCGCACCGGCGGACCGGGCAGGACGGGCAGCTAGGCGGGCTTGCGGCAGCAGAAGATGGCGGTGCCCGGGAACAGCTCGCCGCGCAGCGGGCTCCACTGGCCCCACTCGCGGTCCAGCCACTCCGGCCAGTCCGGCTCCACCAGGTCCACCAGCTCCAGCCCGGCCGCGACGATCTCGCGGACCCGGTCGCCGAGGGTGCGGTGGTGCTCGGCGTAGGTGGGCCGGCCGTCGGTGTCCACCTCGACGTACGGGGAGCGGTCGAAGTAGGAGATGGTCGCGGTGAGCCCGCGCGGGCCCGGGTCGTCGGGGAAGACCCAGCGCATCGGGTGGTTGACCGAGAACACCCACCGCCCGCCGGGCCGCAGCACCCGCGCCACCTCGGCCATCACCAGCCCGGAGTCGGCCACGAAGGGCACCGCGCCGAAGGCCGAGCAGGCCAGGTCGAAGCTGGCGTCGGCGAAGGGCAGGGCGTCGGCGCTGGCCTGCACCAGCGGCACCTGCGGCCCACCCTGCGCCATCCGGGCCCGCCCGCGGGCCAGCATCCCCGAGGACAGGTCCAGGCCCACCGGGCGGGCACCCTGGCTGGCGAGCCAGCGGCTGCACGGCGCCGACCCGCACCCCACCTCGAGCACGTCGCGGTCGGCCAGCTCACCCAGCAGGTGCACGTCTCCCTCGTGCAGTCCCTCTGGGCACCAGACGAACTCACCGGTCTCGGAGTCCGACCCCAGGAAGTCGCCGTGGGTGCGGTGGTAGTCCTCGGCGTCGGCGTCCCACCACGCCAGGTTGGCGCGCACGCTGTCCTCGGCGCTGAGCCCCACCCGGCTCGGCCCGACGGTGCCCAGGGCGGCGATAGCCTCGCTGTGTCGGGAGGCATCCGCCCCGCTCACGGGGGTCTCGTGGGATCCGGTGCCTGCCTGGGGCGCTCCGGGCGACTGGTTGCTCACTCGTCCTACCTCACGGGTTTGCTGGGGTACTCGACACCCCGTAGGCTTACGCCCGCACGTGGCATGCGTCTCGACGCTTGCAGCTGACCGTGCGATCTTCCCGCACGACGGCTCACTGCAGAACTGAAGAAGACCAGCACGACCACTGTGCGCTGAACACACACAGTATGGCCGAACACCGTCAACCGACTTCCTATCCCTCCGGAGCACTCCACCCCATGCCGACAACCACCCTCCCCTCGTCACGCAGCCCACAGGTAGCCATCAACGACATTGGCTCCGCCGAGGACTTCATGGCTGCGATCGACGCCACGATCAAGTACTTCAACGACGGTGATCTCGTTGAGGGCACGATCGTGAAGGTCGACCGCGACGAGGTTCTGCTCGACATCGGTTACAAGACCGAAGGCGTCATCCCCTCCCGCGAGCTCTCCATCAAGCACGACGTGGACCCCAACGAGGTTGTCGCCGTCGGCGACATCGTCGAGGCCCTCGTGCTCACGAAGGAGGACAAGGAAGGTCGGCTGATCCTGTCCAAGAAGCGCGCGCAGTACGAGCGCGCCTGGGGCACGATCGAGGCGCTCAAGGAGGCCGACGAGCCGGTCAGCGGCACGGTCATCGAGGTCGTCAAGGGTGGCCTCATCCTGGACATCGGCCTGCGCGGCTTCCTGCCCGCCTCGCTGGTGGAGATGCGTCGCGTCCGCGACCTCCAGCCCTACGTGGGCAAGGAGATCGAGGCCAAGATCATCGAGCTGGACAAGAACCGCAACAACGTGGTCCTGTCCCGCCGTGCGTGGCTCGAGCAGACCCAGTCCGAGGTCCGCAGCGAGTTCCTCAACCAGCTGCAGAAGGGCCAGGTCCGCAAGGGCGTCGTGTCCTCCATCGTCAACTTCGGTGCCTTCGTGGACCTGGGTGGCGTCGACGGCCTGGTGCACGTCTCCGAGCTGTCCTGGAAGCACATCGACCACCCGAGCGAGGTCGTCGAGGTCGGCACCGAGGTCACCGTCGAGGTGCTCGACGTCGACCTGGACCGCGAGCGCGTCTCCCTGAGCCTCAAGGCCACGCAGGAAGACCCGTGGCGCCAGTTCGCCCGCACCCACGCCATCGGCCAGATCGTGCCCGGCAAGGTCACCAAGCTGGTGCCCTTCGGCGCGTTCGTCCGGGTGGACGAGGGCATCGAGGGCCTGGTGCACATCTCCGAGCTGGCCGAGCGCCACGTGGAGATCCCGGACCAGGTTGTCGGCGTCGGCGACGACGTCATGGTCAAGGTCATCGACATCGACCTGGAGCGTCGTCGCATCTCGCTGAGCCTCAAGCAGGCCAACGAGGACTTCTCCGCGGAGTTCGACCCCTCCAAGTACGGGATGGCCGACCAGTACGACGAGGCCGGCAACTACATCTTCCCGGAGGGCTTCGACGCCGAGACCAACGAGTGGCTCGAGGGCTTCGAGAAGCAGCGTGAGGACTGGGAGCGTCGCTACGCCGAGGCGGAGAAGCGCCACGAGGCTCACAAGGCTCAGATGGAGAAGTCGGCCAAGGACGAGGCTGAGGCCGCGTCGGAGACCAACTACTCCTCCGACTCCGCTGACGACACCGAAGAGGTCGACGCCGGTGAGGGTGCCCCCGCCGCCGCCGGTGGTTCGCTCGCCAGCGACGCCCAGCTTGCCGCCCTGCGCGAGAAGCTGTCCGGCGCCTAGTCAGTAGCCGACGAAGCAGGCCCCGTTCCCGGACATCCGGGGGCGGGGCCTGACTCGTTGCTGGGGACGTGCGGGTGGGGGTGCCTCCTCGGGGCGAGGTCGGGCTAGTGCGCCAGCTGCCCGGTGGTGGCCAGGCTCGGAGCCCAGCGCACCTCCGGGGTGGCGGGGGAGCGCCGGCGCAGCCCGGCCAGGCTGTGGCGAGCCGGGGTGAGCAGCACGCTCAACCAGCTGCGGCGACGCGTGCTGAGCACGACGGCCACGGCGGGGTGCTCGGTGCAGTGCACGAGTCCGGGGCGGCCGGCGCGGTGGCGCCCGACGGTGCCCCTGCGGTGAGAGCTCGACATCGGGGCCTCCTGGGAACGAGTGCTACACCTGCGGTCACTAACCGTGAACTCTCAACCTACGCATGAGGGTCTGTCGGGACGCGGAGGCGCGCCGGTGTGCCGCGGCGAGTCTCGCCGTTGTGCCACACTCGATCCATGCTTCGGGTTGGCCTCACGGGCGGTATCGGCGCCGGCAAGTCCACGGTCTCGCGCCGCTGGGCCGAGCGGGGGGCGGTGGTGGTCGACGCCGACCTCATCGCCCGGGAGGTGGTGGCCCCCGGCACCCCGGGCCTGGCCCAGCTGGTGGAGCGCTTCGGGGACGGCATCCTGGACGCCGACGGGGCCCTCGACCGTCCCGCCCTGGCCGCCGTGGCCTTCGCCGACCCCGCCGAGCGGGCGGCGCTGAACGCGGTGCTGCACCCGCTGATCGGCGCCCGCACCGCCGAGCTGGTGGCCGCCGCCCCTGCCGACGCCGTGGTGGTGCAGGACATCCCGCTGCTGGTCGAGGGCAGGATGGCGCCGCTGTTCCACCTGGTGGTGGTGGTGCACACCGACGCCGACGAGCGGGTGCAGCGGCTGGTGGGGCAGCGGGGGATGACCGCCGAGGACGCCCGGGCCCGCATCGGCGCGCAGGCCAGCGACGAGCAGCGGCGCGCGGCGGCGGACGTGTGGCTGGACAACGGGGGCGCGCCCGACTCGCTGCTGGCGGAGGTGGACCAGCTGTGGGAGCGGCGGCTGGTGCCCTACGAGGCGAACGTGCGGCTGCACCGGCCCGTCGAGCCGACCGACCTGACGGTGGTGGACGCCGACCCGGAGTGGGCCGCCCAGGGTGCGCGGCTGGTGGCCCGGCTGCGGGTGGCGGCCGGGCTGCACGCGCAGCGGATCGACCACGTGGGGCCCACCGCGGTGCCCGGCCTGGCGGCGCCGGACGTGCTGGACGTGCAGGTGACCGTGGCGCAGCCCGACGACGTGGCCGCGCTGGTGCAGCCGCTGGTCGACGCCGGCTTCGCCCCGGTGGAGGAGCAACCGGTCGTCGGCGGCGACCCCGCCTGGGCGGAGGCCCACCACGCGGGCGCCGACCCGGACCGGCCGGTGCACGTGGCCGTGCGGGTGGCGGGTGCGCCGGCGCAGCGGCACACGCTGCTGCTGGTGGACTGGCTGCGCACCGAGCCTGCGGTGGCCGAGGAGCTGGTGGCGGCGCAGCGCGCGGCCGCGGCGCGCGCGGGCACCGCGGCGGAGCACCGCCGGCTCGTGCAGGACTGGATCGAGCAGACCGCGGGCCGGGCGCGGGAGTGGGCCGAGCGCACCGCCTGGGAGCCCACCACCGACTAGCTCAGCCGGGCACCGTCACCGCCAGGTGAGGGGCATGCCCCGCTCGCCCAGCCACGCGGTGACGTCGTGGCCGTGGCTGGCGATGCCGTCCACCGCGCCGACCGCCCGCTGCACGGCCAGCTCGCTGGACTCGAGGTCCAGCAGCCCGTGCGCGTGGGCCGCCAGCAGCTCGTCGGTGTCCAGCAGCGTGGTGGAGCGCCCGGTGCGCACCACCAGGTCGAGGTAGTGGTCCACCCCGTGCCAGACCTCGCCGTCGCGGTGGTACTCACCGATGTCCACGTAGAAGTCCTGGTCGCGCTCGTGACCGGGGTTGAAGTGGAACACCGTCACCCGCAGCCCCGCGCTGGGCAGCAGCCACGACTCGAGGTAGTGGAACTGCACGTGGTCGGCAGGGCGGGCCATGTACAGGCCCCACGGCTGCACCCGGTAGGTGTCCACGGCCCGCAGGATCCCCTTGGGATCGGTGTTGGTTCGCGCTGGGACGTCGAAGGTCTCCCGCTTGGGACGGTGCAGCGCCATACCGGCCAAACCTAGTCGACGCCGCGCGCCCCGCCGGTGCCCGACCCGGGCGTTCGCCCAGCGAGAGCTGTCGGGGGCGACGCCTACCCTGGACCCGTGGCACAGCAGACGAAGCAGACCTCGGAGCCCGAGCACGGGCTCCGCGCGCACTCGGAGTTCCGGCCGGTCAGCGCGATCCCGCGCGTCAAGGGGCAGTTCCAGGTGGTCAGCGACTACCAGCCCGCCGGTGACCAGCCCGCCGCCATCGCCGAGCTCACCAAGCGGATCAAGGCCGGCGAGCCGGACGTGGTGCTGCTCGGCGCCACCGGCACGGGCAAGTCGGCCACCACGGCGTGGCTGGTGGAGCAGGTGCAGCGGCCCACCCTGGTGCTGGCCCCCAACAAGACCCTCGCCGCCCAGCTGGCCAACGAGCTGCGCGGCTACTTCCCGCACAACGCGGTGGAGTACTTCGTCTCCTACTACGACTACTACCAGCCCGAGGCGTACGTCCCGCAGACCGACACCTACATCGAGAAGGACTCCTCGGTCAACGACGACGTCGAGCGGCTCCGGCACTCGGCGACCATGAGCCTGCTCACCCGGCGGGACGTGATCGTGGTGGCCTCGGTCAGCTGCATCTACGGCCTGG
This sequence comes from Rhodococcus sp. Z6_132, assembly GCF_058133635.1. Taxonomy (NCBI): domain Bacteria; kingdom Bacillati; phylum Actinomycetota; class Actinomycetes; order Mycobacteriales; family Nocardiaceae; genus Rhodococcus; species Rhodococcus sp. Z6_132. Next base: position 875,554 of record NZ_JBYUNP010000003.1, read on the forward strand.
GCACGCCGCAGGAGTACCTGGACCGCTCCATCGGGCTCGAGGTGGGCGCCACGATGGACCGGGAGACGCTGCTGCGGGCGCTGGTGGACGTGCAGTACGCCCGCAACGACCTGGCCTTCGCCCGCGGCACCTTCCGGGTGCGGGGAGACACCGTCGAGGTCATCCCCGCCTACGAGGAGCTGGCGGTGCGCATCGAGTTCTTCGGCGACGAGATCGAGGCGCTGTACTACCTGCACCCGCTCACCGGGGACGTGGTGCGCGAGGTGGACGAGACGCGGGTCTTCCCCGCCACCCACTACGTGGCCGGACCGCAGCGGATGGAGCGCGCCACCCGCGACATCGAGGCCGAGCTGGAGGAGCAGCTGGCCAAGCTGGAGGGGCAGGGCAAGCTGCTGGAGGCGCAGCGGCTGCGCATGCGCACCGCCTACGACCTGGAGATGATGCGCCAGGTGGGCTTCTGCTCCGGCATCGAGAACTACTCGCGCCACGTGGACGGGCGCCCGCCCGGCTCCGCCGGTGCCACCCTGCTGGACTACTTCCCGGACGACTTCCTCCTGGTCATCGACGAGTCGCACGTCACCGTGCCGCAGATCGGCGGCATGTACGAGGGCGACATGAGCCGCAAGCGAACCCTGGTGGAGCACGGCTTCCGGCTGCCCAGCGCGATGGACAACCGGCCGTTGCGCTGGGAGGAGTTCACCGACCGCATCGGCCAGACGGTGTACCTCTCGGCCACGCCCGGCAAGTACGAGATCGCCAAGGCCGGCGGTGAGTTCGTGGAGCAGGTCATCCGGCCCACCGGGCTGGTCGACCCCAAGGTGGTGGTCAAGCCCACCAAGGGCCAGATCGACGACCTGGTGCACGAGATCCGGGTGCGCAGCGAGCGCGACGAGCGGGTGCTGGTGACCACGCTGACCAAGAAGATGTCGGAGGACCTCACCGACTACCTGCTCGAGCTGGGCATCCGGGTCCGCTACCTGCACTCCGAGGTCGACACCCTGCGCCGGGTGGAGCTGCTGCGCCAGCTGCGCCTGGGCGACTACGACGTGCTGGTGGGCATCAACCTCCTCCGCGAGGGCCTGGACCTGCCGGAGGTGTCGCTGGTGGCCATCCTCGACGCCGACAAGGAAGGCTTCCTGCGCAGTGCCACCTCGTTGATCCAGACCATCGGCCGCGCGGCGCGCAACGTCTCCGGCGAGGTGCACATGTACGCCGACAAGATCACCGACTCGATGAAGCAGGCCATCGACGAGACCGACCGGCGCCGCGAGAAGCAGATCGCCTACAACACCGAGCGGGGCCTGGACCCGCAGCCGCTGCGGAAGAAGATCAACGACATTCTCGACGTGGTCTACGCCGAGGCCGAGGACAGCGAGGGGATGGTCTCGGTGGGCGGCTCCGGGCGCAACGCCAGCCGCGGCAAGCGGGCCACCGGCGAGGCCGGTCGGGCCGCCAGCGCCGGGGTGCTGGAGGGCCGCGCGCCAGGGTCGATGCCGCGTGCCGAGCTGGCCGACCTCATCCAGCAGCTCACCGCCCAGATGATGGAGGCCGCCCGCGACCTGCAGTTCGAGCTGGCCGGACGGCTGCGCGACGAGATCGCCGACCTGAAGAAGGAGCTGCGCGGCATGGACGCGGCAGGCATCAGCTAGTCCCCACCGGTCCCGTAGTGTCCTGGCCGGGATGGCGAGACCCGCTGCGGGGCGCCGTCCGCCCACGGACACGGCCGAGAAGGGGACAGACGATGGCGGGAACGCGCTCGAGGATCACCGGCGGCACCGGAGCTGGTCTGCTCTCCGCGCTGGCGGTGGTGGGTCTGCTCAGCGCGGCCTGCTCCTCCGACTCCGACGAGGCCAAGCCCGCCGGCTGCGCAGACGTGCAGGCGGTGTTCGTGCCCGGCACCAACGAGACCTCGCCGACCGCCGACCCCAACGTCCCGCAGGGGCTGCTCAAGGCCGTGGCGGACCCGCTGCGGGGTGCGGTCGGCCCCGACGCGATGGGCATCAGCTTCGTGCCCTACATCGCCCAGTTCGGCAACCCCACCCCGTACCCGGAGAGCCAGGCGGCCGGGGTCAAGGCCACCCGTGACCTCATCCAGTCCGTGGCCACCAAGTGCCCGAGCACCAAGTTCGCGCTCACCGGCTACTCCCAGGGGGCTGCGGTCACCGGTGACGTAGCCACCCAGATCGGCAACGGCGAGGGACCGGTGGAGGCGGACAAGCTCGTGGCCGTCGCGCTGCTCTCTGACCCCAACCGCAGTCCCGGCACCGAGAAGCTCGTCGGCCCCCCGGTCGAGGGTGCCGGCCTGGCCGGCCCGCGGGCCAAGGACTTCGGCGAGGTCGCCGACCGCGTGGTCACCTTCTGCGCACCCGGCGACCTGATCTGCGCCACCCCCGAGGCGGCCCGGACCTTGTCCAACATCCCCGCCGCCCTGGCCCAGGTGGGCTCCTACATGGCCTCGCAGGTGCACTCCTCCTACGCCAGCTACCAGGTGGAGGACGGCAAGACCGCCACCGCGTGGACCGCCGGCTGGCTGCAGGAGAAGATCAGCAAGAGCTGAGCTCGTCAGCTGGTGATGTCCTTGCGGCTGAACCGGTACCAGGCGGCTGCGCCGAACACCGTGGCGTAGATCAGCGACGACAAGGTGCCCCAGGCCATCCGCGACCAGTCGACGTCGGTGGACAGCAGCGCCGTCCACGCATAGGCGTGGTGGGTCGGCAGGTAGTCGCGCAGGCCCTCCAGCGCGGGGATGCCGTCCAGGATCTCCGACACGATCGTCACCATCACCGCCCCACCCACTGCGCCCAGCGGGGCGTCGGTGGCCACCGACAACAGGCTGGCGAGCCCAGCCACCCAGAGCAGGCTGATGGCGATGTAGACGATCGCCCCGAGCAGGCGCACCAGGCCGGGGCCGTAGGACAGCGTGTCGCCGAGCGGGCTGACGATGTCGCCGGTTCCGTAGAGCGCAGTGCCCACCGCCAGGGCCACCGCGGGCAGCAGCACCAGCGCGAACAGCGAGAGCAGCCCCGCCACCACGGACTTCTGCCGCAGCAGCCGCCCGCGCGGCACCGGGATGGCCAGCAGGTAGCGCAGGCTGGACCACGACGCCTCGCTGGAGACCGAGTCGCCGAAGAACAGCGCCACCACCACCACCAGCAGGAACCCGATGGACGCGAACAGGGTGAACACGGTGAACCCGAGCCCGCCGGTGGTGGCCCGGTCCACGAAGCTGCCGCCCTCGGTGGACGAGCTGTCGCCCAGGGTGAAGGCCAGCACCAGCAGGAAGGGCAGCAGCGCCAGGAAGCCCATGGTGATCTGGGTGCGCCGGCGGGTGACCTGCCGACGCAGCTCCACCCCGACCCGCAGGGTGCGCTCGATCCGGTAGCCCGGGGCCCGGCCGTCGGTGGCCGTCATCTGCTCGCTCATCGGTCCACCCGTTCTGCCGCCGGGGCGCTCGCCGCGGCGGGTTGCTTGCCGTCACCAGGGGTGGTGCTGCCGCCGGGGGTCTCCACCAGCGCCAGGAAGACGTCCTCCAGCCGGTTGCGGGGCGCCACCGAGCTCACGCCCACCCCGGCCTGCACCAGCGAGCGCACCGCCTCGGCGGCGGGGACCTGCTCCAGGTCTGCCTGCACCAGCCCGGCGGAGGTGCCGGCGTCCACCTCGGTCACCGCCACGGCGCCCACCCCGGGCAGCTGCTGCAGCACGGCCGCGGTGCGGTCGGCGTCGTCCACCCGCAGCACCACGCGGCCGTCGGCGGCCACGATCTCCTGCACCGTGCCGGCAGCGACCACCTTGCCCTTGTGCACCACCACGACGTGGCTGCAGGTCTGCTCCACCTCCGAGAGGAGGTGGCTGGAGACCAGCACGGTGCGCCCGGTGCGGGCGTAGTCGCGCAGCACGGCGCGCATGGCCATGATCTGCGGTGGGTCGAGGCCGTTGGTCGGCTCGTCGAGCACCAGCAGGTCGGGCAGGCCGAGCATGGCCTGGGCGATGGCCAGGCGCTGGCGCATGCCCTGGCTGTAGGACTTGACGGTGCGCTCCACGGCGGAGCCCAGCCCCGCGATGGCCAGCGCCTCCTCCAGGTGAGCGTCCGCCGCGGGCCGGCCGGTGGCTGCCCAGTACATCCGCAGGTTCTCCGCCCCGGACAGGTGCGGCAGGAAGCCCGAGCCCTCCACGAAGGAGCCGATCCGCGACAGCACCGGGGAGCCGGCGCTCACCCGGTGGCCGAACACCCGGATCTCCCCGCTGCTGGGCGCGATCAGGCCCATCAGCATGCGCAGGATGGTGGTCTTGCCGGCGCCGTTGGGGCCGAGCAGCCCGAGCACCTGGCCGTGCTGCACCGCGAAGTCCACCCCGTCCACCGCCCGGTAGCCGTCGGCGTAGGACTTGGCCAGCCCGGAGACCACCAGCGGCACGTCCGAGCCGTCGTGGTCGCTCACCGCCCGGCGCCGGCGGCGCAGCCGACCCACCACGGCGACGACCACCAGGCCGGCCAGGATGGCGGCGATGCCCGCCGCGGCTCCGACGGGGACGGTGCCCGAGCTCTCGCTGGTGCCGGAGACCGAGGGCAGCGTGAGCGCGCCCCCCGGTGCCAGCGCCACCGCGTACTGGGCGGGGGTGAGGGGCGTGGCGTAGGCCTGGTCGGTGGTGCTGACCACCAGCTCCAGGTGGTGCCCGGTGGGCACCGAGGTGACGATGCCGGGCAGGGTGACCGTGACCGGGGTGGCCGGCCCACCCGGGCTCAGCGCCGGCACCCGGAAGGCCGCCACGCCACCGCCGGGCAGCGTTCGGCGGCCGTCCGCGCCGACGTCGTAGAGCTTGGCGTAGAGGACCGCGTCGCGGGTCTGGCCGAGGCCGGTCACCTCGAGTGTCACCCGGCTGGAGCCGGTGATGGTGACCGTGGAGGACACCGGCTCGGTGCGGAACACCGCGGCCTGCCCGGGCACGTCCAGCGCGGTGGACCCGTTGAGCGCAGCCGCGGACGCCTCCCCGGAGGCCAGGCCGGCGAAGGCGGAGGACAGGCCGGGCACCGTGCTCAGCGACGACGGCGACGCCCCGGCGGGCCGGCTGATCGGCTGGGTGGGGCCGGTCAGGTCCAGGCGACGGGTGGGGGTGGGGTCGTCGGCCTGCAGGCCCGGGTAGGCGGGCACCCGGATGGTGCGGGTGCGCTGGTTGCCGCTGCTGCTCAGCGGACCGGCGAGCTGGTAGCTGAACGAGGTGCCGGGGTCCTTGCCGCGCCCGGCCAGGTGGAAGGCCAGGAAGTCGGTGACCGCGGCCTCCGTGGTGGCGTTGCTGGTGGCCCCGTCGTGCCCGCCGGCGAACCAGGTGGTGGTCACCGGGGTGCCGGTGGCGGCGATCTGGCGGGCGTTGGCGTCGGACTGGTCCAGGCCGAAGAGGGTGTCCTGCTGGCCCTGCACCAGCAGCGTGGGCGCGCGCACCGCCGCGTTGGTGGCCACCGGCGAGCTGCGTCGCAGCAGCTCCACCAGCTCGGGCGAGGGTCGGCCGGTCTCGGCGGCGGTGTTGTAGGCGGCACAGATCTCCGGGACGAAGGTGCCGCACGGCCCGGCGAGCGGGTTGGTGGCGCCGGCGGCGAAGAAGATCCCCGCCCAGCTGCGCTTGAGCACGCCGTCGGTGCCGGTGGCGCCGGCCGCGGGAGTGTCCGGCAGCGCGCCGGAGGTGGTGGCGAGCTCCGGGAACAGGGACTGGCCCAGGTCGTTCCAGGTGATCGACGCGGCCACCGCGTCCACCCGAGGGTCCCGGCCGGCCAGTGACAGCGACAGCGCACCGCCGTAGGAGCCGCCGGCCACGCCCACCCGGGGATCGCCGGGGGAGTCCAGCTGCACCTGCGGCTGCTGGGCCAGGTAGTCCAGCAGGGCCTGGGCGTCCACCACCTCGTAGTCGGGAGAGTTCACCGCGATCTGCCCGGTGGTGCGGCCGAAGCCGCGGGCGCTGTAGGTGAGCACCACGAAGCCGTCCCGAGCGAGCTGGCGGGCCTGCGCGGCCACGGAGTCCTTGGTGCCGCCGAAGCCGTGGGCCAGCAGCACCGCCGGCGCGGGCGTGGCGTCGGGGGTGAACAGCGTGGCGTCCACGGTGATCGGCTGGTCGCGGGCTGGCCCGTCGGTGACGTCGATGCTCACCGCGCGCTCGGCAACCCCGGACGCACCGCTGGCCCGGCTCACGGTGACCGCGAGCAGGACGCCAGCGAGGAGCACCACCACGCCGAGCAGGACCAGCGGGCGCGTCAGACGGCTACGGGACATGCGCCCACGGTATGTGAGGTGCCCGACATCCCGGCTATCCGCGCCAGTCGATCACGAGCTAGGCGGACCCGAGGAGCTAGGCGGACCCGACCACCTCGACGTGCTCCACGTGCGGTGGCTCGGCGAAGTGCGGCCCCACCAGTGCACGCCACTCGGCGAAGGCGGGGGAGCCGCGGAAGCCCTCGGTGTGGTCGGCCAGGGTCTCCCACTCCACCAGCAGCACGAACCGCAGGGGTGACTCGATGCTGCGGGTGAGCTGTGCGCTGCGAAAGCCGTGGGCGCCAGCGACGTGCGGCACCGCCGCGGCGAAGACCTCCGCGAACCCTTCCGCGGCGTCGGCGTTGACGGTGAGCTGTGCGACCTCGATGACCATGAACCGGACCCTAGCCGCTCCCGCTGGCCGCTCCGCCCACCCGCAGCCGGGCCTGGGTGCGCGGCGCCTCACCGGCGGGCAGCAGCGAGCGCAGCGTCTCGTCCCAGCTGATCAGCCCGTGGTCGGCCTTGTGCCGGGCCAGGCGGGCGATCACGTCGTGGCCCACCCGCAGCCACCCGGTGCCGGGGTAGTGCTCGGCCATCAGGTCCTGCCACACGGCCACCGGCATCTCGTGCCTGGCCTCGCAGTCCCACGACACCGGCTGCACGCCGAATCCGTGGCTGCCGCGGGTCAGCACGGTGCCGGAGAACATCATCCGCAGGCCCACCGCGCCCTCACCCAGCGCGTGCAGGTACTGCGACGCGGTGACGTTGAAGTCGTAGGTGCACGGCAGCGGCAGGTCGGTCTCGGTCACCCCGGTGAAGCCTCGCACCATCGTGGTGGCCTGCAGCCACCGCAGCGGGCGCTCGGTCTCCCGCCAGGGCTCGCGCGGCCCGTACCGGCTCAGCAGCCCCTGCTCCTCACCGGCGGCGCGGCGCAGGGGCTCGATGCACACCTGCGCCCGCACGACCATGGCGTGCACCAGCGCTCCGCTGGACTCCTCGATCTGCAGTCGGGCCACCAGCTGGGGCACCGCCGCCGCGGGCTCGGCCTGCACGTCCAGCACGGCGAAGGACAGCTGCGTCATGGGGGCTGCGCTGCTCACGGACGGGCTCGCCTCACCGGGTTGCGCTCGTGCACAGCGTGTTCGGACTTGGTGGCAGCATCGACGGGCACGGGCACCATTCCCCCCTAGCTAGCGTGCGTGACCACGAGATCGAGCACCGACCCCCTGCACTGGTCTCTCCCTCCGGTGTACGCCGGTGTGGTGCACGTCGCAATCACCCTGCTGGCCAGCGCTGGGCCACAACAGGACCCGGTGTCCGACGGGCACGGCCAGCAGGCTCCGGGCGGGCACGCCACCGCCGCTGGGTGCCCGGTTTGCGCCGCTCAGCGGCTACGCTGACGCGGTTTCTGCCACCCACCCGCCTGGAGGTTCGACCTAGATGGCTGTCATCGAACAGGAGCGTGCGACGCCGCGGACGACGTCCACGGCCATGGCTGTCGTGCAGGGGCTCGTCGCTGCTGCGGCCGTGCTGTTCGCGGTGGTCATCTCCGACCATGACTTCATCGACCTCGACGTGTACCGGGCGGCGGCCAAGTCGCTGCTGGACGGTCAGGGGCTGTACGGCTCGCTGCCGGGCTCGCCCTACGACCTGAAGTACATCTACCCGCCGTTCGCGGCGGTGGTCCTGGTACCGGTCACCTTCCTGCCCCTCGACGTGCTGCACGTGGTGTGGACGCTGGGCACGGTCGCCCTGGTCTACTTCGTGCTGCGAGCGGTCATGCGTCGCCTCGGCACCAGCGCGCCCGAGCTCACCGCGCTGGCCCTGCTCGCCCCGGCGCTGCTGCTGGAGCCGATCCGCGGCACCATCGGCTTCGGCCAGGTGAACATGGTGATCGTGGCCCTGGTGGTGGCCGACTGCACCGGCGTCATCCCCAAGCGCTTCCGCGGGGTGGGCATCGGGCTGGCCGCGGCCATCAAGATCACCCCGCTGGCCTTCGGCCTGCTCCTGCTGGTGCGCCGCGACTTCGCGTCCATCGTCCGCGCGGGGGTCGCCTTCGTGGTGGCCGCGGGCATCGGTGCGGTGTTCGCGTGGGAGGACACCAAGAGCTTCTGGACCGACGTCGCCTACGACACCGACCGCGGCGGAAAGCCCTGGTACGGCCCCAACCAGGCGATCACGGGTCCGCTGGCCCGCCTCGGCCTGCCCGACGCGGTGCAGACCGGGCTCTGGGCGCTGGCGGTGCTGCTGGTGGTGGCCGCCGCGGCCTACGCCGCCTGGCAGTTCACCCGCACCGGTGAGCACGTCCTGGCGATGTGCGTGGTGGCGCTGGCGGCCCTGCTCGCCGCCCCGTTCGCCGCCTCCCACCACTGGGCCTACGTCATCCTGCTGCTGCCGCTGCTGGTGGCTCCGCAGTACCGGTCGTGGCGCTACCTGCTCGCCCTGGCCACGGTGGTGTTCCTGCTCGGGGCGCAGTGGGACCTGCCCGGTGGCGGCGACCGCGAGCTGCACAACTGGGACCTGATCCAGCAGTTCGTCGGCAACGGTGAGTGCTTCGTCGGCATCGCGCTGCTGGTCGGAGCCGTGGTGGTGGCGCGCGAGCGGCAGCGCAGCTGGCCGACCCGCCGCACCGAGCTCGACGTCCCGGAGCGCTCCGGTGTCCAGGAGGGTTCGGAGCCGGTCCTGCCGCGATGACCTCAACCCCGAAAACAGGGCAAAACCGTTACGGTCTCTGACAGAGACCGGGCAGAGGCGCCCGGCCCGCCCCACGTCGGAGGTTCAGTTGACCGCCTATCGCACCGTGCTCGTCGGTACTGATGGTTCGGACTCGTCACTCCTCGCGGTGGAGCGCGCTGCCAGCCTCGCCGGTGACGCTGGTGCGCGCCTGGTGATCGCGTGCGCCTACTTCCCGGCCAGCCCGCGCGAGGTGAAGCGGGCCTCGGAGGCGCTGCGCGAGGAGTCCTACCAGGTGATGGGCTCGGCGCCGGCCCAGGACACCCTGCAGACCGCCCACGACCGGGCCAAGCTGGCCGGCGCGGGCGAGATCGAGACCCGCGCGGTCAGCGGCGCGCCGGTGGACACCCTGCTCGCCCTCATCGACGAGGTGAAGGCCGACCTGCTCGTGGTGGGCAACCGCGGCCTCAACAGCCTCACCGGTCGGCTGCTCGGCTCCGTCCCGTCCGACACCGCCCGCAAGGCCCACTGCGACGTCCTGATCGTGCACACGGTGCAGTGACGGCAGACTCCGAGGACACCGCACCAGTCGTCGAGGAGGGTGCAGCCGCGACGGCTGGAGCCGACACGGTGGGCGAGGGCACAGCCCCGAGCCCCGAGAGCGACCGGGCCGACGACGACAAGGCGCTGCGCGAGGGCATCCAGGAGGAGCTCGAGCGCACCCTGCTGGGCGGGCGCCGTCGCTACGACCGCTACCAGGCGGCCGAGGAGGCCGGTGTCCCGCTGGAGCAGGCCACCCGCCTGTGGGTGGCCATGGGCTTCGCGCAGGGCGACGACCCCGACGCGGTGATGTACACCCGCGGCGACGTCCAGGCGCTGCGCACCATCAGCCGGCTGGTCGAGGAGGGCGTGATCTCGGCCGAGATGGAGATCTCGGTGACCCGCGCCCTGGGCCAGTCGTTGTCCCGGCTCGCCGAGTGGCAGGTGGGGCTGATGACCAGCTACATCGGCACCCGGCTGGCCGAGGCGGTGGACAAGACCCCCGAGGGTTCCGAGCTGGACGTGGACGTGGTGCGCGCCGAGGTGGGCTCGGTGGCCAAGGGGCTGCTCCCGACCATCGAGGCGCTGCAGTCCTACGTGTGGCGCCGCCACCTCGCTGCGAACGCCGGCCGTGCGCTGGTCGGTCCCACCGAGCAGATCTCCCGGCAGTGCCTGGTCGTCGGCTTCGCCGACATCGTGGGCTACACCCGGCTCACCCGCCAGCTCGACATCGAGGAGCTCGACCGGCTGATCGAGCGCTTCGAGTCCTGCGCCATGGACGTGATCGCCGAGGGACACGGCTGGGTGGTCAAGACCGTGGGCGACGAGGTGATGTTCGCCGTGCAGGAGCCCGCGCACGCCGCCCGCATCGCCCTGGAGCTGCAGGAGCGGGTGATCGCCGACGACGTGCTGCCCGGGATCCGGGTGGGGATGGCCTACGGCCCCGTCCTCGTCCGCTTCGGCGACGCCTTCGGCTCGGTGGTCAACATCGCCGCCAGGCTGACCTCGGTGGCCAAGCCCGACTCGGTGCTGCTCGACTCCGAGCTGGCCGAGGCGCTGGAGGAGCACGCCGAGCAGTTCCGCCTGCGGTCGATGCGTCCGGTGCGGGTGCGCGGGCTCAGCCGTCTGCACCCGTACCTGCTGCGACGGCAGACCGCCAAGTAGCCCCGCGGCGCGCTGTCGCAGCCGTGCCGCTGGGCCGGGGCCCCGGGCGTGGCTAGGGTCACGCAGATGACGACCCCCGAGATGGACAGCTCCACGGTGCACACCGCCACGCCGGACAACTCCACGCCGGACAGCTCCACGTTGGACACCACCACGATGGACACGGCCACGGCCACTCGCTGTGCCCGCGCCACCGACATGATCCACTCGATGACCTACTTCGTGCCGGAGACCGACCAGCGGCTCACCGAGGCGGGCCTGCGGCCGGGCCGGATGTGCTACTTCGCGGGTCGCGCCGCGGCCATGGGGGCGGTGGGCCCGGGTCCGGTGGCGGCCACCTTCTACAACTTCAACCCCGACGTGATCGCGCGCCACCTCCCGCGGGCCTGGACCCTGGCCGAGCCACTGGCCGTGCTGGCCGCCCGCCGGACGGCGGCCGAGCAGGCGCTGCGCCGGCTGCTGGGCCCGGAGCTCGCCGACTCGCCCGAGGTCGCCGAGGCGGCCGAGCTCGCCCGCACCGCGGCGCTGGCCTGCACCAGCGCGGGCCGGGCACTGCACGCCGGGCACGCCGACCTGGAGTGGCCGGAGACCCCGCTGCTGGTGCTCTGGCACGCCATCACGCTGCTGCGCGAGCACCGCGGCGACGGCCACGTGGCGGCACTGCTGGGTGCGGGGCTGTCGGGCATCGAGGCGCTGATCACCCACACCGCCACCGGCACCGGGTTCACCGTGGGGGCCGCGCAGGCCACCCGCGGCTGGTCGGAGCAGCAGTGGGCGGACGCCGAGCAGGCGCTGCGGCAGCGGGGCCTGTTGGCCGGGGACGGCTCGCTCACCGAGGCCGGCGTGCAGCTGCGCGCCGACGTCGAGGCTGCCACCGACCGGATGGCCGTGGCCCCCTGGGCGGCGCTGGGCGTGCCGGGCACCCTTCGGCTCACCGAGATCGGAACCCGGCTGTCCCGCGTGATCCTCGACGCGGGTGCGGTCCCGGAGGGCGTTTTCGCCCCGGGTGCCGGACGAGGCCGCAGCGCCGCGGAGCCGGGGTCGTAACATCGCCTCCGCGCCGGTGAGCACGTCGGCGCGCACGGAGACGATGGGACGAAGCACGTGAGTGATCCCCAGCCAGGTGAGGGAAGGCTCCGGTACCGGTTGCTGACCGGCCCCGACGACCAGACGTTCTGCAAGCGGGTGAGCACGGCACTGGCCGAGGGCTACCGCCTGCACGGCTCGCCCTCCGCCACCTGCCGGCCCGACGGGCAGGTCATCGTGGCCCAGGCCGTGGTGCTGGACGACAGCGAGGCCGCGCGGTGAGCGCCCCCCAGGGGTGCCCGGCCGAGGGCTACGCCGGTGACCTGACCGTGCAGGAGGCGTGGGAGGCGGTGGCCGGCGGCGCCGCTGTGCTCGTCGACGTCCGCACCGACGCGGAGTGGCGCTACGTCGGCGTGCCCGACCTCTCCGACCTGCAGGCCGAGCTCGGCCTGGTGGAGTGGGTCAGCGCCCAGGGCGAGGTCAACCCGGAGTTCACCGACGAAGTGGATCGGCTCGCGCAGGGACGTCCGGTGATGTTCCTGTGTCGGTCTGGGCAGCGGTCGGTGTCGGCTGCTCGGGCGGTGACGGCGGCCGGCAGCGGCCCGGCCTACAACGTGCTCGACGGATTCGAGGGTGGGCTGGACTCCTCCGGCCACCGTGGCAGTACCGGATGGCGAGCCGAGGGGCTCCCGTGGAGGCAGTCGTGAGCAGCACCGACGGGACGCCGAGCTGGCGTCCCGACACCCTGGCCGTGCGTTCTGGCGTGACGCGCTCGGAGTTCCAGGAGACGTCGGAAGGGCTGTTCCTCACCTCGGGCTTCGTCTACGACACTGCCGAGGACGCTGAGGCGGCGTTCGCCGGCGAGGTCGACCGCTTCGTCTACTCCCGCTACGGCAACCCCACGGTGGCCATGTTCGAGGAGCGCCTGGCGCGGCTGGAGGGTGCGGAGGCCTGCTTCGCCACCGCCAGCGGCATGTCCGCGGTGTTCACCGCGCTCGCGGCCCTGCTCAAGGCCGGCGACCGGGTGGTCGCGGCCAAGAGCCTGTTCGGCTCGTGCTTCGTCATCCTGGACGAGATCCTGCCCCGCTGGGGCATCGTCACCGAGTTCATCGACGGCGGCGACCTGGACGAGTGGAAGCGGGCGCTGGCCACCCCGGCCGCCGCAGTGTTCTTCGAGAGCCCGTCCAACCCGATGCAGGAGATCGTGGACGTCGCCGCCGTGGTGGAGCTCGCCCACGGCGCGGGTGCGATGGTCGTGGTGGACAACGTCTTCGCCACCCCTGTGCTGCAGCGGCCCACCGAGGTGGGTGCCGACGTGGTGGTCTACTCCGCCACCAAGCACATGGACGGCCAGGGGCGCGTGCTCGGCGGCGCCATCCTGGGCAGCAAGGAGTTCATCGACGGCCCGGTGAAGACGCTGATGCGCCACACCGGGCCCTCCATGTCGCCGTTCAACGCCTGGGTGCTCACCAAGGGCCTGGAGACCATGGGCCTGCGGGTGCGCCACGCGGTGGGCACCACCCAGCAGCTGGCCGAGTGGCTCGAGCAGCAGCCCGGCATCAGCTGGGTGCGCTACCCGTTCCTGGCCTCGCACCCCCAGGTGGAGCTGGCGAAGCGGCAGATGTCCGGGGGCGGCACCGTCATCACCTTCGAGCTCGACGGCGGCAAGGAGCGGGCCTTCGAGCTGCTCAACCGCCTGCAGATCATCGACATCTCCAACAACCTGGGCGACGCCAAATCGATGATGACCCACCCGGCCACCACCACCCACCGCCGCCTGGGCGCCGAGGGCCGCGCGGCCGTGGGCATCACCGACGGCGTGGTGCGGCTGTCGGTGGGCCTGGAGGACGTCGCGGACCTGCGGGCCGACCTGGACCAGGCGCTGCGCCAGGACTGACGGCGCGCAGCCGGCTGTCCGGGCTGAGGGTCCTTCCTGCTCACTCCTCGAGCAGGAAGGAGCCGGTCTGCACCCCGCCCACGTGCCGGTAGGCGGCGGTGAGGGCGCCGGTGCTGGTGCTGGCCGAGGAGACCAGCGAGAAGGTGGTGGGCACCGCGCCCTCGCCGAACAACCGCTTGCCCGTGCCCACCACCACGGGGAAGACGATCAGCCGCAGCTCGTCCACCAGCTCGTGGCGCAGCAGGGTCTGCACCAGCCCGGCGCTGCCGTGCACCTGCAGCTCACCGTCCACGGTCTCCTTCAGTGCCTGCACCGCCGTGGGCACGTCACCGGTGATCAGCTGCGAGGCCTCCCAGTCCACCGCGCCGAGCGTGGTGGAGGCCACGTGCTTGGGCAGGGTGTTCAACGACCACGCCACCCGGTCGCCCTCCACCGGAACCTTCGGCCAGTGCGCGGCGAAGATCTCGTAGGTGCCGCGACCGAGCAGGAACGCCCCGGCGTGGGAGAACCACTCGTCCACCTGGGCGCCCATGTCCTCATCGGCGAAGGGCACCAGCCACCCACCGTGCTCGAAGCTGCCGGAGACGTCCTCGGGCGGACCCCCCGGGGCCTGCATCACGCCGTCCATCGTCAGAAATGTGGTGACCACCAAGTCGCCCATGCTGTTTCGCCCTTCTCTGCCGTGCGCGCACCGTGCGCCGTCCTGGGAGAAGGGACGCCGTAGCCGCAGGAAACTGATCGACTGCCGGCATCGGCGCTGGTAGATCCGTCGCCCGGCGAGGGGCCGCCGTCACGTGGTGGTACATGCAGACGCCCCGAGCCGGCGACTGCTCCGTCGCTCCCGGAATGGCTGCGGAGCCGTTCGTGGTCTGTAATGGCGGCTGGTACCTGCCATTTCTTGTCGTTCGTCCGCAATGGGCGAGTCAGCCAGGAGGGCCGTTCCCATGAAGCGCTTGCTGCTCGGGGCGCTCGCCGCCACCACCGTCCTGGGCGCGTGCGTCCGCACCGCCCCACCTGGCGTCCGGGAGCAGCCACCCGCCACGCTGGAGGAGGCGCCCACGGCCAGCGTGCCGCTGGCCACCCCGCCCACCTCGTCGCCGCGCACCCCCACCGTCACCCTGCGCGAGCGTGGCTCCCCAGCGTCGCCCCGCACCAGCCCCCTGCCCAGCACCGCCCGCACGCCGCTGCCCAGTGCCACGCCGTGGCCGTCCGTCACGTCCACCACGGGCAGCGCCCGCCCGTGCACCGACCTGTTCAGCTACGCCGGGGACCCTCGCTCCGCCGACGAGATCAACTTGGTGGGGTGGCTGGCTGGCGCGTGCCCGGCGCCGCAGCGTCGGTAGCCGTCTGCTCCGTGGTCCCTTCCTCGGCGTCCTTGGCGTGCCCGTCGGGGTGTTGGTCGTGCTTGGGCAGCGCGACCAGCACCCCCACCGCAGCCAGGGCTGTGGCGATGGCGGAGGCGAGCGAACCCGCGTGCAATCCGTCCATGAAGGTCGTGCGGACGGTGGCGACCGCCGGGCCCTGGAGCTCGCCGGGCAGCTGCCCGACCACCTCGAAGGCGGCTATCACCGAGTGCCGCGCGGCGGACACCGCGTCGGCCGGCAGCCCGAGCCCGCCGAGCTCGGTGGCGAGCTTGCCGCCGTAGACCGAGCTGAGCACCGAGCCGATGACCGCGACCCCCAGGGCCCCGCCCACCTCGCGAGTGGTGTCGTTGATCGCCGAGCCGGCGCCGACCCGCACCGCGGGCAGGGCGCCCATGATCGCGTCGGTGGCCGGGCCGGTGGTCAGTCCCAGCCCTGCTGCCATCAGCACCATCGCGACGACGATCGGCCCCCAGTAGGGCGCGTCCACCGTGGTCACCGTGACCAGCAGGAACCCGGAGCTCATCAGCAGCAGACCGGCGGCGACCACCACGGTGGTGCCCCACCGCTTCATCAGCACGATCGCCACCGGCGACAGCAGGCCCACCACCACCGCGAAGGGCAGCGTCGCCACCCCAGCCCGCAGGGTGTCGTAGCCGCGTACCGCCTGGAAGTACTGGGTGATCATGAAGATGAAGCCGAACAGGCCGAAGTAGGCCATCGCCACAGCCGCGCTGGCCGCCGACACCCGGCGGTTGGCGAACACCCGGACGTCCAGCAGCGGCTGTGACCGGCGCAGCTCCCACCAGGTGAAGACCACAAAGAGCAGTGCCGCCCCCACGAAGCCGCCGAGGGTGGCCGGCGAGAGCCACCCGTGGTCCGGTGCCTCGATCACCGTCCACACCAGCAGCCCGACGGAGGCCACTGACAGCACCGCGCCGACGGCGTCGAACCGGCCCGGGTGGGGGTCGCGCGAGCTGGGCAGCAGCAGCTTGCCGGCCACCAGCGCCAGCACCACCAGCGGAATGTTCACCAGGAAGATCGAGCTCCAGGAGAAGTGCTTCAGGAGCACCCCGCCGCTGACCGGCCCCACGGCCACCGCGAGCCCGGACACCGCCGTCCAGATGCCGATCGCGGTGGCCTTCTCCCGGCGGTCGGTGAAGATCGTGGACAGGATGGCCAGCGTGGCCGGGTAGATCAGGGCTGCCGACACCCCCATCGCCGCCCGTGCGGCGATCAGCTCGCCGGTGGTGGAGGCGTAGGCCGCCCACACCGAGGTGGCGGCGAACAGCACCAGGCCCACCTGCAGCACTGGCTTGCGCCCGAAGCGGTCGCCGAGCCCGCCACCGGTGAGCATCAGCCCGGCGAACAGCAGGGTGTAGGCGTCCACCAGCCACTGCAGGTCGCTGGTGGAGGCCCGCATCTCGCGGCTCAGCGTGGGGAGCGCGACGTTCACGATGGTGTTGTCCACCAACACGATGAGCACGCTCAGGCACAGCACGGCCAGCGCCCACCAGCGGCGTGGGTGCGGGGCAGCGGCGTGGGACGGGTCGAGTCGTGGTGCAGCCATCAGGTTCTCCTGTAGAACGATGTACTACTGATGTGGAACAGTGTTATCTACGATGGTGGTGCTGGCAAGGGGTAACTTGCGGGTCAGTGCTGGCAGTCGAGCCAGCGCGTTGGCCAGCAGGGCGTGGCACGGCGATCAGCAAGGCCAAGGAGGTACCGGTGGCGGGATCCACGCGTCGGGTGCGCACCCCCAGCGGTGACGTGCGGGCTGCGCTGGTGGACGCCGCCGAGGCGGTGCTGGTGCGAGAGGGTCCCTCCGGCGTGACCGTGCGCGCGGTGGCGACCGAGGCTGGGGTGGCGCCGATGGGTGTCTACAACCGCTTCGGCGACAAGGAGGGCCTGGAGCGCGAGCTGTTGGTGCGCGGCTTCCACGGGCTGCGTGACGCGGTGGCCCCCCGCGGCGAGGCCGACCCGCTGCAGCGGTTGCGGTGCTGCGGCGTGCGCTACCGCGAGTTCGCACTGTCGCACCCGCAGCACTACCGCGTCATGTTCGACGCCACCACCGGCGCGGGGTTCGCCTCCGAGCAGGTGCAGGAGGCGGCCATGGTGGCGTTCGGCGAGCTGGTGGGGCACGTGCAGCACGCCATGGCGCAGCGGGCGATCGCCACCGGTGACGCCGAGGACCTTGCCAGCCAGATCTGGGCGGCGGTGCACGGGGCGGTGTCGCTGGAGCTGGCCGGGTGCACCGTGGCGGTCGACCCGGAGGCGACCTACGGACGGCTGCTCGACCTGGTGATCACGGGCCTCACCGCGAGCTGACGCTCCCGCCTGCTTGGTAGCGGTTGCAGACGCGGTGCGGGGTGGTTGGTGGTACTTGCAGACGCACCATCCTGTCGGCGTGGCGTGCAACCGTGGACCCATGGCCACGGTGCAGAACGTGACGCTGCCGGAGGTGGCGCTGCTGCGGCTGGCGGCGCAGCGGCTGGTGGGGCCACGTGCCGCCACCGCGGCCGAGGCGGTGCGGTGGATGGGCGCGGTGCAGGCCCAGGACCACCCCGGCTCGCTCACCTCGGTGGCGCTGCGCACCGCCCCCGGCACCCGCGCCGACGTGGTGGCCGCGCTGGACGCCGGCGAGGTGGTGCGCACCTGGCCCATGCGCGGCACGCTGCACCTGCTGCCCGCCGAGGACGTGGCCTGGATGCTGCCGCTGCTCACCCCGCGGGTGGTGGCCGCCAGCGCGGGCCGGCGCCGCAGCCTCGGGCTCACCGAGGACGACCTCGACCGTGCCGGGCAGCTGGCCGAGCAGGCGCTGGCCGGGGGAGCTGGCCTCACCCGCAGCGAGCTGTTCGCGGTGTGGGACGACGCCGGTCTGGCCACCCGCGAGCAGCGCGGCGCGCACCTGCTCGGCTACCTGGCCATGACCGGCACTCTCGTCTTCGGCCCTACCAGGAACGGGCAGCACCTGCTGGTGCTCGCCCGCGACTGGGTGCGCCGGCCCCGCCAGCTCGAGCCCGAGGAGGCCCTGGGTGAGCTGGCGCTGCGCTACTTCCGCAGCCACGGCCCCGCCACCCCGGCCGACCTGGGCCGGTGGGCCCACCTGCGGGTGGGCGACCGCCGCACCGGGGTGGAGCTGGCCCGGCCGCACCTGCTCAGCGTCGAGGTGGCGGGCACCGACGGCGACGGCACCGAGCACCTGATGGACCCGCAGACTCCCGAGCGGCTCGCTGCCGCGCGCGAGGAGGCCGAGGGGGTGCTGCTGCTGCCCGGCTTCGACGAGCTGGTGCTGGGCTACGGCGATCGCCGGGCGCAGCTGGACACCGAGCACGCCGGCCGGGTGGTGCCCGGCGGCAACGGGATGTTCCTGTCCACCGTGGTGAGCGCCGGGCGCATCGTGGGCACCTGGCGGCGTGCGGGGCGCGGCGCGCAGCAGACCATCAGTGCCACCCCGTTCACCGCCTTCACGCCCGAGGTGGAGTCAGCGCTGCCGCGGCTGTACGAGCAGCTGCCCTAGCCGGCGGTCACCAGCCGCGGGCGCGCCACTCGCCCAGCTGCGGACGCTCGATGCCCAGGTTGGTGTCGCGCCCGTGTCCGGGGTAGACGACGGTGTCGTCGGGCAGCGTCCCGAAGACGCGCTCCTCCAGGTCGTCCATCAGCTGGCCGAAGTCCTCCGGGTTCTGCGTCTTGCCCGGCCCCCCCGGGAACAGGCTGTCGCCGGTGAAGAGGTGCTTCTGCTCGCCGGCGCGCAGCAGCAGGGCCACCGAGCCAGGCGTGTGGCCGCGCAGGTGGATCACCTCCAGCCGCAGCTCGCCCACCTCGACGGTGTCGCCGTGGGCGAGCTCGCGGTCTGGGACCACCGGCAGCGGGGCGGCGTCCAGCGCGTGCGCGGCAGTGGGGGAGCCGGTGCCGCCGACCACGTCGGCCAGGGCCTGCCAGTGGTCGGGGTGCTGGTGGGTGGTCACCACCAGCGACAGCTCGGGGGCCTGCTCGTCGAGCAGCTCGGTGAGGCGGTCGGCGTCGTTCGCGGCGTCGATGAGCAAGGACTTGCCGGTGGAATGGCACACCACCAGGTAGGCGTTGTTGTCCATCGGGCCCACCGACACCTTGGTGAGGGTCCCGCCGGGAAAGTCCTTGCGCTGCGCGGCCCCACCCGGGGTCACCGAGCCTGTGTAGTGCGCGTCAACCTGCATGGTGCACAACGTTACCGGCGTCACGTCCAGACCGGGAGAGCGACTGGCCGCCCGGTTCTTGTCGGGGCGCCGACCTACCATGGAGGAGAGCGCGACATCCGGCCACACCGGTCGCATATCGGATGTGGTCACCTCGTGGCGGATGTTGGTCGCACTCGGTGCACCGCGGTGTCCTGCCGGGTGTGCAGTGGTGCGCAGGGGAACTAGTGCGTGATGAAGGGATCTGGAGTGGCTGACCGTCTGGTCGTCCGTGGCGCTCGCGAGCACAACCTGCAGGGGATCGACATCGACCTGCCCCGGGACAGCCTCATCGTCTTCACCGGGCTGTCCGGCTCGGGCAAGTCCAGCCTCGCCTTCGACACCATCTTCGCCGAGGGTCAGCGCCGCTACGTCGAGTCGCTCTCGGCCTACGCCCGCCAGTTCCTGGGGCAGATGGACAAGCCCGACGTGGACTTCATCGAGGGCCTCTCGCCGGCGGTCTCCATCGACCAGAAGTCCACCAACCGCAACCCGCGGTCCACGGTGGGCACCATCACCGAGGTCTACGACTACCTGCGCCTGCTCTACGCCCGCGCCGGCACCCCGCACTGCCCGGTCTGCGGCGAGCTGATCTCCCGCCAGACCCCGCAGCAGATCGTGGACCAGGTGCTGGCCATGGAGGAGGGCGCGCGCTTCCAGGTGCTCGCCCCCGTGGTGCGCACCCGCAAGGGGGAGTTCGTCGACCTCTTCGAGCAGCTGCGCAGCCAGGGCTACTCTCGGGTCCGGGTGGACGGCACCGTGCACCAGCTGACCAACCCACCCAAGCTGAAGAAGCAGGAGAAGCACGACATCGAGGTGGTGGTCGACCGCCTCAGCGTCAAGGACAGCGCCAAGCAGCGGCTCACCGACTCGGTGGAGACCGCGCTGCGCCTGGCCGAGGGCGTCATCGTGCTGGAGTTCGTCGACCGCGACGAGGACGCCCCCGACCGCGAGCGCCGCTTCTCCGAGAAGATGGCCTGCCCCAACAACCACCCGCTGGCCATCGACGACCTCGAGCCGCGCTCGTTCTCCTTCAACTCGCCCTACGGCGCCTGCCCGGAGTGCACCGGTATCGGCGTGCGCAAGGAGGTCGACCCCGAGCTGGTGGTCCCCGACGACGAGCTCAGCCTGGCCGACGGCGCCATCGCACCCTGGTCCAGCGGGCAGACCGCGGAGTACTTCAACCGCCTGCTGTCCGGGCTGTCACAGGCCATGGGCTTCTCCATGGACACCCCGTGGAAGAAGCTGCCCGCCAAGGTGCGCAAGGCCGTGCTGGGCGGCTCCGACGACCAGGTGCACGTCAAGTACACCAACCGCTACGGGCGCACCCGCTCCTACTACGCCGCCTTCGAGGGCGTCATGCCGTTCCTGGAGCGGCGCCTGGAGCAGACCGAGTCGGAGTACATGAAGGAGAAGTACGACGGCTACATGCGAGAGGTGCCCTGCCCGGCCTGCCACGGCACCCGGCTGAAGCCGGAGATCCTCGCGGTCACCCTGGGCGACGAGCAGCCGCTGTCCATCGCCGAGGTCTGTGCGCTGTCGGTGGCCGACTGCTCCGCCTTCCTCAACGCCATGCAGCTCGGCCCGCGTGAGCAGATGATCGCCGGCCAGGTGCTCAAGGAGATCCAGGCCCGGCTGGGCTTCCTGCTCGACGTCGGCCTGGAGTACCTGTCCCTGGACCGCGCCGCCGGCACGCTCTCTGGTGGCGAGGCCCAGCGCATCCGGCTGGCCACCCAGATCGGCTCCGGCCTGGTGGGCGTGCTGTACGTGCTGGACGAGCCCTCCATCGGGCTGCACCAGCGCGACAACCGGCGGCTGATCGAGACCCTCACCCGGCTGCGCGACCTGGGCAACACGCTGATCGTGGTGGAGCACGACGAGGACACCATCCGCCAGTCCGACTGGGTGGTGGACATCGGCCCGCGCGCCGGCGAGCACGGCGGCCACGTGGTGCACAGCGGCACCTACGCAGGGCTGCTGGAGAACACCGACTCCCTCACCGGCGCGTACCTGTCCGGCCGGATGGCCATCCCGCTGCCCGCCCAGCGCCGCAAGATCGACCGCAAGCGGCAGGTCACCGTGGTGGGCGCGCGCGAGCACAACCTGCACGACATCGACGTGAGCTTCCCGCTCGGGGTGCTCACCGCGGTCACGGGGGTCTCCGGCTCCGGCAAGTCCACCCTGGTCAACGACATCCTGGCCACGGTGATGGCCAACAAGCTCAACCGGGCCCGCCAGGTGCCCGGGCGGCACACCCGGGTGAACGGGCTGGACCAGCTGGACAAGCTGGTGCAGGTGGACCAGTCGCCCATCGGGCGCACCCCACGCTCCAACGCGGCCACCTACACCGGGGTGTTCGACAAGATCCGCACGCTGTTCGCCTCCACCGTGGAGGCCAAGGTGCGCGGCTACCAGCCCGGCCGGTTCTCGTTCAACATCAAGGGCGGCCGGTGCGAGGCCTGCTCCGGCGACGGCACGCTGAAGATCGAGATGAACTTCCTGCCGGACGTGTACGTGCCCTGCGAGGTCTGCCACGGTGCGCGCTACAACCGGGAGACCCTGGAGGTGCACTACAAGGGCAAGACCATCGCCGAGGTGCTGGACATGCCCATCGAGCAGGCGGCCGAGTTCTTCCAGTCCATCACCTCCATCCACCGCTACCTGCAGACGCTGGTGGACGTGGGGCTGGGCTACGTCCGGCTCGGCCAGCCAGCTCCCACTCTCTCCGGTGGTGAGGCGCAACGGGTCAAGCTGGCGGCGGAGCTGCAGAAGCGCTCCACCGGCCGCACCGTCTACGTGCTGGACGAGCCCACCACCGGGCTGCACTTCGAGGACATCCGCAAGCTCCTCGGCGTGATCAACGGCCTGGTCGACAAGGGAAACACCGTCATCGTCATCGAGCACAACCTCGATGTGATCAAGACGGCCGACTGGGTCCTGGACATGGGCCCGGAGGGTGGTGCCGGCGGTGGCCGGCTCATCGCCCAGGGCACGCCGGAAGACGTTGCCGCGGTGCCGGAGAGCTACACCGGCCGCTACCTCAAGGACGCCCTCGAGGCCGCCCCCACAGAAGCACCCACAGTGATCCCCCCGATCAAGCGCAAGGAGAAGGTAGCCGTCCCAGCGGGGTAGCCCCACCGACGGGTGGAACCTCCCTCAGACCAGGACGACTAGATTTGACGACTGATGACTCACGACGACACGACTGACCGCGACATGACCGACCGCCAGACCGCAGGCCCCGAGATTGCAGGGCCCGACACAGCGGGCCCCGAGGCTGCAGCCACCCAGGCTGCAGGGCCCGACACAGCGGGTCCCCAGAGTGCGGCGCCGTCCACCACGGACCGGCCCGCCCCCACCACGGAGACCGCCGAGCCCGAGGGTGCCCCGCCCGTCTCCTTCGCCGACCTCGGCATCGACGAGCGGGTGCTGCGCGCCCTCACCGACGTCGGGTACGAGAGCCCGTCGCCGATCCAGGCCGCCACCATTCCCGCCCTGCTGCAGGGCCGGCACGTGGTGGGCCTGGCGCAGACCGGAACGGGCAAGACCGCGGCCTTCGCGGTGCCCATCCTGTCCCGCATCGACCTGAGCCAGAAGACGCCGCAGGCGCTGATCCTGGCGCCCACCCGCGAGCTCGCGCTGCAGGTGGCCGAGGCCGTGAGCTCCTACTCCCGCCACCTGCCGGGTCTGCACGTGCTGCCCATCTACGGCGGCCAGAGCTACGGCGTGCAGCTGGCCGGGCTGCGCCGCGGCGCGCACGTGGTGGTGGGCACGCCCGGTCGCGTCATCGACCACCTCAACAAGGGCACCCTGGACCTGCGCGAGCTTCGCTTCCTGGTGCTCGACGAGGCCGACGAGATGCTGGCCATGGGCTTTCAGGAGGACGTCGAGACCATCCTCGCCGACACCCCGGACGACAAGCAGGTCGCGCTGTTCTCCGCGACCATGCCCAGCCAGATCCGGCGGATCTCCAAGCGCTACCTCACCGACGCGCAGGAGATCACCGTCACCAACCGCACGGTGACCGCGGCCAACACCCGCCAGCGCTACATCCAGGTCGCCGGGAACCGCAAGCTCGACGCCCTCACCCGGGTGCTCGAGGTGGAGACGTTCGAGGCGATGATCGTGTTCGTCCGCACCAAGCAGGCCACCGAGGAGCTGGCCGAGCGGCTGCGGGCGCGCGGGTTCTCCGCCGCCGCCATCAACGGCGACATCGCCCAGGCGCAGCGCGAGCGCACGGTGAGCCAGCTCAAGAGCGGGGACCTGGACATCCTGGTGGCCACCGACGTCGCCGCCCGCGGGCTCGACGTGGAGCGCATCAGCCACGTGGTGAACTACGACATCCCGCACGACACCGAGTCCTACGTGCACCGCATCGGCCGCACCGGCCGCGCGGGCCGCTCCGGTGACGCGCTGCTGTTCGTCACCTCGCGCGAGCGCCACCTGCTGCGGGCCATCGAGAAGGCCACCCGCCAGCCCATCACCGAGATGGCGCTGCCGACGGTGGACGACGTCAACTCCACCCGGGTGAGCAAGTTCGCCGACGCCATCACCGCCAGCCTCGACTCCGCGGAGATGACCCTGTTCCGCCGCCTGGTGGAGGACTACGAGCGCGAGCACGAGGACGTCACCCTGCTGGACGTCGCGGCCGCGCTGGCCGTGATGACCCAGGACGGGGAGAGCTTCCTGCTCAAGCCGGAACCACCCCGCAAGGAGCGCGAGCGCCACGACAAGGAGCGCGCCGCCCGCACCGGGGGCAAGGAGGCGGGCGGCTTCCGGGAGCGCGGTGAGCACAAGGAGCGCGGCTCCCGCGGGCCCGCGCGCTCGCAGGCGGGCGGGCCGATGGCCACCTACCGCATCCGGGTGGGGCGCCGGCACAAGATCTCGCCCGGGTCGATCGTCGGAGCCATCGCCAACGAGGGCGGGCTCACCCGGGCCGACTTCGGCCACATCGACATCCAGGGCGACCACAGCCTGGTGGAGCTGCCGGCCAACCTGGCCGACGACTTCTTCGAGCGGCTGCGGCGCACCCGCATCTCCGGCCAGCTCATCGGCCTCACCCGCGAGGAGGGCGAGAGCCCCCGCCGCGGCGGGGCCCGCAAGGACCACCACCGCAGCTGAGCCCACACCGACTGAGCCGGGCCCCCGCGGGGAGCCCGGCTCAGTCGTGCGTGTCGTCGGCAGTGCGGGTCGAGCGGTGCCGGCCTCGTCAGTAGACGGGGCCGGTGTACTTCTCGCCGGGGCCCATGCCCGGCTCGTCCGGGTGGGCGGACTCCTCGCGGAAGGCCCGCTGCAGCGCCTGCAGCCCGTCGCGCAGCGGTCCGGCGTGCGGGCCCAGGTACTCCACCGACGAGGTGATCAGCCCGGCCAGTGCGGTGATCAGGCGGCGGGCCTCGTCCAGGTCGCGGTACGGGCTGGACGAGGGGGTCTCGTGGGACAGGCCGAGCTTCTCCGCGGCCGAGCTCATCAGCATCACCGCAGCGCGGCTGATCACCTCCACCGCGGGGACCTCGGCCAGCTCTCGGGTGTCTGGTTCGGCAGGGATGTGCGGGTCATCGGTCATGACTGGTAGCCTTGCACCTACGACCGCCCCCGGTTCGCCGGGGGCAGCAAGTGGAGCCCCGCTCCCACCTCCACATCCTCCGGGTGTGCAGGTCCGGTCCGGCTCGTCCTCGCGACGAGCTTCGGCGCCCCGCCAGGGGTGTCAGGATCGGTCGGCAACGGGCCCCTGCACGTCCTCCTCCGAGGACGTCCTGGGGCCTTCGTCGTGGAGAGCCCGGTTCTGCGGTCATGGACAGAATGCCGAACCTAGGAGGCCCCATCAGCGCTGAGACCCGCATCAACGATCGCATCCGTGTTCCCGAAGTGCGGCTCGTAGGGCCCAACGGGGAACAGGTGGGGATCGTGCGCGTGGAAGATGCACTCCGCCTGGCCGTGGAGTCCGACCTCGACCTGGTCGAGGTCGCCCCCGAGGCCCGCCCGCCGGTCTGCAAGCTCATGGACTACGGCAAGTTCAAGTACGAGAACGCGCAGAAGCAGCGCGAGTCGCGCAAGAACCAGCAGATGACCGTGGTCAAGGAGCAGAAGCTCCGGCCGAAGATCGACTCGCACGACTACGAGACCAAGAAGCGCAACGTGGTGCGCTTCCTCGAGGCCGGCCACAAGGTCAAGGTCACCATCATGTTCCGTGGCCGCGAGCAGTCCCGCCCCGAGCTGGGCTTCCGGCTGCTGCAGCGCCTCGGTGCCGACGTCGCCGACCTCGGCTTCGTGGAGACCTCGGCCAAGCAGGACGGCCGCAACATGACCATGGTGCTGGCCCCGCACAAGGGCGCCAAGACCAGGGTCAAGGCGCAGCAGAGCGCGGAGGCACCGCCGGCCCAGTCCGCGGCGGCCCAGGCCGCCGCGGCCACCCCTGCCGCGCCGGCCCCGGCCGAGCAGGCGCCTGCGAGCACCCCCCAGCCAGCACCGACCGAGCAGGGATCCACGTCCTAGTCAGCCCACGCTGACGCCGACGCCCGCCCACCAGGCTCACAACCAATAGTTGAGGACGACACATGCCCAAGATGAAGACCCACAAAGGCACCGCCAAGCGCATCAAGGTGACCGGTTCCGGCAAGCTCATGCGTGAGCAGGCCGGCCGTCGCCACCTGCTGGAGCACAAGCCCACCAAGCAGACGCGTCGCCTCGACGGGGACACCGCTGTCGCCAAGAGCGACCAGGGCCGCATCAAGCGCCTCCTGGGCATGTGACCTGCCCTTCCCAGTGACGGCCCCGGCCCGCACCCCGCGGCGCTGAGGCCTCTCCCGCACACCCGGGCGGATCCTCGCCCCCGAGATCGACAGGACTTACCCAGTGGCACGCGTGAAGAGGGCAGTCAACGCCCAGAAGAAGCGTCGTACGACGCTCGAGTCGGCCTCCGGCTACCGCGGACAGCGCTCGCGCCTGTATCGCAAGGCCAAGGAGCAGATGCTCCACTCGATGACCTACGCCTACCGCGACCGCCGTGCGCGCAAGGGCGAGTTCCGCAAGCTGTGGATCCAGCGCATCAACGCTGCGGCCCGCGCGAACGGGATGACCTACAACCGCTTCATCCAGGGTCTCAAGGCCTCGGGCCTGGAGGTCGACCGCAAGGTGCTGGCCGACATGGCCGTCGCTGACCCGGCCGCCTTCGCCACCCTGGTGGAGCTGGCCAAGGCGCACGTCCCCGCCGACGTGAACGCACCCAAGGAGAGCGCGGCCTGAGCGCCTCGCCCTCAGCAGGAGACCGACCCGCGGACCCGTTCACCGAACGGACTCCGCGGGTCGTTTCCGCTGTCAAGCTTCATCGCGGCGCCACCCGGCGCAGCACCGGCCACTTCCTGGCCGAGGGCGCCCAGGCCGTCCGCGAGGCCCTGGCCGACGGCCAGGTCCGCGAGCTGTTCGTCACCGCCACCGCGCTGGTCGCGCACCCGGAGCTGGCCGCCGCGGCCGCCGAGCGGGGCGTGCGGGTCAGCCCGGTCACCGACCGTGCCGCGGCCGCGCTGTCGGACACTGTCACCCCACAGGGCCTGGTCGCCGTGTGCGACCTGGTGGACGTGAGCCCCGAGCAGGCCCTGCACGGCTCCCCGCAGCTGGTTGCCGTGCTCGTCGACGCCGCCGAGCCGGGCAACGCCGGCACCGTCATCCGGGTGGCCGACGCCGCCGGGGCCGACGCCGTGCTGCTGGCCGGCGACAGCGTGGACGTGCACAACGGCAAGTGCGTGCGGGCCTCCACCGGCAGCGTCTTCCACCTGCCGCTGGCCCGGCACCGCCACCCGCTGGGTCTGCTCGAGCAGGCCCGCGCCGCCGGCCTGCAGGTGCTGGCCACCGCCGCGGACGGCGAGGTGGACCTCGACGACGCCGACGAGCTGCTGCGCGCACCCACCGCGTGGCTGTTCGGCAACGAGGCGCACGGGTTGAGCCCCGAGCTGGCGGCCGCGGCCGACCACCGGGTGCGCATCCCCATCCACGGCCGCGCGGAGAGCCTCAACCTGGCCACCGCGGCGGCGCTGTGCCTCTACGCCAGCGCCCGCGCCCAGCGGCGCAGCGGCCGGGTCCACCCGGGCGAAACCCCGGCGGGGCGCTGAGCACCATCGCCTAGGATCGAGGGCGCGTCCAGCCCGGCCGAGAACCAGCGGCCGGAACCCCACACAGACAACGAGGTGCACCGCTCCGTGTCCGCCACCAACGACCCCTACGACCCCAAGCAGGTCGCCGCGTTGTCCGCGGACGCGCTCGACCGGGCGCAGGAGGAGGCCGAGCAGGCCTTCGCCACCGCGGCGGACCTGGACGCGCTGGCCGCCGCCCGCACCGCCCACCTGGGTGACCGGGCCCCGGTGATGCTGGCCCGCCGCGAGCTCGGCGCCCTGCCGCCCGCGGCCCGGGCCGATGCCGGCAAGCGGGTCAACCGCGTGCGTGCCGCGGCCCAGCAGGCCTACGACGACCGGCACGCCGAGCTGCTCGCCGAGCGCGACGCCGCCGTGCTGGTGGCCGAGGCGCTGGACGTCACGCTGCCCGCCGAGCGTCAGCCGCTGGGGGCGCGCCACCCCATCACCGCCATCTCCGAGCGCATCGCGGACATCTTCGTGGCGATGGGCTGGGAGGTGGCCGAGGGCCCGGAGCTGGAGGTGGAGCACTTCAACTTCGACGCGCTGAACTTCCTGCCCGACCACCCCGCCCGCACCATGCAGGACACCTTCTACGTGGCGCCCGAGGGCTCCAAGCAGGTGCTCCGCACGCACACCTCACCGGTGCAGGTGCGCTCCATGCTCGAGCGCGACCTCCCGCTGTTCGTGGTGTGCCCGGGCCGCACCTTCCGCACCGACGAGCTGGACGCCACGCACACCCCGGTGTTCCACCAGGTGGAGGGCCTGGCCATCGCCGAGGGCCTCACCATGGCGCACCTCAAGGGCACCCTGGACGCCTTCGCCAAGGCCATGTTCGGCCCGGAGTCGCGCATCCGGCTGCGCCCCAGCTACTTCCCCTTCACCGAGCCCTCGGCCGAGCCGGACGTGTGGTTCCCGGAGAAGAAGGGCGGCGCGGGCTGGGTGGAGTGGGGCGGCTGCGGCATGGTGCACCCCAACGTGCTGCGCGCCGCCGGCATCGACGCCGACCGCTACTCCGGGTTCGCCTTCGGCATGGGCATCGAGCGCACCCTGATGTTCCGCAACGGCATCCCCGACATGCGCGACATGGTCGAGGGCGACGTGCGCTTCACCCTGCCCTTCGGCGTCCAGGCCTGACGGCCACCCCCGCTGTGCCTGTAACCAGCACCGTGCCTGACAAGATCCAGCCGAGAGAGAGCTGACTGAACGTGCGCGTACCCCTGTCCTGGCTGACCACCGACGCCGGCCTGCCCACCGGCGCGCTGCCCGACGACGCGGTCGCGGTCTCCGACGCCTTCGTCCGGGTGGGCCTGGAGCTGGAGGAGCTGTTCCCGCCCGCCGACCTCAGCGGTCCGGTGGTCCTGGGGCGCGTCGCGGAGATCACCGAGCTCACCGACTTCAAGAAGCCCATCCGCTACTGCCAGGTGGACGTGGGCAACGACGAGCCGCAGAACATCGTCTGCGGGGCCACCAACTTCGCCGTCGGTGACCTGGTGGTGGTTGCCCTGCCCGGAAGCGAGCTGCCCGGCGGCTTCGCCATCGCCTCGCGCAAGACCTACGGCCACGTCTCCGACGGCATGATCTGCTCCGCCCGCGAGCTCGGGGTGGGCGGTGAGCACTCCGGCATCCTGGTGCTGCCCGCGGGCACCGGCACCCCCGGCGAGGACGCCGTGGCCGCGCTGGGCCTGGACGACACCGTCATCGAGCTCAACATCACCCCGGACCGGGGCTACTGCTTCTCCGTGCGCGGACTGGGCCGCGAGCTGGCCAGCGCCTACGACGTGGAGTTCACCGACCGTGGCCTGGCCGAGGTCCCCGCGAGCGCCGGCGACGCCTGGCCGGTGACGCTGGAGCCGGAGGCGCTGTGCGCCCGCTTCGCGATGCGCCGGGTCACCGGGATCGACCCCGCCGCGACCAGCCCGTGGTGGCTGCAGCGCCGGCTGATCCTGGCGGGCATGCGCCCGATCTCCGCCGCCGTGGACGTCACCAACTACGTGATGCTCGAGCTCGGCCAGCCGCTGCACGCCTTCGACGCCGCCACCGTGCAGGGCCCCCTGGTGGTGCGCAAGGCCCGCCGCGGCGAGAAGCTGTCCACCCTGGACGGCGCCGTGCGCCCGCTCGACTCCGACGACGTGGTGATCTGCGACGACTCCGGCCCGGTGTCACTGGCCGGCGTGATGGGCGGAGCGAGCACCGAGGTGGGGCCGCAGACCACCGACGTGCTGCTGGAGGCCGCCACCTGGGACCCGCTGAGCATCGCCCGCACGGCACGGCGCCACAAGCTGCCCAGCGAGGCCAGCAAGCGCTTCGAGCGGGCCGTGGACCCGGCCGTGGCCGCGGTGGCCCTGGAGCGGGCTGCACAGCTGCTGGCCGAGATCGCCGGCGGCACCGTGCAGGACGGCCGCACCGACGAGGGCGGCGTGTCCACCCCGGCATCGGTCACCATGGCCGCCGACCGGCCCGACCAGGTCGCCGGCACCAGCTACCCCGAGGGCACCACCGCTCGGCGGCTGCGCCAGGTCGGCTGCACCGTGGCGGGCACCGGCACGCTGACCGTCACCCCGCCGACCTGGCGGCCGGACATCACCCAGCCGGCCGACCTGGTGGAGGAGGTGCTGCGCCTGGAGGGGCTGGACACCATCCCGTCGGTGCTGCCCGCCGCGCCCGCCGGGCGCGGCCTCACCCCGTCCCAGCGCCGGCGTCGCGCGGTGTCCAAGGCGCTGGCGTCGGCGGGCTACGTGGAGGTGCTGCCCACGCCGTTCCTGCCCGCCGGGGTGTTCGACGCCTGGGGCCTGGAGGCCGAGGACCCGCTGCGCAACACCGCCGCGGTGCTCAACCCGCTGGAGGCCGACCGCGGCCAGCTGGCCACCACGGTGCTGCCCGCGCTGCTGGAGGCCATGCAGCGCAACGTCTCCCGTGGACAGCGCGACGTGTCGCTGTTCGGCGTGGCCCAGGTGGTCCAGCCCGCGGAGGGCACCACCGAGCCCACCTCCCTGGCGGCGCTGCCGGTGGACCGCCGGCCCAGCCAGGAGGAGATCGACGCCCTGCTGGTGGCGCTGCCGCGCCAGCCCGTGCACGTCGGGGTGGTGCTGTGCGGCCAGCGCGAGCGTGCCGGCTGGTGGGGCCCGGGCCGAGCGGCTGAGACCGCCGACGCCATCGCCGCCGCCCAGACCGTGGCCCGCGCCAGCGGCGTGGAGCTCACCGCGCGCCAGGCCCAGCAGGCGCCGTGGCACCCCGGTCGGTGCGCCGCGCTGGTGGTGGACGGCGAGGTGGTCGGCCACGCCGGCGAGCTGCACCCCGCGGTGTGCGAGCGGGCCGGCCTGCCGCCGCGCACCTGCGCCATGGAGCTGAACCTGGACGCCCTGCCGGTGCGCGAGGTGCTGGTGGCGCCGGTGGTGTCCCCGTTCCCGCCGGTGCTGCAGGACGTGGCACTGGTGGTGGACGCCGCCGTGCCCGCGGGCGAGGTGGAGCTGGCGCTGCGCGCCGGCGGCGGTGAGCTGCTGGAGGACGTCCGCCTGTTCGACGTCTACACCGGCAAGCAGGTGGGGGAGGGCAAGCGCTCGCTGGCCTTCGCGCTGCGCTTCCGCGCCACCGACCGCACCCTCACCGAGGACGAGGCCAGCCTGGCCAGGGACGCGGCCGTGGACGCCGCCACCGCGGCCACCGGAGCACTGCTGCGCGGCTGACCCCCGCCGGTGGATAGTTTTCCATCGCGGTGCATAATCGTTGTATGACGACAAAGGTGGCGGTGGCCGGGGCCAGCGGGTACGCGGGGGGTGAGCTCCTGCGCCTGCTGCTCGGGCACCCGGCGGTGCTCTCCGGCGAGCTGGAGATCGGCGCGCTGACGGCCGGCTCCAACGCGGGCAGCACCCTGTTCGAGCACCAGCCGCAGCTGCTGCCGCTGGCCGACCGGGTGCTGGCCCCGTCCACCCCGGAGGTGCTCCGCGGGCACGACGTGGTGTTCCTGGCCCTGCCGCACGGCTACTCCGCGGAGCTGGCCAACCAGCTGGACGACGACGTGGTGATCATCGACTGCGGCGCCGACTTCCGGCTCACCGACGCCGACGCGTGGAAGCAGTACTACGGCACCGAGCACGCCGGCAGCTGGCCCTACGGCATGCCCGAGCTGCCCGGCGCCCGGGAGAAGCTGCGCGGCAGCAGGCGCGTCGCCGTGCCCGGCTGCTACCCCACGGCGTGCAGCCTCGCGCTCGCGCCGGCCATGGCCGCGGGCATCGCCGAGCCCCGGGTGAACATCGTCGCCGTCACCGGTACCTCCGGGGCGGGCAAGTCCCTCAAGCCGCACCTGCTGGGCGCGGAGGTGATGGGCTCGGTCAGCGCCTACGGCGTGGGCGGCGCGCACCGGCACAACCCGGAGATCCGGCAGAACCTCTCCGCGGTCGCCGGGCAGCCGGTCACCGTCTCCTTCACCCCGGTGCTCGCCCCGATGCCGCGCGGCATCCTGGCCACCTGCACCGCCCCCACCACTGCCAGCGCCGCGCAGGCCCGCGCGGTCTACGAGCAGGCCTACGCCGACGAGCCCTTCGTGCACGTGCTGGGAGACGGGAAGTTCCCCAGCACCGGTGCGGTGCTCGGCTCCAACGTGGTGCAGCTGGGCGTCACCGTGGACGAGGCCGCGGGGCTGCTCGTGGTGGTCGCCGCGGTGGACAACCTGACCAAGGGCACCGCCGGCGCTGCCGTGCAGTGCATGAACCTCTCGCTGGGCCTGCCGGAGACGGCAGGCCTGCCGCGGACGGGAGTGGCCCCGTGAGTCCCAACCCAGACCCCACCGGCCCCACACCGCTGAGCGTGGTGCGCAACCGTGGGGTCACCGCCCCCGCCGGCTTCCGGGCCTCGGCGATGGAGGCAGCCGCCGACACCGACGTGGCGCTGGCCCTGCTGGTCAACGAGGGTCCCGACCTCGCCGCGGCCGGGCTGCTCAGCTCCGGCGAGCAGCGCACCGCGCCCCAGCTGTGGACCCAGCAGGTGCTCACCACCGGTCGGCTGCGTGCCGTGCTGGTGCACACCGGTGTCTGCAGCCCCGGCGCCACCGCTGACCTGAGCGGCGCCAGCGAGGCGGCCAGTGCCGAGTTCGGCGACACCCACCAGCTGGCCGAGACGGTGGCGAGCACCCTGAGCAGCTGGGGCAGCAGCACCGGCGCCGTGGAGGTCGCCGTGTGCGCCACCGGCGGCTCCGGCCACCGCGCCGCGGGACAGGTTTTGGTGGCCGGGGCCGAGGAGGCCGTGCGCGAGCTGGCCGGCGGGCTGGTCGGCGGCACCGACGCCGCGTGGGCCATCGCCGGCCCGGCCCGGGTGGCGCAGGCTGCGCTGGCGCACGAGGCCGGCTGGATCGTCGGCGGCATGGTCGGGGGATCCGGTACCGCTGCGGCGGGCACCACCTGCCTGCTCACCTGCGACGCCGTCGCCGACCCCACCACCCTGCGCGACGCCCTCGCCGCGGCCACCGCCGACCGGCTGCCGCTGCCGGCCGGCACCACCGTGGTGCTGCAGGCGTCCGGCGCCAGCGAGGTGACGGCCTCGCCGCAGGCGCTCAGCGCCGTGGTGGGCGCGATCTACGACGACCTGCAGGCGCAGGTCACCGAGGGGGACCTGTGAGCACCACCGCACCACTGGACACGGCGCAGCTGGCGGCCGACCCGCTGGACCAGGCGCAGCACAAGGCCAGCGTGCTGATCGAGGCCCTGCCCTGGCTGCAGCGCTTCCACGGCAAGATCGTGGTGGTCAAGTACGGCGGCAACGCCATGATCGACGACCGGCTCAAGCACGCCTTCGCCCAGGACATGGTCTTTCTGCGCACCGCGGGAATCCACCCCGTGGTGGTGCACGGCGGCGGTCCGCAGATCAGCGCGATGCTGGCCCGGCTGGGCATGGAGGGGGAGTTCAAGGGCGGCCTGCGGGTCACCACCCCCGAGGTGATGGACGTGGTGCGGATGGTGCTCTTCGGCCAGGTCGGCCGGGAGCTCGTCGGGCTGATCAACGCCCACGGCCCGCTCGCGGTGGGCCTGTCCGGCGAGGACGCGCACCTGTTCACCGCCGCCCGGCGCACCGCCACCGTGGACGGTGAGCCGGTGGACATCGGGCTGGTCGGCGACGTCGTGGGCGTCAACCCCGCCGCGGTGCTCGACCTCGTCGGCGCCGGGCGCATCCCGGTGGTCTCCTCCATCGCCCCCGACCTCGACGGCGTGGTGCACAACGTCAACGCCGACACCGCCGCCGCCGCGTTGGCGGAGGCCCTGGGCGCGGAGAAGCTGGTGGTGCTCACCGACGTCGAGGGGCTCTACACCGACTGGCCCGACCGCACCTCGCTGCGCTCGGTGATCGACGCCGACGAGCTGGCCACCCTGGTGCCCAGCCTCAGCGCGGGCATGGTGCCCAAGATGGAAGCCTGCCTGCGGGCCGTGCGCGGGGGAGTGCCCACCGCCCACGTCATCGACGGCCGCACCGCCCACTCCGTCCTGCTCGAGGTGTTCACCTCGCAGGGCATCGGGACGATGGTGGTCCCGCCCCCTGCCCAGACCCCCACTGGCCAGACCAACACTCTGCGCACCCCCACCGTGCAGAACCCCACGAGGCCGGGAGCCCTGTCATGACCGCGCCCCTGCAGCAGCGCTGGAACCACGCCCTGATGAACAACTACGGCACCCCGCCGGTGGCGCTGGTCCGCGGCTCCGGGGCGGTGGTCACCGACGCCGACGGCAAGGACTACCTCGACCTGCTGGGCGGCATCGCGGTCAACCTGCTGGGCCACGCCCACCCCTCGATCGTCGAGGCCGTCACCAACCAGGTGTCCACCCTGGGCCACGTCTCCAACCTGTACCTCAACGAGCGCGCCCTGGAGCTGGCCGAGCGGCTGGTGGCCAAGGTGGGTCGCGAGGACGCTCGGGTGGTGTTCGGCAACTCCGGGGCGGAGGCCAACGAGGCCGCCTTCAAGATCGCCCGGCGCACCGGTCGGCCCACCATCATCGCCGCGGAGAACTCCTTCCACGGCCGCACCATGGGCTCGCTGGCCCTGACCGGCCAGGAGGCCAAGCGGGCGCCCTTCGAGCCGATGCCGCCGGGGGTGCGGCACGTGCCCTACGGCGACGTCGCGGCGCTGGAGCGCGCCGTGGACGGTGACACCGCCGCGGTGATGCTCGAGCCGATGATGGGCGAGTTCGGCGTGGTGGTCCCGCCGGAGGGCTACCTGGCCGCGGCGCGGGAGATCACCAGCCGCCACGGCGCGCTGCTCATGCTGGACGAGGTGCAGACCGGCGTGGGCCGCACCGGCCACTTCTTCGCCCACCAGTCCGCCGGCATCACCCCCGACGTGATCACCTTGGCCAAGGGGCTCGGTGGTGGGCTGCCCATCGGTGCCTGCATCGGCATCGGCCAGGCGGCCACGCTGCTCGAGCCCGGCCAGCACGGCACCACCTTCGGTGGGAACCCAGTGTCCTGCGCTGCCGCGCTGGCGGTGCTGTCCACGATGGACTCCGAGCGCCTGGTGGAGCGGGCCGCCGCACTGGGCAAGACCCTCGCCACCGGCATCGAGGAGCTCGCCCACCCGCTGGTGGACCACGTGCGGGGCGCTGGGATGCTGCTCGGCGTGGTGCTGCGCGCCGACCTCGCCCCCCAGGTGGAGCTGGCCGCCCGGCGCGCCGGGTTCCTGGTCAACGCCGCACGGCCCGAGGTCGTCCGGCTCGCGCCGCCGCTGGTGCTCACCGACGAGCAGGCCACCAGCTTCCTCACCGCTCTTCCCGCCATCCTCGACACCGCACAGGAGCCCACCTCATGACCCGCCACTTCCTGCGTGACGACGACCTCTCCCCGGCCGAGCAGGCCGAGGTGCTGGAGCTCGCCGCGCAGCTGAGGGCCGCGCCGTACTCCAAGCGCCCCCTGGAGGGGCCGCAGGGCGTCGGGGTGATCTTCGAGAAGAACTCCACCCGCACCCGCTTCTCCTTCGAGGTGGGCATCGCCCAGCTGGGCGGGCACGCCGTCGTGGTGGACGGGCGCACCATGCAGCTGGGCCGCGAGGAGACCATCGACGACACCGGACGGGTGCTGTCCCGCTACGTCAGCGCCATCGTCTGGCGCACCTTCGCCCAGCGCCGCCTGGAGCAGATGGTCGCCGGGGCCACCGTGCCGGTGGTCAACGCGCTCTCCGACGAGTTCCACCCCTGCCAGGTGCTCGCCGACCTGCAGACCATCAAGCAGCGCCGGGGCGAGCTGGCCGGGCTGCGGATGACCTACTTCGGCGACGGCGCCAACAACATGGCGCACTCGCTGCTGCTGGGCGGGGCCACCGCCGGGATGCACGTCACCGTGGCTGCCCCGGAGGGCTTCACCCCGGAGCCGGGCATCCTGGAGGCCGCTGCCAAGCGAGCCGCCGAGACTGGCGGCAGCGTGCACACCACCACCAGCGCCGACGCCGGGGCCGACGGTGCCGACGTGCTGGTCACCGACACCTGGACCTCCATGGGCCAGGAGGACGACGGGCTGGATCGGGTGCGGCCCTTCCGTCCCTTCCAGGTCAACGCCCGCATGCTTGGGCTGGCCGCAGCCAACCCGGTGGTGCTGCACTGCCTGCCCGCCCACCGCGGGGACGAGATCACCGACGAGGTCCTCGACGGGGTGCACAGCGGCGTGTGGGACGAGGCGGAGAACCGGCTGCACGCACAGAAGGCGCTGCTGAGCTGGTTGCTGGAGCACCAGTGACCGGAGCGGGCAGGACCGCAGGGCTCAGCCGGGTGGCGCGGCAGGCCCGCATCACCGAGCTGCTCCGCACCGCGGAGGTGCGCAGCCACCGGGAGCTGGCCGCCCTCCTGCTCGCTGAAGGCGTCGAGGCCACCCAGGCCACGCTGTCCCGCGACCTCGACGAGCTCGGCGCGGTGAAGCTGCGCGGGGCGGACGGCGGGGTGGGGGTCTACGTCATCCCCGAGGAGGGCAGTCCCGTGCGGGGCGTGCAGGGCGGCACCGACCGCCTCGGCCGCATGCTCGCCGAGCTGCTCGTCTCCGCCGACCACAGTGCCAACCTGGCGGTGCTGCGCACTCCGCCTGGGGCCGCGCAGTTCCTGGCCAGCGCGCTGGACCGGGCCGCCCTGCACGAGGTTGTCGGAACCATCGCCGGGGATGACACCATCATGGTGCTGGCCCGGGAGCCGCTCAGCGGCGCCGCGCTGGCCGAGAAGCTGCTCACCCTTGCCCGGGCCGACCGGGTACTTGCACCAACCACCACCGATATCGCACAAGCAACAGATCTGAAGGAGACCACAACTCATGGCTGATCGCGTCGTACTCGCCTACTCGGGCGGGCTGGACACCTCTGTCGCCATCAGCTGGATCGGCAAGGAGACCGGCGCTGACGTCGTCGCCGTCGCCATCGACCTGGGCCAGGGCGGGGAGGACATGGCCGACATCCGCCAGCGCGCCCTGGACTGCGGCGCGGTGGAGTCCGTGGTCATCGACGCCCGCAACGAGTTCGCCGACGAGTACTGCCTGCCCACCATCGAGGCCAACGCCCTCTACATGGACCGCTACCCGCTGGTCTCGGCCATCAGCCGGCCGCTGATCGTCAAGCACCTGGTCACCGCGGCCCGCGCCCACGGCGGCACCATCGTCGCCCACGGCTGCACCGGCAAGGGCAACGACCAGGTCCGCTTCGAGGTCGGCTTCAACACCCTCGCGCCCGACCTGAAGGTGCTCGCGCCCGTCCGCGACTACGCCTGGACCCGGGAGAAGGCCATCGCCTTCGCCGAGGACAACGGCATCCCGATCCAGGTCTCCAAGCGCTCGCCGTTCTCCATCGACCAGAACGTGTGGGGTCGCGCGGTGGAGACCGGGTTCCTCGAGGACCTGTGGAACGCGCCCACCAAGGACGTCTACTCCTACACCGAGGACCCCACCGTCAACTGGCAGGCGCCCGACGAGCTGATCATCAGCTTCGAGAAGGGTCGCCCGGTCGCCATCGACGGCCGCCCGGTCACCGTGCTGCAGGCCATCGAGGAGCTCAACCGCCGCGCCGGTGCGCAGGGCGTGGGCCGGCTGGACGTGGTGGAGGACCGCCTCGTCGGCATCAAGAGCCGCGAGATCTACGAGGCCCCCGGTGCGATGGTGCTCATCACCGCCCACCAGGAGCTCGAGCACGTCACCCTGGAGCGCGAGCTGGGCCGCTACAAGCGGCAGATGGAGCAGCGCTGGAGCGAGCTGGTCTACGACGGCCTGTGGTTCTCCCCGCTGAAGCAGGCGCTGGACACCTTCGTGACCAAGACCCAGGAGCACGTCACCGGCGACATCCGCCTGGTGCTGCACGGCGGCGCCATCGCCGTCAACGGCCGGCGCAGCGCCGAGTCGCTCTACGACTTCAACCTGGCCACCTACGACGAGGGCGACACCTTCGACCAGTCCTCGGCCAAGGGCTTCGTGCAGCTGCACGGGCTGTCCTCCAAGATCGCCGGCAAGCGGGACCTGGGCTTGTGAGCGAGGGCACGCACTCCGGTCTGTGGGGCGGGCGCTTCGCGTCCGGTCCCGCGGAGGCCATGGCCGCGCTGAGCAAGTCCACCCACTTCGACTGGGTGCTCGCGCCCTACGACGTGCGGGCCTCCCAGGCCCACGCACGGGTGCTGCACAAGGCGGGCCTGCTCTCCGACGATGACCTGGCGACCATGCTGGACGGGCTCACCCGGCTGGCGGCCGACGTGGGGAGCGGGGCGTTCACCGCCGCCCACGACGACGAGGACGTGCACAGCGCCCTGGAGCGCGGGCTCATCGAGCGGGTGGGCCCGGAGGTGGGTGGACGGCTGCGGGCCGGCCGCTCGCGCAACGACCAGGTCGCCACCCTGTTCCGCATGTGGCTGCGCGACGCGGTGCGGGTGGTGGCCGACGGCGTGCTCGACGTGGTGGACGCGCTGGCCACCCAGGCAGCGCGGCACCCCGACGCCGTGATGCCCGGACGCACGCACCTGCAGCACGCACAGCCGGTGCTGCTGGCCCACCACCTGCTGGCGCACACCCACCCGCTGCTGCGCGACGTGTCCCGGCTGCGCGACTTCGACCGACGCACGGCGGTGTCGCCCTACGGCTCGGGTGCGCTGGCCGGCTCCTCGCTGGGCCTGGACCCGGACGCGGTGGCCGCCGAGCTGGGCTTCACCGCGGCGGCGGAGAACTCCATCGACGCCACCTCCTCGCGGGACTTCGCGGCCGAGGCGGCGTTCGTGCTGGCGATGATCGGGGTGGACCTGTCCCGGCTGGCCGAGGAGGTCATCCTCTGGAGCACCGCGGAGTTCAGCTACGTCACGCTGGCCGACGCCTGGTCCACCGGGTCCTCGATCATGCCGCAGAAGAAGAACCCCGACGTCGCCGAGCTCACCCGCGGCAAGTCGGGCCGGCTGATCGGCAACCTCACCGGGCTGCTGGCCACGCTCAAGGCGCAGCCGCTGGCCTACAACCGGGACCTGCAGGAGGACAAGGAGCCGCTGTTCGACTCCGTCACCCAGCTGCAGCTGCTGCTGCCGGCCATCACCGGCCTGGTGTCCACCCTGCAGTTCCACACCGACCGGATGGCCGAGCTGGCCCCGGCCGGGTTCACCCTGGCCACCGACGTGGCCGAGTGGCTGGTGCGCCAGGGCGTGGCCTTCCGGGTCGCCCACGAGGCGGCGGGGGCCTGCGTCCGCGTCGCCGAGGGCCGTGGCGTGGGCCTGGAGGACCTGACCGACGCCGAGCTGGCGGAGATCGACCCGCACCTGACACCGGCCGTGCGCGAGGTGCTCACGGTCACCGGCTCCATCGCCTCCCGCGACGCCCACGGCGGCACCGCCGGGGTGCGGGTGGCCGAGCAGCTCAGCGGGGTGCAGGCCGACTCGCAGCAGCACCGCAAGTGGGCTACCGCACTTCGATGAACCCAGCTCTTCGATGAACCCAGCTCTCCGATGAGCGCGCGGCTGGACGCGCAGTTCTTCGCCCGCCCCGCCGTGGAGGTGGCACCGCAGCTGCTCGGCTGCGTGCTGCACCACGGTGGGGTGGCGCTGCGCATCACCGAGGTCGAGGCCTACATGGGCGAGGTCGACCCTGGCTCGCACGCCTACCGCGGGGAGAGCCGGCGCAACAGCGCGATGTTCGGCCCGCCGGGGCACCTCTACGTCTACGCGCACATGGGGCTGCACCACTGCGCGAACCTGGTCTGCAGCCCGGCGGGCACCGCGCACGGGGTGCTGCTGCGGGCCGGTGAGGTGATCGCCGGTGCCGAGGTGGCGATGGCCCGGCGCAACGTGGGCAAGGGGGTGTGCCGCACCGAGATCGACCTGGCGCGCGGACCGGCCCGGCTCACCGTGGCGCTGGGCCTCACCCTGGCCGACAACCACGCCTCGGTGGTCGACCCCGGCGGCGACCTCTGCGTCACCGCTGCGACCGAGCCGGTGCCGGCGGCGTCGATCGTGCAGGGCCCGCGCGTGGGCGTCGGCGGGGAGGGCGGCGACGCCGAGCGCTTCCCGTGGCGGTACTGGATCGCCGGCGACCCCACGGTGTCGCTGTACAAGGCGGCCCCACCACCCAAGAAGCGGCGCCAGGAAGCTTGTCCCTGACGCCGCTTCTCCAGCGGGTGCGGTGCTTGGTCAGCCCTGGAGCGCGCCGATCGCGTCGGCGACGGCCAGGATCCGCTTGGCGTTGTCCACGTGCAGGTTCTCGATCATCCGTCCGTTCACGGTGACCACGCCGCGGCCCTCGCGCTGGGCCTCCTCGAACGCGGCGATGATCTCCTGCGCGGAGGCGATCTCCTCCTCGGTGGGGGCAAAGGCGGTGTTGCACGGCTCGATCTGCTTCGGGTGGATCAGCGTCTTGCCGTCGAAGCCCATCTGCCGGGCCTGCAGGCACTCCGCGGTGAACCCGTCCAGGTTGCTCACGTCGTTGTAGACGCCGTCCAGGATCTCCTTGTCCGCAGCGCGGGCGGCCAGCAGCGCCAGCTGCAGCCCGCCCATCAGCGGCAGGCGCCCGGGCACGTGCTCGGCGTGCAGCTCCTTGGCCAGGTCGTTGGTGCCCATCACCAGCACTGTCAGCCGCTCCGAGGCCGCGCAGATCTGCTCGGCGTGCAGCATCGCGATGGGGGTCTCCAGCATCGCCCAGATCTTCGTGTGCGCCGGGGCGCCACCAGCCTCCAGGCCGCGCTCGATGGCCTCGACGTCGGCCACGGAGTTGATCTTGGGCACCACCACGGCGGCGGGGCCGGCCTTGGCCACCGCGGCCAGGTCGTCCTCGTGCCACTGGGTGCCGATGCCGTTGATCCGGATGGTCACCTCGCGGTCGCCGTACTCCCCCGACTGCGCGGCGGCGCAAACCCGGGCGCGGGCGTCGACCTTGGCGTCGGGGGCGACGGCGTCCTCGAGGTCGAGGATGAGGGAGTCGGTGGGCAGGGTCTTGGCCTTCTCCAGCGCGCGCTCGTTGGCGCCGGGCATGTAGAGGACCGACCGGCGGGGACGCAGGTGCTCAGCCATGGCTCAGGCCTCCTTGCCGGCGAAGCCGTAGGCCTCGGCGAGGTCGGCGTCCTTCTCGGCGAGCTCGCGGGCCAGCTGCACCATCACCTGGCACTGCTTGACCGACGCGTCGTCCTCCATCTTGCCGTTGAGCATCACCGCACCGGTGCCGTCGCCCATGGCCTCGATGACCTCCAGGGCGTGCCGGACGTCCTCGGGGTCGGGGGAGAAGACCTTCTTGGCGATGTCGATCTGCACCGGGTGCAGGCTCCACGCGCCGACGCAGCCGAGCAGGAAGGCGTTGCGGAACTGGTCCTCGCAGGCCACGACGTCCTTGATGTCCCCGAAGGGGCCGTAGAACGGGAGGATGCCGTTGGCCGCGCAGGCGTCGACCATGCGCGCCAGGGTGTAGTGCCACAGGTCCTGCTGGTAGACGGGGCGCTCGCCCTCGATGTTGCCGTCGGTCGGGTCCTGGCGCACCAGGTAGCCGGGGTGCCCACCGCCCACCCGGGTGGTCTTCATCCGGCGGTTGGCGGCCAGGTCGGCCGGACCCAGGGACAGGCCCTGCATGCGCGGGCTGGCCGAGCAGATCTCCTCCACGTTGACCACGCCGCGCGCGGTCTCCAGCAGGGCGTTGATCATGATCGGCTTCTGGATGCCGGCCTTGGCCTCGAGCTGGGCCAGCAGGCGGTCCACGTAGTGGATGTCCTCGGCGCCCTCCACCTTGGGCACCATGATGACGTCGAGCTTGTCGCCGATCTCGGTGACCAGCGTGGTCACGTCGTCCAGGAACCACGGCGACTCCAGGCTGTTCACCCGGGTCCACAGCTGGGTCTCGCCGAAGTCGTTGGCCTTGGCGATCTTCACCAGGCCGTGGCGGGCGGCCTCCTTGTTGTCCGCCTTGATGGCGTCCTCGAGGTTGCCCAGCAGGATGTCCACCTTGGCGGCGAGCTGGGGGACCTTGGCCGCCATCTTCTCGTTGCTGGGGTCGAAGAAGTGGATCATCCGCGACGGCCGCACCGGGATCTCCCGGAGCGGCTCCGGGGCACCGACGGCGAGGGGGCGGAAGAAGTCCTTGGGGGAGCGCATGAATCTCCGTTCCAGCTAGCTGGTGGGGTGGTTGCAGGTCGACCAACTCTAGGCGGGCCTACCAGGCTGACGGGCGGTAGTCCTTGAGGAAGCAGCCGTAGAGGTCCTCGCCCTGCTCCCCACGCACGATCGGGTCGTACACCCGGGCTGCGCCGTCCACCAGGTCCAGCGGGGCGTGGAAGCCCTCCTCGGCCAGGCGCATCTTGGTCGGGTGCGGGCGCTCGTCGGTGATCCAGCCGGTGTCCACCGCGGTCATCAGGATGCCGTCGTCGAGCATCTCCCCGGCACTGGTGCGGGTGAGCATGTTCAGCGCGGCCTTGGCCATGTTGGTGTGCGGGTGTCCCGGACCCTTGTAGGCGCGGCTGAACTGTCCCTCCATGGCGGACACGTTCACCACGTACTTGCGGCGGGCCTTGGCCGCGGCCATCGCCGGGCGCAGCCGGCTCACCAGGATGAACGGCGCGGTGGTGTTGCACAGCTGCACCTCCAGCAGCTCCAGCGCGTCCACCTCGTGCACCCGCTGGGTCCAGCTGTTC
The DNA here is from genome assembly GCF_058133635.1 of Rhodococcus sp. Z6_132. NCBI lineage: Bacteria > Bacillati > Actinomycetota > Actinomycetes > Mycobacteriales > Nocardiaceae > Rhodococcus > Rhodococcus sp. Z6_132. The sequence goes on from NZ_JBYUNP010000003.1 coordinate 917,867, forward strand.
ACCGGTGCCTCGTCGGGCACCAGGCCACCGGCGTCGATGGCGCTGCGGTCGGCCACCCGCGCCGGCGAGGCCGAGCCGGCGGTGAGGGCCAGCGCGGTCAGCGCGTGCGGGGTGGGGCTGGTGGCGAGCGAGCCGGCCAGCGCCGCGGGGTGCGCGTCGCTGATGTGGTCGAAGGTGATCAGCTCGGGCAGCGGCCCGGCCGGCAGGGGAGCCGACTCCGCGGCGGCCAGCGGGGCGTACGAGCCCGGCGAGCGGCGCACCGTCTGCGCAGCGTTGTTGATGAGGATGTCCAGCGGCCCCGCGGCGGCCACCGAGTCCGCCAGCGCCACCACCTGCGCGGGGTCGCGCAGGTCGATGCCCACGATGCGCAGCCGGTGCAGCCAGTCGGCGCTGTCCTCCATGGCGGTGAACCGGCGGATCGCGTCGTTGGGGAAGCGGGTGGTGATGGTGGTGTGCGCGCCGTCGCGCAGCAGCCGCAGCGCGATGTACATGCCGATCTTGGCCCGGCCCCCGGTGAGCAGCGCCCGGCGGCCGGTGAGGTCGGCGCGGGCGTCGCGGCGGGCGCGGTTCTCGGCGGCGCAGTCTGGGCACAGCTGGTGGTAGAAGGCGTCCACCAGGGTGTACTTCGCCTTGCAGATGTAGCAGGCGCGGGCCACCAGCAGCTCACCCGCGGTGGCCCCGGCGGCGTTGGACACCAGGGGGATGCCCTCGGTCTCGTCGTCGATGCGGTCGGGGGACCCGGTGGCGGTGGCGGCGATGACGGCCTTGTCGGCCGCGGCCACGGCGGCACGCTTGTCCGCCCGGCGCTGGTGCTTGACCGCCTTGAACACCCCGGCGGTGGCCCGGCGCACGGCGACGGAGTCGGGGTGGTCCACCGGCAGCGCGCGCACCTGCTGCAGCACCCGCAGGCAGGTGGCCAGGTCGGCGGGGTCCAGCGCGGACTCGGTGTGGGGCTCGCTGGCGGTCTGGGCCAGCTCGCCGGCGGAGGCGGGCGTGGCGTCAGGAGTCAGGTCGGGCGGGGTCAGGTCAGGCGCAGTCATGCAGGTCGTCGTCTCGTGTCTCGGGGGCGGCCCAGGTCGTGCTGGAGTGGTCCAGGGGCTCCCGGCACGGTACGCGGGTGGGCGGTGCGGGAGGATCGCCCCGTGGCTGAAGAGATTCTTGACGAGCTGACCTGGCGTGGACTGATCGCGCAGAGCACCGACCTGGACGCCTTGCGCCGGGACCTGGCGGCGGGGCCGGTGACCGTCTACGCGGGCTTCGACCCCACCGCGCCGAGCCTGCACGCCGGGCACCTGGTGCCGCTGCTGGCGCTCAAGCGCTTCCAGCGGGCCGGGCACCGGCCGGTGGTGCTGGCCGGCGGGGCGACCGGGCTCATCGGTGATCCCCGGGACGTGGGGGAGCGCAGCATGCACTCGGTGGAGACGGTGGCCGAGTGGGCCCAGAGCATCCGCGGGCAGCTGGAGCGCTTCGTGGACTTCGACGACACCCCCAGCGGGGCGCTGATCGTGGACAACGCCACCTGGACCGCGGACCTGCCGGTGACGGAGTTCCTGCGCGACATCGGCAAGCACTTCTCGGTGAACGTGATGCTGGCCAGGGACACGGTGAAGCGCCGGCTGGAGAGCGACGGGATGTCCTACACCGAGTTCAGCTACATGCTGCTGCAGGCGCACGACTACCTGCAGTTGCACGACCGGCACGGCTGCACGCTGCAGGTGGGCGGCTCGGACCAGTGGGGGAACATCATCGCCGGGGTCGACCTGGTGCGCCGGGTGCGGGGAGCGAGCGTGCACGCCGCCACCGTCCCCCTGGTGACCGCCGCGGACGGCACCAAGTTCGGCAAGTCCACCGGGGGCGGCAGCCTCTGGCTCGACCCCGAGCTGACCAGTCCCTACGCCTGGTACCAGTACTTCGTGAACACCGCCGACGCCGACGTCGTCCGCTACCTGCGGTGGTTCACCTTCCTCGACGCCGACGAGCTGGCCGAGCTGGAGCAGGCGACGCAGGAGCGCCCCCAGGCCCGGGTGGCCCAGAAGCGGCTGGCCGCAGAGCTCACCACCTTGGTGCACGGGGCGGAGCAGACGCGCGCCGTGGAGCTGGCCAGCCAGGCGCTGTTCGGCCGGGGGGAGCTGCGCGAGCTGGACGAGGCGACCCTGGCTGCCGCGCTGTCCGAGACCTCCCCGGTGCAGCTCGCGGCCGCGGACGCTCCCACGATCGTGGACCTGCTGGTGGCCACCGGTCTGTGCGAGAGCAAGGGGGCCGCACGACGCACCGTCAAGGAGGGGGGTGCGTCGGTGAACAACCAGCGCATCACCACCGAGGACTGGGCACCGGAGGCCGGCGACCTGCTGCACGGGACCTGGCTGGTGGTGCGCCGTGGGCGGCGTCACATGGCCGGTGTTCGGCTCAGCTGAGCGATTTGGTCGCCGTCGGCGACGGGCGCAGGGCGCTGACCAGCGCCTTCGCCGACGGCCCCACCCGCTGTCCTGCGGGTTTGACGTGGCCCCGCGGAGTGCGTAAATTTCTCCTTGTCAGCGAGGCGGACGCCGAACCGGTCACCACGACGGTCACGAGGTTGGACGCCGGTAGCGGACCACCTGCGGTACTGAGCACCTTCGGGTGCGTGTACAGTAGGAC
>NZ_JBYUNP010000004.1:0-2482 GCF_058133635.1 Rhodococcus sp. Z6_132
TGGGTGTGGGGTGTTGGTGGCATCGGTTGATCGGGTGTTGTCGTGTGTTGTTTGAGAACTGCACAGTGGACGCGAGCATCTTTGTGGCCAAGTTTTTAAGGGCGCACGGTGGATGCCTTGGCACCAGGAGCCGATGAAGGACGTAGGAGGCTGCGATAAGCCTCGGGGAGCTGTCAACCGAGCTGTGATCCGAGGATTTCCGAATGGGGAAACCCGGCCCCAGTGATGTGGGGTCACCCACGCCTGAATATATAGGGCGTGTGGAGGGAACGTGGGGAAGTGAAACATCTCAGTACCCACAGGAAGAGAAAACAACAGTGATTCCGTGAGTAGTGGCGAGCGAAAGCGGATGAGGCCAAACCATGGGTGTGTGATAGCTGACAGGCGTTGCACTTGTGGGGTTGTGGGGTTTGTCTTGTCGACACTGTCATGTTGGCGGGGAGTAAGAAAGTGATGTGGTTAGCGGAAGTCGTCTGGAACGGCGCGGCGTAGAGGGTGAGACTCCCGTACGTGAAAACCTGTCACCTCCCTTGATGAATACCCAAGTAGCAGCGAGCCCGTGAAATTCGCTGTGAATCTGTCGGGACCACCCGATAAGCCTGAATACTCCCTGGTGACCGATAGCGGACTAGTACCGTGAGGGAAAGGTGAAAAGTACCCCGGGAGGGGAGTGAAATAGTACCTGAAACCGTGCGCTTACAATCCGTTGGAGCGGGTGAACACTTTGGTGTGTTGCCTGTGACAGCGTGCCTTTTGAAGAATGAGCCTGCGAGTTAGTGGTGTGTGGCGAGGTTAACCCGTCGAGGGGAAGCCGTAGCGAAAGCGAGTCCGAATAGGGCGATACAGTCGCATGCTCTAGACCCGAAGCGGAGTGATCTACCCATGGCCAGGGTGAAGCGACGGTAAGACGTCGTGGAGGCCCGAACCCACTTAGGTTGAAAACTGAGGGGATGAGCTGTGGGTAGGGGTGAAAGGCCAATCAAACTCCGTGATAGCTGGTTCTCCCCGAAATGCATTTAGGTGCAGCGTCGCGTGTTTCTCACCGGAGGTAGAGCTACTGGATGGTCTAGAGGGCCAACAAGCTTATCGAAATCAACCAAACTCCGAATGCCGGTGAGTGAGAGCGCGGCAGTGAGACTGCGGGCGATAAGGTTCGTAGTCGAGAGGGAAACAGCCCAGATCACCGGCTAAGGCCCCTAAGCGTGTGCTAAGTGGGAAAGGATGTGGGATCGCGAAGACAACCAGGAGGTTGGCTTAGAAGCAGCCACCCTTGAAAGAGTGCGTAATAGCTCACTGGTCAAGTGATCCTGCGCCGACAATGTAGCGGGGCTCAAGCACACCGCCGAAGCCGTGGCATTCGCACAATAGATTCACTTCACCTCATGGGGTGTTGTGCAGTCGTGTGGATGGGTAGGGGAGCGTCGTGTGGCCAGGGAAGCTCCGGAGTGATCCAGGGGTGGAGGCCACACGAGTGAGAATGCAGGCATGAGTAGCGAAAGGGGAGTGAGAAACTCCCCCGCCGAATGACCAAGGGTTCCTGGGGCAGGTTAATCCGCCCAGGGTGAGTCGGGACCTAAGGCGAGGCCGACAGGCGTAGTCGATGGACAACGGGTTGATATTCCCGTACCCGTGTGAGCGCGCCCATGGTGAATCCAGTGATGCTAACCGCCCGAAGCGGTCTTTAGCGCTCCCTTAGGGGGGTTGCGGGGATCGTGGAGCGCGGGACCCGATCTGGTAGTAGCCAAGCGATGGGGTGACGCAGGAAGGTAGCCGCGCCAGTGAGTGGTAGTACTGGTGTAAGAGTGTAGGGAGTGTCCTAGGTAAATCCGGGGCACACACATCCTGAGACTTGATGCATAGCCGATTGAGGTGAATGTGGTGATCCTATGCTGCCGAGAAAAGCCTCTAGCGAGCTCTCACACGGCCCGTACCCCAAACCGACACAGGTGGTCAGGTAGAGAATACTAAGGCGATCGAGATAACTATGGTTAAGGAACTCGGCAAAATGCCCCCGTAACTTCGGGAGAAGGGGGGCCATGACACGTGAACACTTTCTCGGTGGGAGCGTGGTGTGGCCGCAGAGACCAGTGGGAAGCGACTGTTTACTAAAAACACAGGTCCGTGCGAAGTCGTAAGACGATGTATACGGACTGACGCCTGCCCGGTGCTGGAAGGTTAAGAGGACCGGTCAACCACTTCGGTGGTGAAGCTGAGAATTTAAGCCCCAGTAAACGGCGGTGGTAACTATAACCATCCTAAGGTAGCGAAATTCCTTGTCGGGTAAGTTCCGACCTGCACGAATGGCGTAACGACTTCCCAGCTGTCTCAACCATAGACTCGGCGAAATTGCACTACGAGTAAAGATGCTCGTTACGCGCGGCAGGACGGAAAGACCCCGGGACCTTCACTACAGCTTGGTATTGGTGTTCGGTTCGGTTTGTGTAGGATAGGTGGGAGACTGTGAAGCGGCCACGCCAGTGGT